>JACDOJ010000086.1 GCA_017656135.1 Bacillota bacterium | reverse complement strand
CGCGCCTTAGGATTCTCTCCTCGCCTACCTGTGTCGGTTTGCGGTACGGGCACCCGACACCTCGCTAGAGGCTTTTCTCGTCAGTGCGGGATCGGCCACTTCGCCGCTTTCTCGCAGCTCCCCTTCACGTCTCAGGATCTCTGCAAGGCGGATTTGCCTACCTTGCTCCCTACTCGCTTGGACCGGGACTTCCATCACCCGGATGGCCTACCCTCCTGCGTCCCCCCTTCGCTCAAACGGTGTCTGGGTGGTACAGGAATATCAACCTGTTCTCCATCGCCTACGTCTTTCGACCTCGGCTTAGGCCCCGACTAACCCTGAGTGGACGAACCTTCCTCAGGAAACCTTAGGCTTTCGGCGGAAAGGATTCTCACCTTTCTTTTCGCTACTCATACCGGCATTCTCACTTCCCTGCGCTCCACAGCTCCTTCCGGTACTGCTTCTGTGCACAGGCAACGCTCCCCTACCATGGTCTAAAACCATCCGCAGCTTCGGTACCAGACTTTAGCCCCGTTACATTTTCGGCGCAGGATCACTCGACCAGTGAGCTATTACGCACTCTTTAAATGAATGGCTGCTTCTAAGCCAACATCCTGGTTGTCTCGGCAATCCCACATCCTTTCCCACTTAGTCTGGCTTTTGGGACCTTAGCTGACGGTCTGGGCTCTTTCCCTCTCGACCACGAAGCTTATCCCCCGTAGTCTGACTCCTACGCACCAATTACCGGCATTCGGAGTTTGAAAGAGTTCGGTAACCTTGTTGGGCCCCTAGCTCCATCAGTGCTCTACCTCCGGTAATCTCCACGTAAGGCTAGCCCTAAAGCTATTTCGGGGAGAACCAGCTATCTCTGAGTTCGTTTGGCATTTCACCCCTATCCACAGCTCATCCGCCAGTTTTTCAACACTGGTCGGTTCGGTCCTCCACGAAGTCTTACCTCCGCTTCAACCTGGCCATGGATAGATCACTCAGTTTCGGGTCTACGCCAACGGACTTCTCGCCCTCTTCAGACTCGCTTTCGCTTCGGCTTCGTGCCTTAGACACTTAACCTCGCCCGCTAGCGTAACTCGCCGGTCCGTTCTACAAAAAGTACGCCGTCAGGCTGGTTTTATCCATAGCCCTCCGACTGCTTGTAAGCATACGGTTTCAGGTTCTTTTTCACTCCCCTCCCGGGGTCCTTTTCACCTTTCCCTCACGGTACTTGTTCACTATCGGTCGCCAGGGAGTATTTAGCCTTGGAGGGTGGTCCCCCCTGCTTCCCGCAGGATTCCACGTGCCCCGCGGTACTCAGGTACCTGCCAAGCTCCGCTTCGCTTTCGTCTACGAGGCTTTCACTCTCTTCGGCTTGGCTTTCCAGCCAATTCGACTAGCAAAGCTTTCGCTTCGCTGGATCTACAGCTCCAGCCAGCAGGCCCTACAACCCCGTACCCGCAACGCCTGTAGGCTTTAACACGAATACGGTTTGGGCTCTTCCCCGTTCGCTCGCCGCTACTTAGGGAATCTCGCTTGATTTCTTCTCCTCGGGGTACTTAGATGTTTCAGTTCCCCCGGTTCCCCTGCACCGTCCTATGGGTTCAGACGGCCATGACGGCTCATTACAGCCGCCGGGTTCCCCCATTCGGAAATCCACGGATCAACGCTTGTTTGCAGCTCCCCGTGGCTTTTCGCAGCTTACCACGTCCTTCTTCGGCTCCTGGCGCCTAGGCATCCACCGTATGCCCTTACTAGCTTGACCTCAGCGTTTCAATGCGCCAACTATACTGTGTCTTCTCTTGTCAAGGTCCATGGGTCAATAAGACCCTGAAAACCGAACAGTGTGAATTATACGCAAGCCCCTTCTTTTAGTCAACT
>JACDOJ010000073.1 GCA_017656135.1 Bacillota bacterium | reverse complement strand
CTACCAACCCACATCAATAACTGGCCATCAGAGGTAAAGATCTGAAAGTTGTTGAAGGCTCCATCTACCACGTAAACATGGTCTTCACTGTCCAAGGCAATCCCTTTTGCCCGGGAGAACTGGCCGGGCCCATCACCGACGGATCCGAAAGTCCGCAGGAAATTGCCCTCTGGGTCAAAAACCTGGACCCTGAAATTCATGCTGTCGCTGACGTACAGGTTCCCCTTGCTATCCAGATCAACTAGGCTTGGGAAATTGAATTCCCCAGGGGCACTACCCCTCTTGCCAATGGTGCTTAAGTATTGTCCGTCCCCAGTGAATACTTTAATGTTGTGCTCCTTGGTATCAACCACATACAGTTTGTCCCTGACCCGGTCGTAGGCCAGGCCGGTCGGGTTGGCGAATTCCACCTCCGGGTCGAGCAGGAACTTGAAATTCCCGTCAAAATCGAATGCCGCCACTTTTTTGAGTATCGAATCAGATACGTATACCAGCTTGGCATTCTCATTGACTGTCACATCAATCGGGCTGACCAGGGCAAACCGGCCGCTGTCACCGAAGCGCCAGACCTTTTTCTTTTCAGCTCCTTCGTCAAAGACGATGACGCACGGCGCCTTGCCATTGTCTGTCACATAGATCCGGCCCTGAGAATTGACAGCCACACTAAACGGCCTATCCAGCTTGTTCTCAGCTGAACCTTCTCCAAGGATTACCTTTCTAAACCAGATAACTAAACCGGAAGCATAATCATCACTGGAGCTGAGAATTTTGACAAACTTGATCCTGGGCTTCTCCGGCGGCAATGGCCAGACCAGTTCTTCTTCCTCAGTTTTCTTGGCAGCCAGAGCAGTGACGGTACTGAGGAGTAAACAAGCGATAACTATTCCGATGACTATTCTCTTGTCCCTTTTGGAAGCGAACCTCATCAACTCTAACCTCCGGTGGTCCTATTTCTGATGACACATCGAACAGATGTTTTTCTCTACCAAGAGCCGCTTATTCCCCGGCATGCCGTGGGGTTCGTGACAATCCACGCACTTCAGCTCTCCCTGCTTCACCGACCCGAAGGAGAGAAAGTGGTGGGGCGTATACCCGCTGTGGCAGGCCACACACAGCTCATCCCCGGGCAGCTTTGTCAAGGAGTCATAATCCGAAGCATGCGGCAGGTGGCAGCCAAGGCAAGGAATTTGTTCTCCGTTCAAAGCGATATTTTGTACCTTCGCGTGGCCGGTTTCCTCAAAATGTTTCTGCTGTTTCGTGTGGCACTGATAGCAGAGAGCACTGCCGCCGACTTTCAACAGGCCTTGCTTGGAGCCGGTAAACCCGGCTTCTTCGTCACCAGACCAGTCTTCCAACTCCCAGTTTTCCTCTTCGTCCATCCGGCTTCCGAAGGAGACCAGGTGCGGAGAGTGACAGTCACTGCAGCGACCCTGGGCCACCGGGTAATGGGTGCAGTCCTTATTCAGGTCCCACTTCTCTCCACCCAGCTTGGCAGTTAACAGCCCTACATCTCCTCCGTGCGGGTTGTGACAGATAACGCAGCTCTTTCGTTCTATCGAATCCGGATCCAAAATCCCGGCGTGAATACCTTTATCCAGTTCATGACACTCGAGGCAGAGGGTGTCTTCTGGCTTCATTAACTGCATCAGCTCACGACCTTTTGCCGGCGAGTGAATGCTGTGGCAGTCAATGCAACCCAAACCCGTTCCCGAGTGAGTTGAAGACTGCCAGTGCTCAGTCAGCTGCTGATGACAGCTCCCGCAGATTTCCACAGACCTTTCAGCGGTCATCGCCTGCCCATGCAGCCCACTATCATGACACGAGGCACAGTCCAGTCCGGCCCCACCGTGGACCGAACCGGCATAGTTGGAGCAGATTGCTCCATGACACATATTGCAACTTTTGGAGGCTGCATCAGCGGA
>JACDOJ010000081.1 GCA_017656135.1 Bacillota bacterium | reverse complement strand
AGAGGGGTGGAGTCTGCAAAAACCTTTAATGCTACAAAGTTTTGTGACACATGAAACCAAGCAACTTGAAATTTTAAAAAAATTCAGTAAAGGGGCGAAAAAATGAAAACGATGCGAGCAGTTGTATACCATGGGAAAGATGACATTCGGCTTGATGAAGTTCCAAAGCCTCAAATCAAAGAACCTACTGACGCTATCGTCAAAGTCACCACAACAACAATCTGTGGTACTGATATTCATATCCGGCATGGCGGGTTACCTGCGGTTAAGCCAGGTACCATAATCGGGCACGAGTTCGTAGGAGTTGTTGATGAGGTAGGATCAGCAGTAACCAAATTTAAACCAGGAGACCGTGTGGCTGTATCCTGCGTTACTCAGTGTGGACAGTGCTTCTACTGCCTAAGGCAGGATTATTCGCAGTGCGTGAATGGAAGCTGGATCTTTGGATATCTTATTGACGGAGCTCAAGCTGAGTATGTCCGGGTTCCTTACGCCGACATGGGGATGCACAAGATTCCCGATAACCTGACTGATGAAGATGTCTTATTTGTAGGAGATATTCTTTCTACCGGCTACTTTGGAGCAGAAAACGGAGAAATCAAGCCAGGGGACACCGTAGCGGTTTTTGGATGCGGCCCGGTAGGAATGTGCGCAATGCTCACTGCTCGGCTTTGGGGACCTGCCAGGATCATAGCGGTCGACTTGGATGAACATCGAACAGAGGTCGCCAAAAAACAGGGTATTGCCGATTACTCTATCAACCCGGCCAAGGAAAACCCAGCAGAAGTCATAAAATCTATGACAGACGGTCGCGGGGCTGATGTCTGTCTCGAAGCAGTCGGAGTAAGACCAACATATGAAGCTGCTCTTGCGGCAGTAAGACCTGGTGGCACCGTATCTCTTATCGGGGTCTTTGAGCAACCTCAAAACCTGCCTCTCAACGAGCTTTGGATCAAGAACATTACGCTCCGTATGGGACTCGTTAATGCTAACAGGATCCCGCAACTAATTGACTTGATCAACGAAGGAAAAATCAGCACAAACTTCCTGATAACCCATACCTTACCTCTAGATGAAGCACTTAAGGGCTACGATATCTTTGAGAAGAAGATCGACAATGCTCTCAAAGTTGTATTAAAGCCGTAACAAATTTCATGGACAGATGAAGGTCAACGGATAGAAGTTGCCAGTTTTCGCGTTTACAGTAGTCCCGTTCTGAAAAGGAAGAAAGGATCTAAAGTTCCAGATTATTACCTCCCACAAAAGTTTTTCTCCCACAAATGAGCCTTTCAATCAACTGATTGAAAGGCTCTCTTGTACGCCCAGCATGTCTGCTGAGCCGATGGGTTGAAAGAAACCCTGTCACCTAACCAGCGGGAAGACAACTCGTAGGCAAGGGCGTTACTGGTAGCGGTGAGGTCTGGAAGTGGGAAAGCCCAAAGGCTGGATAACCTAGTGAGTTAGGACGGACGGATTCGTGACTCTGGCAGGCAAGCTTATCTGGGGAAGCCCTGTATCATCCAAGATGAAGGTTGGTAAGCTCGAACAAGCCGACAGGCAAGGGAGAGAAGATGTGGTGCAGGGTGGCAGATGAGTCCGTAGTAGTAATGAATCCTCAGCCGATGAAAGCTGGTAACAGTCTGGAGGGAAAAGCTGAGGGAACAGTGCTGGAATGGCACTGAGCTGTAAGGGGAGCAAACGGCCACTTGGTGTACCCACCGTCAGAGACAGGGTCGCAGGGTGGAGTGATATCACCTCTTCTTACCAACATCTACCTGGACTACTTCGACCAAGCGATGAAGGAAAGAGGGATTCGCATAGTCCGATATGCCGATGATATTCTAATCTTCGCCCGGACACCTCGGCAGGCGGAACGGTACAAGAAGATAGCCTATGACATCCTTGAAGGCGAGCTTAAGCTCGTTGTTAAC
>JACDOJ010000072.1 GCA_017656135.1 Bacillota bacterium | reverse complement strand
CCAGCCTGGAACTCCGGTGTACGGTAGGTCTACTCTCCGTCTTACTTGGTTTCCCTCCCGTTTTTGGGTGTTTCTGTCAGAACCAGTTGGGCCCGGGAGTTGAAGAAGGTTTTTACCCCCTGATTAACCATGATGAAGACGGTCAAAGCAACACTGCCCAGTATTCCAAGCATGATAGCAATCTGGTATTCGATAGCGATGAGCGGCGAGGTTCCAGAGAGGATCTGGCCGGTCATCATGCCAGGCAGAAAGACAATCCCCATACCCACCATCGAGTTTATTGTGGGTAAGATGGCTGAGGAAAAGGCGTTATTAACCACATTCTGAGCCGCCCTCTCCGGGGTTGCTCCCAGCATCAAGGCACCTTCGATCAGGTGGCGATTGCTACGTACCCCGTCCAAAAGCCGCTCGGTGCCTAAGGTTATCCCGGTCATGGAGTTACCGATGAGCATTCCGGCCAAGGGAATGACATAGCGCGGTGAGTACCAGGGTTTGAGGGAGAGGACAACATAAAAGAAGAAGGCCATGCTGAGCAGGGTTCCAAAAGCCATGGAGTAGGCTACCACTTTCCGGAAAGCCGGGGACATGTTGATTTTAACCCGCTGGTAGACATTGCGCACAGCGAAGACCTCCATGATACCGACTGCCAGGAGCGTCAGCCACA
Organism: Bacillota bacterium; assembly: GCA_017656135.1. Lineage (GTDB taxonomy): Bacteria > Bacillota > UBA5301 > UBA5301 > UBA5301 > JACDOJ01. The sequence goes on along the minus strand of JACDOJ010000072.1, from coordinate 1,306 downwards.
TGTTCTGGGACCCGAAGATGTAATCCAAGATATAGCCGACGAGCACCAGTTGGATTGTCATGCGGAAGACGGCGATGATCAGCTCGGTCTCTTTCCCGATTTTCCGTTTCCTAAGCATCCCTAAGACGATGAGAACGAAGAAATATGCAGCTACTAGGTGGGCAAAGCGGATGTCGATGATTCCGTTCATGCTCTGGGTGCCTCCTTTATGCCGGCGACGCGTCCGTTGTGAATGGTAACCACGGTATCTCCGAAAGTTTCGGCCACAGCTTTGGAGTGGGTGACCATGATTAAGGTGATCTCTCTCTTCCGGGTGTGCTCCACGATGCTTTCGATGACCAGTTTCTCCGTTTCATCATCCAAAGCCGAGGAAGGCTCATCCAAAAGGAGCACCTCCGGCCGGAGAAGGAGGATTCTGGCCAGGGCCAGGCGTTGTTTCTCGCCGCCGGAAAGGTCAGCCGCATCGCTGGTAAGGGACTTGCGCAGTTTTGCCATCTCCAGCGCCTCTAGCAGGGTTTCTTCCGGGACCTGATCCTGACCGGCGAAATCCAGACCTAGCCTTAAATTGTCGCCTACTGTTCCCGGGAAAATCGTGGGGATTTGGGGTAGCATCGCAATCTTGCGGCGCAGCTCAACTGGATCGGTTTCATCTACGTTGATGCCTTGGTAGGTCACTCTCCCGCTGTCGGCGGAGATGAGGTTGTTCAAAAGGCGCAGAAGCGTCGTCTTGCCGCTCCCGCTCTCACCAACGATGCAGGTGACCTGCTTGTCAAGAAGCTCCAGACGGTCAATGTCAAGGATGTCTTTGTACTTGACCCCTTCTAAGATAAAGCCCATGGATACTACCATCTCCTAAAGTCTACAATACTTCGTCAACTAACTCTCTAAGTTTCGTTTTTGCTTCTTCCAGCGCCTTTTGGCCCTTGTCAGTGATGGTGTAATACTTACGCACCCTACCTCCGACCACTTCGTTCTTCTGCTCCAAATAACCCTCTTTTTCCAGGGAGTGAAGGGTGGGGTAGACAGTCCCTGGGCTGAGCTGATACCCGTGCCGGGCAAGCTCCTCAATGATGCCCAGGCCGTAGATAGGCTCCTGGCTGGCGTGATGGAGGATGTGGATTTTCACGAAACCTACAAAAAAACTCCGAAACATTTATATCACCATTCGATATCGGATACTGTTATTATAGCAGGTTTGGGGATGTGGTGTCAAAAAAAGAAGAGCCCGGGCTATCTTATGAAAAGCACGGACTCACGGTTATACTGGTTTTTACGGGCAATTCTGGCAGCACATAAATATCACCTC
>JACDOJ010000071.1 GCA_017656135.1 Bacillota bacterium | reverse complement strand
TCAAGAGGCCATCTTGGAAGGTTTTTTGAAGTAAGCTTCCAGCCACCCCCTGTGGGGAATACCGGCATTCGCAAGAACCTGCTGAATAGACTTAAACTGCGTCGAAAAGTTAAGTAAGGGACAGAGCTATGGAGATTCCGCTGCTCAGAGACATCGTTATCATCTTTGGCCTGTCCATAGCGGTTCTTTTGTTCTTTCACCGTCTCCGGATTCCGGTCATTTTAGGTTTCCTGCTCACAGGTGTCTTAGCCGGTCCCCACGGCTTTGGGTTAGTGGAAGCCGTGCACCAGGTGGAGCTTTTGGCTGAAATCGGAGTCATCCTGCTACTCTTTACTATCGGCCTGGAGTTTTCCCTGGAGCACCTGGTCCAGATCAAACGGTCGGTGCTGGTAGGAGGAACCCTGCAGGTCCTGCTCACCTTTGCCGCTGGAGTGGGAGCGAGCCTCCTTTACGGTCTTGCTTTGCGGGCCAGCATCTTTGTGGGCTTTTTGGTCACTTTGAGCAGTACCGCCATCGTCCTCAAACTCCTCCAGGAGAGGGGAGAGGTGGACAGTCCCCAGGGCAAGGTGACCCTGGGTGTTCTCATCTTTCAGGACATTATCGTTGTGCCGATGATGCTCTTCACCCCGGTCTTGGCCGGTGCAGGGGGAGGTGCCGGTGCCTCTCTTTTGGAGCTTTTCGGGAAGGGGTTGGCCATCATCGCCATCGTCTTGGCCGGGGCTCGCTGGCTCGTCCCACAGCTGCTTTTCCTGATCGCCGAAACCCGCAACCGGGAGCTGTTCCTTCTCAGTGTGCTGGCGATCTGCTTTGCCGTGGCCTGGCTCACCTCCAGCGTTGGGCTTTCTCTGGCCCTGGGAGCCTTCTTAGCCGGGCTGATCATCTCTGAATCCGAATACAGCCACCAGGCCATCGGGCATATTCTGCCGTTTAGAGACATCTTCTCCAGCTTCTTCTTTATCTCCATCGGTATGCTACTGGATGTCAACTATGTGGTGAGCCAGCCTTTCTTGGTCATTGCCCTGGCTGTGGGCGTGATCGTCGTCAAGGGACTCCTGGCGGCAGTTTCCGCGCTGGCTCTTAGCTATCCGCTGCGCACCGGTTTCTTGGTGGGTACCTCCTTGGCTCAGGTAGGAGAGTTCTCCTTTGTACTTGCCGCCACCGGTCTGGCTTATGGATTGTTGACGGACGATACTTACCAGCTCTTTTTGGCGGTCTCGGTCCTGACCATGGCCGCAACTCCTTATATCATCGCTGCCGGCCCTGGGATCAGCGAGGCCTTGAGCCGCTTACCGGTGCTCCAATCCTGGAAGGGACGGGGAAAGGTTTTAGAGAAGAAGCAGCCGGCAAAGCGAGACCACTTGATCATCGTTGGCTACGGGATCAACGGACGGAATCTCGCCAGAGCCGCTCGCTCAAGCGGCATTCCCTATGTTATCATCGAAATCAACGCCCAGACGGTGAAGGCCGAAAAGGCTAAGGGCGAGCCGATTTTTTTTGGTGATGCCACTCAGGAGACGATTCTGGATCACGCCGATGTCCGGCAGGCACGGGTGCTGGTCCTGGCCATCTCCGACCCGGTGGCCACCAGGCGCATCATCGAGCTGGCCCGCCGCCTCAATCCCAAGCTACACATCATCGCCCGAACCCGCTTTATCCAGGAGATGAAACCCCTGTACGAGCTAGGGGCAGATCAGGTCATCCCGGAGGAGTTTGAGACCTCAGTGGAGATCTTCACCCGGGTCCTCCGCAAGTATTTGGTTCCTGAGGATGAGATCGAAAAGTTTGTGGCCCAGGTCAGGGCAGACGGTTATGAGATGTTCCGGGAGCTGGCCGGCCCGCGGGTGACCATGGCTGACCTGCACTTCAACCTCACAGATGAGATTACCACCCTCAGAGTGCAGGAGGGGTCTAAGCTGGTGGGCCAGACCCTGCGCCAGATCGACCTTCGCAACCGGTACGGCCTCACTCTCTTGGCTGTCAAACG
>JACDOJ010000082.1 GCA_017656135.1 Bacillota bacterium | reverse complement strand
CTAGACTGTACGTAGGAGTCGGGAAGGATTGGGAGATGAGGTGGAGGGATTGTCCATGAACAAGAGGCGAATCTTCCAGTTGGTTTTGGCTGTGTTGCTCTTGAGCCTTGCTGCACCTGCCGTTGCCCTTGCCTATGAACCGCAGTGCCCTGAGCTGACCTTGGATGAGGCTATCTCACGCGCTCTCAGGCACAGCAGGTCGGTCGAAAGATCTGTTCTGGATGTTGTTTACGCAGACGAGGCCCGCGATGATGTAGCTGTGATGTGGGACCCGCAGTGGACGGTTACTTATGTTCCCGGGACTGAAGGCATATATGCTGCCCTTTTGAGTGCTGATTTCGGATATGATGCCGCCGAGAAGCAGAAGGAAATTCAGGAAGACATTGTTGTCGTGGAAACGATAAAGAGCTACTACGATCTGTTGGTGGCCCAGGGGAAGGTATCTTCAGCCCGGGGTGCGGTGGCGGCCCAGGAAGTTCAGTTCGAAAAAATGAAGGCCTACTTTGAGGCGGGGATGGTCCCCAGGATAGCCTTCGACCAGGCCTTGACCGAGCTTGCCCGGAAGCGCGCTGAGCTTGCGAGTGCAGAAAACGAGCTGGACAATGCCTACGCTGCCTTCAACCTGCTTGTCGGGCTGCGTCCCGAAGACCGCCCTGTGCTTGTCGATGAGCCTGAGTATCGGGAGATCGAGGTCAGCAGTTTGAGTTCTGAAGTTTCAAGTATTGTCAAGGATAACCCGGCGCAGTGGATCGCTGATGAAGGTGCGGAGCTTCAGGAGCGTCTCATCGGTTTCTCGGAAGGTGGCGACCTTGCTGAGATCAGGGCTGAGCAGGCAGAGCTTGATGCTGATGAGCTGAGGGATGATACTTTGAAACTACTTTATCAGCTTTATTACAACATTAGGACGCTTGAAAAGACTATTGACACCCTTGCTCAAAGTATTGAGCTTGCTGAAGACAACCTTCGGGTAACTCAACTTAAGTTTGAAGTCGGAATGGCGACAAAGGCTGATCTGGCTTCTGCTGAGAATGCTCTTGAGCAGACCCGGCAGGAACTGTTTGAATTGACCTGCCAGCACGAGTTGTTGAAAGAGGTCTTTTACAAGCCCTGGACTGCTGGAGTTGTTTTCGGCTCCGGTAAGACCGGCGGGAGTTCCTCCTGAGGTTGCTGGTGTGCTTCGGTTTGGTGCAGCTGTCTATTATGATAGTGCAGTCTGGAAAGCCCCGCTTCAAGCTTGTGTCTTATAAGGAGCAAGGCCGAACTGGGTAAAATGCTGGTCAAAGGTGAAAGCACAGGTGATCTCCAGGCGCTCCATCACAGCAAAGGTGGTGGCATCCGTATAAGAAAATGACTTATCCGGGTAAGTAAAGAGAATTTCTCTGGCTCTTTTTTCGTCATCTTCAGTAACTCTTTCTACCGGCCAGCACAATCCTTTGAGCCAGGAACGGGCTATTTCCGGAGATAACCTGCTGGCGAGAAGTGTATAGCACTCGGCGACAATGAAGTTGGTGACTACTACTGATACCTTTTTTGTGCTTAATTCTTTGAGGGCTGCTACAGCTTGTTGATGGTAATTGTCCGACCTATCGAGGAGAGCGTAGATGGCACTGGTATCCACTATTACTCTTTCCACTGCTTGATTTCCCCTCCGGCAAGACAACGGTCATGGTTTACAGAGACATCCCTTTGACCACTTGTCCCTGCCCCAATAAGTTGCCAGATAGGGTCTTCAGGGCTTAAAGGACGGACCTGTTCAATCTTTTTCAAACGAATCTCGTTCTCCTTCTCGTCCACGCATACCTGTAGATAGTCACCCTCGCGAATATTCAGCTTTTTTCTTATTGAGACAGGGATCGTCAACTGTCCTTTGGCTGTTACCCGCATGATTTCGTAATCCATGAAGCCTTCCTCCTTTCAGTAAGATATTCTTACCTGGAGTATACCAGAGATCTATCCCGGCATCAAGCCTGATTGGTTCGTGAATGAGTGATGCCCTACGGGGGGACTGCAGCAGCGGCATCTGCTGCGCATCGGCGAATGCTCTCAAGGTCGTCTCTTCCATCCCGGCGGGCAGGCCGGT
>JACDOJ010000070.1 GCA_017656135.1 Bacillota bacterium | reverse complement strand
GCATTCCCTGCGCCAATCGTTCCCACTTCTTTGAGGGCATCCATCTCCAGATGGGAAAGTTCCACTCCGACCTCTCCTCCCTATTTCATTTATGAACCAACCATGCTCATCATCTTCTTGAACATAGCCCTCAGGCCCCCGGCATTCGCGTTTTCCTGGGGCAGAGAAGCGATCCTGCCGGCGATCTCCAAGATACACCTGGCAGCCTTACTGTTTGGCCGCGCGACCACAAAAGGTATCTGTTCTTTGACCGCCTTTTCTACCACTCTGTCTCGGAGAATGTAGCCTAAGAAGCCCACCTGAACGCCTAGAAACTTGCTGCACGCCGCATCTAAGCGGGCGTAAACCTGCCTGGCTTCTTCCTCAGACTCTACCATATTGACGACGACTTTCACCTTCGCCTCCGGGCTGCCCAAAAGAAGCATCTTGATCAGCCCGTAGGCATCAGTTACCGCGGTGGGCTCGGGGGTGGTAACAACTACTGTTTCTTCTGCTGATTTTAGGAAGGCGAGCACGTGTTGCCCGATGCCGGCACCAGTATCGATCAGAAAGAAATCCAAAGACTTCTCCAACTCACCGAAACTCTTTATCAACTGATCTAAACGCCACGCAGAAACATTAGCCAGCTCGTAAACACCGGAGCCGCCGGCCATGACCTGGAGTCCGCCTGGCCCCGGCACGATGATCTCAGGAAGGGTCTTTTCTCCCCGCAAGACATTTACCAAGGTGTACTGGGGGATAATACCCAGGACAATATCAATATTCGCCAAGCCGAGATCAGCATCTAAAAGGGCTACCTGCCGACCACCTTGGGCCAGGGCGACACCTAGATTGACCGCAAAATTGGTCTTACCTACACCGCCCTTGCCGCTGGTGACCGCAATCACTCTAGTTACTCCGGTCTCCGGAAAAACCTGCTCTTCAGCGACGTAGCGCTGGTTGTTCAACCCACCGATAACCTTGGACCGGCGGGTCTGGCCACCGTTTTCCACCAGCTGTCTCAGGCGTTCAGCTTGATCTTTAGGGCCTGATTTCCAATCCATATCACTCTTCTCCCTGGCTTCCTAAGAGTAAACCGGCAATATACTCTGGGCTCCCTGGACTAATGTCATCGGGGACATTTTGCCCGGTGGTCAGATAGGTAAGAGGTAAGCCTGAATCCCGCAAAGTGTTATACATTGCACCGTAGGTTTCTACTTCGTCAATTTTGGTGAAGATTAACTGATTGTAATTGCATGGTTTAAAACGCTCCAGGCAGTCCAGAAGTCCCCGAGGGTGGGTGGTGGCGCTGAGAACGAGGGCCACATCAGTAGGTTTCACCGCCTGCAGGTATTCTTGAAGCTCTTTGAGCTGCTCCTCGTTCTTTTGGCTCCGGCCCGCGGTATCAATCAGAATCACGTCTTTGTGAGCCAGCCTGACTCTGGCCTCAGCAATCTCTTCCACCGAAAAGACCACTTCCAGGGGAACCCCGATTATTTCCGCGTAAGTCTTCAACTGGTCCACGGCCGCAATCCGGTACGTATCTGCAGTGATCAGACCGACATCCCGGCCGTCAAAGAGGGCGAATTGGGCCGCCAGCTTGGCAATGGTCGTTGTCTTCCCCACACCAGTGGGTCCGATGAGCGCAATGATCCGCTGCCCCACCAGGGTACGGGCAAGGTCCAGATACTCCACGGACTGGCTGGCCAGCCGGCAGGCCTCTGCCACCAGGTTGTCCTTAGGTTCGGCCGCCTCCAGCCGCTCTAACACCTCTCTTATATATTTATCGGCAACTTCTTGCTGGGAGAAAAGGGAATATACCTCCTCAAAGCCGGGAGGCAGGTTCAACCCCTCTCTACCGCCTCTGTTCTCCTTAGTCAGTGTGGAGCTTAGAGAGTTTATGGCTTCCTTCATCCCGGCCAGCTCACGGCGTAAGAGTTCGAGCTCCCGGTTATCTGTGGAAGGGAGAGAAGTGCGGGGCACGGGAGCTGCGGCAGCCGCAGCTGTGTCCTCCCGATAAGCCGGTAGTTCACGCCTAGGTGGCCTGGTAGCTGCCGGTGGCCGCTCTTCCGAATTGACGGCGGCAATCACTTCAAAAACCGGTTTTCCGAACAGACCAAAGAGGCCGCCTTTTTTGATTTTCTTGGAGTGCAAGATGATGGCCTCCCGGCCCAGCTCGGCCTTGACCATCATGATCGCCTCCTGCATGGTCC
>JACDOJ010000069.1 GCA_017656135.1 Bacillota bacterium | reverse complement strand
CAAGATAGGCGCTCATCCCCTCGTCTTCGACAACCACCGATACCTCAGCATCCCGGTCCAGCTCGGGCTTGCGTTCGGCAACCCAAACCGGGGTCCCGGACATCTCCGCCAGAGCATCCCGGACCTTACTAATGTCATAGTCCACGATCTCCTTGGCATCCAGAGCGACTTGGGCAGCGAGCCAATCGGCAGGAGTACCACCGTTTTTCGGCGGAGTGACTATGATGTAAACACCGTCATCTTTGACTGTAACCCGGACAGACCCATCTTCACCAGAGGTGGAGTCATCATCGGCCATAGCATCCTCTAACTGATCTATCAACTCGCGAGTGTTCTTTGTTTCTTCAGTCATCGAAGCCGTCCCCCCCAGTAAACCTATTTGATGCGCAGCTTCGCCCTCAACCTAGAAACCGCCTTACTGTGAATCTGTGAAACCCTGGCCTCAGTAACCTCCAAAACCGCCCCGATCTCCTTCAAAGTCAAACCTTCATAATAGTAAAGAGTGATCACTAGGCGCTCCCGTTCCGGCAGATCGTCTATAGCCTGTCCAAGCCTATCCCGTAAATCATTGAATTCAGCAAGCTTCAGAGGGTCGGGGCTTCTCTCATCCTCGAGGGCATCTTTGAAGTTGAGCTTGTCCCCATCCCCAGAACTGTCTGACCAGACCTCATCCAAAGATGTTACTGTCGTACAGGCGATTTCTTGCAGTGTCTTGTAGTATTCATCCAGCGAGCAATCCATGGCTTCCGCGATTTCGCTATCCGTCGCCGGCCGTCCCAACTCCGTGTCCAGTTCGTAAATGGTTTGTTCTAGCTTCCGGGCTTTTGTCCGAACCGAACGGGGTACCCAGTCCAAGGAGCGCAAGCCGTCGATGATCGCCCCTCTGATCCTGGCCAGGGCATAGGTCTCAAACTTGATTCCCCGATCCGGTTCAAATTTGTCCAGGGCATCCATGAGCCCAAAAACCCCGAAACTCACTAAATCATCGAACTCAACATTGGATGGCATGCCTATGGCCAACCGCCCTGCCACGTACTTGATCAGCGATGCGTATTCCAGGATCAGCTTTTCCCTGGCTTCACTATCCCGGTTTTGCTTGAACTCCTCCCAGAGTTTATCAAGGGAGGTCGATTCTTTAGGCATAATTACCCCCTGCGGGTCAAATAGTTTTCTCTCCGTGATCGATGGTTCTGATCCTCACCTCACCGGTGTCGGTATCAAAGTACAAAGTTCGTCCGTACGTACCACCGGTATCCTCGACAGCCACTTGTAAGTCCATTTGGGCCAGAGCTCTCTTCACCGCCTCGACGTTCCGAAGCCCGATCGAAAACCTGTCATCCTTAAAAAGAGAAAACATTTGGGCACCGCCGGCAATTTTAATTACCAACCTGCGCCGAAGGGCGCCGAGCCTCTCCATTCTATTGATCAGGTCCGGCATAGCCGTATCTGCAAACTTAGCCACATTGCTAGAGTCTTTGCTTTGAGTGCTGTCAGGCAGCATGACATGAGCTAAACCGCCAACCTTGGTTCGAGGATCCCAAGCAGCCACCCCAACACAAGAGCCTAATCCGTAGGTCACCAGGATGCCTGGAGCACGAACCACCTCAGTTTGGGCCATCCCGACCCGGATCAGTTCTCCCTTTGTTCCCAATCCTGACGCACCCCCAAGGCCTGCAGAATCCGTTCCAGGCCCTCGGGACTCGGAATGAGAAAGAAGTGACCGCTCAACCCGTCTTCATCTGCAGTAAAGTTGGTTTCAATGAACAAGGCGTAATCGCTGACCCGACCTAAATCGGCAAGGACCGAATCCAACAATGCCCCGGCCATGTCATGAGCAAAGGCCGGAGGGGTCGGTTCAAAGACCAGAGAAGTAAATTGACCCAGAGCGTTGAGATAACCTCCTGCCAGGATATTGGTAACTTCAGACAAGGCTGACTTCTGCATCTCAGAGAGTCTGCCCGGGGTTTCAGCAGTCATGCCCATCAATTTGTTAGCCAGCTTCTCGGCATCAGCGAGGCTGAGCACAAAAATGATAGTCCCAGGAGCCGGCCCAGAGACCCCTAAAAGAATCCCTACTACCTCTCTTTCTGGACCGCCCAAGGCCTTGACCACATCAGGTAGGGGTAAAAACTTGGCCTCCGGAACCGTCATAGGAATTTTTTGTCCCAGCATGGATGCTAAGACCGTAGCTGCATTCCCTGCGCCAATCGTTCCCACTTCTTTGAGGGCATCCATCTCCAGATGGG
>JACDOJ010000068.1 GCA_017656135.1 Bacillota bacterium | reverse complement strand
GCAATCCGCTTCCGCTGTAGGTCGACGTCGAGCACCCGCACATCCACCACATCACCCACAGAAACCACATCCAAGGGGTGCTTCACATACTGGTCCGAAAGCTCAGAGATGTGAACCAGGCCGTCCTGTTTAACGCCAATATCCACAAAAGCCCCAAAGTCTACCACATTGCGTACAGTGCCCTTCAGCTGCATGCCGGGTTTGAGGTCCTCCAGTGAAAGTATGTCGGTCCGCAGGATCGGAGCAGGCATCTCATCCCGGGGGTCCCGTCCGGGTTTCAGTAAGGCCTCAATGATGTCCCGCAGCGTCGGCACCCCAGCCCCAAACCTCTGAGCCAGCGCCTCTGGGTCGGCCTCCTTTAACGCCTCCCGGTCCCCGACAGCTTCAAGGATCTTCTGGGCCAACTCGTAAGACTCCGGGTGGACCGCGGTATTATCTAAGAAATTCTCACTCTCCGGTATCCGCAAGAAACCTGCACACTGCTGAAACGTGGCCGGCCCAAGCCGGGAAACCTTGAGCAGCTCCCGGCGAGATTTAAATGGGCCGTGTTTCTGCCGGTAGGCCACGATGTTTTTAGCCACTTGTGCCGTAATCCCGGCTACATATCCTAATAGAGCTGCAGAAGCGGAGTTCAAATCGACTCCTACATAGTTCACACAGGATTCCACCACTCCGGCCAGGGCTTCGGCCAAGCGGTTCTGGTTGACATCGTGCTGGTACTGACCGACACCGATGGATTTGGGATCGATTTTAACCAGCTCAGCCAGGGGATCTTGAACCCGGCGGGCGATGGAAACCGCACCGCGCATGGAAACATCTAAATCCGGCAGCTCCTCTCTGGCCAAGGGAGAAGCTGAATAGACCGAAGCCCCTGCCTCACTGATCAGCAGGTAGGGGACTTTGCCCAAATCGGCCACAAGCTGCTCAGTTTCCCGGGAAGCAGTGCCGTTTCCGATGGCGATGAGAGTGACCCCCAGCCGGTCTATTAAGTCGGAGAGAACTCGTTTACTCTCAGCTTCCTGTTTCTGAGGAGAGTGCGGGTAGATGGTGGCTGTCTCCAGTAGATCTCCGTACTCGTTCACCACCGCCACTTTGCAGCCGGTCCGGTAACCGGGGTCGATGCCCATCACCACTCTGCCTCGGACAGGAGGCTGCAAGAGCAGGGCCCGCAGGTTCTTAGCGAAAATTTCAATGGCGTGGATCTCCGCAGTCTCGGTCAGCTCGTTCCTGAGCTCCCGTTCCAGAGAAGGCGCTATCAAGCGTTTATAAGCATCCTCAGCTATCTCCCGGAAAACCTGGCCCCAACCGGCATCTTTGAGAACCGCCTTCACTATGGCAGAGATCAGTGCTTCTTGATCCTCGACCACCACTTGCACCCGGAGGACCTCTTCCTTCTCGCCCCGGTTCACAGCCAGGATTCGGTGGGGCGGGATGCGGCGAAGGGGTTCACGATAGTCTCGATACACCTGGTAGGTGCCGTTAAGGTCCTCTCCTACCACGGTGCTGACTAACTCTCCATTGCGCCAGGTGAGCTCCCTGAGAGTTTGCCTGATTTCGGCGTCGTCTGCGATGCGTTCAGCGAGGATATCCCGGGCTCCGGCGAGGGCAGCGGCAGTGTCCGGAACCTCTTTGGCCTCATCAACATACTCAGCCGCCAGTGCCTCCAGTTGAGCCGGATCCTTATCCTGAGCCCAGATGATCTCGGCTAGGGGTTCGAGCCCCCGCTCTTTGGCGATGGTGGCCCGGGTGCGGCGTTTCGGCCGGAAGGGGCGGTAGAGATCTTCCACCTGCTGGACCTTGGTGGCCGCCTTAATGGCTTCTGCCAGCTCAGGGGTGAGTTTCTCCTGCTCCGCGATGAGCCGCAGCACCTCCTGTTTTCGCTGTTCCAGAGCTCGGAGATAGTTCAGGCGCTCGTGGAGCTTGCGCAGGACCTCCTCGTCCAGCTCGCCGGTTCTCTCCTTCCGGTAGCGGGCGATGAATGGGATGGTGTTTCCGTCGTCAAAAAGCTGTACAGTGTTCTGGACCTGCCAGGGTTTCAGCGAAAACTCCTGGGCCAGGAGAGCCGTCAAATCTAATGCCACGTATATTCCTCCCGTTTACTGAAAAAGTTCGCTGGCTTTGGCTAAGGTTTCCGAAGTGCCCCATAAAACCAGAATATCGCCGGCGCAGAGCTTGGTCTGAGCCGGAGGATTGGAGATAACCTCTTGGCCCCGTTTGACAGCCAAGAGAGTGAGGCCGTACCGGTTGCGAAGGTCGATCTGGCGCA
>JACDOJ010000067.1 GCA_017656135.1 Bacillota bacterium | reverse complement strand
GGGCTCTATTGGCCGCAGCGGTGGTTTTAGTGCTGACGGCAGTATGGACCGTTACCGTGGCAGCACCTTATCAGGCGCAATGGTCACCGGTGGCCAGGGATAGCGCTCCGGACTACGCCGGGATCGAGGCTGCCGCCAAGGCCCGGGAGTTTATCGCCGACACTAACCCATACCTGAGTACCAGTGAAGTGGACAAGCTGGTGGCTCTGTTTCTTCAGGCAAGCCGGGAGCACGGGGTGGAGCTGGAACTACTCCTCAGCGTTTCGGCTGCAGAGAGCCACTTCCGGGCTGATGTGGTGAGCTCCCGGGGTTGTATTGGGATCATGCAGATCAAGCCAAGTACAGCCCGGGCCCTTGGTGTTAATCCTGATTATCTCTACCAAGCCCCCATCAACATAGACACCGGGGCCCGATACCTCAAGCAGCTGCTGGACCGGTATGGCGATGAGACCTTAGCCGTAGCTGCATACAACGCCGGACCATCCCGGGTGCGGGGCAGGGTGCCGGCTATTCGGGAGACCAAGGCCTATGTGGCTAGAGTAGCGAGACACAGGGAGGTATTAAGAAAATGATGCAGTGCAGGAGATGTGAAAACCTACGGCCTGGCGCATTCGCTGGTAGCCTAATCTGCTCAAAGACAAATACACAAATAGCCAGGAACCGGCTGGACAAGGAACGGCCCTGCAAGGCTAAAGAGCGAACTACTCCACTTGTAGTGTCAGGGCAGGTTCTTTGGGTACCGCCGGGATGGGACAAGCCTGTCAATATTACCACGGAGGAAGCTAAGGTGATGATTAGCTGTGACGAATGTGGAGCGGGGTTTGAGACTCCAGAAGAATACCGGCAGCACATGAAAATAGCCCATCAATATGTCTGCAAATTCTGCGGTAAAGGATACCGGACTAATAGGAGCAGGGCTACGCATGAGGCTCGGTGCAAAAAGAACCCAGAGGTCATCAAGAAGAAGGCCAAAAAACAAGCAACTAAGCTAGCTTTTGAGGATAATTGCGACGTAGCGTGAGGAGGAAATCAGAATGATCGTTGAGTGCAAAATCCCTAAGATGAAGGGCGAGGAGATGCTCAGCACCACCAAACAGCTCCTCAAGGTCCGTGAAGAGTTAGACGAAGCGATCCAGGCTTCGGTGGAACGGTATATTGAGGAATTGGGGGATTTTCTCCATGCAGTAATGATCCTCATACGAGTTATGAGGCGTGAGGGGATCAACACCCAAAGAGCGATTGAACGGGCAGTCGAAAAGAATCGGCGGAGGGGCTACTACGATGAAAATGACAGTAATTAGGCTGCACAACCGGAGAAAAGGGTATCAGATCACCTCCCTCTTTGGCTGGCAGCAGACCTTGAAAACCCGGCCGAAGTGGAAGCGGTTTTTAGATCGGTGCTGCATGGTTCTTTTTGGCGGTGGCCCCAGGGGGTTTCATTGATGGCAAGCTATCAGATCACGGTCCCCGGCCGGCCGGTGCCAAAAGTCAGGATGACGCAGAGGAGCAAGTGGTCGCCCAGGGCTCAGGCTAGCCTCCAGTATCAGGAGAGGGTTGCTTGGTCAGCCAAAGCACAGACGAGACATGCCCAGTTATTCGGGCCAGTAAGGCTCAGCGTCTGGGTCTACCTGCGGCCAACTCAGAGGGGTCTACTCCCAGAGAACCGGCCTGACCTTTCCAACGTGATTAAAGCTATCGAGGACGGCCTGCAATATGGCGGGATTGTCAAGAACGACAGGCAAATCATCGAATACGGCATGAGCGGGTACCGGCTTGACTACAACGAGCGAGTAGAAATTACACTCGAGGAAATCTCAGACGAGGGCGTGGCTGTCTAATGGATGTCAAGGCCATCGAGGGTTGGTTCGTAGAAGAGTCGCTGTCAATTAGTATAGATAAAGCCGGCAGACCGGTTGTGCAGTTTACACTCAGTCAGACACCGGTGCCTGGCCGAGAGAAGGTCCATGTCATGATAGTACGAGAGAGTGAGCTGCTTCGGCATGGGCGGAGGCTTATGGGCATCAAGGTTAAGACAGTTAAGCCAGAGGAGGTTGCAGTATCATGACCTGTAAACATCTCGAGTATAACCAGAATTACAGGCGGCCTCCGCGTTGCAACAAATTAAATGTGGACAGACCCCGGGAAAAGAGACTTTGCAGGAAGTGCATGTTCAGGGAGGAGCGTGAGCCAGATGGTGGCAGAACAACTGAGCCTAATCAAGTGTCCCCACTGCGGGGCTGAGATAAAACTAACTGGCTCGGAACCGATAAAAGAAGGCACTGGACCACCACTGGGGATTAAGGTGAGCGCTTGTTTATACCCGCCGCGACAAATGAATGGTGA
>JACDOJ010000085.1 GCA_017656135.1 Bacillota bacterium | reverse complement strand
ACTCGTTAGTGTTCCAGGGATGGCCGGGCGAGCTCTGGTCCCGCCAATTATGAGCCAACTGATAACCTTGCCTGACAATCACTTCTAAGTTTCCATTGGTACTCTCGATTAGTCGAACGGCGGTAATAGTGGTTTAAGCCTCCCCCTTCTCTGGGAAAAACCACTTCAAAATTTTCCTTGGTTCCATAGTGACTTTGCAGGAAGAAACCACTGTTTTTCGTGGGCATAGTTTTTCCCCTATCGTCTTGGGCAGTCGTATTATTTATAGTCGATTAGCATAGTCAGATTGCCTGTCCGGAGTGATTTTAGAGGGGAATGGAAGCCCAGGCTGGTAGAAGGCGACGATGAATGCCAGCATTATATTACTTAAGGCTGACGAAGGATCCAGTATAAACATCTATCTCTATTTCTCGATTATAAGGTGGAAAACTGCTTTCTTCTTTCACATAAATTCTGGTGCCGTTTACCTTCATCGAAACTCTAGAACCTCTGCGGGTGATCCCGGCAGAAAGACCGTCTATCAGTCTGAAAAACCTGTGCATCGGCAAAAGATAATCCGGGAAATCATCCGGCAATTCAGTTTCCTGATGATGGTGATACTTTATCAGCAAATACACTTTATCATCAATGTCGTCATATAGCGCCTTGATTAAGGAAGCTCCACGATATGCATGAAGAAAGCTCTTTTCAAATGCTTCTTTTGGATTTACCTTATCTCCTACCTTTAGATTCGGCTGCACCTTGCCGATATCATGCAAAACAATTGCCTGAGCAAGCGTATTCTTTTCCATGCCCGGCAGCTCCATCAGCCCTTGCTTTAAGGCATCTGCCAGCAATTTAAGCATATTTACTATATGTCTGTAACAGCCGTCTTCGATAATGCCAGTTATTTTTATCATGCCGGTACTTTCGTCATATTCGTCCATATACTCTACTATTGATTTTAACCGTGCTTCTATGCGCTGGTCCGGAAGCATTACCAAAAATGCCGTTTCTACTTCATTTTGGGTTTCTTGCAATCTTTCCATAAGCGCGTACTCAGCTGAAACATCTACAAAAGCAATAAGAACAAAATTTGCGCCTCTTAAGAAACTCGCTTCAACTTTGTAATAAGTTCCTAGTTTGCTCTTAATTATCTTGCGGTAATCACCTTTTATGATTGCCCTCATTTCTTCGTCATCTATACTATTTTCCGAAATTATTTTTCTTGCAAGCTCGTTGGCCTTTTGCACCTCACCTTCCTCGGAAACCACTGCAATCCCAAAGGGTATGACATCTATCAGCATGTCTATAAAACACTCTATATTAATCCTCTTTTGTTTTTCTTCACTTTGAATCCTGGTAACCTCGGCTAAAATTTGTGGCAGGGAAATTCTGCCCGTTATATTTCCCCCTTCGCTGGTAAATAACGGCATATCTCCGTGCTCGCCTATTCTTCCAACAATTTCCTCTATATCTGCGGACAATTCTATTTTATCCTCGTCTTTTATCAAAACAGCAACGTCTCTTGCCTTAACTTTTGCACTTTCATCTCCCATAAGGAGCCATTTTATTATCGACTTGGAGTCAATATATCCCTGAACATCTTCTCCCTCTCTACCAACAATTACCACATTTTTTTCACTTTCCAGCAATTTCCCCGCAACTTCTCTTAAATCGGCATCTGGCGGAACTGTCGGCAGACTAATGCGTCGTCCCTTAAAATTATCTTCCATCTAAGCACACCTCTTCACCTATTCTTTGCTGTCTAGCTGGCTGTAAAAGACGAGTCTGTTCTTCCCTCTCGCTTTAGCCTTATACAACGCTGCATCTGCATATTCTATGATCTCATCCATGCTTAAAGGGCGATCATCCGGATATGCCGCCGCGCCTATGCTGACCGAAGTTTTTATCCTGGCTTCCGTAAATGCTTCATCCTCTATCCGCTTTCTTATCCTCTCAAGCGGTTTTTTCGCACCGCTGCTGTCCGTTCCCGGCAGCAAAATGATGAATTCTTCACCTCCATACCTCATTACCACATCTCCATCCCTCAAGCTCTTTCTGATAATAAAACTTATTTCTTTCAGAAGTTCGTCTCCTACCATATGACCGTAACCGTCATTGACATCTTTGAAATTATCGAGATCAAGCATCGCCACCGTAATTGGAGTTTTTGACGTTTGAGCATTCACCCACAGCTTTGACAGCATTCTTTCGAGGGCCAGCCTGTTATAAAGGCCTGTCAGAGGATCTCTTTCGACACTCTCCTTTAAAGACAGAAGCAGGGCATCAGTCGCAATAAGTATCTGGGCGAGAAATTCCGTGGCCCTTTCTATATATATCCACTGAACCATATCGTTGTCATTTCTTATATTAAGCACATCT
>JACDOJ010000066.1 GCA_017656135.1 Bacillota bacterium | reverse complement strand
ACAACTCTCCGTAAAAAAGTGGCCTAGAGTGTTGACAATAGGGGGGTCACTACATTTGCGCTCAAAAGCCTGATCATCAATAAGATCGGGGCTACGCCCGATAAAAACTTGGCGGATGAAGGGCATGCAGCTTTTGGCGGTTTCCCCCAATGTACTGGGATCAACCGGTACAGTCCGCCAGCCCAGGAGAGCTTGTCCTTCTTCAGCGACAATCTCAGCAAAACGGCACTCACAGAACTGCCGCCGCTCTTCATCCTGAGGTAGGAAAAGCATTCCGACCCCATATGAACCCGGCTCCTGCAGGTCTATACCTAGCTGGACACAGGACTGCCGGAAAAACCGGTGGGGTATTTGCATCAGGATCCCAGCGCCGTCTCCAGTATTTGCCTCAGACCCAAACCCGCCCCTATGAGTCAGGTTCCGTAAAATTTTCAGAGCCTGGGTAATGATTTGGTGCGACTTAAATCCTTTTACATTGACGATAAACCCTATACCGCAGGCATCGTGTTCAAATTGCGGGTCATATAACCCCTGTTTGCGAGGAAGTCCTTTGGTTCTCATCGCTGTACTACCCACCTCTTAGTACAAATTAATCGATTTGAATCAATATTCTATATTAAAAACGCAGTAAATTCTACAAAAAATCACATGTATACGTGTATTCATGTATACACACTTTCAAATTCGCACCGAAATTTAATTTGTACCTTGAAAAACGGACATCAGCGGCGTTAACAGAGCCGCTGATGCCATTCCCCCCAATAACCTTGTTTTTAATATACATTCAGGTACTGTTCCAACTCCCAATCATGAACAGTGGAATTGTAGACTTCCCACTCCAGGGATTTGGCCTTGAGGAAGTGACTCAGTACATGCTCGCCCAAGACTTCCCTGGCCAGACTGCTCCCAGCCAGTTCGGCAAGGGCTTCACCCAAACTGCTCGGTAGTGACTTGATACCGGCCTCTTCTCGTTCCTCAGGAGTCATCTGGTAGATATTCTTAGTCAAGGGCGCCGGGGGCTCAATTTTGTTCTTGATTCCATCCAGACCGGCAGCAAACATCAAGGCAAAGGCCAGGTAGGGATTGCAAGACGGATCGGGGCTGCGCAGTTCTACCCTGGTGCTGGTGCCGCGGCTGGCCGGAACCCGGATTAGAGCACTCCGGTTAGCCATCGACCAAGAGATGTAAACAGGAGCCTCATACCCTGGGACTAGGCGCTTATACGAATTAACCAGCGGATTGGTCACCGCGGTGATTTCCCGGATGTGGGCCAGGAGCCCGCCTACAAAGTGCCGGGCGGTTTGGGAAAGACCGTCGGGATCGTTCACATCATAGAATACAGGCTCACCGTCTTTAAACAGAGATAGATGTGTATGCATACCCGAACCGTTAATTCCATAGATGGGTTTAGGCATAAAGGTTGCATGCAGTCCATGTTCGGAAGCAATGGTTTTGGTTACAATTTTGAAGGTTGCCAGTCGATCTGCTGTGGTCAAAGCATCAGCATACTTAAAATCGATTTCGTGCTGGCCTTCGGCAACCTCGTGGTGAGAGGCTTCTACTTCAAACCCCATCTCCTGCAAGGTCAAGACCATATCCCTGCGGGCATTTTCTCCTTTGTCCACCGGGGACAGATCGAAGTAGCCGCCTTCATCATGGGTTTCGGTAGTAGCACTTCCATCTTCGTTGCGCTTAAACAGGAAGAATTCAGCCTCCGGACCAGCATTGGGGACATAGCCCATTTCAGCCGCCTGGGCCATTACCCTTTTCAAAATTCCCCGAGGACAGCCGGGAAAGGGAGTGCCGTCCGGGAGGTATACATCACAGATCAGACGGGCAACCGGAACTTCTTTCCGCCAGGGGAGGATCGCAAAGGTATTGTAATCCGGCCGCAGGTACATATCGGACTCGTTGATCCGGGTGAAACCCTCGATGGAAGACCCGTCAAACATAATCTTGTTATCCAGAGCCTTTTCCAACTGCTCCACGGGGATGGCCACGTTTTTGGCAATCCCCAGGATGTCAGTGAACTGCAGACGGACAAACCTTACCTTCGCCTCCTCGGCTTTTTTTAGAATGTCACTCTTGCTAAAACTCACTTTTCTTGCCTCCTTTATCTTTTTAAGATTTTTCGCTGGCACTTTCCTGTGTTGCTAAAATGCTCTGGGCAATCTCCCGCAAAGACCGGGCGGTTGAGGGGTTCAAACCTTGCAGTCTCTGGCGGACGGCCTCACTTAAGTGAAAATCCTCAGAACTGAATAAACTGTTTACCAGCTCTAAACCATTTTCCGGGTAGGCTATGGCACCGTGCTCATGCCAATCGAGGCCTTCCTCCTCTTCCTGCCTGGAGACTCGGATACCAAAGAGCGCCTTAATCAGCACAAATACCAACAAGCTGGCGAAGAACGCCTAGGCAAAAGCAGC
>JACDOJ010000065.1 GCA_017656135.1 Bacillota bacterium | reverse complement strand
ACCGCGGAAACACCGGTTTTCGTCCCTGACCAGGGGGATGAAGGCCGGTTTTTTACTAAGAGGAGGATTTTAAGAGGAGGATTTACTGATGATCATCATCATGCGGCGAGGGGCAACCCCGGAAGAGATCGAGCAAGTTAAGGCAAAATTGGAAGGCCTCGGCTTTGGGGTACACCTTTCGGAAGGGGTGAAGCGCACAATTCTCGGGGCAATTGGCGGCGACAAATCCAAAATCGATGTGGAACAATTGATGTCCTTGCCCGGGGTGGAACGGGTTGTGCACGTAATGGAGCCCTACAAACTGGTGAGCCGAGCCTTTCACCCAGACGATACTGTGGTTGAAGTGGGTGACGTGAAGGTTGGTTCAGGGACGCTCACGGTCATTGCCGGACCCTGTGCTGTGGAGAACTATACAACCCTGCTCGAGACTGCTAAAGAAGTCAAGAAAGCCGGTGCCACTATTTTGCGCGGGGGCAGTTTCAAACCCAGGACATCCCCATACAGCTTCCAAGGCCACGGTTTGGAAGGGCTGAAGATGCTGGCCAGCGCCGGGAAAGCAGTTGGCCTCCCGGTGGTGACTGAGGTGATGGACACCAGAGATGTGGAAGTAGTGGCCCAGTATGCCGATCTGCTCCAAATTGGGGCCAGAAACGCCCAAAACTACCCGCTCTTAAAAGAAGTCGGGCAATCGGGAGTCCCCGTACTGCTCAAACGGGGCATGCACTGCACCTACGAAGACTGGCTTTTGGCCGCAGAATATATCGCCTCTTCCGGAAACACCCAGATCATCTTGGCTGAACGGGGAATCCGCACCTTTGAAACCCACACTCGCAATACTTTGGACCTCTCGGCTGTCCCGGTGATTCACAAGCTCTCGCACCTACCGGTCGTGGTAGACCCCAGCCACGCCACCGGCCAAGCGGAGCTGGTCCCAGCCATGGCTAAAGCCGCGGTGGCGGCCGGCTCCGATGCCCTGATGATCGAGGTTCACCACAACCCCCAGACCGCCTGGTGCGATGGGCGGCAATCCTTGAACTTCCAACAGTTCTCCCAACTGATGGACGAAATCCGCACCATCGCTCAAGCCATTGGCAGGAAGGTAGCAGCATGAGCAGGTTGAGATCTGGACGGATTCTCATCATCGGCCTTGGCCTGATCGGAGGTTCTTTGGCCAAAGCCCTGAAGACCCGGGCGAAACCCAGCCACATCGCCGCCTTTGATGTTAACAGAAAAGCTCTGGAGACCGCCGAAAGCAGCCATTGGATAGATGAAGCCGTAGACCGTTTGGAAACAGGGATTCCCGGGGCAGACCTGGTAGTCTGGGCGCTCCCTGTAGGCAAGATCTGCGCCGGTCTGAAGGAATACGCCGGCTCTTTCCGTCCGGGGCAGGTGGTGACTGATGTTGGCAGCGTAAAAAGACAAATAATGGACGCCGCCAAGGCTCTTCCAGGCAAAACCCATTTTATCGGCGGGCACCCCATGGCCGGCAAAGAGGTTCCCAGTTGGGCTGCCAGTGACTCCGATCTTTTTTACCAGCGTCCTTGGGTGCTTACCCCTGACGAGAGCAAAACCTGCTCCGAGGATTATCAGCAGGCCCTCCGAGAGCTGGAAAGTCTCATCTTGACCATTGGTGCGATCCCGGTGAGTATGCACGCAGCCGAGCACGACAAGAGCGCGGCCCTTTTGAGCCACCTGCCCCAGTTGATCTCATCCTGCCTGATGAACACGGTAGGGACTCTCATTGATGAGCTGCCCACCAAGGACCTGCTGGCCGCCGGAGGTTTGCGGGATACCACCAGGATCGCTGGGAGCAACCCCCAGATGTGGCAGGAGATCTACGAGGCCAACAAAGAGGAACTGATCGGTTTGATTGAAACTTATGAAGAACAGCTGAAAGCCGCCAAAAAATGTCTGGTACAGAATGATTTCAAAGGCATCTACAACCTGCTCCAAAGAGCCCAAAAATACAGGAACAGCATTTGGTGAACCGCAATCAGGGTATGAGCACTGGTCTCATCTCCTCGAGTATATTCTGCTCAAAACAGGCACAGCTTCAATCGCTCCTCATAGTATGAAACAGGCGCCAAAACAAAGCACTTTGCAGCTGCAAAAAACCTGGAGGAAAGTTTATGAAACAACTTCAACAGGTTAAAAGGGTGTTCCCGGGAGGGAATACATCGAAGGGCTTTTACTCCTTCTATGACTACATCATCGAAGAAGACGCTGAACACATTTACATCATCAAAGGCGGCCCCGGAGTGGGGAAATCCACCTTTATGCGTACCATCGCCCAAGAGTTGCTGGACAGTGGCTACAAGGTGGAATACCACCACTGCTCTTCTGACACCGACTCTCTGGATGGGGTCGTTTTCCCGGAACTGCGGGTGGCCTTTATCGATGGAACTGCTCCTCATATCGTTGATCCTCGCAATCCCGGGGGTGTAGATGAGATTTTGCACCTGGGGGACTT
>JACDOJ010000077.1 GCA_017656135.1 Bacillota bacterium | reverse complement strand
ATAATCTTTTCAGAATTAACTTGTTCACGATGGTTAGTTTTATCTGCTTCAGGTAAGACCTTGGGATTAAAAAACACTCTTTCCAACAGAGTGTTCAGGTCAAGTGACTGGAAAGGAATTTTTACTTCGGCTTGCTCCCAGGGCCTGTCTGCAACGAAAAACACCGATTTTGTTTTCGTCTCGCTGATAAGGGTATAGCAATGGCTTAGAACCTTTATGTCTAAAATTGCTTCCAGGAACTTACTAAATAAATTGTAGTATTTATTAGCCACGGCTTCTTCTAAGTGCTCGACAACTCCCCATAATTCGGTATCTAATAAAACCCAACCTGTAAGGGTTAGAAAATCTTGCAGTTCAATAATCAAATAATTTCGGCGGATTAATACAACAACCTTTCTTGGGCCTCTTCCAAGGTAATATTTTCTCCCTTTTGTGATTAACTGGGACAAAAATTTTTCAAAATCCTCGCGTACCTCTTTTAATAACATTATTTTAAATCCTCCCGCCAGTAATAACTGTAGAACTTAAAACTTGATCAGTGTAACCCTTATGCCTCTCTTACTCGTTTGGGGGCTTTAAATTTCAATGTACTGACGTTCAGATGGCCTTTATAATCTACCCAGCTTTTGAGTAAACGTTTGTCTTCAATTATTTTAGATGACTGCCTGCCCGATCTGATTAATACGTTGTTCCTGACAATGTCTGCACGTAAGACTGCCTTGGGAGAGAATTCTACGATGGTTTCTTGACCTGAAGGGTTGCCCAGGTCAGCTACGTGGATATCTCCGCCGGCAACAATTTTCTGCCCCCGAAAGTACCCTTCACGGCCAATTACTTTTACCTCCCTGCCGGCATAAAGCTGGCAGTCATAACACCCGGTACCGATACAATAGATGCTTCCACTGGCCTGCAAATTAGAGTTTTGGGCGTAGTCAAATTTAAGGTTGGCCGGAGCATTTATTTCTTCTGACAAGGCTTTAGCCTTGGCGCGTATTAAATTTTCAATCGAGTGAATCTCTTGAACGGAGGAAAAATCCATGGCGTTTGTTCTTAAAAACTTAGTTGAACATGCTTCCAATATATAACAAATATTCTGCCTTGATGTATCTTTACATAACTTAATCAGTTCGTGAAATTCACTAGGTATAGAAGCAAATTTCTTTTCCAATAGTAATGTTGCCAAATGTCCAATGACGTTTTTAGTCAGATTAACCTGCGTGAATTTGGGATTGGTGAGCACTTGGTTAATGGCCTTGGCCAAAAGACCTATTTCGTTACTCAATACTTCTAGCTTTGTAACTATTGAACTTAAAGGTGCGTCCTGGCCACCAGCTTTTACACTACTGGAGATAATTGCCTTTTTAACCGTCAGGTTGCCACCGGCAATTACCTCCGACTCTGTAATGGAGCCAAGAATAAGGACATCTCCAGAAGCAGTTAGTTTTACGCCGCCTGAAACATTTCCCCTGATAATTACATGTCCATCAAAAGTCAAGTGGCCGTGCCTAGGATCCAGGTCTCCGAGATGCTCATAGATGGGTAATACGCTAATAATATTGTTTTTCAACCGGGGGAGGCCAGCACTGGTAGCAAAGACTTTGAGGCCATCTTCTGAGAGTTTAGCTCCTTCATTGGTCCGTAAATCTTTGTCTTTAGATTCGGGCGGAAAAATTGGTTTCCCAGTAACTGTGGTACCGGGCTTGCCAGGGGTGGGAGGGGTTTTTCTTGCCAGCAGATCTCCCGGTTTTACTTGGATAATTTCATACTGGTCTAAAACATCTACCTTGAGGGCGCTTTCGTTTTTGGGCTTATGTTTAAAGACTTCTGTGGGAAACAGGAGCTCTATCTTGGCATCAGTACCGAGAGTAGGCGGGTCGCCTTTGGCTACAATCGCATGGCCACCTTTTTCGGCCAGTTCTGCAACAACATCTAGATCAATTCCGTAAGTAACACCGTTTTTACGAAGATAGTCCAGTATTTCTTCAATACTGAAACGTTCCGGTTCTTTAGTTGATTCTGGCTCTGCCTGAACTGTGATATCTTGATCAGGGCCAACTTCCACGAGCTTATAAGTAATCGCCGGTGAGTAGTTGACTCTTAGGCTGGCCGATAAACCTGAATCGGCAATGGAGAGGTTTAAAGACCTGTCCCCTGGTGTGTTTTCAGTATAAACTTCAATTTCATCCTTTTCAGTGACGGTTACAGAGTCTTTAATTAGGCGTCCGTTGACAAAGATTACTACGTTTTCACCGGGTTTGATAGATGCTGGTTTACCGAAGGGATCCGGATCCTGGACCAAAATCTGTCCATTTTTAACATAGGCAGTACCATTACAACCTTCCTGGGGGGGAACGACTAAACCTTTGCTTTTGGTAGATTCAACTTCATTAATGAGTTTCTCGAGGTATTCGTAATCCAACATACGAATCATCCTATTTTTAATAGTGTATAAAAATAAAAACCGACCTAGACTAGGTCGGTCTGCAAATAAGCTTGTTAAAACTTATTATTGCCGTTACCGTTTTAAATACCTTCGCCACCTGCTTGGACAAGTGGCGC
>JACDOJ010000064.1 GCA_017656135.1 Bacillota bacterium | reverse complement strand
TGGCGAAACTAGAAAAGGCCCGTCTGGATGTCGGCGGCATGACCTGTGCCGCTTGTTCAGCTCGGGTGGAACGGGCGCTCTCTAAAATCCCGGGGGTTCTGGAGGCCAACGTCAACCTGGCCACTGAACAGGCCCGGGTCACCTTTTTAAGTGGCACTCTAGACCGGCAGGCCCTGGAGCAAGTCATTGAGGACACCGGTTACCAGGTCTTGAAAGAGGCCGGGGGTCAAGATGAGTACGCGGCTCTGGAAGAAGAGAGGCACAAGGAAATTACTCATCTGAGGAGGCTCTTCACCTTTTCTGCCGTCCTGACCATTCCATTGGCTTCGATGATGTTAGGCCACGTCATTCCACTGCCGGCTATCCTGAACGACCCGTATTTTCAGTGGCTTTTGGCCACGCCTGTGCAGTTTATACCCGGTTGGCGTTTCTACAAAGGGGCTTATCACGCCCTGAAGTCAGGTTCCGCCAACATGGATGTCCTGGTGGCTATGGGCACCTCTGCTGCCTATTTCTACAGCGTTTGGGCAGTGTTGGCCACCGGCGGGCACGGCGGCGTTTACTTCGAGTCCTCTGCGGTCATCATCACCTTGATCCTCCTGGGCAAACTCTTGGAGGCTACGGCCAAAGGCAAAACCTCGGCGGCTATCAAAAAGCTCCTCAGCCTCGCGCCGAAAACCGCCCGGGTCGAACGGAACGGTGAGCCGAAAGAGGTCATGATCGAGGAGGTCCAGGTCGGAGATATAGTCTTGGTCCGGCCGGGGGAGAGAATCCCGGTGGACGGTGTGATTATAGAGGGGTCCTCCACAGTGGATGAATCCATGCTCACCGGCGAAAGTCTGCCGGTGGAGAAGAATCCTGGGGATGAAGTGATCGGTGCCACCATTAATAAACTGGGCTCCTTTAAGTTCAAAGCCACCAAGGTTGGCAAAGACACGGCCTTGGCCCAGATCGTGCGGATGGTGGAGGAGGCCCAAGGGGCCAAGGCGCCGATCCAGCGCCTGGCCGACCGGGTTTCCGGTATTTTCGTGCCGGTAGTGGTCGGCGTCGCCCTGGTGACCTTCGCCATCTGGATACTGATCACCGGTAACTTTCAGGCGGCTTTGATCAGCATGACTGCGGTTTTGGTCATCGCCTGTCCCTGTGCACTGGGTCTGGCCACTCCCACCGCCATAATGGTGGGTACCGGCAAAGGGGCAGAGTTGGGGATCCTCTTTCGCAGCGGCGAACACCTGGAACGGGCCCACCGCATGGAGGCGGTGATTTTAGATAAGACTGGCACCATCACTAAGGGCGAACCGGCCCTCCAGAATTTGGAGGCGGCAAATGGCATAAACCCCGATGAACTACTGGCCTTAGCGGCGGCGGTGGAGAGCCGGTCCGAGCATCCATTGGCTCAAGCCATCGTTACTGCCGCCAAAGAAAAGGGACTCCAGGTGCCGGAGATCAGTGAGTTTTCTGCCATCCCCGGCAGGGGAGTTCAGGGCCGGTGGGAAGGAAAAACTGTCTGCCTGGGCAACCCGGTCTTTCTCCAGGAAAACCAGGTTTCTGTGGCGGGCTGGGAAGAGAAAGTGGCCCGACTCCAGGAGAAGGGGCAGACTGCCATGCTTCTGGCGGTAGACAAAGAGGTCAAAGGCCTTTTAGGGGTGGCCGACCAGATTAAAGAGTCATCACCTGAGGCCATCAGGGAGCTTCAGAAGTATGGTGTGGATGTGTATATGGTGACTGGGGACAATAAACGTACGGCTGAGGCAGTGGCCAGGGAGGTCGGCATCCCGGCTGACAAGGTCAGGGCCGAGGTTCTGCCCGGTGAGAAGGCTACTGTGGTCCAAAGGCTCCAAGAGGAGGGGAAGGTAGTCGGGATGGTCGGCGATGGTATCAATGACGCCCCGGCCCTGGTTCAGGCTGATGTGGGGGTGGCCATCGGAACCGGCACCGATATCGCTATCGAAGCAGCGGATTTGACTTTGATTCGCGGTGATTTGAGGGCCTTGGTCACCGCCCTCAAGTTGAGCAGGCAGACCATGCGGGTTATCAAACAGAACCTCTTTTGGGCTTTCTTCTACAACACCTTGGGCATCCCCCTGGCGGCCTTAGGGAAGCTCTCCCCGATTATCGCCGGAGCGGCCATGGCCTTTAGCTCGGTTTCTGTGGTCAGCAATTCCTTGCGCTTGCGCAGGTTTAAGGAATAATTGGGTATAAGAACAATATGGAGGGATTTTGATGCAAAAAGCAACTCTGAAGATTGCCGGGATGAGCTGCAACCACTGCAAAATGTCAGTGGAAAAAGCTCTTAAAGAGCTGGATGGAGTCGCTGAAGCTGTGGTGAATTTAGAAGAAGGTACCGCCCAGGTAACCTATGATCTCGGAAAAGTTACGACAGACCAGTTCCAGCGGGCTGTGGAGGATGCAGGGTATCAGTTGGTCGAGCTATATTAGCTCTTGCGCATCAAGGTCAATTGTGTTAATATATTCTCTGCAGTCGGCTGGCGAGAGTGGCGGAATTGGCAGACGCACTAGACTTAGGATCTAGCGGGTAAAACCGTGGGGGTTCGAGTCCCCCCTCTCGCACCAGGTAAGAGAGTATGCGGAAGTAGTTCAGTGGTAGAACACCACCTTGCCAAGGTGGGGGTCGCGGGTTCAAATCCCGTCTTCCGCTCCA
>JACDOJ010000074.1 GCA_017656135.1 Bacillota bacterium | reverse complement strand
AACACCTTAAGCATCCTGTTTTGTTTGACTTTAGAAACATTTATAATAGGGCTGAGATGGAGAGAAAGGGTTTTGTTTACGTTGGAGTTGGACAAGGTGTAGGAACACTTGAGACTACTGATGTTACCAAACAGGTGGCTGTATCAAATGACAAAGACTAAGAAAATAACATTTTTTTACTGTAAGGTGGAACCAATATGGAACTATCTGTCATACTTCCTATCTATAACGAAGCAGAAAACATTCCTTATCTTTTAAGTGAGCTTAAAGGCGTATTAGATGAAATTACGCCTGATTATGAGATACTATGTATTAATGACGGAAGCACTGATAAGAGTGCAGTGTTGATCGAAGAAGCCAAAGAGCACGATCCTCGAATTATACTGGTCAATTTCGCTTACAATGCTGGACAATCAGCTGCTTTTTCTGCCGGTTTTAAGCTGGCCAAAGGCAAGTATGTTATTACCATGGATGCTGACCTCCAAAACGATCCTGCTGATATTCCTAAGTTGCTGGAGAAAATCAAGGAATATGATGTTGTCATTGGTTGGCGAACCCAACGTAACGACAGTTGGGTTAAGAAGATTTCATCCAAAATTGGAAATGGGGTTAGAAACTGGCTAACCGGCGATGATATACATGATACCGGCTGTTCTCTAAAAGTCTTTCGTAATGAAGTGGTGAAAAAGATCCCAATGTTTTCAGGAATGCACCGATTCTTGCCCACTCTTGCTAAAATCGAGGGTTACTCAGTCTGCCAAGTGCCAGTAAACCACAGGCCACGCAAGTATGGTGTATCAAAGTATGGAATTTTTAATCGTGCTTGGAGCGGCTTGAAGGATGTTTTGGCTGTTCGGTGGATGAAGGCCAGGCACATTAACTACGAGATAAAGGAGATCAAGTAATGAAACTGGATTTTTGGCTTTTATGGGGCTTCCTTGGACAGGCTGTCTTTGCGTCCCGCTTCATCGTTCAGTGGTTGGCCTCAGAGAGAGCCAAAAAATCTGTAATCCCTATTGCTTTTTGGCTCCTTAGCCTTGGTGGTAGTTTCATGCTTTTGACCTACGCTATCCACATCAAAGATCCAATTTTTATTTTGGGTCAGTCTACAGGGTTCCTTATATATATCCGCAATCTTACTTTGATCTATAAGGAGAAACAAGCTCAGAATGGATAAGCGGTGGAACTGGTTTTTCTTCATTTTAGTTTTATTAATCTTCTCAGCATTCTTTACCAAGGACCTTTGGCCAGTCGACGAAACACGCTATGCAGAGGTTGGGAGGGAAGTTCTCTCCCAAAAGAGCGTCTTTCTTCTAACTAAGAACGGGGAACCCTATAGCCACAAACCACCCCTCTACCCTTGGCTAATGGCCTTGGGTTATGCTGTTTTTGGGGTACGCGACTGGATACCAAAACTTATTCCAATGCTTTTTAGCTTTGGTTGTTTATTTGCTGGGGGCTTAGTGTACCGCGACCTTTACAATGAAAAAGTTCCTGCTCTCTTTAAAGTAGTTCTTTTTTCTAGCCTATACTACTTTATCTTTTCTTTTTACGCTATGTTTGATGTTTTGCTTACCTTTTGGGTCTTATTGGCCGCCCACTTTTACTTGAACGAAAAATATCCCTGGTTCTGGGCCATGTTGGGGCTTGGTATCCTGACCAAAGGGCCGGTGGTATTAGTAATTATCGCTCTTCCTGTTTTGGTTCACCGAGTGTTAAAACAAGGAGTGACAGGGTTAAAACCAAACCTGCAGTTCTGGCTGGGTGTCTTGATAATGCTGGCCATAGTCGCAGTTTGGCTGGTGCCCTTGCTGTTTTCAGCCAAATCCAGTTTTGTCCAGGAACTTTTAGTGAAACAGAACTTCGGCCGGATGGCTTCTGCCGGTTCGTGGGCACATCAAAGACCGGTGTACTGGTATTTGTTCCTCTTTCCTGTCTTGGCTGGCCCTTGGGCCTTGTTTTGGTATGTCAACGGTCTTAACAGGGATTTCTGGAGGGAGCCGGGGGATCGGTTTATCTATGTAGTGGTGCTCACTAATCTTGTCGCCTTCAGTCTCATTTCCGGTAAGCAGATGCATTACCTTATTCCTGTTATCCCGTTCCTTGGTTTTTGGATTGCTCGCCATTGGGAAGAGATTTTCGCGACTAAAGCAACTAGATTGGTCATCAAGGGATACGGCCTGACCAACCTTCTGTTAGGTCTTTTTTTCGTTTGGTTTGGCGGAGGAGTGCATGGCTTCTGGTCGCTTTCTGCTTCACTGATGGAGAGTCTAAAAGATATTCCACCGCTAGCTGATCCAAGCTCCCTCGTCTCCCTGGCTTGGATTCCTGTAGGAATATTATTCATCCTGTCCGGATTGGTTGGGCTTTTCAAAAGAATGACTGCCAGTGGACGAGTTACTTGGGTCGTGGCTGGGGCGGTAGTATTCTTAGCTTGGCTTAGCTTGATTTTGGTGCCAAGTGCCAATACAATTATGAGCCCCAAGGATATCTCCGAGCAGATTAAGAATTACGCGGCTCAAGGTATGCAAGTGGCTGTCTATGCTAGAGGAGCTTATGATGCGGAGCTGAATTTCTACTCTCAGATCGATTCTTTCTTGGTATTAAAAACTCAAGAGGGAGTGGGAGAATTTCTGGCCCAACCTCGGCGTTTGTTGGCCACTTACGACCTGAGGATATTGCCATCTACTAATAATTGGCGGATTATAGGCGAAGGCTGGAGCTTTGGAGAAAAAATCTATTTGATAGCAAGTTCAGAGAAAGACAGGTGAATTAATTTGCGAGCATTAGTTACAGGGGTTGCCGGTTTCATCGGTTCGACATTGGCAGAAGCCCTGATTGATCAAGGGTACAGAGTATTAGGAATAGATTGCTTCACTGACTATTATTCTCGCGCGATCAAGGAGAGTAACTTAGTTAGACTGAAAGGCA
>JACDOJ010000063.1 GCA_017656135.1 Bacillota bacterium | reverse complement strand
GTCCGGCGGCATCGGGTGTGGCCGAAACCAATTAGGCCGGTCCTTTTTTGATTCCCCGGTTCTGAATTACATCCATAAAGAGCTCCTCCAAATCCTTAGTCCGGGGAATCATCTCGTAAAGCTCTCCCCCAGAGGCGGCGATCACCTTGGCTACTCTGGGAATCATCCCGGCCTCGGCGAGCACGAGAGATACCCTGTCTCCATCTCTGGCCACCTTGAGGGCCAGGTTTCTCAAGGCGGTCAAAACCTGTTCACTCAAGCCCTTAACCCGCAAGTCGACCACCACCTGTAGGCCTCTGAGCTCATTCAAAGGCCCCAGGGCCAGCAAGCGGCCTACATTCATCACCGCGACCTGGTCGCAGACCATCTCCACCTCTCCTAAGAAGTGGCTGTTCAAAAAGATGGTCTTACCCTGCTCCTTCAGCCTCAGGATCAGTTCCCGGGTTTCCCTCCGGCCCACCGGGTCCAGAGCGGAGGTGGGCTCATCCAAAAAGACCAGTTGGGGGTCGGAGATTAAGGCGCAGGCCATGCCAATACGCTGCTGCATCCCCTTGCTGTAGGTCTTGATTTTCTGCTTGCCTTGCCCTGAGAGTTTCATCAGCTTCAGTAGTTCCGGAATCCTCTCCTCCGCCACCTCCGGCGGTACCTTGCGCAGCTTGGCGTGAAAAAAGAGCAGCTCCTCCCCGGTCATCCAAGGCTGGTACCGGAAGGTCTCCGGCAGATACCCGATGTCTCTCCGAATCTCGATGCTGCCCAAAGGTCTTCCCAGGATGGTGCCAGAGCCGGAGGAGGGTTTCACCAAACCGACTAAGGATTTGACCAGGGTGCTCTTGCCGGCTCCGTTTGGGCCTAAGAGGCCAAAGACGCTCCCTCTCGGGACCTTTAAATCAACCTCAAAACAGCCTCCACCCCCACGATACCGCTTGGTTAGCTTGTGAGTCTCGACTACATACTCCATCTATCCCACCATCCTTGCGATTTCTAACGCCTCAGCCTGGCTTAACTCGCCCATGACCATGTAAATCAAGCCGTCCCCCATCCACACCAGGCAGTCTGCCCAAAACCGCATACCCCATAGTCCATTGATTAAGTTTTTCTGATTCAAGGATTTTTGGATCTCGGTCTGAAACTGTTTTCCTTCTTCGCTCAGGGAGAAATTGCCCTTAAAGAGGGTCTTGGGCCCGGTGGTAAAAGCCCCCTGTACCCCTGGTTTGATCTGGACCGGTTCCCCGATTCCGTCTGGGGTTATGATGATCTCACCGCCATAGGCCACATTGGCGAACTGGGATTTGAGTCCTCTGGGCAGACCGGGTATGGCCAAAATGGCATCTTGCAGGCTTTCTCCGTCGACGCTGGACGGCGCTTCCAGTTCACTGGGGAGGGTCACCGCGATGACCAGATCCGATTCCCCGATGGTCGGCGCCGGATAGGTTACTGCCACCAGCGGAGCGGTGTTGAGGACAAAGGGCTGGCCGTTAATCTTTCTCGGTACCACCGCCCGCACCGAAAGTGAGTTCAGAAAGCGGTTGATAGGCGCCGTGTATAAGGTGAACCTGATTTTCGAGCCGGAAACCAGTTGGGCCCGGGGAGCCCGGTAGCCCTTGATGCTTTTCGGCACCCGGATAGAGCGGCCCTGGAAGTGGACGGCTCCCTGGCCATCGAAACCGAAATTCTCGACCTTGGGAGGAATCAGGATCTCCATGGTGCCGAAGTTGGCAATCTTAACTACCTGCTCCCGGCCCTCAATGGCATCGATAAGCTTGACGAAATCACTGGGGTCCACAGCCCAGCTTTTACCCTGGTCGACCCTGAAAAGTGATAGGAACCCCTCAGCTGCTACTCCTGGCGAAAACCACAAACCCCCGGTCAGGCAAAGAACAAGGGTCCAGGTAAAAAAGACAAATCCCCGCACCAAATGATCATCCTTTCGCTCTTTGGTTCAGTGGTACATAGGTATTTTTACCAAATCAATCCAAATTTATAGGTTTCATTTTTGGGTATTCTGTCAGGTCTGTGTCAGTAAGGCAGGTCAGGGAGCTGAGTGCTGAGATGATAGTACTTGGCATTAGCCACCAGTTCATCCCAGCTGGAAAACTCACTGTGTTCCTGGACGAAGCGGTCCAACCTCTCCCTGGAGACCTGTTCAATATCCTTTCCACCCCGGGCTGGAAAGTCCGCATGGGAGAACATTTCCTCTGCGGTAGCAAAATCGGTGTACTCACTAATGAAATCCGGGTTTAAGAGCTCCTTGAGAGAAGCCTCTCGGAAACAGGCGTCGCCTTGCATCATGTCTTCACCCCCCAACACTTAGGATTAGCCTACTGGAGGCAAAAAACTCTAACACTTGAAGAAAAAGGAGTATTCAAGAAATCCTGCCAGAAACTGTATAATTTAGGGTGAGG
This sequence comes from Bacillota bacterium, assembly GCA_017656135.1. Taxonomy (GTDB): domain Bacteria; phylum Bacillota; class UBA5301; order UBA5301; family UBA5301; genus JACDOJ01. The sequence goes on along the minus strand of JACDOJ010000063.1, from coordinate 679 downwards.
AGGGAAAGGCACTGCTTTACGGCTTTGTTCTGGGAAACCTCTTACCTGATGCGGATTTCTTTCTGTTAGGAATCATCTATCTATTCGATTCAGGGCTGGGCAGGGCTATGCACCGCAGCTTCACCCACAGCATCCTTGGGATTCTGGTGATTTCGGCCCTGGTCTACCGGTTCTCTAAGGGCGAACAAGAGGAGAGGTGGGCTCTCGCCGCGGGGATAGGATACGGGATGTTCGCCCACTGCTTTGCCGACATCTTCTTCTGGTTTAGTGGGATCAAGGCTTTCTGGCCTGTGGGCTTTTTCGGCTTGCCGGACTCCATCAACATCTGGGCCGGCCTGAACGTTCCCGGCCTAGTGACCAACATCCTGGGAGCCATGGACTACCTGGCGGCAGCCCTCTACCTGCTTTTCTTAACCAAAGGAGCTAAAAGGCCTGGCTGGCTCCGGGGTATGCTGCTGGTTCAGTGGCCTCTCTTTGTCCTGTTTTTGGCGCTCGCTTTCTTCCTGGAAAAGGGACTCTTTGACTTAGTTCACTACGCGGTCTTTATCCTCTTCTTGCTGCCGGCTCCACTGTATGCCACCGTCAAAATGCGGTCGGCCATCGAAGAGCTGGCACTTGAAGAGAGAGGCCAGGCCCAAGAGACCTCAGGGCCTAGCGCCTAACTCCCACTAAGAACTTG
>JACDOJ010000084.1 GCA_017656135.1 Bacillota bacterium | reverse complement strand
GAAAGACGATTGAGCGCGTATTTGGCGAAGCGAAGACCTGGCACCGGATGGTGAGAGCTAGGTACCGTGGACTGTGGCGGGTAGCCATCCAGGTACTGATGACCTTTATATGCCTAAATGCGAAGAAAATGGCCCGGAGAGCTGAATTAGAGCCGGAGATGGCCGGAAAGATGATATAGATCAGGGAATATTGGCAGGAAAGGCGATTGTAGTAACACGGATTAGTCAAAATCAGGTAATTCCCGTAAGCCTAGAGCTTCAACGGTTGCCGGGTTTTTCAGAGATCTCGTATAAGTAAAATTAAGGAGAATCACCAAGTTGGACGTGAAAAAAGGCAAGACAAAAACAGTCTTGCCCTTTACTAATATAGAATAAAAGGGTTGTTAAAAGTCATCTGTCTTGTATACTCGCTACTTCCTAGTTGCCATAGATGTAACGCCCACCATTAATGTCCAAGGTAATTCCGGTAATATAACGAGCTTCATCTGAAACCAGGAATAATACACCGCCTGCGATGTCTTCAGGCTCTGCTACTCTACCAAGAGGTATGTTCTTCTTCATTTCTTCAAAAGCACCTTTAGGAGCTTCAGGGTGTCGGCCCAAAGGAGTGTCGGCAATACCAGGACAGATTGTATTAACTAGAATGTTGTCTTTTGCCCATCTCCGGGCAGCATATTTGGTAAGACTAATAACGCCTCCTTTAGCAGCGGTGTAGTGGGGCCCGCCAAAGCTGCTGCCGCTCTTAGCAGAAGATGATGATATTTGAACAATCCGACCGCCCCCACTAGCTTTCATGTAGGGATAGACTTCCCGTAGGCAGTAGAAGTATCCAGTCAAATCTACTTTAATTACCTGCTCCCACTCTTCGTCACTACATTCTTCAATTGGACTAAATTTGATAATGGCGGCGCCGTTAACTAAGATTGTAATTTTACCCATTTTCTCATAAACGTATTTCATCATAGCCTTCACAGACTGGGAATTGCTGATGTCCACGTGGACAGGGAAGGCTTGTCCTCCAGCGGCAGTGATCATATCAACGGTTTTCTGGTTTTCTTCGTCGTTGATATCCGCACAGGCAACAACAGCGCCGTTCAGAGCAAGTTTTAAAGCGATACCCCGGTCTAATCCAGAGGCAGCTCCGGTTACAATAGCCACCTGGCCAGCCAGTCTTTGACTTTCCAAAGCCATGATTAGCCCCTCCTTTGCATTTTGTAATGTTTCAGTATATGCTTCCAGTTCGTTTACCACTGATAGGGTCCCTGTTAAGAGATCCTACCGCGTTTTTCAGGCTGCACCCCAACCTACTTGTTCTGATGTTCGGCAATAGCAGGAAATACCTTCTCCTTTAAAGCTTTGTAGGTTTCTCGGTAGATGGCGAACAACTCATTGTAGATCTTAACGTTTTTCGGAATAGGTTCCCATCGCCGATCAACTTTTACCATGTGCTCAATAGCCTCACGAACATCTTTGTAAATCTTTGCGCCTACAGCAGCGCACATTGCTGCGCCCAAAGCTGTAGCTTCACTCACTTTTACTGTTTCTACCGGCTTACCATAGACATCAGCCTGAATCTGGTTCCAAAGGGCAGAACGAGCTGCACCACCTGTGACCCTATACTCTTTGAATTCCGGGAATCCAGCTGCTTGAAGAGATTCCAACATATCTCGCATCTCATAGCAAATGCCTTCCATCGCAGCTCTTACTATGTCACCCTTGGTATGAGCAAAAGTCATACCAACGAAGGCCGCCCTGGCGTTGGAGTCGTAATAGGGGCAAGCTGCTCCGGCAAGCCAGGGTAGATAAATTGTGCCCCGCGCTCCTGGCGGAGAGTATTCGGCCGAAGCTGTCAGGCTGTCAGGAGGTTATAGGGGTCAGTGTTGATCACGCTGGAAGTGGCCTTTTCTAAATGGCCAAAAGTATCACGGAACCAGCGGAAGCTGCTAGCAGCGGCGCTTGCATGGCCTTCCATCTGCCAGGCACCTGCAGGATGACCCAAAACATGGTTTTTACCTTCGGGGTGACGAATGGGTTTACTGGAATGGGCTATGCAAAGACCAGCTGTGCCTAAGCAAATTGATGCCATGCCGTCATATGCCATACCAACACCAATAGCACCGCACTGCTGGTCACCAGAACCAACAATTAAGGGAGTACCTTCAGCTAGACCGGTTTTTTCGGCTACCTCTTTAGTTACTTTGCCAACGGGTGTGCCGGCAGGGTAATTCTCTGGGTACTTCTCCAAATCGACTTCGAAGATTTCCGCTAGTTTTGGGTCATATTCAAATGTGTCTGCATTAACTATCTGCCACCAACCAGCATCGTCCCTGGTGCCGTAGTAATCATCAGCTCCGAAAGCCTTAATTAGCATTTCCTGCGGCATAATCAGCTTATATGTCCTTTCGTATAACTCGGGATAATATTTCTTAAACCAGTAAACTTTCGACGAAGGCCAGACGGCCCCGATGGGGAAGCCGGTAATCTTGTACAGGTCCATTTCTGTCATTTCATGAGCAGCTAATCGCTCTCTCATCCAGGGTAACATTTCAGTACCCCGCAGATCTTGCCATACGAAAATGGGATGTAAAAAGTTGCCTTCTTTGTCTACAGGAACAAACGTCGAGCGCATGTTGGTAAAACCGACTCCCACGATGTCCTTTGGATTGATACCTGACTTAGCAATGGCTTCTCTTGTTGATTGATAGGCAAGCGCTATTACATCCTCAGCTCTCTGTTCCACCCAACCTGGTTTTGGGTATTGGGTAGGTGTTTCATGATAAGCACTTGCGATCTCATTGCCTTCCAAATCAAAGATTACGCACCGTACCCCCATGGTACCGGCATCAATGCCGCTCACATACTTGTTTGCCATGGTACGGCCCTCCTTCATTGAGTCTTTTGACTGGAAGAGAACGTGGGGTCCGGGAGAGAACGAACTTCGGACTTAGACTTCTTTACTTTAGGAACATAAGCTAATAGTACTAAGTAAGCTAAACAACTTTCAAACGATTTCCGTACATTTCTTCCAGTAAGGGTAGGTCTTCGACAATCTGTGGCCCGGAGCGGGTTCCGATAAGGTCTGCTCCTGCCAGTAAGCATCCGAATGCAATCTGGCTGGTCCAGAATCTCCCGGTACCGGCAACTTTAACGCCTACATTTTCCGATACGCTCTCGCGCATTAGTTTAACCTCTTCCATGGTTGGGCCTCGGTCAGCACGGCCAGTGGAACTCTTTACGTAGTGGCCGCCACCTTCTTCAACGCACTTACAGGCAGCAACGATTTCTTCCTTGGTGAGATATGCTACCTCAATAATAATCTTAGTTTTTGCTCCTTCAGCTGCTTTCACTAAGTCGCGGATTTCCTCAATTACTAGTTTATAGTTCTTATCTTTGAGTGCTCCGATGTCAATTACCATGTCCAGGGCCTTTGCGCCCCGCTTAACTGCATCTTCAGCTGCTGCCAGTTTCATTTGGCGTGTTCCTGCGCCGAAGGGGAAATCGAGCACTACGCTGGGTTCTACATCAGTACCTTTAAGACCATCGACGATCATTGACAGGAAGTTGGGATTAACACAGAAAGAGTTGAATTTGTACTTTCGGCAGTATTCCAGTCCTTGCAAGATGTCCTTTTCTTGTGTATAAGGGTGGAGTATGGAAAAATCAATCATCTTGGCTAATGTTTCCCGGGTTAAGGTAATACCGCGAACTTGTAACATCTTGAATTCCTCCTCAATGCTAAAATA
>JACDOJ010000062.1 GCA_017656135.1 Bacillota bacterium | reverse complement strand
TCTGGGGTAACTGTCAGGATGGTGTGGGCAACACCATGAACACCGGCAAGATTGTCGTCCACGGGTCTGCCGGTGATGTAATCGGCTACAGCCAGCGAGGGGGAACTATTTACATCGAGGGAGATGTCGGTTACCGGGCAGGAGTCCATCTCAAAGGGGTTGCTCAAAACTGGCCCACTATAGTTATTGGAGGTTCCACTGGGGACTTTTTAGGTGAATATATGGCCGGTGGTACCATAATTGTATTGGGACTGGGGACTGACGGCTCTCCGGTGGGAGAGTGGGTCGGCTCCGGCATGCATGGAGGAGAGATTTATATTCGGGGCGAAGTAGCTGATTTTCAGTTGGGTAAAGAGGTGAATGTTCAAGAGGCTTCCCAGGAAGACCTAGTTAGGCTGGATCCATTCTTAAACGAGTACTCCCGGTTGTTTGATGTTCCCAAAAATCTGTTGACTTCCAAAGGCTTCCTGCGTTTGACCCCGAAAGGCCACCGGCCATACAGCAAACTTTACGCTTAATCTACGAGGACGGAAAATAAAAGAGTAGCAAATTCCAGCAGATTGAATATGACGGTGTTCCGTTGCGGGTTTGAGACTTGAGGTAATCAAAGTAGTTTGAAGACGATGGAGGCTTCGTCCAGGGAAATTGCGGCCAAAAGCATGGCCACTGAGAGAGGCAACCTATTCTTCTGCACTGCTTCCGCCTTTCATCAGTCCCTGGAGGGTCTCTTGGTCAAAGGGCTCCACCACTAAAGTCTGGTAGTTTTTGTAGAGAACCATTCCCGGCTTGGCGCCTTTTGGTTTCCAAACGTTCTTGCGCTGGGTGTAGTCGATTTCCACTTTTCTGCTTTGGTAGGCTTTGCTGTAGGTTGCAGCGAGCCTGGCAGCGGTAATTATCTCTTCCTCACTAGGTCCCCTCCCGGAGGTTTTAAGGATCACGTGGGAACCGGGCTGGTCTTTGATGTGAAACCAGTAATCATTAGGATTGGCTTTGGTCATGGTCACATAATCGTTCTGCCTGCTATTTATCCCAATCAGAATCTCTGTTCCATCAGACAGGGCCACCTGTTTGTACTGGAGACCCGGCCGAACCTTTCTCTTCTGTTTCGGTGCATCTTTCTTGGCCTTGAGGATGCCTAAGGAAATAAGCTCTTCCTCAATGGCGGTCAGATCTTCCGGGGTTTCCTGTTGGCGCAGGTCCTCTTGGAGCTGCTCCAAGTAGGCCAGATAGTCTTTGGTCTTGGTTAGTTCCTGAAGGGCCCGTTCCCTTTTCCGTTTGGCCTTGGCGTATTTTTTGTAGTAGAGTTCTGCATTGTCAGCCGGCTTCTTGGCCGGGTCCAACTGGATTACTACCTGTGACCCATCCTCAAAAGAAGGCAGGTAGATAGAGCTGGAGCCGGGTTGGATTTGGTAAAGGTAGGCCATTATTAGGTCGGCCTTGTTCTTGTACTCGGCGGCATTTTCCGCTGAGGCATAGTCTTTTTCCTGAGCCTTAAGTTTCTTTTTAACCTTTTTAATCTCCCTCTTCAGGGCTGAACTTAAATCTTTCTTAGTCACGGTCTCTTGTTCTTGACTGTAAAGCGGGAGGAAAAAGGCATCCAGTAACGGGCTGAAACCGGAAAAGCTTCTGCTGCTAGAGACCCCTAAAGAGAAGGGTTCATAATCCAGCGGTTTTCCGCTTTTGTCCACGAGCATGGTAGGTTCCCATTGCCCTGATGCCGTTATATTCTTCAGTTTCTGTACTTGCTCCCAGAGATGGTTGAGCTGGAAGTCTTTGAGCTGAGAACGCTTCAGGTCAGGGGAGAGGCCGGCAGACTCCAGGATTCTCGTAGCCATCCATTTGTCGATGCCTTGAATGGTACGGAGCAAGCCTTGCCGGAGTTCTTCTTCAGGGGGAGCCAGCAGCAGGCTGCGCCGGAAAAAGGGAGAATCCAGGCCCAACAGGTTCTTGCTGTTCTGCTTCGGCGGAGGGATGTATTCGGCTCCTGGCACCACTTCCCGGTGGGCGTTTTGCTCCACCGAGCTCTGTCTGGCTGCTCCCAAAATGAAACCATCCGGACCCACCAGAATAAGGTTGCTGTTTCTACCCATTAGCTCGCAAACCAATTGATACCGGCGAGGTTTGAGGTCCTCGCCATAGCCGGCTGTGAAGTCAACGAAAACTATTCTCTCCAAACCTGGCTGGTTAACAGCGGTGATGGGCAGACCCACTAGGTGCCTCCGGAGGAGCATACAGAAACTGTTGGGTTTCTCCGGGTAGGTGACAGGCGGTTTTTCCTCAGTGAGTTGGAGTCGAAAGTTCTTTGGATCGATGGAAACCACTAGCACCAGGCGGCTCCTTTGTGCTCGCAGGTTAAAGTGGTATTCGTTGTGGTAGTTATATATTTTGTCGATTCTGGCTTGGATCAGCCCAGGAGTGATCTCTGTAAGCAGGCCTTTTAAAAACAATCCACTGAAGGACATTATCCCTACCTCCTATAACTATCCTAGTATATCACCGGCTGATTCTTTTGGTCAATTTAGGAGCCACTTGGAACAGGTGGTAGAAGTGGCTGTGGTGAAGTATTAGCGCAGGGGGTGGCTCAGGTGAACCTGATGTGCCGCCGGGCACTGGTGTTGATTATTGGAATTGCACTGGTTGTTTCGACTTATGAACTCTTCCCCAACAAAGTCCAGGCACAGCGGGAAATAGGGCTGGAATCGGTCTTGAGCCATATTAAAGTAGGTTGGCTGAAGTTGGCCCTGGTAGAGGCCGCTCACGTAGTACAAGACCTGGAGAAACCCAATCCAGAGCTGCTGGCCATTTCAGGTATGATTCTCTCTTCAGGTGGCAGGCCGGATTTAGCCCGCCAAGCCTTTCTACGACTGGTGGAAGAAGGGGATTTATCTGCTGAAGAGCGGGCCTCTTATTATACTCTAATTGGGAGGACTTACTTGGATGAGGCTCAATACCAAAAGGCCGAGGAATACTACAAGAGAGCTTTGGATTCTGCCCAGACTGTCATGGGCTTGGTGGACTTGGGGATCATCGCTATTCGCCAGGGACAGTTGGATACTGCAGCCCAGTACCTGGCCAGAGCCGAAGAGCTGGATTTCACTGGCTTCTCCCGGCTTTATGTGGCTAAAGGGGATTTGGCCCGGTCCCAAGGGGCCCGCCAAGAGGCTTTGGACTACTATCGTCAGGCTCTGAGGTATGATCCTACAGAGATACAGATTTACCAGCGGCTGCTTAACATCTATCAAGAGTTGGGGGAAGTTGGAAAGGGACAAAAACTAATTGAAGAAGCGAAGTCTTTTGGTATCACCTTGGCCCAATAAACCGTTAAAAGAAATACAAATATTCGGGGTTGCCGCGAGGGGCGGCGCCCCTTTTTTATTGGCTCACCTTGTTTAGCGGGGATTTTTGAAAAAAATGAGAAAAGGTGTTGACAAATTCTGGCAACAGTGTTTATAATCTAAATACGTCGAGAATGGACCACTGAGGTGTTGATAAACGTCGATAAACGTCGATAGATGTCGAAAATCCGTCGACAGATATCGATTTGTGTCGAATTTTATCGAATTATTTTAGCCTGGTCCAAAAGGAAAACACCATCGAAGTCGTAGGTTGGCTGCCCCGCTTCGATGGTGTGCCCTGCGACCTAGGTAGGCCGCATGTTATTTATATTTTACCAGGAAATATCTGGTTTGTATAGGGGGGAGATGCTGTGAACTTTCAAAACCAGCAAGGATCTGCCTATATCGAGTACATTCTCAGTGCTGCTGTGCTTCTGACCGCCTCAATTGCTATCGAGCCTGCGCTAAGAGACTACTCTGCCGGTTTATTGACCATGCTCAGTTATGTCTTAAAAATCCCCGTTTTCTAGTTTTGGGGACACCGAAAACCACTGGAAAGGGGGAAGTACTGTGAGTTTACTTCGGCAACTGATCGCCGACCAAAGTGGGCAGAGTTTGGCTGAATATGGCCTGTTAACAGCGCTCATAGCGGT
>JACDOJ010000061.1 GCA_017656135.1 Bacillota bacterium | reverse complement strand
TCAGCGCGTTCGTCAGTGAGCAGTTTCTGCCAGTTGTCTGGGTTGAATTTGTGGGTCAAGTGTGATCACCGTTCTCCTTACAATTACTTTGCCACTTGGACGCCCAATAGATTCGCCGTCCCTCGTCGACGCTCCTGCTTTCGGTGATCACTAGATGTCGTGCATAATTTCTTTGGTCTGCTGATACGTCTTCAGGTAAAGCTCGTACTGTTTCTGGTAGATTTCGACCACGTCTGGGTTTGGCCGCACCTCTTTGATTTCCTTCAACCACTGGGCGATATCCCGGTAGGTGGAGAAAACTCCGACCCCTAAACCAGCTAAGAAGGCATCACCGTAGGAGGCGCCAATAGTTACCGCTGGGACCAGCTGGACCGTATTGCAAATGTCACTGACAATCTGGAGCCACAACGGGTTTTTGGTTCCGCCGCCTACTGCCACCGCAGTATGCGGGGAAACACCGATTTCTTTCAGCACCTGGAAATGATGGTTGATGCCGTACCCAATGCCCTCAAGGATAGCCCGGTAAACGTGGCCCCGGGTATGAGCCAACGTCAGGCCCATGATGACCCCTTTGGCCCTAGGGTCGTTGATGGGGGTCCGCTCCCCGCTGAAGTAGGGCAGAACAATAAGTCCTTCGGCTCCCGGTGGCGCCTGTGCCGCCTCCTGGGCCAGCTGTCCGTAAGCATTGATACCCGTCTCCTGTTCCTGCATAACCAGATCCTTGGCGAAATGATCCCGGAACCACCGGGTTAAAGCGCCGCTGGTGGCCATCCCTGCCATCATGCAGTGGGTCCCTGGGAAGAGGTAAGGCGCTGACCACAGCCTGGGGTCGACCTTAGGTTGGGCCAACACCTCTATCATGAAAACCGTTGAGCCGTACATGATCATGATCTGGCCTGGGCTCACCACCCCGACACTGACCGCCTCGGCCGCAGCATCCACCGTGCCAATGATCACTGGGGTCCCTTCGGCCAGGCCGGTCTGGGCAGCAGCCTCCCGGGTCACCGTGCCAGCGATGTCAGTTGTCCAGCCTAGTTCAGGCAGCCGATCCACCTCAACGATGGGAGCAGCCAACTCCGGGTTCCATTCCCTTTTAGCCAGATCATAGAGAGGGTGGAAGCTGGCGGCCGTATAGTGGTCGATGTAGTAATTTCCCGTTAACCGAGCAACTAAAAACGTTGTACTGGTCACAAACTTGTGGGCAGCCTGATAGATCTCTGGTTCATGGTGGCGCTCCCACAGGATTTTAGGTCCTACAGACTGGGCAGAAAGGGTCGCTCCGCAGACGTCGTAGATCCGATCCGCCCCCAAGACCTCCTCGAGCTCAGCAATTTCTGCTGTCGCCCTAGTGTCAATCCCGTATAGGATCCCCTGGCGCATCGGGTTGCCTTTCTGGTCCACCGGGAGCATACAAGGTCCGATGGCGCTGCAACCTACCCCGTGAATCTCTTTGGGATCTACCTTGGACTCCGCTAATAGGCCCTGAACAATGGAACAAAAGTCCTGCCACCATACCTGCTCGGCGTCATGCTCTGCCCAGCCCGGCCTGGGAATGGACAGATTATGCGGCCGCACTTGGACACTCACGATCTCCCCATCCAAAGTGGTGAGAACCCCTTTAGACTCATAAGTTCCGATATCCACACCTAATAGGTAGCCCTTTGCCACCAGAAATCACCTCACAATGATAAGCTCACAGTCGAGATAAGTCCATCCCCGGTGCCAGAGCCCAGACCATTTCCCAGACCAGCCGGAAAAGCCCTTCTAAGTCGGAAAGCTGGCAGACCTCTATGGGAGTATGGGTATACCGGGCCGGAAAACCAAGGTCGATGACGGGGATACCATCTCCTACCAACTGGACGTACGCAGAATCTGTCAGAATCCCCACCATGGCACTACGCTGCAGAGGAACCCCTGCCCTGCTCGCAGCCTCCTTGGCCAACTGGACCAATCGAGGGTGGGGAATGGTCCCGTTCAAGGTGCCCCGACCGTGGAAGCTATACATGCTCATTGCTGGACCGCCGCCCAGCCGCAGGTCAGACCGGTCTTTAAGGTCAGGAGTATCCCCGGCAACCACCAAATCCAGGGAGATGGCCAGGTCCGGTTTGATAACGTTTGCCGCCACCTGGGCACCCCGGAGGTTAAATTCTTCCTGCACTGTGCCGACCAGGTACAACGTAGCCGCCGGCCGCTGGACCCGGGCCTGCTCGGCCAGCTTGACCAAGATCGCACACCCACCCCGGTCATCCAAAGATGTCCCAGAAATCCTCCCGCCTGTGAGAACCTGGAACGACGGTTCATAGACCACCGGGCAACCTACTTCGATCCCTAGGTTGCGTACCTCGCAAGAACTGGCCGCTCCAACATCAATATAAAGGTCTTGGTAAGGGATCACTTTGTACTTCTCTTCCGCCCCAGTGGCATGGTGGGCCTTCAAGCCAATGACCCCGGGAACAGGATCTCCGTCTTCCGACAACACCTGCACCCGCAGGCCCGGCAGAACCTTCTCCGGAACGCCACCAAGGCGCTCCACCCTGATGAACCCATCTTCGCTGATTTTCCGGACCACTAGGCCCAACTGGTCCATATGGGCGAATACCATTACCGAAGGAGCAGCCGGGTCAGTCCCGGCGATCTTGGCAATGACATTCCCTGCTTTATCCACCGTGACCTGGTCGGCATGAGGCGTGAAAGCCGAGTGCAGGTACTTGATCATTGGGGTTTCATGCCCAGCCAGAGCCGGAATCAAACACATCTCCTGTACCAAATCACCAAATTGCATTAGTGGAACCACCTTTATCCTGATGTTTGCTGCACCGTTTCAGCCAGCGCTTTCAGCAGGTACATCCCGACCGTGGCACCGGGATCCTGCTTGCCTCGGGTCTTCTCCTGGAAACAGGCTGCCTTTCCGTGCTGGGAAACCATCTCCCTGGTAGCTTCCAGACCGGCCACCGCCTCTTGATATGCTACAGAGACGCCTTCAGCCAGGGTCTTCCCGGACTTAACCGCAGTTTTTAAAGCCTCTGCTGCAGGGTAAAGAGAATCCAGAATGGTTTTGTCCCCTACTTTTGCTTTGCCGCGGGTCATGATCCCGTTCACAAATGCCTGCATCAGCTCAGCTAGCTCCGGCAGGCCAATCTCCTCTTTGCCCTGAACAGCTTTACCGCCCCGCATCAGGCCGGTAGCCATTAGAGTCCCCATAGTTGAGGGAACAGCAGCAGCCATCGCCATTCCAGACTTCATCAAGATTGTCCCCACGTCAGCCTCATCGAGCTCGCCGACGGTTTCCGCAACTTTGGCAAACCCCTTACTCATCGTCAGCCCCAGGTCGCCGTCGCCAATAACGCTATCCAACTCGGTCAGCTCGTCTTTTTTCTCCTGCATTAACTTGGCCATGTTAGTCAGGAATGCTTTGATATCAGCTGCCTTCAGCACTTCCATCCCAGATCGCCCCTTTTATAACTGGTGCTGCACGAAGAATGGTGTATTAGCCGGCCTACCCAGTAGCCGCTTAAGCTCCTCATCAAGACGCAGAAGTGAAATGGAAGCCCCGGCCATCTCCATAGAGGTGGCAAATTCGCCCAAGTACGGGTGATAGACTTTGATGCCTTCGGCCTCCAGGATCTGGTTGACCCGGCGGAAGAGAATGTAGAGCTCCTCTTTAGGTGTGGCTCCCAGACCGTTGATGAGCACAGAAACCTCATCGCCCTTCTTGAAGGGCAGGTCTTCCAAGATAGGTCTCAGCATCTGGTCAACGACTTCATCAGCAGGGGCCAATGGGGCTTTTCCCTGAACACCGGGTTCGCCGTGGATGCCCATGCCGATCTCCATTTCACCCTCAGCAAGTTCAAAGGTGGGTTTACCTACTTCCGGGATGACACACGGGGAAAGAGCGACACCCATGGTCCTGACATTGTCCCTAACCTTTTCCGCAATCCTTTTGACTTCGTCGAGATTAGCACCTTCTTCGGCAGCCGCCCCGGCGATTTTGTAGATATAGAAAATGCCGGCCACGCCACGCCGTTTATCC
>JACDOJ010000060.1 GCA_017656135.1 Bacillota bacterium | reverse complement strand
CAAAGCGGCGACTCTTCTGGACAGTCCTTCTGCTTTTAACGGTGCTTTTCCTTCTGGACGGTGCCCATAGTCAAGTCGGTCTAGAGCTATTCGGTGCAAATCGAAAGATATAACCTACTTCACTTTTCTCAACCAACTGCCGGAGCTCAGTGTTTTTAGAGAAGCCGAGAGAGGGGAAGACTACGATGGTAAAATCGTTGTCAGGGTCACTTTTTTGCCCTCCCGCAAGGAGAAGGTGTTGTTCGAGACCAATAGCGTTTTTGATGGCTACAGGGTTGAACCCGAGGCCATCTTTGCTTTCAAGCTTGAACAGTTTGTGAAGCAATTGAGCCAAAGCAATGATTAAACCTAAAGTCTTCGTGACCAGAGAAATACCGAAGGCGGGCCTCAGTATCCTGGAAGAAAACTGCCAAGTGGAAATTAACCGGCAAGACAGTCCTCTCTCTGGAGGAGCTTATGGCCGGGGTCTCAGATGCTGAGGGCCTGATTTGCCTTCTCTCCGATGAAGTCAGCGCCAAAGGGATAGAAAACGCGCCCGAGCTCAAGGTTATCAGCAATTACGCGGTGGGTTTCAATAATATTGATATGGCTGCTGCCACCAAACGGGGTATTCCGGTTTGCAACACTCCGGGTGTCTTGACAGATGCCACCGCCGATTTGGCCTGGGCGCTGTTGATGAGTGTGGCCTGCCGGGTGGTGGAAGGAGACTCCGAGAAAGGATGGCTGTTCTGGCTGCCCAAAACCTGTTGGCAGTTCTCAGAGGGGAGAAACCTGCATACTGCGTGAATCCCAAGGTCTTAGAAAATGAAGAAAACATCGAAAACAAGGAAATCGTTAATGTAGGGGTCGGCCCATGGGCCTCCTGCTCTTAGATTTTCACTCCCAGGTAAACTGGATTACTTCCCACTCAGGTATGTACACGACATCTCCTGAAAACCGGTCAAGCTGAATGCCCGCTCCACAAGTGACGGTCCCGTGGTAAAAGCCGCCTCGTAAAGCCAGGTTGGAGGTTACTTTGAATCCCATCCCAATGGCCCGGGCACCGTAGCAGGCAGCTGCTACACCGGGAAAGGCGAAAAGGAGTAGTATCAACAGGACTGGAATATCCAGCTTGTTTCTGCTCTTCTTAGTCATTGCTAATTCCTCCAAATAATTTCTTCGGTGTGAGAGGAAACCGACCTCCGAATGCAAAAAAATACCAGGGATTATGAGAAGAAGGGTATGTAGTAGCGGTGTGGTTACAGCAGGAAGAGAGCAGGGGCGACCAGAGAGAGGCTGATAGAAAACCGATTCTACTCTATTACCTAGCGGCAGCCGTGGTCTGTTTGGGCCTCATTGTTGGTTTCCAGCAGTATACGATCAGATATAGGTTGGCTCACCAGGCAAGGGACAATATGGCCGGTCTCGCCAAGAGCCTTAGTTCCGGGATAAATGAGATAATTGCCAACAAATTGGACCAGTTCCAGCGAATGGCCCAGGATCCGCTGTTTACTCAGGGGAATGTGGTGGAGATTGCAGCCTTTTTGCAGAAACTGCAGAGTATGCAGTGTCCCAACACGCAGCTGCTCTTTTTCGCCAGTCCCGACGGTACCTGCATCAGTTCCCGGCGAACCCGTTCCAACATCTCAGACCATAATTTTTTCCGTCAGGCTTTAGCTGGTAAGAAAACGGTTTCTGAAGTCCGCAGAAGCCAGGTGGATGATAGCTGGGTAATTACTCTGGCCTTACCGGTAAAGGTAGATGGCCAGGTTAAAGGTGTATTCGGTGGCGACTTGGACATCCGAGCTTTCACCGGTTCAGCGCGAACCGCCTCTTTTGGCAAGAGCGGCTATGCCTGTATAGTAGATTCTCAGGGTTTGCTCCTCTGTTCGCCAAAGCCTGAGTTAGTCTTTAATTTGAGGATTACCGATTCAGGTTCCGAGAGCCTGGATCGTCTAGGCCAGAAGATACTGCAGGAGCAGAGCGGTTTCGGCCGGTACCGGTGGGACGGAGTCGACAAGTTTGCCTCTTGGTCCAAGGTGCCCACGAGCGGGTGGACTGTAGTGGTTACTTCGCCGGTTGAGGAGTTTTACGGGGTTTCCAACTCCATTCTCTATTCCGTCCTGGCTGTAACCACCGGCCTCTTTTTACTGGTAATCCTCTTTGGTTTGATTATCATGAACCGACATCGAGCTCTCGAACGTCAGAGATACTTGAGTTATCATGATAAGCTGACCGGCCTTTACAACCGGGCCTACGTGGAAGATGTTCTTAAAAAACTGGACAATAAAGAGAGCCTACCGTTGAGCATCATCCTCGGTGACGTTGATGGGCTCAAAGCCGTCAATGACACCCTGGGCCATGCCAACGGAGACAAGATGCTGGTCGAGATCGGGGGAGTGTTGGAGCAGTCCTGCCGCAAGGAGGATATAGTGGCTCGCTGGGGTGGTGACGAGTTTCTGATTCTGGCTCCTAAAACAGACGAGAGGACTGCTCTCAAAATCTGTGACCGGATCTTGGATAATTGCCGGAAAGCCTCGGAGAAGACTATCTTCAAACTTAGCATCTCCTTAGGGGCTGCCACCCGCAAGGACCTGGAAACCGACGTAGAATCTGTGACCAAGAAAGCTGAAGAGAGAATGTACTACTGGAAGAGCCGAAAGGGCGACCGCCGCCAGTCTGAATTTGATTTATTGAACCCTTTGCTTTGGAACCGGCAGCCTGAGGACTGGGGCAATTTCGACCGGCTTAAAGAACTCACCTTGGAATTAGGTAAGGCAGCTGGACTTTCAGAAAAAGACCTGACCAAGCTGGCGCTTTTAGTGCTGCTCCATGATATTGGGCAGATGGTAGTGCCTAGAAGTATTTTGGCCAAACCCGGGGCTCTCACGGCGGAGGAAAAGGCCCTCATTCAAAAGCATCCGGAAATCGGTTACCGCATGGCTCAGCTCTCTCCGGAAACACAGGATATCGCAAGAGAGATTCTAGCCCACCATGAGTGGTGGGACGGCTCCGGTTACCCTATGAACCTAGCCGGGGAAGAGATCCCCCTTCTGGCCAGGATCATATCTATTACCACTGCCTACAACGCCATGTGTTCCGAACGGCCCTACCGGAAGCCTGTCAGCGAAGCTGAGGCTCTTCGCGAGCTCAAATCCCGGGCGGGAACCCAGTTTGATCCCCACCTTGTGCAGATCTTCGTATCCATGATGCAGCGGGCCAGTTAGCTTACAAATAATTTCACTAATATCGTGGGCTTTAGTAGAGATGGAATTATAAAATAGCATTTTGTAAAATGTTTTATTTATT
Organism: Bacillota bacterium; assembly: GCA_017656135.1. Taxonomy (GTDB): domain Bacteria; phylum Bacillota; class UBA5301; order UBA5301; family UBA5301; genus JACDOJ01. The sequence goes on along the minus strand of JACDOJ010000060.1, from coordinate 821 downwards.
TGCAGGATTTTATGGGCGGGGTCGCGTAATTATAGAATCAAAACAGCCGTAAAAAAACATATTACGGAAAATGGTGAGGTTCTGGATCTCTTAAGTGCAAGGCTTAATCGGTTCGGAGCATAACCAATCTATCTCCTAGAAGGAGGTGGATTGGTTATTTGTTTGATTTACAAAAAATTCCTGCAGTTAAGTTGGGCTAAAGTGGAAAAATGGAGCGCATTTTCTCTAAAAAAAAGCGTAGGGAACTTATCAACTACGTCACATTTTGGCTTGCTTATCATACCGGGCATGGGCCAGAGCGGATCAAAGTTAGCAGTAACTCAGAGGTGGTAGTAATTGACGTCTCAGGCATTCTGACACCTCTAGAGAAGACCCTCCTCTATCTCTGCAGTGATTTCGAGACCGTATATCAAATTCGTAAATCAATAGCGGATAAGTTCTCTGCTGACTGGATGGATGTAGCCCAAAAGCAGTTTGGCTTCATTTTGAATGCTGTCATTGGTCAGGTGAATCTTTGTTCCGACCGAATGACACTTTTCTGCAAAGTGGAAAAGTCGGACTTAAAGATGGTTGGCAAGAGACAGGTCCGGACGAAAATCACTATATACCATAACCTCTCTCACGGGGATTAGTGCTTTAACTAGAGTGGTAGAAAGGAGGTGACTCCATGCAGCTCGTGGTTTTTTCAATTGCTGAAGAAGAATACGGGATTCCGGTAGATTATGTCGATGAGATCATCCGTTTTAGTGATCCTACCCTCCTGCCAAAGACACCGCCCAGCGTATTAGGTGTCATTAACCTCCGGAATCAGGTTATTCCCA
>JACDOJ010000059.1 GCA_017656135.1 Bacillota bacterium | reverse complement strand
CTTCCGCTTCCAACTGACGGGTTAGATCATCTGCTGCCGCCTGAAGCTCATAAAGGCCGGCTTCCTGTGCCCGCTCCAAGGTTCGTTCCTGGAGCCTCAGGTAATTCTGTCCTTGGATTTTGGCAACTACCAATGCGGCGATTATGAAAGCCACGCCCAGTGCTGCCAGAATCAACTCCACCTAAATGCCTCCTGTGGTCTCAGATGACAATATCAATAATGTGCTCCGTGCCCTGAGTTCTCCCAGACCCACTCCTGGGATCCTCTTTCTTGGAATCGTGGCGCTTTCGGTTCTCCTTGGAGTTTCTCTTTCCCCCGTCCTTGGCAACTTTGCCTCCCTCAGCCTTAGGGGTGCTGCCCACTCGCTGCTGAGACCGTTCTGCTTCAGTCTTCTGTTCCATCCCGGCCATAACCACCGCATCCTGGCCGGCCCGACCTTTATGGCTGCTGATTTTCTCTGTTTCGGCAGTTCGCGCTACTAAAATCTGCAGGTCCGAGGAGTTTATACTCATCCCGGCCCCCCTCCCATCGCTCAGATCCTAAACTGCACTACCCTGAGAGAGCTCATTATTCTTCAGATAAAAAGAGACATTTTGGATCTCGTCTTGGATTATCAAACTTTCTTTGCCGATCGTCACCTTAACGCCAGGGTAAATCTTGTCGTAAGCTACAATTCTGCCCTGCTTACTATGGGAAATCACGTCTTCTAACTCCTTCTTCTTCTTATCCATCATCTTGATCTGATCTTTCAACTGCTGATGGGTGGCTATCAGCTTGGCAATACGTTCATTCTCTTCCGGAGTGAAGGCTCTGCCCGCCTTCAGCTCCTTCTTAACCTTGGCCAGACCATTAACGACCATTTTGTACTGCCGCTCTTTCTGGGCGTAATTTTCGTTCAGCTCCGCCAGTTCCCGCCGGATTTCAGGATTAACACCGACCTCGACCTCGGTTTTCATACCCAGTTTGGACCCGATAGTGCGGGCTTGAATTTCTTCGCCTGCCAGGGCCACACCTCCCACCAGCCGGCCCTGCTTGCCCAGGGTTTTAACGGCCTTTCCAGCTTCCAGTTCACAATACATAATCGCATCACTAACTACGATATTCTCCTTGGCCCGTACCTTGGTGTGCTCCAGGAACTTGGCCGTTACCGACTTGCCGGCAATGATTTGGCCGGTATCGCCTCCTTGCATTCCTCTATGTAAGAGAACTTCACCATCGGCAATAATAGTTGCGGCTTCTACCGGCCCTTTGATCTCTACATTCCCGGCAGCATGAACCACGAAGCCGCTGCGGACACTGCCGTGAATCACCACTGACCCGACAAAATCGATGTTACCTGTTTCAAAATCAACATCACTGGTAATAGTACAGACCGGAAAGACGTGTACTTTGCCGTCTTTGAAGACCGCTTGACCTGACTCTTTGGCTAACAGCAGGTTCTCGTTCTCCTCTGAAACCACAGTGTTGGTGCCTCTGGGCAGACGCACATTTTTGCCGCCGCTGGGCTTTATGGTCTGCCCAAAGACATTCTTACCGGGCAGACCGGGGACCGGCGGCAGTCGCTCAGCCAGAACGTCGCCTGCCTTCACGTTCTGAATCAGGTTCAGGTTGTGGAAGTCGACCCTGCCGTCTTCTAACTGGACCGGTACGGCTGCAGGTTCAATATCAAACTTGTATGAGATAGTGGCATCCTCCCCGTCCACCGGCGGGGTGCCCTCGGCCACCAGGTACCTGCCGGCCTGCTGTGTCCGGAGGATGTCCTCGATGACGCTTTCTTTAATTCCTTCTACGACGCCTCGTTCGGCCAAGGCTGCATCAATAATCTCCCGGGTCAGGGGTTTACCACCCAAAGCGGGCCTCACCTCAAGATAGGCGCTCATCCCCTCGTCTTCGACAACCACCGATACCTCAGCATCCCGATCCAGCTCGGGTTTGCGTTCGGCAACCCAAACCGGGGTCCCGGACATCTCCGCCAGGGCATCCCGGACCTTACTAATGTCATAGTCCACGATCTCCTTGGCATCCAGAGCGGTTTTAGCAGCGAGCCAATCAGCAGGAGTACCGCCGTTTTTCGGTGGAGTGACTATGATGTAAACACCGTCATCTTTGACTGTAACCCGCACAGACCCATCTTCACCAGGGGCGGAGTCGTCATCGGCCATAGCATCCTCTAACTGATCTATTAACTCGCGAGGGTCTTTTGTCTCTTCAATCATCTAAGCCGTTTTCCCCCCAGAAAACTTATTTGATGCGCAGCTTCGTCCTCAACCTGGCAACCGCCTTACTGTGAATCTGTGAAACCCTGGCTTCAGTGACCTCCAAAACCGCCCCGATCTCCTTCAAAGTCAAACCTTCATAATAGTAAAGAGTGATCACTAGGCGCTCCCGTTCCGGCAGATCGTCTATAGCCTGTCCAAGCCTATCCCGTAAATCATTGAATTCAGCAAGCTTCAGAGGGTCGGGGCTTCTCTCATCCTCGAGGGCATCTTTGAAGTTGAGCTTGTCCCCATCCCCAGAACTGTCTGACCAGACCTCATCCAAAGATGTTACTGTCGTACAGGCGATTTCTTGCAGTGTCTTGTAGTATTCATCCAGCGAGCAATCCATGGCTTCCGCGATTTCGCTATCCGTCGCCGGCCGTCCCAACTCCGTGTCCAGTTCGTAAATGGTTTGTTCTAGCTTCCGGGCTTTTGTCCGAACCGAACGGGGTACCCAGTCCAAGGAGCGCAAGCCGTCGATGATCGCCCCTCTGATCCTGGCCAGGGCATAGGTCTCAAACTTGATTCCCCGATCCGGTTCAAATTTGTCCAGGGCATCCATGAGCCCAAAAACCCCGAAACTCACTAAATCATCGAACTCAACATTGGATGGCATGCCTATGGCCAACCGCCCTGCCACGTACTTGATCAGCGATGCGTATTCCAGGATCAGCTTTTCCCTGGCTTCACTATCCCGGTTTTGCTTGAACTCCTCCCAGAGTTTATCAAGGGAGGTCGATTCTTTAGGCATAATTACCCCCTGCGGGTCAAATAGTTTTCTCTCCGTGATCGATGGTTCTGATCCTCACCTCACCGGTGTCGGTATCAAAGTACAAAGTTCGTCCGTACGTACCACCGGTATCCTCGACAGCCACTTGTAAGTCCATTTGGGCCAGAGCTCTCTTCACCGCCTCGACGTTCCGAAGCCCGATCGAAAACCTGTCATCCTTAAAAAGAGAAAACATTTGGGCACCGCCGGCAATTTTAATTACCAACCTGCGCCGAAGGGCGCCGAGCCTCTCCATTCTATTGATCAGGTCCGGCATAGCCGTATCTGCAAACTTAGCCACATTGCTAGAGTCTTTGCTTTGAGTGCTGTCAGGCAGCATGACATGAGCTAAACCGCCAACCTTGGTTCGAGGATCCCAAGCAGCCACCCCAACACAAGAGCCTAATCCGTAGGTCACCAGGATGCCTGGAGCACGAACCACCTCAGTTTGGGCCATCCCGACCCGGATCAGTTCTCCCTTTGTTCCCAATCCTGACGCACCCCCAAGGCCTGCAGAATCCGTTCCAGGCCCTCGGGACTCGGAATGAGAAAGAAGTGACCGCTCAACCCGTCTTCATCTGCAGTAAAGTTGGTTTCAATGAACAAGGCGTAATCGCTGACCCGACCTAAATCGGCAAGGACCGAATCCAACAATGCCCCGGCCATGTCATGAGCAAAGGCCGGAGGGGTCGGTTCAAAGACCAGAGAAGTAAATTGACCCAGAGCGTTGAGATAACCTCCTGCCAGGATATTGGTAACTTCAGACAAGGCTGACTTCTGCATCTCCGAGAGTCTGCCCGGGGTTTCAGAAGTCATGCCCATCAATTTGCCAGCCAGCTTCTCGGCATCAGCAAGGCTAAGCACAAAAATGATGGTCCCAGGGGCCGGCCCAGAGACCCCTAAAAGAATCCCTACTACCTCTCTTTCCGGACCGCCTAAGGCCTCGACCACATCAGATAGGGGTAAAAACTTAGCTTCCGGAACCGTCATAGGAATTTTTTGTCCCAGCATGGATGCTAAGACCGTAGCCGCATTCCCTGCGCCAATCGTTCCCACTTCTTTGAGGGCATCCATCTCCAGATGGG
>JACDOJ010000080.1 GCA_017656135.1 Bacillota bacterium | reverse complement strand
TTCTATATATATCCACTGAACCATATCGTTGTCATTTCTTATATTAAGCACATCTTTCAATACCTGGTTGTGAATATCTAAGAGGTTTGCCGCTTGGGCAGACGACTCGTCGAGCAATTTTATCAGGTTCTGGTAAGCCTCTAACAACACGTCATCCTGACCGCCCCTTAAAATGAACCTAGAAAGATAGTTTTTATACTCCATAACAAAGCACCTTAAGTCCTTCAAAGCCCTATCCCTCCTCTTGCTATTAAAACGCTTGCATCATCTTCTTTAATTGCAAACTCCCGCAATATCTTTTCCGCCGCCTCCTCAGCGCTCAATATCTTCAGCCATTTCATATCAGACGACGGAATAAACTGGTTTTTTATACCGTCGGTACACACAACCAAAACAAAACCTGCCGGCCCAACCGGTTCTTTAAATATTTTCAGGCTCACGGGCAATCTGCCGACAATCCCCGGCACTCCCTTTAATTTTCTTACAGAACCGGAATTAATAAGCCAGCCTTTTATATTACCAACGTTCACGTACTCGAGCCCACTTTGGGAAACAATTGCTATGAAAGCCGCACAACCCCGTGTATCCCGCAACATTTTTTCAAGACCGGCATATATTTTTTCAATATGCATCTCATGAAAATTCCTTATATATAATTCGATCGCCTTCGCAACAGCTCCAGCCCCTTTGCCGTGACCGAGAACATCCGCTACAAATAAAAAAAATTTGCCTCCCATCTCTTGGTAGATGCAAATGTCTCCGCTATCCTCCTCTAAATAATGCGGTTTTAATGCCGTTCCGACCTGGAAGTCAAAGCCTTTTTTCTTGGACTGCTGCGAAAGAGAGAATACGGCCTTTACAACCATTCCTCCGTCCGGCTTCTGTTCGATATCGAGCTTATCACAGCTGTTTTTAGTAACATCCAACCCTATCCCAAGACCGCTTTTGACTTCATTAATTCCGCCTTCACGATCCACTTTGCCTTCGTCCTCGGCAGCAACAGTCAGCTTATCTCCCTCACTTTTTACTACAATAAAACCTTTTCCCCCGTACTTCAAAATATTAGTGGCAAGTTCCCTTGCCACAAGAGCCACAAGAGACGCTGAAGTCATGTCAGGATAGCTTTTTTGCAGATATTTATTGATTTTATGCTCCAGGATGAACAGGTCTGCCTCCATCTCAATGTCCACCTTCAGCCCCTCTCTCAAAATCCCCGCCTCCTTTTTTCCACAGCCACGACAGTCCCCTTCCCCACTTCAGACTTTATATTGAAGCTGTCCATAAGCCTTCTGATACCAGACAGCCCCAACCCCAGACTCCTCTCGACCGTCGTATAACCTCCAACCACGGCAAGTTCCACATTTTCTATCCCCGGACCTCTGTCGCACGCAAGAATTTCAATGGATACAGCTTTATCTGCCCCTGTTTCTTTCTTTCTTACGTAAATATACCCTTCTTTTGCATACCTGTATATGTTTCTTGCAAGTTCCGATACGGTCGTGGTAATTTTTGTGACGTCAGCAAGCGAAAAATTATGTTTCTGGGCAAAACTTTTTACCATCTGCCTGGAAACGGCTATGTCGTTTTCGTCTTTAATCTTTAAAACTATATCGTAATCTTGAGGATTTACATCAATCATCATCATCACCTCATCACCAAAAGCAAAGAGGGACATTTAATCAAGCCGGTTCAGTATATCCATTGCGTCTTCCAGGCTGCTTGCGGTAAAAATATCCTTCAGTTTTACGCCCATCTGTGCAAGCGTAAGCGCCACCTGCGGCTGAATCCCGCAGATCACCGTATGGCACCCCATGGCTTTGGCCATACCTGCGGTCTCCGAAAGGACAAATGATATGTAGCTGTCGATTACATCAACCATGCTGACATCTAATACTACCCCCCTGATATTTTTCTCATTTATCTCATTGAGCAGCTGCATCTGAAGTTTTTCTACAGTGGCATCGTCCAGTTCAATTTGGATAGGGGCAATCAGATAATCATAAAGCTTTATTGTCGGCACAACCTTAGTCTTCATCTGCATTCCCTCTTTCATGGTTAAGCAGTTTTCTCCCAGTATTCTCAGCAGAGATGCTGACAGCGTATGTTAGTGCGCTTTCCAGGTCTCTTTTTATAATAACCATATTAAAATCGACGCCGAGCTTTACAAGGGTATGGGCTATCTCCGGCTTTATCCCCGTCAGAATAACATCGCTGCCTAAAAGTTTCACGGCAGAAAACATTTCGATTAAAAATCCTCCGACAATTGTATCTATCACAGGCACACCAGTCACATCAACAATTACAAATTTAGCCCTGGTGGCGGCAGTGCTTTCAAGAAGTTTTTCGGCCATGCTCTGCGCTCTCTGGCTGTCTAGCGTACCAATTATGGGGACAAGAAGCACATCCTGCCAGAGACGTATAATTGGAGTAGCAAGCTCGGCAAGAATATCACGAAGTTCTGTTATACGCATCTGATTTTCCCTATTTATTTCTCCGAGCACTTCTATGAACGCTTTGTAAATATCAACTGCGGGAAAATTGTCTATCTTCGCATACAAAAGTCCTATGCCCTCCGACAGTTCTTTTTCGCTTATATACTGCAGAAGATTGGAAATGGGTGCTTTCAATTCTTCTTTAAAATCCGCTTTTCCACAAACTTCGGCAAAGTCTACCAGAAAATCTTCCCATGCCTTTTTCTGCTCATCCCCTTTTGCCAGTTCCTCCACAAGTTCATCGAGCCTTGAAATTATTTTATCTTTCATTATTAACCAAACCTCCATCTAATAGATTTTTATAGTTAGTTGTAAAACTCCTGAAACTGTCGTGCTTCATCAAAATGAAACAAGTTTACGCTGCTGTTTGTAAAGGATCTCTCGATTTCTTAGTTAGGCAATAATCAGCAGGAACGCCGTATTGTAGCGCTTGATGAAGCCTATAGAAAGCATAGTGCCGCCGGTAACAAACTGCGGGCTGTTGTCGCTTACCAGACTGGAGAGACACCCGTTGCTACCGTGCATCAGCGCCTGTTTCCCGCCTTCAAGGAACTGACTTCGCCATTTATAGAACGTGGCCTCGGAGTTATAGGATCCCACCCTCGGTTCATTGTAACCCGAGAGATCCTCTACCGACAAATTGTCTCAAGTTAAATGAAGCGCAGCAATTCCGCATAAATCTACACAAATCTATAGTAAGAGCAAATACAAGGAAAAATATCACAATTTATGTTTGCAGAAAATCATAGGCCATAGCTTTGTCTGTGACAACAATTCGTGGGTCAGGTCCAGCAACCTCCAATTAGGCTAAATGGCTGAGTCTGTGGAACAGGTTAGAAACCCCACCAAACCATTCCTGCTCCAGCTCTGGCCTCTTCTTTTGGTTCGATTCCCTATCCGGTCCATCTGCGCCTTTGCCGCCCCCAGGGCCCTGTAACCAGCAACCTCTTCGCCAGCTTTCAAGACACATTTCCGTAGGGTTTCATTCTGTTCGAGTTGGATAGCAAAATGGGTCAGTAGCACAGCACCCTTTGAGACAAGCTTTAATATTTTAAGAGTGAAGGGATTTCCGCAAGGAGGGATAGATAGTATGAGAAAGATCCACGAGAACAACCGTACTGTCAAGCCCGGCCAACCACATGTTGGGCCAACGCAGCAGTCTCCGCCACCGCCCAAAACATGCACTGGTTTCATCTATACTGTACAAAGCGGAGATACAATGTTTCGGATTGCACAGCGTTTTGGAGTAAGCCTGGACGCATTAATTGAAGCTAATCCACAGATTACTGATCCAAACCGGATTTTCCCAGGTCAGAGGATCTGTGTTCCGCGCGTTGAGGCACCAGGCCCACCGCCTCCACCGCAGTGCAGTGGATTTATCTACACAGTGAAGCAGGGCGACACCTTGTTTCTAATCGCTCAGCGGTTTGGTGTAACCCTAAATGCACTAATCGCAGCTAATCCGCAGATTACTGACCCGAACCGGATCCAGGTTGGACAGCAGATCTGTGTGCCAACAGGCGTGCCAACACCGCCTCCGCCGTTCTGCCCGAACGGGTTTATCTACACGGTGCAGCCAGGAGATACGCTGTTTACTATCGCACAGAGGTTTGGTGTAACCCTGAATGCACTAATCGCAGCTAATCCGCAGATTACTGACCCGAACC
>JACDOJ010000058.1 GCA_017656135.1 Bacillota bacterium | reverse complement strand
AGAACACGCAAATGCCTGCAAGTTGAAGGACTTACCTGCTATGGCAACCAGATTAAGGGGTTAGAGGTGTGACCGTCAACCTTGATTCGGAAATCCAGGTGCGGTCCTGTGGAGATGCCGGTGTTTCCGGATTTGGCGATAACCTGACCTTTGACCACCTTGGCTCCGGCTTTAACTAAGAGCTTGGAGTTATGACCGTACCAGCTGGTCACGCCGTTGCCGTGGTCGATCACTATTCCCAGACCAAACCCATCCATGTCTCCGGCTCGAATGACTGTTCCGGAGGCAGCCGCTTTGACGTCAGTGCCGCTGGGAACCGCAATGTCAATTCCTCCGTGGAACTGCCGGTTTTTGTAGATAGGGTGGGTCCGCCAGCCGTAGCCTGAGGAGATGGGACCCATTGCCGGCCAGGCGAAATCCTCGACGGCGGCTCCTTCTTCCCCTGCCGGGACCAAGAGTTTCTGGCCGACCCTCAGATAAGAAGGATCCTTCAGGCCGTTAGCCTCAGCGATGGCCTCCACGGTGGTGTTGAACCTCTTGGCGATGACATAGGTGCTCTCGCCGGATTGAACCTGATAGGTCATCATCACCGGCGTGCCTTTGCTTTCGACTTCAGCAGCCGGTTTCCTGGCTGCCTCGCTCTCCTCCAGCTTCTCCCCATAGGAGGTGGCTGGAATGATCAGTTTCTGACCGATGTAGATGGTTTCATCGGTCAAGTCGTTGGCAGCCATAATGTCGGCCACCGTGGATCCGTAGCGGAGGGCCAGGACGCTTAGAGAATCGCCCCGCCTCACCTTGTGGACCTGGTTTTGGCCCTGGGCACGCAGGGCCTTAAGGGTTTCGGGACCGACAATTCCGTCAGCTAAAAGACCTGTGTCCTGCTGAAAGGTGCGCACAGCATCTTCAGTCTGGCGGCCAAAACGGCCGTCGACAGTGACCTCGTATCCTATAGCTTCCAACATTTTTTGAATCTCTGCCACATCTGAGCCCCGCATATTTCTTTGCAAGACTCGACCTTCGTAAGCTGATGCAGCTGTTGAAAAGATAACGGTTATAAGGGCTACTAAGACAATGAAAGCTGCTGGTCTTCTTAAGTGCACTAGTCTAACCACTCCTACTTATGTTGGGGTTACAGTAATATAGATTCCAAGCTGGGCTCAGTAATACCTATCTTAGTAAAAAAATATGGACATAATGTGAAGACCCTGTGTAGAGACAGGGTCTCCAGAATTAGAAACTGTAACCAACATTCAGCTTAAATAAAGGGGTAAAGATTACATCTTGATCAACCCGGTGAAACCGGCCAGAGAAAGCGCCATCAATCCGGCGATGATTATGGTTACCGACAGCCCTGCGAAAGACTCAGGCAGATCAGTCAAGCGCATCTCATCCTGAATACCGGCCGTGACCACCAGGGCCAAGGTAAAGGCAAGGCCCAACCCGAATCCCAAGAGCAAGCTCTGAATCAGTCCGTAACCCCTGCTCGTAACCAGAAAGGCCGACCCAAGGGCGACTAAGTTTGTCACCATCAGGGGAGCACCGTATCTTAGCCGGCGGGAAAATGGCAACTCGACTAAAAACACAATCACCAGCAGAAAGATGCTTGACTGTAGGTACGGGACATCAACTGTCACCAGCAGCAGCCAAACCACGAGGCAGGTTAAAGTCATAACGACAGTGGTCCAAACCCCAATTATCAGTGACGCCTCCAGGTCGCTTGTGCTTTTTGGCAGGAGCCTGGAAACAATAACGCACCCAAGAAACAACAACGCTAATTCCGTCATCGCACATCCTCCTTCGACATGACCGCCTTAGCCCCACCTAAAATAAGACCAAGGATTAAAAATCCCCCGGCAAGAGAAGGACCAATTCCCCAAGGCACGAACCACTCCGCAAAGATGCGGCCCAGAGCGCACGGAAAGGACGGCCTTCAGTATCTGAAGTTGCCGCAAGCCCTATAACCAAGCAGTTAACAATGATCAGGGGCACAAATATGCCAAAGGTCTGATAGAGTTCGCTGAGCAGCAAGGCCAGATAACCCGCCGCCAGATCAGTAAGACTCCGCCGAGCAAGATGGCTCTCCCGACCAGGGCAGGGTTAAAGGGGTTGGAGCCCAGTCCCCCAAAATAGAGGTGGGAGCCAGAGCCAACAGCACGGAATACATGATCTTAGCCGTGCTATCCGAATCAAACAACGTAGGGCGATGAAGTCACGGTTAAAGGTGGCTTTACAATCTGGTGTCTCCTTTTTACCCAACTCCTTACACTTCAGTAACAGTATAACACAATTAGTGTATTTTTTCACAATAAAATTAGCTTTTTCCCTGAACCTTCAGTACATCGGCACCTATCTCTTCGACTGGGCCGAATTGCAGAAAAAACCTTTACTTAAGATAAGATGAATGTGATCGGCGCTTTATGCAATGATCTATCCAAACAGAGCCAGGGCCAAAAATCCTGAAATAAAGGGGAAAACCGCCGAAAGCACGATACGGATCAGGGAAAACCGCGGCCCTACAATGGCCAATTCGAAGGCGATGTTGCTGATTCCCCAAACCGACCACGACGTCACAAAAGCTACGATGGTGCCGATACCGGCTCCAGCCCGCCAGAAGGAGCCAAAGATCGGGAAAGCCACATATGGGCCGCCTGGTACAGCCGCCCCGGCCACACCTCCCACCAAGATGCCTTTCCAAGCCGCCCGGGTCGAAAGCCAGTTTTCCACAAATTGTTCGGGAACCACTACTTCGAGCAGGCCAGCCATCATGAAGGCCGCGATTAAAAGCGGCATCAGGTTCCAGAAGGTGCGTGAGCTGAGTTTCAGCCCATCCCATAAAAGCCTGCGGTCTTTTCGCCAAGCCGTGAAGCCAAGGATGATAGCCGCTGCGGCGAGAATTAACTCCGTCTGGTACATTAGCAGTTTCCCTCCTTCACGGGAACAATGTTGAGGTACCCAAAAAAGCGGTTCGCTCCCAAACCCATCAGGAACGGGATGAACCAGGTCACCGCCAGGCGCACTGCGGTGGCATAGGGGCCGATGAGGGCAACCTCCATGGGAATTCGGGTCACACTGATGAGGTTCTTGGCGGCCACGAAAGATATCACCGTACCCAGGCTAGCCCCTGCCGTCAAGAAGGAAGCAGCCAGGGGATAGTACACGTAGGGGCCACCGGGAATGAGTGCTCCGGCCAGCGTACCCAGCAGCACCCCGCGAAACCCTGATTTGTTTCCCAGCCACTGCTCGATGAATGGACGGGAAATGAGCACCTGCACCAGGCCCGCCACAATGAAGGCAGCAATAATGAGGGGCAAGGTCAGAAGCAAAGTGCTGCCACCACTACTCAGGCCCATGCCGAGCTTGGCCCACCCGCCTTGTATGTAAGCGACACCTGCCAGAAGTAGAGCGACGGCGAAAAGAAAGTATGTGGTCATCTTGGTCACTGAAAGTCCCTCCCTCCACGTTAAAATCTATTATTCTCCCGGCATCTTGTTCCTTTCCAGAAGCAAAAACCGGAGGCAAAACAGAGATGTTTCCCTGGTTGCCTCCGGAAGTTTTGAACAGATTCTTCCTCCTATGCCGCAAAGCGCTTTGCAGAAGTTAAGTTCTTACGGACGGTCACCCCTAGCCATTATCAACGTCGCTGCTTTCTCCTGAGAGGCCATGGCTGCCTCCAGCCCTTTATGAACAAGAACCCTGAGCTTTTTGTCCAAGACATCAGATTCAATTATGGCATGAGCTAAAGCGGCCATTCTGGCATCTTTTTCGTAATCTTGAAGCATGTCCATATCTGATAACACCTTTTCATCACTCCTTAGTCATGGATTCATAGTAGTCTTGTAGTACACGGGCGGCATCAGTGAGCAATCGAGCCTCGTTAGTGAAAAAATCTTTTACTTCCTGATCAGTAGCAATTCCTGAATAATAATGTAACTTTCTGGCTGCGACCTGCGCTTCACTAATGAGTTTGGTAACATAAGATGCTTCCTTGATCCTCTGAATGGTAATCGGATCTTGCTCTCGAATCTTTGGTGCCGGTGGGGTGAAAGCTATATTTGGCATGGTAATCTCCTCCTTTTGCAGCTGGTGAGAATAGTATTAACTAAATGGAAGGCAAACTTGCATGAGCATGAATGAAGTGGCTCAAAGCGTTTCTTGGCAACCCGCTACTGAGTATGCAAGGGCACTCAAGACAAAAAAAATGGAGGCCCCGAGAGGAATCGAACCTCCGACACGTGGTTTAGGAAACCACTGCTCTATCCACTGAGCTACGGGGCCTCTAAAGCCTAGTAAAAGGGATTTTGAGCTACAGCTACAGCCCACCCTATACCCTGGTATAGCAATTAGTATAGCAATTGACCCTTATTTTAGCCCTTGCTTCTGCTCCAAGAGGAGGAATATACTGTGGCTAAAAAAGGACGAAGGTCAAATGGCGAAGGTAGTATTTATTATCT
>JACDOJ010000057.1 GCA_017656135.1 Bacillota bacterium | reverse complement strand
CCACAGGGGGTGGCTGGAAGCTTACTTCAAAAAACCTTCCAAGATGGCCTCTTGAGCTTCTGATTCGGTAAGGCCCAGTGACATCAGCTTAATAAGCTGCTCACCGGCGATCTTTCCGATGGCCGCCTCATGAGTAAGCTCGGCTTCTGAATCTTCGGCATTTAAGGCCGGAACCGATTTAACCTTGCCCTCATCCATGAGGATGGAAGTGCACTCTACATGCCCCCTGGAGGGTTTGTAGGCATTGATCACAGTGTCGATGGCCTGATAAGACCGGCCTTTGGCCACGGACCGAGATTCAATGAGGGAGCTGGCACCGGTACCGTTCATGTTGATGATTATTTTAGACTGGGTGCGTTGATCTCCGTCAGTCATCACCCGCTCATAAATCTTGACCGAGGAGTTGGCCCCCAGGTCAATTTCGGCTTCCCGGAAAGCGTCATCTATCCCGCCCATCTGGGCCATGTTCATGATGAGCGAGGAGTTGTCGCCGACCTTGACCTTGGTCTTGGGATTCATGACCCGCTTACCCTGGCCCTCCCCTTTGCCGATGTGTTTCTCTGTGTACACCACTCGGGAGTTATCGCCGACAATGATTTCGTGAACCCCATCATGGGCCGAGGTGTCCTCACCGGGGTTGTGGATCCCGCAGCCGGCGATGATCTGAACGTTACAGTTATCTCCGACCACAAAAGTGTTATAGACCCGTTCCTGGTGGCCGGTTTTGGTCAAGAGCACCGGAACGTGAACCGCTTCTACGGCATTATCAGCAATCACCACATTAATCCCGGGCTTGTCTTCCTTGGCTGTAATTACAATCTTCTCACTGGAGCGGAGGACTGCACTCTGACCGTCCTTGCGTAAGCTGAAGGCACCTTTGGATTCATCTGGAGTGGCGCCGACGAGCTCCTCAAGAAATTTATTCTCAAAGTCTTTCTCAGACATTTACATCCCCCTTGCAGGCTAGCTAGATATGCAGCGTAGGTTACAGGTTTCCCAGTCCGGCATGACCTCACCGTCGCAGATGATTACGGTTTCCGCAGCGATATTCAAGAGCTCCTTGCTGTGGGAAATGATAATGGTTATAATGTTATGCTTCGTGGCGTAATCCTTGATCGCATTGATCAGATGGCTAAATGACCACAGGTCTACACCGGCCTCGGGCTCATCTAAAATCAGCACCCGGTTTTTCCGGGCGAAGACTGTGGCCAGTTCAATCCGCTTGGTCTCTCCGCCGGAGAGCTCCTTGCTGACTTCCCGCCACATGTATTTGCTGGGATCAAGGCCGACTTTGAGCAGAAGCTCTTCCGCCTCTTCGTTGGTCAATTCCGGGTTGGCGTACCGCAGCATATCCCTGACCTTGATTCCCCTGAACCGAGGCGGATACTGGAAACCGTAGGTGATCCCCATTTTGGCCCGCTCGGTAATGGAGAGATTCGTAATATCCTGGTCATCTAGAATGATTTTGCCGGAAGTTGGCTGTTTGATGCCCATGAGCAGGTGGGCCAAGGTGGTCTTACCCCCGCCATTTCTCCCGGTAATGGCGGTAATTTTGCTGTCAGGAAACTCTAAAGTAATTCCCTTAAGAATCTCTCTGGGTTCGTTTTCAGCCTCTACACTGTACGTGAGTTTCTCTACTTTGAGCACATTTTCACCTTCTTCTCGAGTAAGTATATCACATTGTTAGTATATCTTGCCACACCCCGGAAGTGGAAACCAGAGACTGCATACGCAAGTATTTTTTGCAAAAACTAGCTGATAAATAAATAGATCGAGGGGTGGATAGCGTGGAAGAAAGGATCGGCGTTGGAGCTTTAGGCGGTTTAATCGGCGGGACCGTCTCTGGGCTCTTCCTACAGCGGGCCTGGGAGGAGCTACCCCTGGCTGTTTTTCTGGGGGAAGCGGCAGATCACGCCAACTGGACTAACCACTTGGTTTTGGCCCTGGTTTTTGGGATGCTCTACGGAGCTTTTGTCGGCAGGTTCGCCTCTACCCTCATTCGAAACCTCATCTTAGGGCCGATCTCTTCAGTGCTGGCTTGGTACGGGGCGACCAAGCTTGGTATCGCCAGCGCTCTCCAGTGCCAGCTGGCTGATGCACTAATTGCCTACTCTCTCTTAGGAGTTGCTACCGGACTGGTCTTCTGGATAGCAACAAACAAGCGAGAACTGGCCCCGCCTTTCCCCTAGATTTTGTAACACCAATCTAAGAAATGTTGACTCAGAACGAAAAATGTATATTATAGAATCCAAGAAAAAAGTATTGAACTAGACCGGACTAGGGGGATAATAATGGCCGCGCATTCCATCGGAATTATCGGCTACGGAGGATTTGGCCAGTTTCTGCATCACAGCTGGCAAGAGATGTCTGATGTTCAGGTTATAGCTGTGGCCGACCAGAATCCGGCCACCAAACCACCGACCGGTCCTCGCTTTTACCAAGATTGGCATGAGCTGACTAGGGATCCCCAGGTCGAGATCGTTTCCATTGCAACACCCCCTTCCACCCATGCTGAAATGGCCTGCAGAGCCATGGAAGCCGGCAAACACGTTCTGGTGGAAAAACCGCTGGCCACAACGGTCCAAGCCGCTAGGAAAATCATCGAGGTCCAAAGAAAGACCGGCAAAATAGCGGCAGTCAACTACATGCTTCGCTTTAATCCAATTATCGAGGCCTTGGCCGAACTGACTAAAAAGAAAGTTTTCGGCGAGCTTAGACGAGCGGCAGTGGAGAACTACGCCCAGGATGAAGTCCTCCCTCCCGAACATTGGTTCTGGCGGCCAAACATCTCCGGAGGAATCCTGATAGAACACGCCGTTCACTTCATAGACCTGGTACATTACCTTTCAGACCAGAAGCGTCGGTGGGTTTCCGGAGCCTGCCACTACCGCAACGCCCAACAGGAAGATGTGGTCATTGCCAACGTCCTCTACGACCGGGGGCTCATCGCTACCCATTATCACAGCTTCACCAGGCCCGGCTTTTTCGAAAAAACAACGATCCGCCTTGCTTACGACCTGGCTCAAGTAGATATCGAAGGCTGGATACCCTTACAAGGAAGACTTCAAGCTCTTGTTAACACAGAAACCAAAGCGCTGCTTGACACCATCCCCGGTCTTGAGATTACAGAAGCAGTGGATATTAACGACGTGAAAGACGAGTCCCGGCCGGAAGGATGGGGGAATGTTGGCTCCGAAAACAGCAGGCCGAGGGGCTACGTGCGTTCTCGAGGTATTTCCTATCCAGTGACTGAAATGGTTATAGCTCAATTTGAGATCGGCAAGCGCAAACAGCAAGTCTACGCTGAAAGCGTCAGAAGGGTGCTTTCAGATTTGATCAAGAAAATCGAAGACCCAAGCCATTCTATGAGGATAACCCTGAACGACGGGCTTACCAGCCTGGAAATTGCAGAGCTGGCAGCTGCCTGTGGGAGGAAAAACCGGCGTGAATAAGCTTAAAGTAGGGATAATTGGATACGGCGGTTTCGGTAGATTCCTGCACCGCTGTTGGGAAACCGTGAGTCAAGTTGAAGTGGTAGCGGTTTCCAAACGCTCCCTTCCTCCCGGTTCCCTTGGTCCAGTACAGGTATACAATGACTGGCGGGAATTGATTGCCCAGCCGGAAATCAGCCTAGTTGTCATCGCCACGCCCCCGGCCCAGCACATGGAAATGGCCTGTGCTGCTATGGAAGCGGGCAAACATGTGCTTATCGAAAAACCACTGGCAACGTCATTGGAAGATGGCCAAAAGATACTCTCCGTCAGGGATCAAACAGGCATGGTCGCAGGAATAAATCACCTGCTTCGGTTCAATCCAATCATAAAAGCCATCATTGCTCTGACCAAGGAAGGGGTCTTTGGGCCGCTCCGCCGAGCAGATGTGGAAAACTACGCCGGCGACGAGGGGCTCCCTCCAGACCACTGGTTCTGGGACCACAGTGTCTCCGGTGGGATCATTATTGAGCACGGAGTCCACTTCTTCGATATCATCAACCAATTGACCACAGAGAAACCAAGGAAGATAAGTGCCTTCGGCTATTGGCGAAATAGAGTGCAAGAGGATCGGGTGGTAATAAACATCCTGTACTCAGAAGGACTGATCGCAACCCACTACCATCTTTTCGCCCGTCCCTCAGATTTCGAGTCCACTACTGTCAGGTTGGCCTACGATCTTGCCCAGTTTGACATATCTGGTTGGGTCCCCCTGGAAGGGCGGATTACTGCCCTGCTGGAAGCAGATAAACTGGCGAAACTAAACCGGCTGCCTAACTTAGAGATCCAAGATATCCAATCCCTAAAAGGCCGCAGTAAAGTGAGTGCAACTTTTTCTCTGCCTAAACCTAAACAAGCGGTATATGCCGACTGTGCTCGGAGCCTGCTCCTTGACCTAATTCAGAAAATTAATAATCCCCAGCATCGACTGGAGGTTCCTTTGGAAGACGGATTGGCTGCCTTGGAAATTGCTCAGATGGCGGCCGCCTATG
>JACDOJ010000056.1 GCA_017656135.1 Bacillota bacterium | reverse complement strand
AGAGATAGGATCCGCCAAAGCAGCCGACAAGCAAACTTCCGTTTATTACACCAGTGGAAATACCTTGGACCAGGGCAGCCAGTCCCACAACAAACAGGGTAAAACTCATGTTCCGGGCGAACCCGTACAGGCTCAGAAACTGAGTCAACCTTTCGTAAGTCACTGAACTGTCCTTGACCTTGTGAAAGCAGTAGAGAAACATGGACTCACCGGGTTGTTTGCTGTCAGTGCTTCGGGCGTATTTGGCCAAGATCTGTACTCTGAGCTCCGCCGGAAACGGACGCGTGTAAGAGGTGGGCCATCTTCCGGTGGGTTTCTCTTGGAAGAGGTGGTCTGAGGGTCGCCCCACCAGGGCAAGCAGGTGTTTCTCGAAAATTTCCGAGGCCAGGTGGGCGGTGAGGTGGCCGATGAGATAGACGAGGACCAGCAAAAAGATCCCCCCGGCGGCATCCAGGTGTTCCCACTGAACCCATTGGGTTTCCAGAATCGAATCCAAGGAGAAGAGCAGTACAAAACCTGTGGACAGGTAGCTCACGAAGTCGTAAAAGGAAAACGGGATCCTATACATGAGCCTCACCCCCCCTCTATGGTTATGCACGGCGTTTCCTCGAAAATACCCGAGACCGTACCAGCCAGGAAGGAAAGAGGGTAATAAGACTAAAGAGGCAGAATAATCCTGCCTCTTTAGCCTAAACAACCGGGATTAGATCAAGCCCGCTTCTTTCAGGAAATTTTCAGCGACTTCTTCGGGTGTCTTACCCTCTATGTCAACCTCGTAGTTTAGCCGAGTCATTGTTTCCGTATCCAGTTTGGGACCGATCTTGTTCAACAGATCAGCCAGTTCGGGGTACTGGTCCAGGATCTCCTTGCGAACCACAGGAGCTGGATTGTATACGGGGAAGAACTTCTTGTCATCAATCATGTTCACTAAGTCAAAGGCCGCGATCCGGCCGTCGGTGGCAAATCCCATACTTACATCCACTTGCCCGTCGCGTAGAGCTTTGTAGGTCAGACCCGCATCCATAATAATGACGTTGCCCCGGTCGAACCGGAAATTATACAGCTTTTCTAGGGCCGGGAAGCCGTCGGGGCGGGCGTAGAATTCGTGGTCGGTTCCGAATTTGATGGCTTTCGGGTTCTTTCTTACGTGGGCTGCCAGATCACTGAGGGTTTTGATGCCAAGTTTCTCGGCCTCGTCTCTACGCATCATCAAAGTGTAGGTGTTGTTGAATTTGGCCATGTCGAGCCAGATTAGATCGTTTTTCTGGGCGTCCTCTGCTTTAACCTTGTTATATACCAACTGGGAATCGGTGATGGCCTGGTCATGCTTTAAAGCCACCAGCCAAGCGGTTCCGGTGTATTCCCAGTAAACATCGATCTCACCGCTTTCCAGAGCCGTCCTGGTGGCCTGGGTACCGGATAACCCGGTGCGGTCAACTACATCGTAGCCGTGATGATCCAGATAGATGACGAGCATTTTCCCAAGAATCAGCTGCTCGGTGAAGTTTTTGGATCCAACATCAATCGGTTCCTTGGCCAGAACGGATCCGGCGCTCATCAATAGGGCTAAAATCAAGCTCAAAGTCAACACTTTTGCCTTTTTGGTCACTTACATCATCCTTTCCTCATTTTTGGTGTTATGCCCAAACTTGACAACACACTTCACCCTATCACTCTGCCGGGTTCTCACCTCCTTCTAGTCGCCATAACTAATTAACTTAGCTTCCACATGGGATAGCAGGTAGTCTGCTAAGATAGCCAGCAGTGCCGTAGACACAGCGCCGGTGAGCAGGATCTCCATCCTGCTGAGCTTGAGGCCGGTCACAATCAGGTCACCGAAACCCCCAGCACCTATAAAGGTGGCCAATGCTGCTGTACCCACGTTGATGACCACTGCCGTCCTGATACCGCCCATGATGACCTTCAGGGCCAAGGGGAGTTCAATCTTGAAGAGGATTCTCATGGGGTGCATGCCCATCCCATGAGCGGCCTGGATTATACCTGGATTCACGCTGCGTATACCGGCCAGAGTGTTTCTGAGAATTGGCAGGAGAGCATATAGCCACAAGGCAAAGATGGCGGTCTTGAACCCTAACCCGAAAAAGCCCATGAACAGGCCTAAGATGGCTATGCTGGGAACAGTCTGCCCAACATTGGTTATCCCGACCACCCACTTCTCCAGTCTTTTGAACCTGGGACGGCTGATGATGATGCCCATAGGCAAGGAGAAAGCAATAGCCAGGAAGGACGAAACCAACACCAGCTTAATGTGCTCCAACCCCGCCGCGATCAGTCGGTCGTAGGTCAAAAAGTCCTTAACGATAAAGTCGGTGGTGTGAGTGATGATGTAGACAGCGAAACCAGTTCCTGCACCAATTAAAATAAGCGGAACTAAAAGCCATCGCAAGGCGAATTCCCCGAAGGACTTGAAACTGATCCGCCTGTTCATCTGCTTGGTTGTGAGAGTAGTGGCGACCTCACTCATTGTTGCTCACCGTCTCAACAATACTTCCCAAAGTCAGCATCCCTCGGCACTGGTTCGCCTCGACAACAAAGGCAGCAGCCTCTCCGGCCTGCATCATTTCAGAAAGGACATCGTGCAAAGTAGTATCCAGATCCACTACCACATCTGGTTCATCCGCCAGTTCAGAGAGGGTAGTTTGCCAGGACCGGGCCAGGGCCCGCCGGATTCTTTTTTTAGGAACCACGCCTTGGAAGCGGCCCTGGCTGTCTTTGACGGCAGCAATATCAGCACCGGCCTTGTCCATGGCACTGGCGGCATCAGCCAGAGAGATGGTGGAATCTAAGATGAGAATATCCTCCATCGCTTCCTCCACTTTCAACAAGTTGAGGCGTTTGATGGTCCGGTTCTTGCCTACCAGGTTTTCCACAAACTCGTCAGCTGGGTCACTGAGTATCTCCCCAGGCGATGCGTACTGTACCAGGGAACCCTGACGCATTACCGCAATCCGGTCACCCATCTTGATGGCCTCATCGATGTCATGAGTGACGAAGACAATGGTCTTGCGGACCTTCTCCTGGATCCGGAGAAACTCATTCTGGATCCGGCTCCGGTTAATCGGGTCCAAAGCTCCGAAAGGCTCATCCATCAGCATCACCGGTGGGTCGGCAGCCATCGCCCTAGCCACGCCGACCCGTTGGCGCTGTCCACCGGAAAGATCACGAGGATAGCGGTCTGCGTAGATGGCGGGATCCAAGCCAACCAAATCCAGCAGCTCTTCTACTCTTTGGTTGATCTTCTTCTTGGGCCATTTTAATTCAGTAGGGACGATGGCGATGTTTTCTCTGATGGTCATATGTGGGAAAAGGCCAATCTCCTGAATCACGTAACCGATGTTGCGGCGCAGTTCAATGGGGTTTACTGTTGATATATCGGTACCGTTTACTTTAATCTTGCCGCTGGTGGGAACAATGAGTCTGTTGATCATCTTCATAGTGGTGGTCTTGCCGCACCCCGAGGGGCCCACCAAGATGCAGATTTCTCCTTCGGGAATCTCGAAGGATAGGTTGTTTACAGCAGGTATGTCGCTACCGGGATACTTTTTGGTTACGGACTGCAGTTCAATCATCTATCGAATCAGCTCCTTTTTAAGTTCCTTTGGAAACACGCCGTTCAATGAGACTCATGCTGTAATCGGCAATTAGAGAAAAAATTGAGATCAAGATGGCGCCACTCAACACCATCTTCATGTCAGTTCGGGAAATCCCCCGGAAAATCAGTTCGCCGAGGCCACCTGAACCAATATAGGCCGCTATAGAAGCGATGCCGATGCCCATCACCACAGATGTACGGATTCCGGCCATTATTACCGGAAACGCCAGAGGAAGCTTGACCCTGAAGAGGATGCGCCTCGGTGTCATGCCCAAGCCTTTAGCGGCTTCCAAGATGGCCGGGTCAACAGAGTTCAACCCGATATAGGTGTTACGCAAGATGGGTAGCTGCGTGTAGAGTATTAACCCGACAACTGCCGGCACAAACCCCAATCCCAAGAGGGGAATCATGAAGGCAAACAGGGCAATGCTGGGTACCGTCATAATGACTCCGGCGGCATAAAGCACTATACTAGCGACCTTCTGGTTAAAGCTGATCAAAATCCCCAACAGGACCCCTATCACAGTGGAAACCACCATGGCCACCAGGACTATCCACATGTGCTCACCCAAGAGGGTCAGCCACGATTCCCAACGAGCCAAAACGTAGTCGAATATTGTCACACCACTGGCTCCTTTCTTTCTAGTTTTTGGCAATAAACGAGTAAAACCAGGTCCATTCGTGTGTACTGGTGCCAAAAGAGCAATCAATTGCTTCTTTGGAATCCCTTATCTACAGGCGGAAAGACAGGCAGAAGTGGGCAGGCCTTATTCGCATATACTAATTTATTACCGGACAGGCCAGTGGATATCCTTCTTAGAATTGGAAACTTCTTGGTAGGGGGGTGCCGCGGAGAGGGCGGCGGACGTTGCCCGTCTCCACGGCTGCGCTG
>JACDOJ010000075.1 GCA_017656135.1 Bacillota bacterium | reverse complement strand
TCAACTGGAGTCAAAGTTAACTTAGTTTAGAATATTAATACTTATTTTAATATTAATACTTATATTTTTTACGAATTTTTTACTATTATAGCAGGATTAGCTAAGCCATCCTCGAAATAGTACTAAAAAACACGATTGCCAATGTCCCATTCCTTTGCAAGTAGGCGAGATTATGTTGCTTAGTGCCACTACTAAGAGAGAGATTGCTGAAGATGCAGCCAAATTGATTAAGAATTGCATCGGCAAAGGTCCTGGAAATATTTCTGTGTCCATGTTTAAGAACACGTTGACACTAACGTTTTTCCAAACTCTAACCCCTTTAGAGCGCCAGATTGCCTACAAGTCTGGAAATGAAAGATTGGTGGAATCGATTCGCAAAGAACTAATTAGGTGCTTAAGTGATAATTGGGAACAATTATTTAAAAAATATAACCTCCAAGTAGAAAATATTGATGGGGATATTGACATTGAGAACGACGTACGAATTATAGTTTTTACTCTTAAAGAAATCAAATAGATGAAACCTCACTAATCTGGGTGTTAGGTGAACAATCGAGGCCTAGCTAGCTTGATGAAAGCATAGCTGTCTCTATTAGTTAGACCTAAAAGCCAGCGCATTCTTGTGTGTTGGCTTTTTTTGTTGTTCGGAAGGAGGTGTGCGTATGACATAAAGAGTCCTGGCATTGTAAGTGAATAGAGACAAAAGCACTATGAAGGAGGGTAACTATGAGCAAAATATCACGTCGAGATTTTCTAAAGTCCGCTGGAGTTGTAACTGCAGGTCTACTACTCAGTCCATCTCTGAGTCTGGAGGCTTTTGCAAAGGATCCAACAGGCGGAACAGAAATTGAAGGAAAATGGGTACACAGTGCTTGTTCAATGTGCACTACTTGTCCAGCAAAATTCAAAGTCGTGGACGGTAAAATTGTTGATGTAGCTGGCGAGGATATTCCCCTTCAGGAAGGACGTGTTTGTGCCAAAGCGTTATCTGGTATTCAGGGCCGTGTCTATGCCCCCGACCGGATTTATCATCCTTTGAAACGTGTTGGGAAAAGAGGGGAAGGTAAATTCATTCGCTGCTCATGGGATGAAGTAATTAACGATACTGCCAGGTATCTAAAAAAATATCAGGATGAGGGCCACCCTGAACGCTTTTCTATCTGGTGGTCTTGCCCAGCCCAAACTGATAATCCTCAATATCTAGGATATTGGACTCGGATTATGGGAACTGAGATTTCCTATGTCCATGGGCAAAGCTGCTTTGGTGAGCACGTTGTCGAAGGCAAAGTTACCTATGGTAAAAATCATGCTGAAACCTGGGTTATTCAGGTTATAGACTGGGCTCGCACAAAATATGCCTTAGTAACAGCTATGAATTTGCCTGCCTGCGGTAGCGGTAATACCACTTTCGGTGCTGGAGGTAATGCCACCCCATTTATGGCACCCTTAATCGTCCACGCCCGGCGCAATGGCATGAAAATGATCAATGTTGATCCTCGATTGGCAGATTCTGCAGCGTCCAATGAAGGTTGGCTTCCTATTAAGCCTGGTACTGACGGGGCTCTCTGCCTAGGAATTTGCAATGTCCTGATTAAAGAAGGCCTTTACAATAGTGAATTTCTCTTGAAGTACACCAACGCCCCTCAGCTCATTAATGCCGCTACTTTAGAAGCTGTAAAAGATGAAAAAGGGAACTACTTAGTTTGGGATAATAGCACTCAATCGGCTGTCCCTATGCCACGAGCCGGTTACGCTCAGGGTATTACATTAGGGTTAGGAAAGACATACACTGTTGACGGTGTAGTATGTAAGACAGCTTTTCAGGTCTTCGCCGAGGAAGCAGCCAAATACACACCAGAAAAAACTGTGGAGATAACTGAAATACCTTTTGGTCCAGAGAAAATCGAAGAAATTGCCTTAGAGATGGCTGAAGCTGCTCCAGCAGCAATACATACCCCAGGGTTTACCGCAGGGCGTTACAGTAACTGGTTCCAACTTATCAGATGTTCCTCTGCCCTTAACATGCTATTGGGATCATTTGGTGTTCCAGGTGGCTGGTACTACTTTAAAAACGATATTGCAATCCATACTTTAGGAGGCGGTTGGCCAGAACCTGGTGTTGATGTACCTGAATATCCAGAGGGTTCTGAATGGGTTAAGGGGCCTTGGGGTACTAAACGACCAGCCGCTGGTATCGATGAAGATCCAGCCTATCGCAATCCCCGTCGTTTTCACGCCGGAGTACAAAGCCTACCTTGGTACCAGATTGATGCCATAGAAAGCGGCAGGATCCGCACGGTGATTTCCACAGCAGAAAACCCTGCTTATTACCTCACTAATATTCGGAGAGTAACTAATGCCTTCAAAAAGCTAGACCTCTTAATCGTAGGTGACCAAGTACCTAAAGATTCTATGGACTGGGCTGACTACGTAATCCCTGAATGCTCATATGTAGAAAGAGCCATGCTCTACGCTGGTACTCTCCCCGCTCTGGATAGTGAAATGAGTATCGTGTTTGCCCGATCTAAAGTTCTAGAACCTCTAGGAGAATCACAACCTGTTACCTGGTTCCTAAACGAAGTGGCTAAGAAAGTAGATCCCGATCGGTATAAGAAATACTTTAGCTTCGCTGAAAATAAAGACTGGGAGCATGAATGGAATAACCGCCGCTTACACTCTAGTGGTCTGCCTCCAGTCTCAAAACAGCTTTCTGAAAAAGGTCCTTTGGTTTTGAAAAGAAAGTTGAATTACGATATCTTAAGAAAGCCGATCATGACCCGTTCTGGCCGATTTGAACTTTATGCTAACGAATTAGCTGAAGAGTGCTACTTCAATCCAAAATCAGAATGGTATCAAATGGACCATGTTTTCCCTATCCCTCTCTATATCCCAATCGCTGCACCCACTGCCAACAATGAATTTTACCTATCTAATGGTAAGCCTGCTTGGCACCAGCGAAACGCAACTCAAAATAATCGGATACTTATGGAGGATTCTATTGAAGGATGCATGCCCTTTGAACCCATCTATATCAATGCCGCTAAAGCAGCTGAACTAGGTATTAGAGATGGGGATTGGGTAACTGTCGAATTTGTAGGACCTACCAAACAATCAGATCCTTGTGTTTACAAAGAAGTCCCTAAGGGAACTAAAGACGTGGTGCCAGCTAGAGTGACGGAAACAATTCATCCCTCAACATGCTTCACTCACTTTGGTGCTGGGCATCGGTCAAAATCAATGATTGAAAAAGCAAGAATTGGCCTACCCCACGGTCATTTTTTGCCTGACTCTATAAGTCCATACGCTGGTGGTATTGGTAAAAATTACGCTATAGTAAAGGTACGAAAAGCCACCCCAGAAGAAGTAAGTATCAAGGAGCACTATATTAAAACAGGTGACTTTAACGATATCCTAAAACTATACGGAACCAGCGAGATATAAGAGAGGGGGAATAATAAAATGGCTAGATATGTAATGGTAATTAATACAAAAGAATGTGTTCGATGCAGAACATGCTATGTCGCATGCAAAGTCAAAAACAGTCTCCCTATCGGTAAGAAATATGGCACGGAGTATCATCGTCTTTCATTCCTAGAGGAAGAGATTGGCACGTTCCCAAACGTAAAGCGGACATTCTATCCTACTCACTGTAATCACTGTAATAATCCAGCCTGTTTAAAGGCTTGTCCTGTCGGGGCCATTTACAAGGCTGATGACGGGCGGGTGCTCACCGATGGTGATAAGTGTATCCAGTGTGGTCGGTGTGTAGAAGCTTGTCCTTACCAAGCTCGGTTCATTAATGAAGAGAAAGGCAAGGCAGATCATTGCGACTATTGCTTTGACAGAGGTACAAAACCTGCCTGTGCCGAATTATGCCCAGCACAATGTATCTACTTCGGTGATTTGGATGACCCGAATTCGGAAGTCTCCAAGCTATTAGCAACAGGTAAAACAAAGGTTCTAAAACCCAGTGCAGGAACAGACCCTCAAGTATACTATATAGATTAATAGCCGGAGATTTAGATGTCTGGAGGGCTCAAAAAGCCCTCCAGAAACCAAAATCATGAGGGAGGAATAGCTGTGAGTATTAACCAAGAAACACTTCAAGACAGCCCTCAGGAAAACTTCTTAGTTATAATCAACAGCGCTAGAAGTCAGCTATACAAAATATTATCGAAGGGCTTTCTATACCCCCAGGACGAAACGATCTCATATTTCGCTGACGGCGTAGGTAACCTAATTTCTTCCATTAGTCTTAGCTTACCTTTTAATCTAAAAGATACTTTAGAAACACTTCGTAGAGAAAGCGAGAACCTAAAATTAACAGAATTAGAAGAGTTGCAGGCAGAATATGTGCGACTCTTTGATTACAAACCCTGCTGTTATATAACTGAGGCAGCATATCGGGAACATAAAGCTCTGGGAGACAGCACCTTAGAGGTTAATTGTTTTTATCGGAACGCCGGCTTGCAAGTAGTAATGCTGGAATTTCCAGACCACTTAGGAATTGAATTGGAATTCATGCATTACCTTTCATATTTAGCCACTGAAGCGAAAGAATATAAAGACACCATGGAAAATCTGGCAACCCAACTCAGTTTTCTAGAACAACATCTAAGCGCCTGGGCACCTTCGTTGTGTTTATCTATTCAGGCTAAGACGAAAAGTAAGTTTTATAAGGCCCTTGCCGATGTAGGAAGACAATTTATAGACTTAGATTACAGGTACATAAAAGAAATCTCTGGAGCACTGGAAACACATTAAAAAA
>JACDOJ010000055.1 GCA_017656135.1 Bacillota bacterium | reverse complement strand
TGCTCCGCCGCCAGCTTAAGAAAACTCATCTTGTATCACCTCAAATAGAGTTTGGCTATTTATATGGAAAATCCTTCCATAAAAGTAATTTTAGTCTGGCCTGGAATTGCCAAAGGTGATTTCCCCCTGGCCCTCAGCACTGCCGCCGTGGATACAGTGGTGACCCCAGTTATCTTGCTGGCCGCAACCTTGGTGGTCTTTACACTAACTTATTTTGTTACAGTGATCCAGGCCTTGACAGTGCCGTACACATCGAACCTACGAATATCCCCGGCGGCATCCCGAAACCCGTGACCAGCTCTGGCCTGAATGTAGTAGGTTCCCGGCTCCAAAAGGAGCTTGCCCCTTTTCTCCTTGTAGCCGGCAGTATTGGTGAATCGCAAAATGTCCCCTTTTCCGGGCTCGGTACCGATTAGAAAAGCCGGCTCTTCATCGACATGCCAGGTTTTTCCCATGGTGATGACGGCCTTGTAGCTCACTTCCGCCGGGCAGCCCAAAACCAATCGGTACTCCTTCACCACACCTTGATCGTCTTCTCCGGTGTCAGCGATTAGAGTGATCGGCTCTGCCGCAGCCCCTGCCACAAGGGAAAAGATCAGTAATACCAGAAGTGCTGTTATACTTGTCCGCACAACGTGATACCTCCATTCTGAAAATCCCCGGACTATAAATGGTATACCGGTATACTATCTAGCTGTTCTTTTTCTTCCCCGAAGGAAAGGATTGACCTCTAGAGAAGAGTATAGATTGTTTGTACTACCATTTTCGGGCAAAGGAGTCAGATTAATGAAAGATATTAGACTGAGCAAACTCGCTCACCTGCTGGTCAACTACTCTTTGGAACTGAAAAAAGGTGAATATGTGCTCATCGCCGGGAACACGGTAGCAGCCCCCTTACTCACCGAGCTGTTCCGGGAGGCTTTAAAAGTAGGAGCTCACCCAGAGGTGATTCCTACTATTGAGGAGGTCCAAGAGATTTTCCTGAAAGAAGCCTCTGATGAGCAACTTAACTTCATCTCCCCTTTGAATAGGTTGAAGGCAGAGAAATACGATGCCTTCATCGGCCTTTGGGGTGAGGAGAACACCCGGGCTCTCTCAGGAATCGATCCTGAGCGGATGGCAGCTCGCTATAGAGCCACCGCTGAGCTCACCCAAATCAGGGCCAAGCGGGAAGAGAATGGAGAATTCCGCTGGTGCGGCACCATGTTCCCAACTCAAGGCCAGGCTCAAGATGCCAACATGTCCCTGGCAGACTACGAGGACTTCGTCTTCCAAGCCGGGTTGCTGCACAAAGAAAACCCCATAGCAGAGTGGAGAAAGATCTCTGAGCAGCAGCAGAAGATTGTTGACTACTTAAACACCAAAAAAGAGCTGCGAATTGTCTCCAAAGATACCGACCTGACCTTGGGAATCGCCGGACGCAAGTGGATCAACTGCGACGGCAAGATCAATTTCCCTGACGGCGAGGTCTTCACCGGCCCCATCGAAAACAGCGTCAACGGAAAGATCCGGTTCAGCTACCCTGGCATTTTCTCCGGTCAAGAGATCGAGGATATCCGTCTTGAGTTCAGAGATGGAGTTGTAGTCGAAGCATCGGCAACCAAAAACGAGAAGCTGCTTCATTCACTCCTGGAAACCGATCCGGGAGCCAGGCGCCTCGGCGAAATCGCCATCGGCACTAACTACCAGATCCAGACCTTCACCAAGCACATGCTCTTTGATGAGAAGATGGGCGGCACTGTCCACGCAGCCCTGGGGCGCTCCATTCCAGGCACCGGCGGTCAAAACGAATCCGGTATACACTGGGACATGTTGTGTGACATGAAGACAGGCGGCCGCATCTACGCCGACGGGGAACTGTTCTACAAAGACGGTCAGTTCCTGGATGAAGTGATTAGCAGGAAAGATACCCCGAGACTGGAATGATTATCTATCTTTTCACTGTGTCCAATGCTTCTGTGCTTGCGGGACGCCTACGAAGAAGCCGGAGGAAGCCAGGTATCCCGACCTTCAGCGGAAGCATCCGATGATGCGGTCTGCTTCAACTGCAAGTGGTAAGACTAGCAGGGCGGGTTCGAGTGAACCCGCCCCATTTCGTCTACTTAAATGCTGAGGAAAGGCGAGAGATAGTGGAAATTTTAGGGAAAGCGCGGGCTAACTTACATATTTAGCCAATAATTCGTACCGGTAACAGTTGTAATTCGCACTAAAAGGTGGTAGCATTCGTAGTGAGAAGAATATAATGTCTTGGAAAACCAAATAGACTTCGAGGAGGGATGCTCATGTTAGGCACGATTGCTGTGGTCGGTGTGTTAGTCGCCAGTCTCTACCTTGGTTCACTGAGCTGCGATGCTGCTGACCTCTCCGATTTCCGACGCGAGTACGGAAGTAGACGAGTAGAGCGTCCCGCAAACGAAGGCAAAGCAATCACCTTGTATGGTTACTGGGGCCCGTACTAAAACCAAGATAAAACCAAGAGTACAGTAGAGTTTTGAAACCCCTCACTCAGTGGGGGGTTTATTCTTTTGTTTCTAGGAAAAACTATTGCGGAGGCTGAGGGGAAGTTTTCCAACCCCCTCCTTTTTTCTTAGACGGAATTTTGGAGGGGGTTGTTTTTTGCTTGCGAGCCTAACAATTATTCCGGTTTTACCTGGACTTTTAGCGTACGGAGCCGGTTTAAGGCTGCTATCACCTCATGCCGCCGGGGCAGGGCATAGTCCCCTGGATGCTGGCCTTTATACGGACTGATGACGTCCAGTCCTTCCCGCTCAATGTCCTGCATCACCAGCTCAATCCCCTCACGAATGCTGCGGCTTCCGTCCAGGTAGCGCTTGGCGTAAAAGATAATGTCTCCAATGGCCCTACTCTGGCTGGGATCAACCAGTTGTTCCAAGTAACGCAGATTGATCTCTTCCCGGCCGAACTGGATACTTTCCACTCCTCGGGCTGCGATTTTTATCTTGCCCCGGCCTTTGGTAGGATCAATGGACTCCGGTAGAGGACAACGTCGGGAAATAGTCCCGAAACCCGCGCCTCCTTCAGGAATGCGTTCAGTGCGATACGCCTCCGCCACCTGCTTGGCTGCGGCGGTTACATCCCGGGGGCAGTACTCATCCATCATCACCACCGTGTCCGCCACATCAAAATAGTCTCCGGAACCGCCGAGAACAATCACAGTGGAAACCCCTAATTCAGTGTAGATCTGTCTGACCTTATCAATGAAGGGAGTAATAGGCTCTTTGTCCTTGCTGACCAACTGCTGCATCCTGACATCCCGGATCATGAAGTTTGTTGCCGAGGTATCCTCGTCAATCAACAGCACCTCTGCCCCACCTTCCAGAGCCTCAATGATGTTTGCGGCCTGAGAGGTAGAACCACTGGCCTCGCTGGTGGAGAACCTGTCGGTGTCCACGCCTCGGGGCAAGTTAACAATGAAGGGGCTGATTTTAACCTTCTCCACGCCCCTGCCATCCTCCGCCCGGATCTTCACTGCATTCGGGTTTGTTATTACGAACTCCCGGCCGTCACCGGGAATGTGGTTGTAAACTCCCTTCTCCAATGCTCGAAGCAGCGTGGATTTGCCGTGGTAGCCTCCACCGACTATCAGGGTGATGCCGACTTTAATTCCCATACCGGTAATCTCACCATGATTGGGAGTGATGAAGGTGACCTCAAGTGTCTTTGGACTCTGGAAGGGCACAGCCTCTTTCGCATTCATCGGTTTGTCGCTGATCCCACTGGCTCGGGGCAGGATCGACCCGTTGGCTACAAAGGCGACCAGCCCCTGCTCTGCCAAGTGCTCACGAATGTAGTCGGCATCTTCGACAACCTCAACGTGTTCCTGTACCGCTTGGGAGTCCAGGTTTTTGGCTAACAGGCTCTTTCGAACGATCTCCGGAACTTGATGGCAGAGGATGGTTTCAGCCTGGTGGCCTAAGACCCTCCGACCACTGGCCGGCAGCCCAACCACAAACCTACTCTCAACGTACTCAGGTGTGACCACCATGGAAGTTCGAGGCAGAACCTGCTGACCGGGCTTGTCTATGGCTATCAAGCCGCTCTTGCCAGTCCCCTTGACCCCTCTGGCAACCGCTCCTGCTACCCGGGCAAACTGGCGGGTCAGGTAGTCCTCCAAAGCAACTAGGCGAGAACTGTTTTTTCTCCAGGCTTCAGGGATTTGGGCCTTGGATTGCGGTACTCTGGCCCTGAGCCGGGAAGGAGAGGCGAAGGGGTCTCCTTGTACGTGATCGATGTACAAGGTGAACCAACCGAAATCATAAGCTCCCTGGATATCTTTGTAGGCTTTGTAGCCCCGGCCATCGATTCTTTTCAGGATTTCTGCTAAATCTCGGCTAGAACGCATTAAAGCAACACCCCTTAACCACTTCAGCTTTAAAGGTCCATCTCCAGCAACACATGTTCCTGATCAAAACCTAACTGGCGGTAAAACGCCTTGGCTGCCCTATTGGCGGTTTCGGTTCCAACTTGAAGCTCGTCGCAACCTAACTTTCTGGCTTCGTCCTTCCCACTCCTGTCCTTTTCAATATTTCCTGCGCTATGGGCACATCGGCAGGAAGCAGCCTGTACCTCAGTAGTTCCCCCGGTTCCACCCACTGGACAGTCTCATGAACCCGGAGCTCAAGCTCTTCCTTACCATTCCAGTGGACCCAATAAGCCAGTAGATGTATCGAGCCACCACCGTAGTTATAGATGGTATCAGTGAAAAACTCTCCTACCTGAACCTTGATGCCGAACTCTTCCCAGAGTTCCCGAGCCAGGCATTCCTCCGGAGTTTCACCAGGCTCGATCTTGCCTCCCGGAAACTCCCAGCCCCCCACCTCCGAACCTCCGGTGGCTCTCTGGGCTATCAGAATTTTCCCGTTTTTTTCGATAATGGCCGCAGTAACTTCCTTCTGACTACACATAGCGATTCCTCCGCTGCCACGAACCCTTGAAACCTAAGGGCATATACTAATTATCATCAAAAACAAGAGTGGTCATGTTCAACAAGGGGGCCGTGTACCCCGGCCGACTCCTACCGTCAACTGACTTTTAGCCCAGTGCCCAGATTGTCTGGACTGCTTTCGGCGGAAGTCATGGTAGGTGGA
>JACDOJ010000054.1 GCA_017656135.1 Bacillota bacterium | reverse complement strand
GGCGGTTACGTAAAAGTCTCTTTCTAATCGAGACCAAATAGCTACTTCAAAAGGCGGGACTTGTTCCCGCCTTTTTTATTTCCCTCTCTCAGTAAAATATGTTAAACTAAATTCCATACCCTTTGTCTCTACACGGTCGGCCCTGCACACACTAGAGACAGGTATTTTTGTTTCCGGAGGTAATTTGATGCGAACTGTACGCTTTCAAATAGGTGAGAAGGTAAGCTACGGCCTGTTGGAAGAGAGGGGCGGCGAGCGAGTGGTCACTGAGGTATCAGGGGAGACTCCCGGTGAGTTTGCCCCGACCAAGATGGTACTGCCTCTGGAGGAGGTGAAGCTCCTGGCCCCGGTTATGCCCAGTAAGATCGTCTGTGTCGGACTGAACTACCGGGACCACGCCCAGGAGATGGACCTGCCTATCCCTGAGGAGCCGCTGCTTTTTTTGAAACCACCGACAGCAGTGGTGGGACCGGGAGATGTGGTTGTCATGCCGCCTCAGTCTCAGGATGTTCAGTACGAGGCTGAGTTAGCCTTTGTAATTAGTAGACAAGCTAGGAAGGTTTCTCCTGAGAACGCGGATAAATATATTTGGGGTTACACCTGCTTTAACGATGTCACGGCCCGGGATCTTCAGGCCAGGGACGGTCAGTGGAGCCGAGCTAAGGGTTTTGATACCTTTGCCCCTTTAGGACCCTGGATCGAGAGTGAAGTCGACCCCACTGACCTAGAGATAAACTGTTATCTCAACGACCGGCGGGTCCAGCACTCTCGCACCAGTGAGTTCATTTTTTCTATCCCTGAGATCCTTGCCTACATCACAGAGGTGATGACCCTCCTGCCGGGGGATGTAGTCATCACCGGGACGCCGCCGGGAGTCGGTCCGGTGGAGGATGGAGACAGGGTGACTGTGGAGATCGAGGGTATCGGAAGACTGATGAACAGCTTTAGGAGATAAAATGCCATTTGAGATTTCCTTTGCCAACTTCAGCTTCATCAATGTCATCGACATCCTCATTGTCGGTGCCGCGCTGTTTTGGGTTTTGCGCCTGATTGCTAGAACCCGTGCCGTCACTCTTCTAAAAGGTCTGGCCGTTCTGGCGCTGGCCACCGGGTTGAGCGACCTCTTAGGTTTGGTTCTGGTCAACTGGATTCTGGAAAAGGCCCTGACCGCTGTCATCGTGGCCCTGCCCATCGTTTTCTATCCTGAGCTGCGCCGGGCTTTGGAGCAGCTGGGCCAGGGGCAGTTTTTTAGCCCCAGCTTTTTTATGGACAAGGGGCAGGTTTTGGAGTTAATTACGGCTGTGGTCAGGTCAGTGGAGTACATGGTGGAACAGGGCTACGGTGGACTTATCGTCATCGAGCGGCAGACCGGGCTGCAGGAGTTCTTGAATACCGGGGTCACCTTGGACGCCCAGGTTTCCATGGAGCTGATTACTACCATCTTTCAGCCCAACAACCTATTGCACGACGGGGCGGTGGTGATCCGGGACGGCCGGCTGGTGAGCGCCGGGGTGGTACTTCCCCTCTCGGATAACCCGAACATCTCCGGTAAATTAGGGACTAGGCACCGGGCCGCCTTGGGCATCAGTGAGGTCAGCGATTGTGTGGTGGTAGTGGTTTCTGAGGAAACCGGAACGATCTCCTTGGTGGAAGGGGGGCAGATGGTGAGGGACCTGACTCCTGAGGCCCTGAACCAGAGGCTGAGGTCTTTGCTGCGTCCTAAGGACCAGGGCCTACCCAGCCTCTTCAAGCCGCTGAAGTCATAGGAAGCTTGTTCTGGCTAATACTAATTAAGCCGGCACAGAACTTGTTGGGACTTTAGCACATACCTTAACAAAGGATAGCTACAGTTGGGAGAGGTGTCTAATGGGAAAACTATTTGGAACTGACGGAGTTCGCGGAGTAGCAAATCAGGATCTCACTCCTGAAGTAGCCTTCCGGGTAGCCAGGGCAGGCACTTATGGCCTCCTCAAAGAACAGTTGGAGTCGGCCAAGGGGCAGCAGACCAAGCCCCGGGTCGTCGTGGGCATGGACACCCGGCTTTCCGGTCCCATGCTGGAGGCTGCAGTGATTGCCGGCATCACCTCGGTCGGAGCTGATGCGGTCCGGCTCGGCATTATTCCCACCCCTGGGGTGGCTTATCTGACTCGAGAAACCCATGCTGACGCCGGGATTATGATCTCCGCTTCCCACAATCCTGTTCCCGACAATGGAATCAAGTTTTTCGATTGCGGGGGTTTCAAACTCCCTGATGACCTCGAGGAGGAGATCGAAGCCTTCTTTTACGCCGAGTTGGACCGAATGCCCAGGCCCACTGGTGAAGGGGTGGGAACTGCCATACCGTGTGTAAACCCCGCCGAGCAATACACCCAGTTCATAGTTCAGTCTTCTGACCAGTATCTGATGGGCCAGAAGATCGTCTTGGACTGCGGTTTCGGCGCCGCCTACAAGGTGGCCCCCAGAGCTTTTCGCGCCCTCGGTGCGGAGGTTATCGAATTCAACTCCATCGCCGATGGAAGAAGAATCAATGTGGACTGCGGCTCCACCAATCCTGAATACCTCCAGGAGATGGTGGTCAAAAACAACGCCCACCTGGGTTTCGCCTTTGACGGTGATGCCGACCGAGTGGTGGCCGTCGATGAGAAAGGCAACCTGGTAGATGGCGACCATATTATGGCCATCCTGGCCTTGGACCTCTTGGAGCGAGGCAAATTGCCGGAGAAGGCCATCGCCGCCACCGTCTACAGCAACTTAGGCTTAAACGAAGTTCTGGAGAGTGCAGGAGGTAGAGTCATCACCACTCAGGCCGGTGACAGGTACGTTTTAGCCGCCATGCTGGAACACGGTCTGGTCCTGGGCGGGGAGCAGTCCGGGCACATCATCATGCTTGACTACAATACCACCGGTGATGGCATCCTTACCGCAGTGCAACTGGCCTCAACCCTGAAACGCCGGGAGCAGACTCTCTCCCAGGCCGTCAAGGTTATGCGCACTTTTCCTCAGATTCTGGAGTCAGTGAGGGTAGAGGATAAGGAGGAGGTGGCAGCCAGCAGCGAGCTTAAAGAACTGATCTCCAGAGCACAAGAAATACTTGGGCCTCAGGGCCGGATTTTCGTCCGCCCCTCAGGAACCGAACCCCTTATCCGGGTGATGGGGGAAGGCCCTTTTGAGGAGAAGGTTAAAGCAGCAGTTAAGGAGGTGGTTGAAGGGATCAAGAATTTGAAATAGCGCCGGGACTCGCTTCTGGGAGCGAGTTGACGAGGTAGGGGATCTCGGAGCATCGGCGGGTGACCCTCGGCAGACCGCAGTCGTTAGGGCTCCTACAAACCCCACGGTGACGTGGGACCAAAATGGGGTCCGCGCGGGACTAAGAGACAGAGACTATCTAAGATGGAGGACTTACTATGTGCGGAATAGTCGGATACATAGGTCCTCAACCGGCCGCTCCTCTTTTGCTGAGGGGCCTTGAGAAATTGGAATACAGAGGTTATGATTCTGCAGGCCTGGCCGTTAGAGAAGACGATAAATTGAGAGTCATCAAGACCGTCGGCAGGCTGCAGGACTTACGTGATATCCTGGAGCATACAGCCGCACCCCGCGGCACCTTAGGAATTGGGCACACCCGGTGGGCGACTCACGGCCGTCCCTCGGATGAGAATGCCCATCCCCATACCGACTGCAGTGGAAGGATCGCTGTGGTTCACAACGGGATCATCGAAAACTACAAAGAACTCCGGGAATGGCTGGTTGAAGACGGTCACACCTTCAAATCAGAGACCGATACAGAAACAGTAGCTCATCTCATCGAGAGTTTCTATGAAGGGGATTTGGTGGCTGCCGTCCGCAAGACCATCAAACGGCTGGAGGGCTCCTACGCCTTAGGTGTCATCCACTTGGATGAGCCGGAGG
Source organism: Bacillota bacterium (assembly GCA_017656135.1). GTDB lineage: Bacteria > Bacillota > UBA5301 > UBA5301 > UBA5301 > JACDOJ01. Next base: position 1,335 of record JACDOJ010000054.1, on the reverse strand, counting down.
TCCTGGTAGCTGCCAGACAGGATTCCCCGTTGATTGTTGGGCTGGGGGAAGGAGAAAATTTTCTGGCTTCAGATATTCCCGCCGTCCTGGAACACACCCGCAAGGTCTATATCCTTGATGACGGTGAGGTAGCAAGGCTCACAGCCGATAAGGTAGAGATCATCGATGCCACAGGCAGCCCAGTAGACAAGGATGTTTTTGAGGTGGCCTGGGATCCGGTCATGGCTGAAAAAGGCGGCTATGACCACTTTATGATTAAGGAGATCTATGAACAGCCCAAAGCCGTTCGAGATACCTTGAAAGGCAGGGTAGCGGAGGGAAGGGTCGTTCTGGATGATGTTGACCTCGATTCAGAGACGGCCAAAAAGATCAAGAAAATCTACATCACCGCCGCCGGCACCGCCTACCACGCCGGCCTTGTGGGCAAGTACGTCATCGAGAAGCTGGCCCGGATTCCGGTGGAGGTCGACCTCTCATCTGAGTTTCGGTACCGGGATTTGATGATTGATGAGGACTGCCTGACCGTGGTCATCAGCCAGAGCGGTGAAACTGCTGATACCCTGGCCAGCCTCAGGGAGGCCAAGCGGCGGGGCAGCCGGATTCTGGCCATAACCAACGTCGTTGGGAGCTCGGTTTCCCGGGAAACCCACGATGTCATCTACACCTGGGCGGGTCCGGAGATCGCCGTGGCTTCCACCAAGGCCTACTTGACCCAGTTGGTTTCCCTCTACCTGTTGGCCCTGTATCTTGCCCAAGAGCGGGGCACCATTGATCAGGGGCAGTTAAAGGCGTACCTGGACTCTCTTCAGGAGCTGCCCCAAGGGATTCAGGCCGTTTTGGACAGCGAGCAGACCATAGCCGAGCTGGCCCAGGAGTTCAAGGAGAAGGAGGACATCTTCTTCATCGGCCGGGGTTTGGATTACGCTGTGGCCATGGAGGGCTCTCTGAAGCTTAAAGAGATCAGCTACATCCATGCTGAGGCCTATGCCGCCGGAGAACTGAAACACGGCACCTTGGCCCTGATCGTCGAAGGTGTTCCGGTCTTTGCCCTGGCCACGCAGACCCGCCTGCGGGATAAGATGGTCAGCAACATGAAAGAGGTCAAAGCCAGGGATGCCACCATCATCACCGTGGCGAATAGAGGGGATGAATCCATCAAAGAAGCCTCGGACCGGGTCATCTACATACCGGAAACCGAGGAACTCTTCCGGCCGGTACTGGCGGTTGTACCCCTGCAGCTCTTCGCCTATCACGCCGCTCTGGCCAGAGGCTGTGATGTAGATAAACCCAGAAATCTCGCTAAAAGTGTAACGGTAGAGTAGAGAAGAGGTATAA
>JACDOJ010000076.1 GCA_017656135.1 Bacillota bacterium | reverse complement strand
ACAGGATTTGGGGCAGGATCGCAATGATAGATGCCGCAGCCATCAGCGGAAGGTTGAAGGAACCATAACCTTTGAAACCGGCAATCCCAATTGAAACGAGTTTTGCATTGCTATAAGTCAAAGATAATGGGAACAAAAGGTTAGTCCATACTACTATAAAGCTTAATATCGACGTGGCCACCACCCCTGGAGCAATCAAGGGGAGAGTCAACTTTAACAACACTTGGAATTCACTACACCCATCTATGCGACCAGCTTCCTCGATTTCCCTGGGAACTTCAGCAATAAACTGCCTAAGCAGCCAAATACTGTAGGGCAGGTTAAAAATCTGAAACACTAAAATCAAACCAATATTGGTATCATACAATCCGAACTTCCTGTACAGAACGTATAAAGGAACGATGAATAACATTTCTGGCAGCATTCTAACCAGCAAAAACCAGACTTCCAGCATCCCCGCTCCTTTAATTTTATAGCGTGCTAGAGAATATGCCGCCGGAATCCCAATTAACAAATTCAAGAAGACGGTTCCTAGACCAACGACAATGGTGTTGATGAAGGACCTGGCAAAATCCTTAGTGTGCCAAGCATCTATGTAATTCTGCCAGATTGGTTTGAACTTCCATACTGGCGGGATAGAGACGGCATCTATGTGCATTTTTAAAGAAGTCAAAAACGTCCAAATAACTGGAAGTAGAAAGAATAAGGAAATTAGGGTAAGCAGCAAGTATACAATAATTAACCTTATATGCTTTTGAGCTCTTGCACTAAGCATGCTGGACCCTCCCCTTCTGTAACAAGTAAATGTAAACTCCTGCGATGACTCCAACAATTAGGGAAAAAGCAATAGCAAGAGCAGCAGAATAACCCATCCGTAAAAGTCGCCCCACACCTTGCGAGTATATGTAAAGTTGACTCACCTCTGAAGCTCGCATAGGACCACCAGCGGTAATTCCCCATGATAAAGCAAAAACCCGCAAACAGTCTATAGTCCTGAAAATTAATGCAACTAAGATAAACGGCTTTAGCCCCGGGATAGTGATATATCTAAGCATTTTCCAGCCGGATGCACCGTCCACCTGAGCCATTTCGAAGCGGTCCTTCGGAAGACTCTGCAAACCGGCTAACAAGATGAGTGCGATATTCCCTGTTTGCCACCAGGTATCCACCATAGCCAAGCCGGGAATTACAGCAGAAGTAGATGCCAGCCAATTTGGCGCAGGAATATGTAACATCTCCAAATAATAGTTAAGTGGCCCCAAAGTTGGATCTAAGAGTGATCTCCAGATTAGCGCCGCTACTATGTCAGAAATCATCATTGGGAAGATAACTGCAGAGCGGAAGAACCAACTTCCCTTAATCTCTTCATTCAGCAATAAGGCTACTGTAAACCCCAGGATAAATTGAATCCCCACTGCCAGCAACGTGAAATACAAAGTTCTGCCGATAGAGTTTAAAAAATAGGGATCCTTCAAAAGCTCAATGTAGTTTCCCAACCCTTTGAAGGTCATGTTTTCTGCTTGCCCAGCTAACCAGTTCCAACTGTGCAAACTAGTGTAAAGCCCAAATAATACCGGATACAAGGTTAAAACGCCGAGGGCTAAAATTGCAGGAATGACAAAGCCATACGCGATGAGAGGACGAGTGGACATTGATATGTGCCTCCATTTCTGGTAATAACCAATTGACGCAGGCGAGCAGGGTGTTTCCCTACTCGCCCTTTTTAAAATTTAGAAATCACTCATGATATCCTCAATGAATTCCTCAGTTATGTCAACCTCATCAATAATCGAATACCATAAGTTTTGCTTTACGACATAATCTTTAAGAGTCTGCAAGGTCTCTCTCATTTGGGAATTAGTTAATCCAATCCCTGCGGGAGAGTGAGGCAAGGATATTTCATCCATGACTTTAAGGATACCCTCATGGTCGTTATCTTGTAATTTGCTCATGACGTGCAAACCAAGGGCTACTGCAAATCCATGAACAAATTGCTTCCTAGCCACCCGTTCTGCGTTATAAGCTAAGAAGTGCTCAGATCCTTCCTCGGCACGGAAGTGTCCTGCTGGAATGCAGATATCGTTAATTTCCAGGAAAGCATCAACAATCAGTTTGATGCCCTCGTTAGTCATATGGGCAATCTCTTGTGCCCCCGCTTTCACTCTATTCAAAACTGTCAAAGCCCTATTAACCCGATCTTCTTCATAGGGGTATGATCGGCCAATAGCCTTTTCTCCAGCTTTTGTTGCCACTTGCCAGTCAAAATGGGCGGTATGAATAGACAAAATGTCAGCAGCCCCTGCAATATTCAACTCGTACGGGGCACCACGGATTATCTCGTAATCCACAACCACTAACTCTGGAGAAACGTCTCCCAGATACTCTACTTTGCCGTTTTTCCTTATGCCGGCAGCCGGTGTAACATAAGCGTTAGTCGATATTATTGTTGGGATATTAATAAGTGGGAGATTTTTCTTCCAGGCAACGTATTTCGCAACATCTATAGCCTGGCCTCCACCAATTCCCACAATCGCATCCACATCTGGCGTCTCGGCTAGAACTTTGTTGACTTCTTCCTCTTCAACATTAGTAATAAGGAACACTTTTTCAGGTTGCTTACCTAACTTCGGACTCACAATTTTCCAGGGAACATCCATACTCACTGCAACGTAAGTGCCCAGTGAATCGCCGACACCTTCAACTGCTCCTTCTCCGTACCTGATCTCTTTAACGTTGGTGTGCAACATAATAATACCTCCCCTTGAATCCTGGGCAGGAGGAATAAACCTCCTGCCCGATCATGATCCCTACTTGATAAAACCGTCACGTTTCAAAATGTTAGTTACTTCTTGGTTGAGATTGGTCATCACCTGATCCAAGTCATTACCCTGGTAAAGGAGGTGAAGTGCATCAATCATCCGCATAATAACCTCTGGTCCTGAACTCAGGTAGATGATAGACGGCACCGCAATGGAAAGTGAATCGGCAACGGCTTCTCCGAATCCTTCAGGCAATACAGCTTGAAACTCTGGAGATTGCCAGGTAGACTGACGAGTCGCGGCCCAAGTATGCTTACCTACTTCCATATCTATGCTTGGAGAAGTGGCCCACTGGGCAAACAAATATGCAGCTTTCTTATGTTGGGACTTAGCGGGAATCGCCAGGCCCCAGCTAAACAAGGCAGTCCCGTGACCGTTCTTGGAGGGTGGCAAAGGAGCATAACCCACTTTACCAGCAATTTTGGATTTTGACGGATCTTCGAAGAGAGGTGCAAACAGGCTTGCATCTGCCCAGTACGTAGCTGCTTTTCCTTGGGCAAACTGGGTAGTTGCTTCGTACCAGCTGAAAGCCGTGACACCAGGTGCGGAGTTCCTCATCAGCTTGGCCCAAGCGGCGAAGGCCTCTTTAATCCTTTTATCAGTAAACCTAGGCGTCCAATCCTTTTTATAATATACAAATCGGTCTGTTTCGTAAGGCGCATCGCCCCAGTAGTTTTTAACCATCGCGTTTAGTTCATCAATGATACCCGCGTCAGCTCCGCGGATTGTTGCACCGTATATATCTATACGCCCATCACCGTTCTCGTCGATATTAAGTGCCTCTACCGCTGCAAGCCAGTCATCCATATCATGAAGCTCTGCGACATTGATTCCGGCCTTCTCAAACAAGTCTTTGCGGTAAAAGTTCATGTAAACTTCGCCCGCCATTGGCAAAGCATAAAGTTCTCCTTTATCAGGCTTAGGAAGCCGGAAGCCAGCCAGGTAACCAGGATAGAAATCATCTAGTTTAAACCATTCTTTATCGGTGAGTGTAGGATCATTCAAATATGGTTCGAATGACTGAATCCAACCATTGTTGTACGCACCTGAACCTTGAGGACCTAAGCACAAAAAGGTGAGATCAAATGGTGGGTTATCGGAGCTTAAGCCCAAAGTGGAGCGATCCCAGAATAAATCTTCAGCGACCACTTCAACTTCCACATTGATTCCGGTTAGCTTTTCAAATTCCGGAATAAGCGGCTCAATGGCTTGTTGCCAAGGGTGTGCAACAAAGAGAACCCTAATGGTCTCACCTTCGAACTGCCGCCAGTTAATGTTGGCAGCCTCAGGGCCCTGAATCTCTGCCGCCAATACTGTTGACAAGCTGAAAAGCAACAACAAGGACAGTACACCACTAAGTAAAACCGGCCTTCTCATTTACAATCCTCCCCACTGAAAGTTGTTTTTGAATATTGCGAACTGTTAGATAATACCTCGCATATCACCTCCCTCATTAACCCTGACAACTTTCTTTGAGTGTCAAACAGTACTGAATACTTTGTCGAGAAGATCGACCGCAGCAAATATGTCGCTTTCTGTCACAGTCAGTGGAGGATGTAATACAAGAATGGAACTCCCAAGGACTCTATTTATCTCTGGTTCAACGACTAATCCCTCTTTAAGAAGTGCGTCAGTCAGTTTCTGAGTCAGATTGTAGTTAGGTTCTTTTTGAACAGGATCTGAGATTATGTCTATTCCATAAAGTAACCCTCTGCCCCGAACATCTCCAATAAACGAGTACCTGTTACTCAGCTCACATAGCCCCTCGCCTAACAGTTCGCCCATTTGACGAGACCGTTCAACCAGTCTTTCTTCTACCATGATATCTAAAGTCGTTAAACCTGCTATGCACATCAGGGGATAGCCAGAATGAGTATGACCGTGCAAATGTAATTGGTCCATTAGTTCCGCAAACTCTGACTTCACTATTGTAGCTGAACCAGGAATGTACCCCCCGGTGAGAGCTTTGCCCAAGACTAAAATATCAGGAACGATATCCTCTTGCTCAAAAGCAAACATTGATCCCGTGCGCCCAAACCCAGTTACTACTTCATCAAGAATCAAAAGGATCTCATACTGGTCGCACAATTCCCTCAATCGTTTCAAATAGCCGGGTGGTGGAGTAATTACCCCTCCTCCGGCAATAATAGGCTCGAGGATAATAGCAGCAACATTTGACGGGCCTTCCAAACGTATTTGCCGCTCTAGATAGTGCAAACAGAGCAAATCACAGGTAGGATAGTTAGTCTTGAAATCGCAGCGGTAACAATATGGAGGGGAAGCGTGGATAAACCCTTGCGGTATCAACTCTTGGATTGATCGATTGGTTTGTATAGTTTCTGCTTTAGCACTGGCACCAGCGGCACCTGCCGTTGCACCGTGATAACCACGCCAAAAGGAAAAGATCTTACCCCCTCCTTTGACAACTTTAGCAACCTTCAAGGCAAACTCGTTTGCATCGGAACCTGTACACCCAAAAAGGCACTTACCAAAGCAATCTGGTAATAAGCTTATCAGCCTTTGAGCAAGCACAGCACGAGGTTCAGTAACAAACATCGGGTTAATGCCAACCAGTTCATCTAGGGCATTTTTCAGGTTTTGGAGCATCTTGGGATGACCATGTCCGATTGCAGCGGCTGAAAACTGAGCTGAGAAATCCAAATACCTACGGCCTGCCTGGTCGTATAAAAACACGCCTTCGGCCTTTGATATACATATTGGGTTCGACTTGTAAAC
>JACDOJ010000053.1 GCA_017656135.1 Bacillota bacterium | reverse complement strand
AAGGGTGATAATGTCGAAACCATCAAAAAGAAGACCGATGAGCTGACCCAGGCCATCTACGAGGTCACTTCCCAAGTCTACCAGGCCAGTGCCAACGCCGCCGGCGGCTCTGGGCAGTCCACTGCCGGTCAGGGCAGCACTACCGCAGATGACAATGTATATGATGCTGATGTAGTCGATGAAGATCAAAAAGGCAAGGAAGATTAAGACTGGACGGTGCTAAGTCTTGAGTAAACGGGACTACTACGAAATACTGGGAGTGGACCGGGGGGCTTCCCAAGAGGAGATCAAAAAAGCCTACCGGAAGCTCGCCCGGAAGTACCACCCTGACGTAAACAAAGATGACCCCGATGCCGAGGCCAAGTTCAAAGAGATCACCGAGGCCTACCAGGTTCTCAGCAATGAGGAGGCCCGGGCCAAATACGATCAGTTCGGACACAGCGCTTTTGGCGGGGCCACCGGTGGGGCCGGTGGTTTCGATTTCAGTGACTTCGGCGATTTCGGAGGCTTCGAGGACATCTTTGACATGTTCTTCGGCGGGGGCATGCGGGGTGGTGCCAGTGCCAGACGCGGCCCCCGCCGGGGTGCAGACCTCCGGTACGATCTGGAGGTAACTCTGGAGGAGGCGGCTTTCGGCACCGAGAAGAAGATCCAGGTTCCCCGGGAGGAGAAGTGCCCTCGCTGCCACGGCAACAAGGCGGAGCCGGGAACGCCCATCAAGACCTGCCCTACCTGCGGCGGATCCGGTCAAATCCATACAACCCAACGCACCCCCTTCGGCCACTTCACCTCGGTTCGGACTTGTACCACTTGTCACGGTGAGGGTAAGGTGGTTGAGACCCCGTGCCGGGAGTGCGGCGGCAAGGGAATTGTACGCAGGGTGAAAAAGCTGACTGTGAAAATTCCGGCCGGGGTTGACACCGGCCACAAGTTGAGGGTTTCCGGTGAAGGCGGAGCTGGAACGGGCGGCGGTCCCCCTGGTGACCTGTATGTTTTCATTACGGTGAAACCCCACAAGATCTTCCACCGACAGGGCAACGACATTTATGTGGAGGTTCCCATCAGTTTTGTTCAGGCGGCTCTGGGAGATGAGATCAAGGTTCCGACTTTAGAAGGTGAGACCACCATCAGAATCCCCGAGGGAACCCAGACTGGGACCGTCTTCAGGCTGAGGGAGAAAGGAATCAAGGATATCCGGGGTTACCGCAGAGGCGATGAGCACGTCAAAGTCAAAGTGGTGACCCCGAAAAAGCTCACTGATAAGCAGAAAGATCTGTTGCGTAAGTTCGCTGAGACTCTGGGAGAGGATCCGGCCGGGCCTGGGGATAAGAGTTTCTTTGACAGGATGAAAGACGCCTTCACCCAGCGTCGGAGCGGGGAGGCCAACTGATGGAGTGGGCAAAGATCACAGTTGATGTAGAACCGGCCCAGAGCGAAGCCATTTTGGGTCGGATGCTGGAATTAGGTGCCGGGGGAGTCGAGGAGATCGACCCCGGCTCTTTTGCGTCCTTGCAGGCGGAGCTCCCTTCAGAGCTCAGGCTGGAGGGAGACCTGCCGTCAAAGCACCAACTCATAGCCTACTGGCCGGTGGCTAAGGCAGAACAGGTTAAGCTGCAGCTGAAAGAACTTCCTGGCGTTCTGGGTGTCCGGTCCCAGCGAGTCACTGATGCTAAATGGCTCAAAACCAACACCATCGGTTTCAAAGAGCTCTTCATCGGCAACCGCTGGGTCGTCTTTCCCCAGAAAGGCGGCGGCAGATCGGATTCAGGGCGGATCCCCATCTACTTAGCGCCGGGACAGGCCTTTGGCACCGGACTGCACCCCACTACCCAGCTGGTATTGGAGTTTCTGGAGGAGATCCCGGTGGCAGAGAAGGCCTTAGATGCCGGAACTGGCAGCGGCATCTTGGCCATCGCCCTAGGTAAACTGGGCTGTGCGGACATCACCGCCTGTGATTTGGATCCTGTTGCTGTGGAAGTGGCCAAGCAGAACCTGGAGCAAAATGGGATCAAAGCCCAGGTCCTCCAGGTCGATCCCAGAAAGCTTACCAGAAGGGGCTTTTCCCTGATCACCGCCAACATCTTGGCCGAGGTCATCTCTGAGCTGGCCCCTGCTTTCAGTCGACTTGCCAAACCTGGCGGAAACCTGATCGCCTCCGGCATTATCGCTCACAAGGCCGAGGAAGTCGAAAAGGACCTGCGGAAAGTGGGGTACAGCATAGTCGATCGGAAGGAAAAGGAAAACTGGGTGGCCCTTCTGGCCCGGCTGGGAGAGGGTCATCAATGAGCTGGCCACGAGTTTTCACAGGTATAGTTGGCCTGAAGCCGGGTGATAAGGTCACCTTGGACGGTGCAGACTCCCGGCACCTGGTCAAAGTCCTGCGCCTCAGCTCGGGGGATCAGTTCGAACTGGTTTCGGAAGCGAGGCTGTACTTGGCGTCCTTGAGGGTGGCAGACTCCAGGGAGGCCGAGGCTGAGGTTCTTGTAGAGCTGCCGAAGGAGAGCGAGCCTGAGCTAGAGGTGGTCTTGGTACAAGGCCTGCCCAAGGGGGATAAGATGGATCTAATCGTGCAGAAGGCGACTGAACTGGGGGTTTCAGCGGTCATCCCTTTGGAGGTGGAGCGCAGTGTGGTTCATTATTCAGGGGATAAGGCCAGGAAAAAGGTGGAACGCTGGCAGAAGATAGCCAGAGAAGCTGCTAAACAGTCAGGTCGCCTAAAGATTCCCCAGGTGTCTCAGGTCATGGGCCTGACGGAGTTGGCACGAGACGTTCAGTTCTGGGAGGGCCTGCACATCTTGGCTTGGGAGGGGGCCGCCAAGCCCCTCAAGGAGATCCTGCGCACCGGCGCTGAGAGGCCTAAGCGGGTGGTGATCTACATCGGACCGGAGGGAAGCTTCAGTGACTCCGAACGGGAACTTATTTTGAGCAAAGGGGCAGAGGCGGTTTCCCTGGGACCCAGAATTCTTAGAACCGAGACGGCCGGCATAGCTCTGACTAGCATGATTATGTACGAGTACGACCAAATTAAGGTGCAGAGGGAAGAGTAAATGCCAACAGAAACCGGTGATTGCCCTAAGGTCGCGGCAGTGACCTTGGGGTGCAAGGTAAATCAATATGATACCGAGGCGGTGCTGGAGTCCTTCGCGGCTCGGGGCTTTAAGGTAGTCCCGGCGGAAGAGGAGGCTGATGCCTACCTCATTAATACCTGCACTGTGACCAATGTGGCCGACAAGAAATCCCGCCAACTGGTCCGCAAGATCATTCGGGAACACCCTGATGCGGTGGTGGCGGTCTTTGGCTGCTACACCCAGACCCAGCCGGAGAAGATAGAGGCCATCCCGGGGGTTTCCATTGTCGTCGGCACCCAGCGCCGGGCCGAACTGGTTGATCTGGTCACTGAGGCTTTGGAAGCCAAAGGCAAGGCCCCTCTCAAAAACCTGGTTGAACCATTCAAACGGCCGGGCTTTGAGGAACTGGTGGTCTCCAATTTTGGGGAGAAGGTCAGGGCGGTTTTAAAGATTCAAGAAGGCTGCCAGCAGTTTTGTGCTTATTGTAAAGTGCCCTACGCCCGGGGTCCGGAACGCAGCCGAGAGGTGGAGGCTGTTTTGGCCACCGCTGAGAACCTGATCGCCGAGGGTTACAAGGAGATCGTCTTGACCGGCATCCATCTGGCCTCCTACGGCAGGGATTTGGAGCCGGCCACCTCTCTCTTGGAGATCTCCCAGAAAATCGCGGACCTGCCGGGCCTGGCCAGACTGCGTCTCAGCTCCATAGAACCCACCGATGTCTCACAGGGTCTTTTAGAGCTTATCACCCAGCATCCGGTGGTCTGCGCCCATTTGCACCTGCCCCTCCAGTCCGGCAGTGATACCGTTCTGCGGCGGATGAGGCGCAAGTACACCACCAAAGAGTACCTCAAGATTGTGGAGGATGCCAGGGCCCTGAACCCCGATGTCGGTGTGACCACCGATGTGATCGTGGGCTTTCCCGGCGAAACTGATGAAGAGTACGCCGAGACGGTGGCTTTCGTTAAGGAAGTAGGTTTCTCCCGGCTCCACGTCTTCCCGTACTCTAGGCGCAGTGGAACTCCGGCGGCGAAGATGCCCGGGCAGATACCGGCGTCGGTGAAGAACCGGCGAAGTCAGGAGTTGATCCAGGTGGGACAGGAACTGGCTGCCGCCTTTCACCGCCGCTACATCGGCAAATCCGTCTCTGTATTATTTGAAGAGGTCAAAGAAGGACTTGCTAAGGGTTATACGGAAAATTACATACGTATTATGGCTAACATAGAAGGTGTCTCCGACCTTGATGTGGTTGGCTCCATCAGGCCTGTCCTCTTAAGAGAGAGTGATGCGGCTGGGGCCAGGGGAGACATCGTCGTGGATAAGGAGGTGACGGCATGACAACGGATTGCGTCTTTTGCAAGATCGCCAAAGGTGAGCTCAGCGCAGATGTCGTCTACGAAGATGATAAAGTGATGGCCTTTCGGGACCTAAATCCGCAGGCTCCGGTTCACGTGCTGATCATCCCCAAGAAACACATTCCCAGCCTGGATTCGCTCTGGGACGAAGATGCAGGTGTAGTCGGCCATATCGCTATTGTGGCTCGGGATATCGCCAGGAAACTGGAGGTTCACAAGGGTGGCTACCGGTTGGTGAATAACTGCGGGGAGCAGGCGGGGCAAACCGTTCCACACCTCCACTTTCACTTGTTAGGAGGGAGGAATCTGGGCTGGCCTCCAGGTTAAAACAGCTTTTTTTGGCTGATTGACACCCCCGATAAGCTTAAAGTATAATCTGAACATGGGGTACGGAGGGGGGTAGTACAAAATGGCAGAAGTCAAAGTTCGAGACAATGAGTCTCTGGACCATGCCCTTCGTCGGTTTAAAAGACAGTGTGCCAAGTCTGGTATCTTGTCTGAAGTCCGGAAACGCGAACATTATGAATCACCCAGCGTCCGCCGGAAGAAAAAAGCCGAGGCCAATGCTAGGAAGAGACGGCGTCGGAAGTAAAGTTTAAACTGAGAGGGTCAAAAACCCGGTGTCCACTAGGATGCCGGGTTTTTTGTTGGTTCGGCAAAAAAGAGGGAAAAATATCCAGGCGGAGAAAGTTGGCACCAAGGAGGAGAGTATAAACAAGTGAAGTGAGGAGATGTGCCGTGAGGAAATGCTTGTCTTTAATGATACTTTTGGCGCTGCTTATTATAGGTTTGCCGGCTCACGCCGATGAGAACTGGGGACTGCTCCCTGAAAAAGATCCTCTGCCACCGCCGACCTTTTTCCTCCCGCCGGAGGACGAGGGAGAAGTGAAGGAGGTTCCCCTGTGGATTATCGGCTCGGTCAGGACTCAGATCGCAAAACGCCTGCACCAGGAATTCGGGAGCATGTTCCATGCCATTTTTCCTGATGAAGATAACCCCGATGCCTTCACTATCACCGCGAGCGGCGACGGGGGAGGTTACTGGGCCTACATTCAGATGAAACAGCTTTTGGCACCGGAAAATGTTTGGTATAACGGTTACATCTTTAAGATTGACGGGTATGGGGTCGCAAGCGGCGAGGTTTTTTGGGTTTACGGACTGTATTCCACCGGAAGCGGGCTGAAACTGAGTGTGTATAAATAGAAAATAT
>JACDOJ010000052.1 GCA_017656135.1 Bacillota bacterium | reverse complement strand
CCACACGGGCGCAATGCCCACTGGATTTTGAGTCCTGAGTGCACCTCTTGCCTAGCTTGTGTGGAGCGCTGCCCCCAACAGGATGCTTTGAAGTATGGCCTAAGCTCTAAAGGGAAGCAGCTGCCAGCTGCGGTCATCCCCCTCCTCATCGTTGGGGTCTTTGCCGGCGGGATCTTGATCGCCAAGGCCACCGGCCACTGGGAAACCAGTATCAGCGCTCTGGAGTACTTCCACTTGATTCAGAGGTCTCATCAAATTCACTGATCACCAGGCCGTTCTCTCTGGCAATTTGGCCAAAGAGGCGGCCTGATTCTTTTATCCTACGAGGTTTAGCCGGATCTGTGTGATCCACGTAGATTAGCCCAAACCGCCGGGAGAGGCCCTCGACCAGCTCGAAGTTATCCAGAGTGGACCAGTGGAGGTAACCGAGGACAGTCACTCCCTGCTTGATGGCCTTGTGCAGCTGGAGCAGGTGCTGGATTAGAAAACTGGGACGCAGTTCATCGGCTTCATCGCAGGTGCCATTCTCTGTCACCAAGATCGGCAGCCGGTAGCGCTGCCAAGCCCAAGTCAGCACCCTGTAGAAGCCCTCCGGATAAATATCCCACCCCAAGGCGTTTTTTGGTAGACCCGGCCGGTTCAGAGTCCGCAGAGGAAAACGGACCAGATCTCCGCTATAGTACTGGAGCCCTAGGTAATCCAAAGAATCAGCAATGGGATCTAAAAACTGCAGGTGAAAGAGGCGGTGCAGCATCTTAACGGCCAACTTGTCCAGCGGGGAAGTCTTCCGGGCGGAATCGAAGGTTCTGAGGTGCATGGCGACACTGACTTTCGGCTCAGAAAACCCACGGATACGGTAGTGATTGTGAATGAACCGGTAAGCTTCCCGGTGGGCTAAAAGCAGGTGTTTCCTCACCTTCTGGGCGGCAAAGAAACTGCGCTTACCTGGGGGAAAAATCCCCTGAAAATAGGCGTAAGTAGTGTAGACATTGGGCTCATTGATGGTCACCCACCAGGTGACCAGGTCGGCCAGGCAGGAGATGGCTTCACCCACATACCTTAGAAAGTGTTCAGGAGCGTTTTGGGCTTCCCAACCTCCACGCTTAACAAACCACATAGGGTTGGCGAAGTGATGCAGGGTGACAACAGGCTCAATGCCCGCTTCCCGGAGAGCGGTCAAAATTTTCCGGTAGTGTTCCAAAGCTGACTGATCAAAAGTCCCCACCTCCGGCTGAATTCTGGCCCACTCCAGGCCAATCCTGGCCGCATTGTGGTGCATCTCTTTCATCAGCGCAATATCTTCCGGGTACCGGTGCCAGAAATCCACCGCCTCATCAGGGCGGGTCCCATCTTTCACTCGACCCTTAAGCGCCCAATCGTAAAAATCGTGGTTCTGCGAGCCGCCCTCTACCTGGAAAGCCGAGGTAGCACTGCCCCAGAGAAATCCCGGTGGAAACTTCAGTACTGTCAAATCAAGCCCCTCCCAGAGCACATACGTCGCAACAAGACCATTCTCTGCCACTGGCCCAACTCCTTTCCAATATATGCCGCATATCATAGTAGAGCAAAAGGAGTGAGCTGCATGGACACCAAGGAAATGCTGCCCAAACCTAAACTCATCGAAAAGAAGAACGGTGAAGAAGAGGAAAAAACTACGCCGAGATTGTACAAGCACTTCCTGCCTTCATCGAGGATGAATTGATGGCCGTCTCGGAGTACTCTGACCTGGCCCTGAAGTTCACGGATCCCACCCTGCGGATGCTGGTTATGAGCATCGCCGTGGACGAGTACGGCCACGCCCGAACCTTCCAGGCCTTGCTGACCCTGCTCAGTGAAGAAGTCGAATCTTAAAGCTCAAGCACCCTCTTGGACCTGTCCCAATATACTATACCAAGGTCCCTTGAGTACAGAAATGAGGAGGGGAATGCAGAATGTCTGAAGTACCACTGATTATTCGCGTTTTCGATAATATTAACTTTAGCGGACCGTTTCGTACCATCATCAGCAACCTGGCAGATTTTCGAGATATAGAATTTAACGACCGCACTTCATCAATAATAGTGGAGGAAGGCCCCAACTTCCGGCCCGGTGATGCCGCCCGGCTGTGGGATAATATCAACTTCTCAGGGCCCAGGATTACCTTGCCTCCAGGTAGGTACCCAGACCTCAGGGAATTCAACTTCAATGACATCACCTCCAGTTTGAGCATAGTTAGGATCACACCGCCGCCTGACATCATCGCAGAAGATCGGCAACGAGAAACGCTCCGGTTTAACCTGCGGATTATCCCACCGGTCGGCACTACTTTAGTCTCGGTTCAGCAGAACCGGATCTTGAACCCCACTGCCACCGGGACCTTCGTGGGGGACACCGGTGTGCAGATAAACGGTTCCTTCGTTGACGAAGTAGTAGCCATCATCAGGGACAGCGCCGGCAACACCCGCACAGCTACCGGTAGGGCCACAATCAACTTCAGTAAGCTGATAGACTTCCCAGAAATCGCAGGACTGAACAAGAATAATCTACAGATCAGAACCAGCATAACCAATGTCAGCTCGTCCTTCACCTTAAGCGGCAATATTCTCAGCAAGACGGTCCAGTTCGACCTGACAACCCAGATTGTGAGGTTGCTTACTACAGAACTGATGATAAATCCCACTGAACCTACGATTACCTTAAAATGAAGGAAAGCGGGCATCTCTCGGGAAGCCCGCTTTCCACTTACCTGCCTTCTGAGACTCAAACTTTTTCAGGTTCCGGGTACTCCTGACCAAAGAGCTCAACAGTCACCTTTTTCATTCTCTGATCCACCAGCGGCCGGTCCCGAAAGTCCCGGTCGACTTCGACGATGGCATCCACATGTTCCATGCCCTCAATCACCCGGCCAAAGGCAGCGTAGTCGCCGTCCAGATGAGGAGCGGCAGCCACCATGATGAAGAACTGAGATCCTGCTGAGTCAGGTAGCATCGACCTGGCCATGGAAAGGGTACCTCTGGTGTGCTTCAGGTCATTGGGAAAACCGTTGGAGGCAAACTCGCCCTTGATGCGGTAGCCTGGACCTCCGGTACCGTCCCCTCTTGGGTCTCCTCCTTGGATCATGAAACCGGGGATCACCCGGTGAAAGGTTAAACCATCGTAGAAACCCTTTTGGATCAGGGAGATGAAGTTATTCACGGTATTAGGAGCTTTCTCAGGGTATAATTCTGCCTTGATCACACCGCCGCTTTCCAGTTCGATAGTTACCAGTGGGTTCGCCAACCACGCTCACTCCTATCTCTATTTTGCCGTCAATATTTCCGGGTCCGTTCAGAGCAACCCGGGTTTTTCAAGGGTAACCAGAAGACCTCCTCCATGGAGATCATTTTGGTCTCCCCTCTTTCAGACAACCTGCCTCTTCCGAAGATCAGTTTCCCCTCTGGGCTCCAACCCTGAGGAATGAAACTGCGGGAAACGCTTTTTTCCACCAGGGCTTCCTTCTCATTGGCCAGATCGAAGACCACGATCCCCACGCTCTGAATTCCCTGCCCACTGCCGAGGAAGACCTCCTGCACCGCCAGATATCTTCCGTCGGGGGACCAACACGCCTCTGAACCGAAGAGGCGCTCCTTGAAGAGGTGAGTCGTTGGGACAAAGAGCCGGTAGAGCCCGTTCTCCAACCGGTCTTCTCCGGCGTATAGCAGGAGGGCCTTCTTAGAATTGTCCTCGGAAACCACCTCAATGTCCACATCATTCTTCCCTGGGCCGAAGACCCCCGGTATCCTCTGGATGCCTGTAATGCAGCCATCTTTAGGATTCAACTCGCAGATCAGCCCGGACCAGGTGTGTCCTTTTATAGTCTCCTCCCCAACCTGAATCTTCAGGTAACTGTCAGGAGTGCCGCGGGAGGTGGGTAAGTCGGCTCTCCAGCAGACCTCCCCAGAGAGATTTAAGTAGAGGAGGTTATGCAGCCGCTGTCTGATCACGGCCTCATTGGTGAGGAGGGCCAAAAGCCCTTCCCGCCGGTAGTCCGGGGCCAAGTCGAAAACCCAATGTCTGAGCCTAACATGTTTGAAATCAGACCCATCGGTGATGATGATAGTGTCCCCCACAGTATAAACCTGTTTCTCCCCAACCTTAAAACGCAGGGAGAGGTTTTTAACCAGAGTTTCAGTTTTATCTGGTACCCCAGGCCGGCCCACGTTAAAAAGGACGGTCTCTTCCCCACTCTCAGTGGAGTAAACCAGCCGGGCTGATTGGCCCTTAGGTTTCAAGAACCGTATACCAGGGGTTTCCACCATCTCCAGTGAGGAAAGGTCGACCCAAAAGCCGCCGGCCACCTGCTTAACCTGAAACAAGTCGTGCTCAAAGAAGAGGAACCGGCGGGAGGTCAGCACTAAAAAAGCGGGTCTTCTACCGAACCGCTTGTGAATGACGGCGAAATCAAGGAAGATCAATGCTTCCCCCGGCAAAAGGTCTCGACTGAGTACCTGGCGGAGCCCACTGCTCATCGCCCGTTTATATTCGGCCGTAAAAGTCAAGATGCCATCGGTCTTCACAGTAGCCCTTCCTTTCTTTACTTTTACTTCCCTTGCGCTGGTAGAAATCCTGCCCTCATTATCAAGGAAAAGGGCCGCAAAGTGCAGAATCCAAATGTATAGTTAATTTCGTGGTTAAGCTGCATACATTTACACAGAGGTGACAAGCATGACCAAGCGTGTGCACATAGTGACCGAGAGTACGGCGGACCTCCCCATAGAACTGGCCCAAGAACATGACATCAAAGTGATTCCCATGTCGGTGGAAATCGCCGGGGCCACCTACCAGGACGGTGTGACCATCACCCCTGAAGAACTTTACCAGAGAATGCGGGAAGAAAAGGTTACCCCTACCACTACTCAGATCACACCCGCCCAGTACATGCAAGTCTTTCGGGAAATCATCGAATCCGGGCAAATTCCGGTCTACATCGGCTTCTCCAGTAAACTCAGCGGTTCTTTCCAAAGCTCGGTGGTGGCCGCAGGCTCCTTTGCCGAAAACGAAGTCTATGTCCTGGACACCAAGGCGGCGAGCCTAGGTGAAGGCCTTTTGGCCCTGGAAGCTGCCAAGATGGCATCACAAGGAGCCGAACCCCAGGAGATCGTCAGCACCATCGGAGCCAAGGCCAAAACCTTGGAACACCTGGTAGTCGTAGATACCCTGGAGTACCTGGCCCGGGGTGGCCGGATCAGCAACGCTAAGGCTTTCCTGGGTAACATCTTAAATCTGAAACCCCTGATTCACGTCGTAGACGGGGCCCTCATCCCCTTTGAGACCGCTAGAACTCGCAAAAAAGCCTTGCGACGCTTAGTCACGCTGATGGAAGAGCGAGGGGTGGACATCCAAAACCAGACCGTTGGCATCAGCCACGCCGATAATCTACAGACGGCCACCGAGCTCAAAGACCTGATTGCAGAGCGCTTCGGTACCAAGGAGTTCATCATCTCCACCATTGGCGCCACCATCGGTGCCCACGCCGGACCCGGTACAGTAGCCGTCTTCTTTTACGGAGTGCGGCAAGGCGGTCCCGGGGCTTAGCGCTTCACCTAGACTACATCCTTGCTTCTTCAAAAAAAGGTCATCGCCAAAATTTGGCGAATTTCAATAGGAAATATTATCCTGAAGGTGATCTGCTTTGGAGAGGCGTGCAGCGGTCTGGGCCCATTGGCTAAGCTCTCGTTACAATTTGAGCCCTGAAGAAGAAGAGATTCTCGCCTTCGCCTTGGTTTACCTGATGATCCTGTTGGCCAATATCGGCCTTCT
>JACDOJ010000051.1 GCA_017656135.1 Bacillota bacterium | reverse complement strand
GTGTACTTAACTTTTGGGCTTCATTGTAATTTACTCCGTAACCCGTTTTTTGGAATTCGGGTTAAATATTTCTGGCCATATTCCCGATAATTTTTTTTTTTTTTTTTTTTTTTAGCCAGGAAAATGAAGTTCATAAAGACTTGTTTGCCAACTGAACCGGAAAGAGATACTGGTGGAACTCTCCAGGAGAAATATTACTTACTTAAATGGATTTTCATGGGGTTCATGGCAGTTGGTACACTTCAACTTGCCCCGGGTCCACCCACCGATTTCGAAATCTTTGCCTTTGGCATGGCAGGTCCGGCATTCTTCGGTGGTTTCATCTAATTCGAATTTGCTGACCACCTGCCCGGCCTGAAGCTTGTTCAGAAGTTCTACTGCATGGGCGGCCGTATCACCGGTGAGCCGTGCGCAACGCTCGGACCTCTCAGGTGACCCGGACGCGTATCCGGTTTCCTTACACCACCGAGTCACGGAAACATGGCATAATGGTGAGCCGGAAACGTTCTTGGGAAGCTCTTTTTGGACTTTGTACTCCTTGAAGGTTCCGTCTTGGGCATACTGATTGCTCTTGTCGCTGGGGAATGGGTATACCGTGTACCAGCCGATCATTTCATCAACTAATTGGTGGTACTTATCCCCTGCCACCAGGGTGATTACTGCGGCTGCCCCGTTTAACGCCCCGCAGAGGGTGCCCCAACCAACGGCCCCTCCTTCACCGTATTTGAACATATCCGCCGGCAAAATCGTGTAGGGATAACCGATTTTGTCGCGCAGTTGGTGAATAATTGCCGAAGAGGCTCCGTAGGCACAGGCGCCGCCGAAATAGTTGTCGTGAGCTATTCTTCGTGTTACTTCCGGATCCAGCTTTGTGTACGGCCAAGGGTATTGCACCTGTTTGGGAGCAGGTTCGGCTAATTTGCCGCCAAAGTTTAGAAGGGAACCTACAGCTGCTCCAAGCGCAAACCCGCCGGCACCAAATAAGAATTCTCTCCGGGAGAAAACAGACTTGGTTTGGTCAGTCGCTATCTTATTACCTCCATTGATCTTCCTACTTTGATGTGTCAGTTTAGTTATTGGCAGAAGGGGGTCAGTTTATACTTAGGACCGATCTGGAAGAGACTGTAAGAGAGTTACCTGCCTATTTTTTGGGCAATGGTTGTTATCACATATTTGATCCCGTTATTTGGGCTGGGTACTTTAATGCCCAGCACTAAGGGCAGGCTCAGGGTAAAACCGATGGTAAGAAAAACCAAGACAGCCGCCAGTTCACCCCACAGCTTTTTGTGGATAAGCCCGGGGATTTCCAAGACCGCCAGCAAGATAAAGATGATGATCAATACGTAAACCAAATCCGCAGCCTCCTTACTCTCGTTTGGTCCCTGCTGGGGCGGTGTGCAGGCCGAACCGCTTTAAGGTGGAGATGACTTTTACCTTGACTTCAATTTGCGAGAACTCGGTGTCCCACTTCTTTTCGAGCTTTTTCCATTCCCTGGGGAACTTCCGGTGGATAGCATCACCAAATCCAAATATATCTGTTCCCCATTCTTTCTGGGCTTTGCGGAGTACAGCGGCGATTTCATTTTTAATTACTGTGGCCTGCCGCCGTTCCAGGGAATCAAAGTACTCAGGTGTAGTCAGGTCCACGTCAGACATCTGTTCTCCCAGGTTGCCTTCTTCTTCTACCTCCACGGTAATGGTCACCTGCCCGTCCCGGATTTCAGGGATAATCTTGCTGCTGGCTCTGATAATTTCCAAGGCGACGTACTGGTTTTCGTCTTTAGGCGATTTAACGATAATGATCCCGCTCTTTACCTTGCCCAGGATCCAATTGAGCCCCCGGGTCTCCGGGCGGTTGAGCCAACCAGCGAGTTTATCGTCCTTGAACACCGCGGCACCCGTCAGCCGCATTCTCTTTCTAGGGCCATTTTGTTGACTCTCTTCCGGCTTGGGTTTTTTTGCAGCCTTCTTTTCAGTTTCCTCTTCGGCAATGATCTCAATTCGAGAGGCGAATGGGTCGGTAGCTTTGTTGGCCAGCATTTTCAGGAATTCATGCAGATTTACAGTAACAGCCATGGAAGTGGCGCCACTTGCCGTTACCAGACTTTCGATGGCCTGGGCCGGGATTTTCTCCTGCTCGTGTTCGGCCTCGATGATGTCTTTAGCTTCTCCTTTGGCAATTAATAACCAGCTTAGCCGACGCAGTTCATGGTCACGGTCAAAAAAGTCCAGTATTGGCCTGACTCCTGCCCGGGCCATTTCCTCACTGATGACAATTACCTTGGTCTGAGAGTTGTACAATTTTCGGTCAGATTGCATGGTGGCATTGCGGTAGGCGTCGAAAATTGTGTGACCGGTGCTGGTCAAAACCCAGACCCCTTTGGGGCTGCCCTGTCCTCCTGTCGCCGCTGGGGCTTTAATCTCGTCCGGCTTCAGGACTTGAGTCGTAAGCTTGATCTTGCCGTCCTCCGGTGCTTTGTCAATCCCGATTGCCATGATGATGGCCAGGGTATTCAGTTCACGCCTGTTCCAACAGCCGGATGTCGCGAACAGCACGCTGATAATGAAAATAGCAATTAACTGTCTTTTCACCGGGCTTGCACCTCCCGTCGGCGCAGTACTGCCACGACCAGCAAGATCAGGGGCAGAAAGGTGATGAAAAACAGGGCATACCAGGTCCAGACCTTATAAGATGTGAATTCCCGAAGTTCAACCATGTTTTCGGCCTGAAGGACGGAGAGGCTAACAATGATTGTCCCAAGGGGGAGAACAATCGGCCGGTAGTCCTGCAAATTAAACAGCTGGGCGGCGCCAAGTGCGGTGAGGTAGTAATAGATAGAGATTTTTATGAACAGGCCGAGAATCCAGATTCCTAGATGAACTGCATCGATGCGCTCCAAAAATTCGCCGATGCTGATTAACCGGACTGTACTGAAGAACGGAAAAGTACGGTTGATGGCCTGCTCTACATCGAAAGTAGTGATAATTGAGACAGTGATGATCGTAAAGAAGAAAATGAAGAAGAAAATACCCCAGGCCATGGCTTTTTTCGCTGTTCCCGGTTGGTTCAGGTAAGGGAGCAGCATGGTAACAAACAGGATTTCCACGGTTCTGGCAGCAATGGTCAGTGCACCGTGCAGGACGGGAGCGATCCCTTTTTCCAGCATGGGTGCTAGGGCTTTGAGGTCCATATCCTTTGCTATGAGGATTATCACTACAAAAATCGAAAACATGACAACCGGTGTCATGATTTCCCCGGTGCGGCAAATTGTTTCCACTCCATAGCCCACCGCAAGAGCTGCAAACAGAGCGGTGACGATAATAAAGACAGGAGCAGGGGTTTCCGGATACGGGACGGAAGTCAAATAACAGCTGAGCTGCCTCAGGGTCAGTGCGGTCATGTGTAGAAAAAACCAGACGTAAAGAGCGCCGATGATTTTGCCGGTTTTTCCCAGGATGAGCTCGGCGGATTGGATGATGGACCGGTCCTTAAACCGCTGGGCCAGTAGATAGGCGGGAACAGCCAGTAAAAGATGGACCGGGAAGGAGAGCAGTCCTGCAATCCAGACATCCTGGTTTTCAGGGGGAGAGTTGAGAGCCGGGAGGTAGGTAAGGGAGAGGATCAGCCGGCTCACAATTATGAGCAGCATGAACTGCCTATCAGTTATACGTCCGTCTTCCAGCAAGTTTTGTCCCCCTATTTCAAGTTCTGTCCCTATTGGTGTCTGAAGGCGGCTCCGGCTTTAAGTGGAATTTCTGCCTGACCGGCCGGTGCCATCCGATGACCCGCGGCCGGGTAGACATGGCCCACCACGGCGCCCTGATCAAAACATCTTTTAAGTCAGGTATATTGGTAGGGGCCAGGGGTGACAGGTACGGTACGCCCAACGACCGCAGGGAAACCATATGAGTTAAAATTCCTGCTACGGCCATCATTATCCCGTACTGTCCAAAAATGCCGGCCATAACAGTGAGGATCAACCTCATTACTGCTGTAACGTCACTGATAGCCGGTACCACAAATGAAGCAATGGCTGTGATTGAAATAACAATAACCATCGGCGCTCCGATCAAGCCTGCAGTGACTGCAGATTCCCCGATTACCAGGGCGCCGACAATGCTCACCGCCTGCCCGATGGGTTTAGGTAGCCGTATCCCCGCTTCTCTGAGGATCTCATAAATCACGCCCATTCCCAATGCTTCCACTATTGCCGGGAAGGGGGTGCCTTCCCGGGCGGCAGCCATACTAATCAGCAGGGCAGGGGGGAGCATCTCCGGGTGGAAGGTGGTAAGAGCGACGTAAATGGCAGGGGAGAAGACGCTGAGGAAAAAGGCGGTAAACCTTATCCACCTGACTATGGTCGAATAAAAAGGCCGTGAGTAGTAGTCTTCACTGGATTGGAAAGCCTCCATAAACAAGTATGGGACGGTCAGAGCGAATGGGGTGCCGTCGGTCAGGATGACAATCCGGCCTTCTAGGAGTTTGGCGGCGGCGATATCCGGTTTTTCAGTGTTTCCGACGGTTGGCAGAAAAGAGTACGGTGCATCTTCTATAAACTGCTCAATGTAACCTGATTCCAGTATGGAGTCGGTATCAATTTCCGCCAGGCGCCTTTTCACTTCCTCAACGAGTTTGTCATTGACAATGCCCTTGAGATAGGCAATGCACACGTCTGTTTTGGTCTGTTTGCCGATTTTCATGGTCTCCAGCTTGAGGTTTATATTCTTAATTTTCCGGCGCAATAGAGCTGTATTTGTGCGCAGGGTTTCGGTAAAACCCTCTCTTGGCCCCCTTACCACCGATTCTGTTGGCGGCTCCTGGACTCCCCGGGTTTCCCATCCGCGGGTATTTGCCACCAGCGCCACGGCGGAACCGTCGATAACTATGACAGTTTCACCGGATAAGACGGCATCGATTACAGCCTGGACGGTGGTGGCTTCCTTGACCTGACCAACGGAAAGGACCTGCTTCTTAATGAGGGCAAGTACCCGTTTGCGGGAAACTCCGCCATTTGCCTGGGCCTGGCGCAGCTCCAGGGTCAGGGGTTCCAAAATGTTATCGTTAACTATCGTTTTTTCAACGAGACCATCAAGATAGACAACAAATGCTTCTGTCTGTTCCCGCGTCCCTATTTGCAGTTGCCGGATGACAAGGTCGCTGGCGTTGGCAAACACACTGCTGATCTTATTCAAGTTGACCTGAATGCTGCTGGACAGTGGTTCGTTTTGGTCCGCAGCCGGACGTGGCTTGTTCGGACTCCACTGTTTTATTAACCTGGAAAGTATTTGTCCGGTTTTATGGAACATCCAATCTCTCCCCGTGTGCGGCGACCATGATTATCCTTGCTTAGTAGTATTATCCGCTTTGGACATAGTTATTAACCTCAGAGCCCAAGGAATAATACCTGTGGACGGTGTTCTCTGGAATACTTTCGGGAAGGAAGTGGTGAATCAGCATGGCCGATGTCCAAACCATGGTGAATGATTTGGTGCAGAAAGCGAATAAAGCAGAGGCTGAACTGTTAAACCTGGACCAGGAGCAGGTGGATGAGATTGTCAGGGCAATGGCGCTGGCCGGGGTGGACCAGCATATGAACCTGGCCCGGCTGGCTGTGGAAGAGACAAAAATGGGTGTCTACGAGGACAAAGTGACCAAGAACCTCTTCGCGACGGAATACGTGTATCACGACATTAAGTACGAGCGGACAGTGGGAATAATCAAGGACCGGGAGGAAGAGGGCTTTGCGGAAGTGGCAGAACCGGTCGGTGTGATTGCAGGGATTACGCCGGTGACCAACCCGACATCTACCACTATGTTTAAGTGTCTTATTGCCATGAAAACCCGCAACCCCATTATTTTTGCCTTTCATCCTAAGGCCCGGAAATGCAGTACGGCAGCGGCCACGGTCATGTATGAAGCAGCCCGTAGACACGGTGCGCCGGAAAACTGTATCAGCTG
>JACDOJ010000050.1 GCA_017656135.1 Bacillota bacterium | reverse complement strand
TGAAATCAGACAGACGTTCATCAAGATGCTCCAGGAGGAGATCGACCAATTTGCCGACCTGACTGATTACGGCAAGCTCAAAGGTTGGCTGCGAATCCCTCCCCACTACCACTCACCTACGTAAGCTAAAGGCTTCGAATTATCTTCGCCGGGTCTGGACAAAATATTCGTATGCTAATAGTCTTCGCCCGTGCACTCGTACTTTACCTAACGGTCATATTGGTCATGCGGATAATGGGGAAACGTCAGGTGGGCCAGTTGCAACCTTTCGAGTTTGTACTGGCCCTCTTGTTAGCGGACCTGGCAGCGGTCCCTATGCAAAACAAAGAGATTCCGCTGATTAACGGCTTCATCCCCATTTTCAGTCTCCTCTTGGTCCAAGTGACTCTGGCTTACCTTAACCTGAAAAGCCAGCGGGCCCGGGCCATCATCTGCGGCACCCCGAGCATTTTAATTAAAGATGGCCTTATCCAGGAAAAAACCCTCCAGGCTCTGGGGTACAACTTGAATGACCTTCTGGAGCAGCTGCGAGCCGCCGGTTACCACAATATCGGCGAGGTAGAAGTGGCCATTCTGGAAACTAACGGGAATATCAGCGTCATCCCTAAGTCCCAGTACCGAGCGGTCCGTCCTGCGGACCTAAGGATTCCCACCAAATACGAAGGCCTGCCCCTGACTATAATTATAGATGGGGTCGTCGACCACCGTTCCCTAAAAATGGCCGGCTTGGACTGGCACTGGCTGGAGGAACAGCTGAAAGCCAAGGGAGCCAAAGACCCCACTGACGTGCTCTACGCCGTCCTGGACACCGAAGGCCGGTTCTTCTGTCAGCTCCACGCAGGGAAAAGCAAAGACAAGGAGGGGCAATCGTCGTGAGGAAGCTGGTGGTTTTGGGGATTCTGTTCCTGCTTTTCATCGGGTTTGGCCTCTATACAGAGAAGGCCCTGGAAAAGAGCTCTCGGCAGCTGGTGAGCCAGTTAAAGCAGGTCACAAAGTTTGTCTCAGAGGAAGAGTGGGCTCAGGCTGAAACCGCCTTCAACCTGGCCAGAGAAGCTTGGACCGACATAGAATCCTGGTGGGCCTTGGCCACCGACCACGAAGAGATCGACGAGATTGCTCTAGGTATGGAAAAGACCAAGGGTCTCTTGGCCGGCAAAGCTAAGGAAGACCTCTTGGCCGAGCTAAACGCCTTGACTTACCTGATCAAACATATTCCGGAAAAAGAGAAACTGACCCTTTCAACCCTGTTCTAACCCTAGTTTAATCCGGGCAACCAAAATGTCCATTCCCACCTGGTTGTGGGCTCCCTCGGGAATGATGATATCGGCAAAACGTTTGGTGGGCTCCACGAATGCCTCATGCATGGGTTTGACCGAAGTGAGGTACTGGTCCACCACTGAATCCAAAGATCTCCCCCGTTCCTTCAAGTCCCGCATCAGGCGGCGCAGGATGCGCACATCGGCATCAGTGTCCACATAGACCTTGACGTCGAAGAGCTTCCGGAGTCGCTCCTCAGCGAAGATCAAGATCCCTTCCACCAAGATAATCTCTTTGGGCTCCACAGTGACTGTTTCCTTCAACCGGATATGCTCAGCAAAGGAGTAAACCGGGCGCTGGATGGTCTTACCGGCTTTCAGAGCCAAGATATCTTGAATAAATAGCTCGGTATCGAAAGCGTCTGGGTGATCGTAGTTTTGTTTTGCCCGTTCCTCAAAGGGCAAATCCCAGTTGGCTTTATAATACGCATCTTGGGGCAAAATCACCGACTGTTCCGGGATACTGTCGGCAATGGCCTTGGCTACGGAAGTCTTCCCGGACCCGGTGCCGCCGGCGATTCCTACCACAAACGGCATACCCATCATATCCCTCCTCAACCCAACCACGGTGATTCGGCGCCGCTTACCTTTTGACCTGCTTGTAAATTGCTGGAACTCACCACAAATCTTAACTGACACCTAAAAAGCCTGTTGGCACAGACTATGAGATGAAACGAGGCTCCCGAGGAGGACCGACCATGATCCAGCACAACTCCTTACCCAGAGTAGCCTACTTCTGCATGGAGTACGCGCTCCACGAGTCACTTCCCATCTACGCCGGTGGCCTTGGTGTGCTCGCCGGTGATATTTTAAAATCCGCTAAGGATTTGGAGCTGCCTTTAATTGGCGTGGGCATTCTCTGGCGCGAGGGTTACACTAAGCAACACATCGGCCCAGACAACTGGCCTTATGACGAATTTCCGGCCATCTATACCTCCTCCCTCCAGGATACCGGGGTCCAGGTCCAGGTGCAAGTCTATGACCGGATGGTTCCGGTCAGAATTTGGAAGACCCAAGCCTTCGGCAATGTCGCCCTCTACCTCCTGAACACAGACGTCCCCGGCAGCGACTTCGGTTGGATCACCCGGCGCCTCTACGGTGGCTCTGCCCACGACCGGATCGCCCAAGAGATCGTTCTGGGTATCGGCGGTGTCAGGGCCCTGAGGGCCCTAGACCTCGATATTCAAATCTACCACTTCAATGAAGGTCACGCGGTACTGGCGGGCTTGGAATTGATTCGGGAAAAGATAAACCGGGGGCTTTCTTTTGAGGAGGCTTGGAGGCACACCAGAGATGAGGTGGTCTTCACCACCCACACTCCGGTGATGGCCGGAAATGAAAGCCATAGCCACGATCTGCTCCAGCAGTTAGGGGCCTACAACGGCTTGACTTACAGGGAAATGAGTACCGTAGGGGGCGACCCTTTCAGTATGACCGTCGCCGGACTGCGCCTGGCTCGGTTGGCCAACGCCGTCTCTAAACAGCACGGTTTAACCGCCAGGGCCATGTGGCAGGACATTGCTGAACGTGCCCCCATCCTCTCCATCACCAACGGGGTGCACCAGCGGACCTGGCAGAACGAGGATATCAAGAAGGCTTATGAAGAAAAGTGTGATCTTTGGCCTGCCCACCAGAGGGTCAAAAAGCAGCTCCTCTTCGAGATAACCAAGCGCACCGGAAAGACCCTCGATCCGGAGAAACTGTTGATTGGTTTTGCCCGCAGGGCCACACCTTATAAGAGGAGCAACCTCATCTTCAGCCGTCCTGAGATCATCAGTCCTCTGCTGGAAGAAGGCCACATTCAGCTGGTCTTCTCCGGAAAAGCCCACCCTCAGGACGAGGCAGGAAAAAACCTGGTTTCAGAGTTAATCCGGATGACCCAGACTTACCCCCAGAGTGTGGTCTTCTTGGAAAACTACGACCTAGAACTTGGCCGCCTGTTGACCAGCGGCTGTGACCTCTGGCTAAATACTCCTCAGCGCCCCTTGGAAGCTTCAGGAACCTCGGGAATGAAAGCTGCCCTGAACGGAGTCTTGAACCTAAGCGTCTTAGACGGCTGGTGGCCTGAAGGCTGCCTGCATGGGGTCAACGGCTGGCAGTTCGGAGATGGCTATGAAGGACCGGACCAGGAACAACGGGACCTCCTCAGTCTCTACAAAACACTTTTAACAGAGGTGATCCCCACCTACTACCGTGACCGGCCCCGCTGGCAGAGGATGATGAGAGCCAGTATTGAGATGGCGGTGTGCACCTTCACTGCAGCCCGAATGCTCAAAGAGTACTACAATCTGATGTATTTGCCCACAGTCTCAAAGAGAACTGGAATCAAAGCCAACACCACGGTGAACGTCACCGCAATGATGAAGCGAGGAGTCAGTCCCTCGTGAAGTGTGCTTCCTAAAAAGGTGTAGACAAAAGTCCCTGGTATGATTCCCAGGACCGTCCCGAGGGCAAAGTCCTTGAACTTGATGTGAGATAAACCAGCGGCGTAGCTGATGGCATCAAAAGGAAAGACCGGGATCAGCCTCATTAGGAAAACGATCTTGGCCCCTTGCCCCTCCAACATTTGGCTCCACCGGCCCAACCGGCCTTTGGTCAACTTTTGCACGAATTCCCGCCCAAAGAACCTAGAGATGCCAAAAGCCACCACCGCTCCCAAGGAAGATCCCAGCAAAGTGTAAACTGTTCCGGCCAAGGAGCCGAAGACCATGCCTCCAACCACTGAGATGAAGCCGGCCGGCACAAAGAGCAGAGGTCGCAAAGAGGCTAAACCGATGAAGGCCACCGGCGCCAAAACTCCAAAAGAAGCCAGAGTTGCCCTGATCTCCTCCGGTTTCATCTTTTCTGCCAATCCAGTGCGGTGCATAAGATATGCCCCGGCCATTACCACAATCAAGAAAAAGGCGGCTTTAAGCTGATAGCGCACATCCAGAACTCCCTGTTTTCACGGCTACCGACTATTGTATTCAAAAAGAGGGCCTGATAAGCCTGGTCAATCGAAAATTACTTGCCGGAAAAGAGGAGGGGGAGGAAGGGAGACACCACCGGTACTCCTCATCCCCCCTATTCTGCAGGGTAACCAGTCTGAAGTGGAGAAAGTTAATAGATAAGCTTATAAGGTGGTGAACACGGACGTGGCACACCCTGGCTGGTTGCCCAACAAACTCGTCAAACTGGAGATTCCCCAACGGGCCGTGGCAGTAACTCGGGTCATAGGAGTTCAGGACAAAAGGCTGGTGCTCTTGGCCCCGACTCAGAACGCCAAAACCTTATGGCCCCACCCTAACACCCCGGCAACTGTGATTATCGAATCAGGCGGCCAAGAATTTAGAAGCCCTGGGATAATCAGGGAACGGAAGCTGAAACCTCTTCCCCTGTTATACCTTGAGCTGGAAAGAGACATTCCCTTCGCTGCTTGTGCCGAGGAGCGGCAAAAGAAGATTCTGGCCATCGCCAGCGGTAAGGGCGGCACAGGGAAGACCTTCATCGCTGTGAACCTGGCCTGGGAGTTGGCCACTTTGGGACACAAGGTTGTGCTGGTCGATTTGGACCTGGGAACTGCCAACGTGACCACCGCCTTGGGCATCCAAACCCAGTCCGACCTAGCTCAGGTCATCGATGGGAGTAAGCCCATCTGCGAAGTGGAGTATCGCCTCGCCGCTAACTTGAGCATCATCCCCGGTATAGCCAAAAACAGCGAGTACGCTGCCCTCTCCCCTTGGCAGTTTCAGCGGCTGATTGACAGCCTCAGCCTGCTGGAGGAAAAGTGGGAGTATATCCTCCTGGACACCAGCGCCGGGCTCTCACCTAACACCACCAGTTTCCTCTACTGCGCCGACTACATTGTGCTAGTTATAAATGATGCCCCCCCTGCCATCATCGACGGATACGGTCTGATCAAAGCGGTCCATTCCCAGTTCTGGCCGCCTAAGATCGGTCTCATCGTCAACAGGGCCTTCCACGCTTCTGAAGCCGAGGAGTGCGCCCAGAGGTTCATCACCACAGCCAAGGAATTTCTCTCGGTCCCCGTCTCTTACCTGGGCCCGGTTCACGAAGACACCGCCGTCATCGCCAGTATCCGAGCCTCCCGGCCGACCCTGGCCCTCTATCCCCAGGCCAAGGCCAGCTCGGACCTGAAAGCAGTTACCGGCCGCATTCTCCAGGCGGTCACCGAAAGTGAAATCAAATACAGGAGGGTCTTGCCTTGAAGGGAAAAGTGATCGGTTTAGCCATTGGAGAAAGACGAGGAGAGAGTAAGAAGCCGGTTTCCAGTGCCGAATTCAAAGCCGGTTTCGGAATCATCGGTGATGCCCACGCCGGCACTTACAAACAGGTAAGCCTGATGGACGAAGACTTAGCCAGGGAAATTTTCCAAAAACACAATGTCTTGGGAAAACCCGGAGACTTCGCCGATAACGTCCGGGTGGACGGCATTTCCTTGGCTCGTGTCAAGGTCGGCGATACGATAAAGTTAGGCCAGCATGTGACCCTCAAGGTCGTCCAAATCGGCAAGGTCTTGGGGCCTGATCACACCTTCAACTTTCACGGCCAGGTGCCCCTGGCAGAAAAAGGCATCTTTGCTACTGTCGAAACCGGGGGCCAAGTTCAAGTAGGCGACAGCGTTGAGATTATTCCCGGTTAATTTTGAAAGGAGCTAGGCGTGTGCATAAAGTCCAGTTCAGAGTGAGGTACCAGGAAACCGACCAGATGGGTGTAGTCTACCACTCCAACTACTTTATCTGGTTCGAGATGGGCCGGGCCGAGCTTTTCAGAGACCAGGGTTTCCCGTACCGGAACTTTGAAAAGGCGGGGTTTGCTGTTCCGGTCAAGGAAGTGAACTGCACTTATCTCAAGC
Organism: Bacillota bacterium; assembly: GCA_017656135.1. GTDB lineage: Bacteria > Bacillota > UBA5301 > UBA5301 > UBA5301 > JACDOJ01. Next base: position 873 of record JACDOJ010000050.1, on the reverse strand, counting down.
CCGCCCTGTATGATGACCTGTTGACGGTGGAAACCTTTGTGGCCAAGCTAACCCCGGTGCGGATGGAATTTACCTACAACATCAAAAGGGGTGCCGAACTTTTGGCCCAAGGCCGGACGTTTCACGCCATTGTAGACAAGTCCGGAAGACCCTGCAATCTGAAGAAAAAGGCTCCTGGCTTGTGGGAAAAATTAAAAGCAATTGAAACCTCAACCACCAAGGAGGAAAAGTAAATGTTTCGTGACATCCCTTATGACACTAAAATACAGCAGGCAATCAACGCCATTAGCTCTAACGGTGCTTTCCTCACCGTCGGCCATAACGGCACCAAAAACACCATGACCATCGGCTGGGCCAGCATCGGCTTTTTTTGGGGGAAACCTATTATGACCGTAGCCGTCCGGGACTCCCGCTATACCTATGAACTCATCGAAAAGGCAGCCGATTTCACCGTGAGCATCCCCTTTGAAGCTCTGCAAGAGGCTTTGCATTTCTGCGGGACCAAATCCGGCCGGGATCGGGACAAGTTTACCGAGTGCGGGCTTACAGCCCAACCTGGCCGGCGGGTTAACTCTCCAGTAATCGCCGAGTGTGACCTGCACTACGAGTGCCAGATTGTCTTCAAGACCAAAATGAACCCGGACTTGCTCGCCGAGAGCTGCCAGAAGTGGTATCCAAAAAAAGACTATCACACCTTTTACTTCGGAGAGATCGTAGCTTGCTACGAGAGGGAATAATTTCCTGAAACCAAAATAATGGTATTGCGTTCAAGTGTTTCCGCCTTCATGGGACTGGTACAGTAGCTGAAAACCGGAATCTACGACCACATTCACCCTGCCGGGCTCAGCATCATGCTGACTATCATCATCCTCT
>JACDOJ010000049.1 GCA_017656135.1 Bacillota bacterium | reverse complement strand
GGCTTGTCCATTATAACAGAAAAGGAAAGTTTGTCAACTTGTGTCAGCTCCAGCTAAGCAACCCACTCCGAATCAGAACCGGCGTGAACAGAACGATTAATAAGGCAGGGAAAATACAGAGAACCATCGGCAACAGCATCTTAATTGGGGCAGTCTTGGTGGCTCGATCCAACTCGTTCAAACGCTTATCCCGCAGGGAGGCCGAAAGTTGTTTCAGCTTGCTGACTGTCTCATTCCCGAACCGGTCCGCCTGTTGAAAGACAAGGGAAAGAGCTCCGCCTCCCTGGCACCCTGTCCTCTTCACAAAGAGGTCCACGGCCTCTGTCACTGACATGCCCAGTGATAAATCCCGGGCCAGCCGATCCAACTCTGCTTCCATCGGTTGGGATACTGCCTTGGCCGCCCGTCTGATTGCCTCTGTGAGATTGAGACCGGCAGATAGGTAAAGGGCTATGGTGTCGATGACATTGGGTAGCAGAATCCCCATCTGAAAATGATACGCCTTTCGTTCCTGGAGCATGCCTACCCAATCAGCCCACTTCTTCGCCTGGATAAACCAACCGAGTATAACGCCTACCAATAGTCCGCGGATTACAATTGCTTGCAGGGTCACATTAACCACTTCACCTTAGTCAATTTGGTTACCAAAAACAGGCCGGCCAACTGAAGCCCCAAGGCAATCCAAAGACCTAATCGCCCAACTTCCGTGGTCCAAAGAGGTTCCAGAAAATCAGGGTTAATGAGGTCCGCAACCAGCAGAAGAATTGGGGGTAGGCTAACCAATAACAGACTAGTCAAACGGCTTTGGATCGTCATAGTCTCCAGGTCTTGTTTGATTTTCTGGTTGGTCCGAATAATACTAGCCAAATCTTTGAGAGCACCCCCCAAGTCACTGCCCACCGATTCATTGACCTCTATAACCACACCCAGCATGGCCAGTTCAGGGCAATACCTCTGCGGTGGCCAGTTTTCCAACGCCTCTCGCCAGCTGATTCCCAGTTTCACCTTCCTGATCAAAGAAATCAAGCTGGGCTTCAAAAAGGATGGGACCTCTGATGCCGAGAAAGATACCACCTGCAACAGGGTTAAGCCCGAGCTTAACCCCCCGGCCCAGAAGTCCAAGAGGGCAGCCACGGCCTCCGGCACCTTTCTTTTCTGAAATCTCTTATTCACCAGGTTCCAGTTCATCAAGCAGCTACCCTCGCTGAGTAGACGTCTTCAAGGACGTACTCACCTCGATCAAAGCCCAGGATTCGGGTGATACTTGAGACCCTGCGCTGCCCGGAACTGTCCCTTTCCAGATGAACCACGTATCTAACCGCTCCACATATCTGTCTTCTGATCACCGAAAGAGGAATATCATATCCGGCCAGCATTGTCATAGTCTCCAGCCGATATAGGGCTTGGACGGGATTTTCCGCGTGCACCGTGCTCAATGATCCTCTATGGCCAGTGTTCAGAGCCTGAACCAAGTCTACAGTTTCACTGCCCCGCACTTCGCCGATGATAATCCGGTCGGGACGCATTCTAAGGGCATTGCGTACCAACTGTCTGATTGTTATCTCCCCCTGGCCGTCAGGCCCTGGCGGGCGAGCTTCTAACCGCACTACGTGTGGGCGTTCTATCCTTAATTCAGCTGCATCCTCAATGGTGACAATCCGTTCTTCAGCTGGGATGAAACGAGCCAAGACGTTGAGCATGGTGGTCTTTCCGGTACCTGTTCCGCCGCTGACGATGATAGTCTCCCGGTTTTTCACTGCCGTACTCAATAAGTGGGCATTCTCCCGATCAATGGCTCCGCTTTTAATTAGATCGGTAAGAGTAAAAACCTTTTTTGTAAATTTGCGGATTGTCATGTAAGGCCCATCGATGGCAATTGGCGGAATGGCAACATTAATCCGCGAGCCATCCGGGAGACGGGCATCGACCATGGGATGCAGTTCGTCAATTCGCCGCCCCAGAGGGCTGATTATCATTTTGATGACCCGCATGAGCTGGGATTCGGAAATGAACGAATCCGGAACCGGAGCCAGTCTTCCTTGGCGCTCGACATAAATCTGGTCAGTGCCGTTGACCATTATTTCTGAGATAGAACTATCATTCAAGTAGGGGGTGAGCGGCCCGTATCCGGTAAGCTCATCCACCATCGTTTCAATAAACCTGTTTTGGTCTTCAGGATCTTGGCCTGTGAACTCTGGATGTTCACTGGCCACCTCCTCGACCAGGGCTCTTAAATCACCTTCCAGAACCTTTGAGCTCAGGTGCGGCCACTTGGCTTCCGCTTGAGCTATGGTCTCCAACACCTCCTTGTACACTAACTTCCGCAATGGGTGATCTTGATTCATCGCTTCTCACACTCTCCTCTCTGCTGTTGTCCTCAAGATTAACCAAAGTAGGTGTCACAATAGCAACCAATTCCCGTTCACTGGCCTCGTACTTGTCCCAAGAGAACAGGGTTCCCAGAACCGGCAGCTCCGCGAGGCCAGGAACACCGGTTTTCGTTCGACCGGTTCTCCGTTCCAAGAGGCCGCCTAGAGCAGTACTGCTCCCAGAAGGCTGACGGAGTACAGTAGTGAAAGAACTCGAGCTGATCGCCGGCATCACACCCCCCTCGGTTTTGATGGCATTAGTCCAATCTAAGCTACTGACTTCGGCTTCAATGGCCAAATGAATATCGTTCTCTCCAGCCACCGTCGGAGTAATCTGAAGCTGGATTCCGTAATCCTTCCACTCTACGCCGGATTCACCGCTGCCAACCGGAATCTCGCCACCAACATGAATCTTAGCCTCGCGACCGGCCAGTGTTATCAGCTCCGGTTCTGCCAAAATCTTCAGTTTTCCATGTTTAGCTAAGGCTCGCAGACGGCTGGTGAGGTCGGCTTGCCGAACCCACGATCCAATTTGTAAGGGGCCGTCTCCGGAATTGTCCGCTGTCCACTCCAGAGACTCGTTCCATTCGAAGCCCAGTTCCTCTAGGTCCTGCAGGTTCATCTCAACCAAATGCAGATGGACTTTGATCTGCGGTTCCTGTCTTTGTTCAGGCTTACTCTCCTGCACTAAGGACACGATTTCAGCGGGACCAGCGCTGTCCAACACTTTAGTGTATTTCCCATACTCCTCAAGAGGTAGCTCTCCTTCTACAACCAGTTTATCCTGCTCCCGCCAACATCGGAGCCTGCCTGGCCACAATCGGCGAACAATCAGTTCGAATCCGGTTGTAGGATCGGGATCCGGGGTAATAAGATCAGGCTGTTCTTGGATACGCACTAGGTTGAGAAGACGCATCGGGAATGAGCCTACTATCGTCTCTAAAATATTAAGCTCTTTCTTATCCTGGACCACTCCAGTCACCGCATAAACGTTGTTTCCGAGCTGTTTGATCTCAATAGTCGGATTGTCCAAAATCACTGTAATTTGCGATTCCCAATCGCCTATAGGAAACTCTTCCCTGACTTCCCGTAACCTGACTATAAGGCCAGGAAACCGGGTTACCAGCATCCGCTCCAACTCACTGGGATCGTCATTGACCCTTCCCGTGACATAGACCTGCCCGTTAAGCTCTTTTACCTCAACCTGCCCCTCTAAAAGCTGGCTACAGAAATCTCTGACCTCGTCAGGCAGCCACTTCCGCACTTCCACCAACAGTTCTTGTTGCCGATCATCTTCCCATAACAAAATATTGGTTTTCCCGACCCCGGTGGCATTGACCAGAATTTTCCCGGGGCTCATAACCCTGGCTTGAATTACCTCTGGATTACCGATGGCCAGTTTCTCAAAGCTTTTAACTTCAATCAGTTTACTGTGACCCAGTGGGATTTGGATCGGCTTCCCACCTGAAACTGGAAGAGCCAGCCCCAAGATAAGCCCAAGCACGGTCAATCCCTTGATGACTCTTTTCCCCATAACGGACTACCTCCAGCTCTTGGCGGGAAGATATACAGATTGGCTTTCCACACCACTGATTATCTCCACTCGCCTGTAGGGAATAGAGGCCGTCTTGGGCTTAGTCCGACCGATCTCGCTCTCTGAAACGGAAGAAACCGGAACTGTTGCCAAGTCGGTTTTAGAACGTTTGACTAACTTGAGAAACCCAAGTTCCTCAGCGAGAGCCAGTTTTTGGGCATCCTGCAAGGACACTTCCACGGCGACACCTTGAATGTTGTTACCCATGCCGTAGAGTTCACCACCAGCTTCCACCAACTGAGCAATTAAAACGTTTTGCAACAGGCAGGTAGCACTGCGCTTGCCGTCCTCGTCCACCAGGACGGCAATAATATCAACTCGATCTCCGGGTTTCAAGAGGGATTGGTCCACCACGACTTTTCCCTGGATTATGTACCAGCGCTTACCCAAAGCAGTTCCCTCGGATTCAGAGGCGAGTTTAGCCTCTGTTATTTGTTCACCCGCTTGAACCGGGTAACGGACCGTTTTCCCAACCAGATCCTTCTGGCATCCGGCAAGGTAGTTTCCCTCCAGCTGAAAGCCGGCAGGCACCTCACGGATAGTAAGATCTGCTGGATTTAAGGCTTGTCCCTCCTCCAGATCCCGGGCTGCCACTATTACCGGAACTAACTCAGCACTCGCGGTGGCCTCGTTTTCAAGACCGGTCAAATACCAGTTGACCGCAAGACCAGTGAAACCGGTAGCAAGGACTAACAAGACCAGTTGGCGGGCCTTCAAACCTGCCAGTTTGCCTTTGGTTGTGCTTTGACTCTTCATGCGCTTAACCCCATTACGCTAATCTGACTGGAACTGGTTTGGGCTTCCTCATCCAGATTTAAAATTAAGAGCACGGAGGCCTTACCGCTTTCGCCCCGACTGACCCCGACAACCACACTCTTATCTCCCTTGTAGTACATGGTCGTAGAGAATTCTTCCTCACTGGAAGTGCTCTCCCAAGCCGACTCCACCACATAACCCAACCTGGACATGTGCTTGCGGTAGTAGTCCACTACCTGCTCTATACTAAAAGGTGTCTCATAACTGACTGTCATCCTCGCACCGGGAAAAGTAGACTTAAAGATGACTGCCTCCGAAGCTCCAGGGAAGATCGGAATGGGCGCTATTTCCTTGGCAATCGCTTCCACAGTAGCCTCTTCCTTTAATTGAGCCGGCTTATCTGTAACCTCAAGAGAGATCAAAGTGTCATGGAAATTCTCGTCTATCTTGGTCAGGGCCAAGATATTGCAGACGATGCCATCCTTTTCAAAAGCCACTGCATCGCCTTTGGATTCAAACCCTAGTCTCAATTGTTCTACGCTGGGATCCTCGAAAGGAACCCAGCCCCACTTGGGCATGTTTTTCTTATAATACTCGCAGACTGCAGCGGGTGATTTTTTAGTGTACTGCATGGCGATCAGATGGCGCTGGAAATTGAACTCTGTATCAAAGACCTGAGTCTTTATGGCGTATGGGTATAAGAGATAACGGAATTCTTCAGAATTATCTTTGGCCTCCAACCTGGTATTCCCCACCTGAAGCAGCGACAGGACAGTCAGCAACAAGACGACTCGGCTAAACTGGTTTTGACTGATCAACTGTATCCTCCTCTGTCAATTAAAATGAAAAGATCGTCCTCGGCATGGAAGTTGACGCAGTTACTAAATACTGCCTATCATCACTCTGGAAAAGGCCCTTAACCTCCACTTCCCCGCGGACTGTTACTGCCGTTAAGGACGGAATTACTCGAACCCTTACCTCTCCGGCAGGAAAAGGTAAATTCTCCACACAAAGCTTTCTAACCAAAGAAACCGCAGCTGCCTTCTCACCCTGAGCCGCGATGCGCGCCCCCTCTCTGGTGGCGATGGTCAGAATGATTTTGGTTCGGCCCATAAGACCCACCCAAGAAACACCGGCAATCAGTGCTATCAAAAGCGGGAGAATTATGAGAGTTTCCACCACCGCCTGCCCACTCTCACCTCCGCTAGTTTCCTGCCGGGACCAGATAGGGTTCATAATCTGGAGAAGGCAGCGGCCAGAGAATGTACTTGCCAATCAACCTCCCCCCTCTCGGAAAACTTGAAGCAGTGGTTGCCCAATCCCCACCATGGTTGCGGAAAAAAGCCACAGTGGTTTTACGGCGATGGATGTCAGAGGCATCTTCGCACCAAAGTGGGATCTTGAACCAGAGAAATTTCAAGTATCTTCGCTTGACGCGCATCTCCGGTTTTTCCATCAGATACCGGAAATCCATTTCTTCCCCGATCCCGAACAGTAAAGCTGAATAAGCGGCAAGTTTCGGAGTGCTTCGAATCAGTTGGTCTTGAAAGCGCTGAATTTTTCGGATATAGCTAAGGGTTTTCCCACCGGAGAAAAATGCCCCTATCCCTAGAGCCAGCATGCTGGCGTTGGTCAGGGCAATTAAATTCAAACCATCCGCCATTACCACACCGGCCTGCAGAGCGCTGCCATCGGCGAGGTTTTGTAGCTTTAGCCTGTCTACCACCTGGGAAGCTGTCTCCGCTAACCCGCAAGCGAGGACCACCATACCAGCCAGGACAAAAATTAGCACGATCAATGCTTGTCCTCTCTCAATGCGCATGAGTTTTTGCATCACTTCGCCTCCCAATAGGTGCTCAACTGGGTGTCCACCGGCGGCCACCAAGCAAACTCACCGTGTCGAACGAGGGAAGCTTTCAATCCTATCCTTCCCCCGTCCACACTCACCCTGGAGACAGCTGGATAATAGGTGCTTGTACCCTTCAATCCCAAAGCCAACAGACCGAGAACAGTGGCCCGCACCTTATAGTCGCTTACTTCCGGGTGCTCTGCTGCTATTCTGAGACTGTGAAAGGTAGCATAATCTAGCAAGTACTCATCCCGGTAGAGGATCACCAGGTCAAAGCCTAACCACACCAGAGCAAATACCACCGGTAGAATGATGATCAATTCAATTAAGGTCTGTCCCTTATCACCTGACATCAACTTCCATCCTTCTTTGTTAAAAGATTGGAGACACCGATAATTGATGAAATGCCCCTGTCCTTTAGTACCAGCCAATACCCTGTGTTTTTTTATTTTTGTTTTTTTTACCGATTACTCGGCGATGCTTTCCGCTAGCTTGAGAAACTTGGCTTGAATGCTTCCGCCAAGTGTTTTGACGGCAACCAGACATGCGAC
>JACDOJ010000048.1 GCA_017656135.1 Bacillota bacterium | reverse complement strand
TATTTTTCACCTCTCTTTCGCCTATGCCATCTACTCTATCTATCAGAACTGGGCCGTTTACTTCTCTCCTCAGGTGCTGATGGTTACCGTTCTCTTCACGTTTTTTTCTTTCCGGGCTGTTTACCTGGCTCGCAGGATCCACCAGCAAGCTATTAAGCTGCAGCGCTCTAAGTTGGCCTTGGAACACTTCGCCGAGGAGCTGAAGTCTTCCAACAAAAATATCGAACGCATCTCCTACCTAGACCCGGTCACAGGCTTGTACAATTTCCGGTATTTCCGGCAGCGTCTTGCCGAGGAACTGGATCGGGCCGGTAGGTACCAGAGCTACTTGTCTCTGCTCATCATCGACGTGGACAACTTCAAGTCCTACAATGAACTTTTCGGTCATCAAAAGGGGGACAAGGTTCTTTCAGAGATCGGCAAGATCATCAAGAATAACACTAGGGAAGTAGATGTATTAGCTCGCTACATCGGTGACGAGTTCGCTTTGGCCTTGGTCGATGCCGATGCAGATCTGGCGGTGCTGATTGCCAACCGGATCAAAAAGGCTGTGGAGGAGCACCGGTTTCCAGGGGAAGAAGAAATACCTGAAAGTAAGCTCACGGTCTCCATCGGTATCGCCGTTTACCCGGAGAATGCTCAGACCATGGAGGGTTTAATCAAGAAAGCTGAAAATGCCCTTCACAAAGTCAAACTTTCCCGGAGAAACCGCATCCGGGTCTACTCTAACATTTTCGAGGAAATCCGGTCTGAGCTGGGAGATTCGGAGAAGTTAATCGATACACTTCAGACTCTTTTGGTGGTGATCAACGCCAGAGACCGCTACACTTACGGCCACTCGGAGCGGGTGATGCGCTATGCCCTGGCTCTCGGCCGGAGGCTGGGTCTTGATTCCGAAACCTTAAAACAACTAAAATATGGTGCATTTTTACATGATATAGGAAAAATTGAAATTGATCGCGAAATCTTAAACAAGAAAGAACCCTTGACTGATGAAGAGTGGGAGTTGATCAAAGAACACCCCCGCTTCGGGGTGAGCATTCTGGAGTCGATCCGCGGCCTGGAGGATATTTTGGATATCGTCAAGTATCACCATGAGCGCTACGACGGGCGGGGCTACCCTGACGGTTTGCAGGGTGAAGAGATTCCCCTCTGTGCCCGGATTCTGGCGGTGGCCGACAGTTTTGACGCCATGACGTCCAACCGTCCCTACCGGGATGCTCTCCCCAAAGAGGTTGCCCTTAAGGAGCTGGAGCGGGGAAAGGGGCTGCAGTTTGACCCCCAAGTTGTGGAGGCCTTCTTTGATGTGGTGGATGAGGTGGAAAAAGAAATCGAGGGCTTGGCCGGATAAAAATTTTTGCCCCTTGTGTGGTAAAAAATAACAGAGGAGGGAATTGTTCCTTTGGGTAAAATTAACAGGATACTCCTGGGAATCATTCTGTCATTTGTCTTTGTTTTAGTCTTGTCGCTGGCAGTAGCAGGTGAAGAAGACATCATCTACGATCCGGAGGGCTACATCGGCGCTAAGTTCGTCATGGAGCTACATGATTTGCCTGACGGGGCGATCACCAGGCCGATGGATGTGGTCACTGACTGCCAGGGCAGAATTCTGGTTGTGGACAACTTGGACCGGGTGCTCATTTTTGACTCTGAAGGCAATTTCCTCAAAAGCTTTGGTGAGCGGGGCAAACGTGAAGGTCAGTTTCGTGACCCCTCTGCCATAGCCGTGGATGACCGGTGCCGAATTTTTGTGGCCGACTCCGGGAACAACCGGGTGCAGGTTTTCGATTCTGAAGGCAACTATCTCTATGAGTTTGGGGAGAAACCACCCCGCCGAGGAGAACCTGGACCAGGACAGCTAGCCAGGCCAATCGCCATGACTGTTCATGATGGCCTGGTCTACGTGGTGGATATTGACGCTCACCGGGTCCACGTCTTCACCGTTGAGGGCGAGTTTCAGCGAGCCTTCGGTAAGCTCGGTACTGGTGATGGTGAGCTCAACTACCCGGTGGGCATTGGATTTGACCAAGAAGACTACCTGTACATTGTCAATGCCTTGAACTTCCGCATCGAGGTTTTCGCCCCTGATGGGGAGTGGGAGTACAACTTCGGAAAGGCCGGCGATACTGTAGGCTGTTTCTCCCGGCCCAAGACCATTGCCTCTGATAGCTCCGGAAACCTCTATGTCACTGACAGTCTGCTCAACTTGATTCAAATCCTGGACTATGAAGGAGAGTACCTCGGCCGGATCGGTGGGCAGTCGGAAATCCCTCTTTTTGCTCAGCCCTTTGGCATCTGGATCGATCCCAACGACAGGCTGTACGTGGCTGACCGTGGCAATGACCGGATCATGGTCTTTGATCTCTTTGAATTGGAATAGAAATCCTAAGAGAGGAGTGGCGGAGTTATGAAGAAAGGAATCATTATTTCTGTGGTGTTGGTACTGCTCTTTGCGACCACCGGTTTGGCGGCTGAGGAAGGGCCTACAGGGCACCCAGCCGGCTGTGGCAGCTGTCACGTTCCCCACGATGCCCAAGGGGATCGGCTTTGGCCTTATGCGCCAAACATGGAGACCACCAAAGGGACTCAGCTCTCAACCGGCTCGGCTCTCTGCTACAGCTGTCACGACGGTACCATTACTGAGCTAGGTGCAACTTTCTTTGACAAAGACGGCAGCACTCACCCTATCGACGTGGTGCCCAGCTCTCGGGTGAAGATTCCTGAGGACTTCCCTTTGGATGCGGAGGGCAGGATCACTTGTGCTTCTTGTCACAATCCACACCGGACAGCCTACGATCACTATTTGAGGCTGCCGGCGGATAACGGTGAACTCTGTGTGGCCTGTCATGTAAATAACTAGCAGAGATGCCGAAACTGCCTCCCGGAAATGGGAGGCATCTTTTTATTGGTTGAGAAATATCTTCATCAATTGGAAGACTTATCACTTATGGGAAGGAATTTACCAATACTTGTGGAAATAAATTTCCCATGTAAACGATTTTTTCATCTTATATTGGCCCTGATGTTTCACTAACGGTGGTGGTGCGTTGGAGGAATCTTGGCTCACCTTTTATTATGGGATTTATTTATGTTTCATGTGGAATGAGGAGGAATCATAATGACGAAAAAAGGAAAAACGATACTCATAGTAGTTATCGTTGCGTTCATTGCCCTCAGCGTGGGCATGAGCATGTTTTTTGAAACAAACTATGCTTGTGGCAAACTCTGTCACGAAATGACGCCCTACTATAATACCTGGGCAGAGTCCAGTCACGCTCATGTAAACTGCCATGAGTGCCACTCCTGGCCTGGCTTTGGTGGTTTCTTCAAGACCAAATTAGTCGGTCTGGAAGAGAGCATTAAGCACTTCACCGGTAACTACGCCACCCCGATTCAGGGCGAGCCGGTTATTGAGCGTTGCATCGAGTGTCACGAAGACTACCGGGAGATCAAAGAGACCGAAGAGATCAGGGTCGACCACGCAATGCATGCTGACCTTGGAATCGACTGCATGGCCTGTCACGCCGGCATGGTTCACGGACACAACGGTGAAGGCGAGGTTACTCCGAGTCATGACTCCTGCAACTCCTGCCACGACACTGACAACTACGAGAACTGTAGTAAATGCCACAAGTGGTAATCTGTGGCGAAAGTGTGACCAATACAGCCCTGAGGTACTCTTGGGGCTGTATTTTTATGGTATACTAGAGGAGTACCCAGACTGGGTCCTTAAAAAGGATTATCAGGGTTAAATCTCGAAAGATTTTATGTTAAAGAGCGATGCTGAGGTGTCTTTATGCATTTGGTAGGAGTCGGCCTAAATCATAAAACTGCCCCGGTAGAGATCAGGGAGCAGCTGGCTTTCTCCGGGGAAAAGTTGCACCAAGGGTTGAAGAGCCTTTTGGCCAAAGAAACTCTTTCTGAGGCTGTCATCCTCTCGACCTGTAACCGGACCGAGGTATATGCGGTCTGTGAATCCTCGGCTGTCCGCGGGTTAAGTGAAATCAAGGAATTTCTGGCCGAGACCAGCGAGGCCAAAGTTGATTTGGACAGACATATTTATAACCTGGTGGACTTGGAGGTGGTTCAACACCTCTTCCGAGTGGTCTCCAGCCTCGACTCCATGATTCTTGGGGAAGCCCAAATCTTGGGTCAGGTAAAAAACGCCCTCCACCAGGCTTTGGAGTATAACAGTATCTCGGCCCACCTGGCCAAGCTCTTCCGCCAAGCCATCGAGGTCGGCAAGCGGATCCGTACCGAGACTGAGATCGGCGAGAGCGCGGTTTCCATCAGTTATGCTGCTGTGGAACTGGCCCGGAAGATCTTTGGTGAGATAAAGGGGCGGACCGTTCTGGTCATCGGCGCCGGGGAGATGAGTGAGCTTACCGTTAAAACTTTGGCTGCCCACGGAGTTGACTCGGTGCTGGTGGCGAACAGAACCAGATCCAGAGCCGAGGAGCTGGCCAAAAGATTTAAGGGCCGGGCGGTGGATTATGATGCCTTGACGGAGAACATGGCCAAGGCTGACATCATTATCAGTTCCACCGGTGCTCCCCATACGGTCATCAAGAGGGATATGGTCAAGCAGGCCATGCGCCTGAGAAGAAACCGGCCCCTTTTTATGATTGATATCGCTGTCCCCCGGGACATTGAAGAAAGCATCCACAACTTGAGCAATGTCTACCTGTATAATATCGATGATCTAGAGAACGTGGTCGAAGCCAATTTGGCCAAAAGGGAGCAGCAAGTTGAAAAGGCCGAGGCCATCATCAACGAGGAGATCGAAAAGTTCTCTAAGTGGTGGTCCTCGCGCCAGGTGGTTCCGGTCATCAAGGCCTTACGGAGCTATGGACACAGCATCAGAATCCAGGAGTTGGAACGACTCTTCAACCGTCTGCCGGAACTCAGTGAGAAAGAAAAAGAGTGTATTACCTCGGCTACCAATCTCATTGTCAATAAAATCTTACACCAACCTGTGGTTTCCTTAAAGGAGGAGGCCAGCCGTAGCCGGGAAAAGGGGATCTTGTACACTGCCCTGCTGGAGCGGCTTTTTAACTTGGAGATTGAGGATAAACCCGGTGATACATCGTCTTCAACGCAGGATCCCCGTTTAGGGGAGGTGTGAGGATGCTGGTATGGTCTGAAATCTTGCTGCGCCTGGCCGCAGGCTTCATTTGGCTGGGACTTATCAGCAACATATTTCAGATCGGCAATAAATCCCGGCAGCTCCGGCGGATGGCGGTGATTTCCTCTCGGGGCGGTTGGTTGATGCTTTCGGCGAGCCTTTTAACAAGGAGCATCGCTTTAGGCCACTTCACGTTCACCACCCTTTTCGATACTATGCTCTTTTTGAGCTGGGTTGTTTTAACGATTTACATCTATTTTGAGTGGAAACAAGGCTGGCCTGCCCTGGGCGTTGCGGTTCTGGCGGGCCTGGCCCTTTTTTCAGTCGTCATTCTGGTCTTACCCAGGGATGTCAAACCTCTGCTTCCAATTCTGCAGAGTAGGATCCTCACTCTTCATATTGTCCTCAATTTCGCTGCCTACGGCGCCTTCCTTCTCTCGTTTTTACTGGCTTTGATGTATTTAGGGCAGGAATTACAACTTAAGAGGAAGAAGATGACTTTCTTGTATTACATGCTACCAGGCCTTGAAACCCTGGAAGACCTCACAGATCTGTTGGTGAGGATCGGATTCCTCTTGTTGACCCTGGGAATGGCTTTAGGTTCCATCTATGCCAAGTCGGCTTGGGACTCTTTTTGGAGCTGGAATCCTAAAGAGACCTGGTCCTTGTTGACTTGGTTCGTCTACGGTTTCTTCATCTACTTACGTCATGTTAGGGCTTGGCGCGGCCGCAGGTCTGTGGTTTTGGTACTCATCGGGTTTCTGGCAGTTTTAATTAACTACTTTGGAGTCAGTTTAAGCCTGGCTACAGAACACTCATTTTTGCAGTGATCAGCGGCTGATACTTTAGGAAGCCTGGTAAAGGGAGTTGACGTGCCCTTTTTTCTTTTTGCGCTGGGAGGAGGTCAACGTGGAAAGGCTCTATCCGGTTTTTCTGAAGCTGGCCGGTGTTCCCTGTTTGATTGTGGGCGGAGGAAAGGTGGCTACTCGCAAAGCCAAGCGCCTGGTGGAATCGGGAGCTCAGGTGCGAGTGGTTAGCCCGGAGTTTACCCCTGAACTCCAAGAACTGGCCCGCCAGGGGAAGCTGGAGCTCTGGGAGAGGCCGGCCTCACCCGAGGATGTTTCCGGACATGCCCTGGTTTTTTGCACCGCCAGTGACTCTGAGGTCAACCGGAGGGTGGCCCAGGCGGCACGCCAGGCGGGTGCCCAGGTGAATGTGGCTGATGCTCCTGAAGAGTCCACCTTCTACGTCCCGGCGGTGGTGGAGAGAGACCGGCTGCAGATTGCGGTTTCCACTTCCGGGGCCAGCCCGGCCCTGGCCAAACAGATCAGACTGGAACTGGAGGAGCGTTTTGGCGGGGAGTATGCCCTCATTCTCGAGGTCGAGGCCTATCTGAGGAAGCGGATCATCGAGAGCTTTCCCCAAAAGGAGCGCCCGCACCTTTTCCGCCGGTTGGCAGCCCTCCTCCCCAAGGCCTGCCGGGAAACGAAAAGTCCTGCTGAACTTCGCCGGGTTTTGGCAGCAGAGCTTGGTTTAGAGATATCCAGCAATTTTGAGCAACTCATCGCCCCTTTTTTTCGTTAGAAAAGTGAGGGGCCGGTGAAATTCACGTCTGGAGGTTTTATCCTTGCGGGAAGTAGTTATTGGAACCAGAGGAAGCCAACTAGCCCTCTGGCAAGCCAACTGGGTCCATTCGGAACTCAGCCGGCGTTTTCCTGATATCAAATTCACCCTCAAAAAGATCACCACCACCGGTGACAAGATTTTGGACAGCCCGCTGGCAGCCATCGGTGACCGGGGCCTTTTTGTCAAAGAGATCGAACTGGCCCTGGAACGCGGGGAGATTGACTTGGCTGTCCACAGCATGAAGGATGTTCCCACCCAAATTCCTCCCTACATGAAAATATCTGCCATCTCCCGGAGGGAAGACCCCCGGGATGTGCTGATATCAGATAAGTGGGGGAGCTTCTTTGAACTGCCTGAAGGAGCCAGGGTAGGCACCAGCAGCTTACGGCGTATCGCCCAGCTCAAGGCGGCTCGTCCTGATTTGCACTTCGAGAATATCCGCGGTAACATCGACACCCGTCTACGCAAGTTGAAAGACGAGGATTTGGATGCCATCATTCTGGCGGCGGCAGGAATGCTCCGGCTGGGATGGGCGGACCGGATCACTGAATTCATTCCCTTCGAGATTTCCCTGCCGGCTGTAGGCCAAGGGGCGTTAGGCGTGGAAACCAGGGCAGGAGACCAGGAGATTATCGAGCTGGTCCAAACCCTGCACCACCCGGCCACAGCTGCAGCGGTGGAGGCAGAAAGGGGCTTCTTGGTCCACCTGGAGGGAGGTTGCCAGGTGCCCATCGGCGCCCACGGTCAAGTGGATGGGGATGAGGTCATCTTAGATGGCCTGGTTGCCAGTTTAGACGGCTCCATGGTCATCAGGGGTCAAAAAAGAGGGCCGGTGGACAAGGCTTTTGAGGT
>JACDOJ010000079.1 GCA_017656135.1 Bacillota bacterium | reverse complement strand
ATTAAGAATTCCAGAAATATCTTTGTCTTTCATTTCATCCATTTTGGACATGACTATAACCTCTCCTTCGAATCTAAACAGCCTTCCTGCAGCTGCCAAATATTCTGATCTTACTCCGAACTAAGTCTTCAATGGCTTTTTGACCCAGCTGACAGAAGTCAGGAAAACTCTTTGAGTTGTCATTAACAGCCTCTCGCACGGCCCTGCCTACAGCCAAGGCATATATACCAAGATTGTTCAAAAATTGGTAGAACGAAAAAACAACACCTTGGGCTGCCGAACCTAATGAAATTCCAAGGCGTTGGGTGTGTAAAACCACCTACTATTGGATGATTACCTGGATATTATGGACCCATGTAGGTCAATTAAACAATCCGAACAGCATGAGACTTGGAGCACTGGGCACCGTTACTTTGATATGGATGAGTACTGGGATTGGAAGAAACAGCAAAAGGCTGAACTAAAGGTGGCCGTCATAGACCAGATCTAGCTAAGTACCGGTAAAATAAAACCAGAGGGCTTTTTACAGAAAAAACTGGACGTGATCAAAAAAAGAGGTATGCTCTTATCATAAGCACACCTCCAACTTACACATGGACACTAGTTGCTCTATGAAGACCTAGCCTTCCGCACCACCGAGAGAAACTCCCTTGCCCTTTCAGTTAACGCTGGCCAATCTTCAGATGTTAGCAGGTCTTTGCTCACCAGTGAAGAGCCTACTGCAACACAGCTGGCTCCGGCTTTGATAAAGGCACCGGCATTATCCAGGTCAACGCCTCCCGTCGGTGACAGGGCGACCTGCGGCAGCGGACCCTTGATATCCTTAATGTAACGCGGGCCCAAGGTAGAAGCCGGGAATACTTTGACCACATCTGCACCAGCCTCCCAGGCCTGCAGAATCTCCGTCGGCGTAAAGGCCCCGGGCATTACTACTTTACTGTAGCGTCTACAGACTTTGATTACCTCTAGGTTGAGTGTCGGGCAGACAACAAACTCCGCCCCGGCCAGTATCGCAGCCCGGGCAGTTTCCGGATCCAGAACCGACCCGACACCGATAGCCACGTCTTTCCCGGCAAATTCCCTGGCCGAGTCCCTGATTACCTCTAGGGCGTTGGGTGTAGTCATCGTGACCTCAATGGCCTTCATCCCGCCGTCTTTGAGGGCACGGATTACTTCCTTGAGCTGGTCTGAGCTTTGGGCCCGGATAATGGCCACCACTCCGGTTTCCATCATCAGCTCAAATACTTGTTCACGAGTCATCGCTACCATGCCTCCTCTCTAATACCCGTCCTAACAACTACCTCTGGACACGGCCGGAGGCATCTCCGCCGGCCAACTGCTCAACCTCGGCGACGGAAACCAGGTTGAAGTCACCGGGAATGGAATGCTTCAAGCAGGAAGCGGCAACAGCAAACTCTAGGGCATCTTTAGGCGACTTACCGGAAAGGAGTGAATAGATAAGTCCGCCAGCAAAGGAGTCTCCCCCACCAACCCGGTCAACAATATGCATCTTATAAATTTTGGACCGGTAGAACTCCTTGGTGTCATAAAGCAGAGCCGACCAGTTGTTGTCCGAGGCTGACAGGCTCTCCCGCAAGGTGAAGGCCACCATCTCCAACCCGAAACGGCTGGCCAGCTCCCGGGCCACTTCCTTGTACCCTTCTTCGTTTAACTCCCCGGTGGTCACATCCGAACCGCTAGCCTTGATGCCAAAGACTTTTTCGGCGTCTTCCTCATTTCCGAAAGCCACATCAACGTACTGCATTAACTCTGTCATCACTTTGTTGGCTTTCTCAGGCGACCACAGTTTCTTGCGGTAATTTAGGTCCGCACTGACTTTTAGGCCCATCTCCTTTGCTGTCCTGGCAGCTTCCAGAGTTACCGCAGCCGGTCCATCGCCCAAGGCCGGGGTAATCCCAGTGAAGTGGAACCAGGAAGCACCGTCGAAAATCTTTTCCCAATCAAATTCCCCGGGTTTCACCTGGGAAATCGCTGAATTCGCCCGGTCGTAGATAACCTTGGACGGTCTCTGGGAAGCGCCTGTTTCCAGGAACAATACGCCCAGCCTGTCCCCGCCACGAAGGATATAATCTGTGTGGATGCCATACCGACGGCAGTGGTTCACCAGCATCTGGCCAATCTCATGTTTGGGCACTTTGGTAACGAAATAGGCGTCAAGACCGTAAGCTGCCAGGGAGGCCGCTACGTTGGCCTCTGCGCCGGCAAAGTTGATGTCAAAGGAGTTTGCTTGGACAAAACGTTGATAACCTGGAGTAGTCAAACGTAACATCAATTCGCCGAAAGTTACTACCTTTTGATTCACGCTGATCACCATCCTTATCTCGTCTGTTTTCCGAAGGCAAAATCGCCTGATTCCTTCTTAGCACACCTCAGCAACTATCGGTTCCTCTAGGGGTTGTTTAATCGTATCTGACTCACCAGTACCCTTAGCCAGAAGTACCAATAAACTGGCATCCGCCAGAGCGAATGGCCCACCGTGCCAAATACCCGGATTCACAAATATAACGGAATTTGCCTCACCTTCCACAAAGATCACCTTGGAACCGTGCCTTTCAGCAGCCACCGGGACAGCTATCTTACCCTTGGTGATTACAAAGGCCTGCGGGGACTTGTAGTGTATCTCCAATCTGGTGTAGTCTTTGCTGCTCATTTGCCCCAGTTCGAGGGTTTTCACTTCCAATTCTGATACCTCAGGGTACGTACTCCGAAAGACCTCCCTGGCCCAGTTGGGTAAATCAACGCCTCGAGGAGCTGATATGACTTTGCCAAAAGGAGCGAATTCCGGGGAAATCCCTGAGACCATTCTAAGCTTCACCGGTCATTCCACCTCGACAATCATTTCGATTTCAACTGTAGTATCGAAAGGCAAGGTGTGCGCACTCACTGCCGACCGGGCGTGCTTGCCCCGTTCGCCAAAGACCTTTTCCAATAGTTCCGACGCACCGTTGATAACATAAGGCTGCTGGTTGAAGGTTTCCGGGCAGTTGACCCAACCCAGCACCTTGACTATCCTTTTGACCCGGTCCAGGTCTCCAATCTCCTGCTTGAGGACAGCCAAAGCATTGAGTATGGCCACTTGGGCCGCTTTGTACCCCTCTTCCAGAGTGTACTTTTCCCCGACCCGACCCTGGTACGTCCATTCACCGTTGACCATCGTTCCCTGACCGGAGATAAAAACCAAATTGCCCGTTCTTACCGCGGGAACGTAAGCCGCCGCCGGAGCCGGAGCCGTGGGGAGTTGGAACCCCTCCGCAGCCAGTCTCTGCTCAACCTTACTCATCACTCTCACCTCCGAAGTGCGTTTTGAAGGCGGCTAAACTCCGCTCAATTTTAACCGGATCCTTCAGGTACTTTTTATAGCCACCGGACTCTTTGTACCCGCTGCCGGAGATTAAGACCAAAACCCTGTCTTCTGCCTTGAACTGGTTCTGGCGGTATAGTTTCATGGCACCTGCAAACCCTACCGCTCCGGTGGGTTCAGGGAAAATGGCTTCCTTGCGGGCAAGGTCAAACATGGCCTGGACGATTTCATTGTCAGAGACTGTTAGGGCTATACCACCGGATTCCTTGATTCTCTGCAAAGTAATCGTGCCATCTTCCGGATAGCCCCGGAGAGGTTCGTGGATACCTACGGCTATCGTCTCACCTTCCTCCCGCCATTCGGCTACCTCATCTAACCCCTGTTCATAAGCCTTGGCAATTGGAGCACATTTCTCAGATTGAACTGCCACCAACTTTGGCATCCGGTTCAGGAGCCCCAAGTCCATCAGTTCTTTAAAGCCTTTGTAACAGCCGACCAAAAGCGGTCCTGCCCCGATAGGAAAAACCATCCACTCCGGCGGGTTGCCCTGGAACTGCTTGTACACTTCAAAGGCAATAGTTTTATCACCCTCAGTGGTATACGGACTTAAGAACGTGGTTGCCAAGTTGACCAAACCCAGTTCGTCAGAAATTAATAATGAGAAATTGTAGGCATCACTGATATCACCTTCGATCTGGAATACCTTGGAGCCGAAGGCCTGCATCATCACAACCTTATCCACTTCCGTATCGTCAGGGACGATGATGTAAGAATCGAGCCTGGCCTTAGCGGCATAGGCAGCCATGGCCACTCCGGCATTCCCGTGGGTGGAAGTGATTATGGCCTGGGAACCGTCTTCTTTCACCTTCGAAATGGCCACAGAAAGAGGCCGGTCTTTGAACGAACCCGTAGGGTTGCGGGATTCATCTTTGATGAACAAAGAGGGCTTACTGTCATCCTGGACAAAATCCGCATACTCCAGGATCGGCGTATTCCCTTCCTCCAGAGAGACTATATTCCGGGCATGGTCCACCGGGAGGAGCTCCTGGAAATCCCAGATGTTACGGATAGTCCCGTAATCCTGCATCCTCTCTAGAAAATCCGTCTTCTTGATGGCTTCGTAATCGTAGCGGATTTCGAGAATTCCATTGCATTGCGGACACTTATAGACAAACTTGCCCACAGGATAGGTAGCACCACAACTGACACATTTGATATCACGTAAGGTTGTCATCACCATTTCCCCCCATGTAACTGCAGCTTAAGCTCCGCACCAGTTTAAGATAAACTCGGCATAGACTTTAATTGCCGTCATCAGCTGATCGATATCGATATATTCGTTGGCTTGGTGGGCGGTATTGATATTGCCCGGACCAAAGAGCAAGCTGGGTGTGTTGCCCCGTTTGATTAAGTGCCGCATATCGGCACAGCCCTGCATCCCGGAAATCTTGGCCTCCTGGCCGGTAACCGCCTTAAAGGCCTCTCCTACAGCTTTAACCACGGGGTGGTCGTTGGGGATTTCAGAAGGATCTGCATCTAAGACCCACTCAATTTTCGGGGGGTTTTCCCTTAACCAGGGGTCGGCTTTGGCAGCATCTTCAAGATACCCGTTAATGATTTTTCGGACCTCTTCCCCGCTCTCGTAAGGCAGGTACTTCACATCGCAATTGATTTCACATTTGTCGGCAACGATGTGGGGTGCATCCCCACCGTGGAACATGCCGACACTGATTGTCGGTGAGGAGAGGAGTTCATGCTGTTTAGGCCAGCGTTCCTTTTGCTCGCACTCCATCAGTTTGTTGTAGAGGTAAACCATTTTATCGATGGCACTGACCAGTTTTTGCCGTTGGGCAGCATGGCCAGAGATTCCAGTGGTAGTGACCCTCAGGAACTGGACACCCCGGTGGGCGGTCTGGATTTGAAGGTCAGTACATTCCCCGACAATCCCGGCATCACCGGTATACCCTTTGGCAATGCACATCAGGGTACCATTACCGCTGGACTCTTCATCAACAACGCTCTGAAAAATCAAGTCGCCTTGCAGCTCGATACCGAGGTCCTTCAAGGCCTTGACCGCCATGTACATGCCAACGAGGCCGCCTTTCATATCCGAGGAACCCCGGCCGAAGACCTTGCCGTCCTTCAGCTCGCCCCAGGGGTTGTGCTTCCAGTTGGCCTCATCTCCCAAAGGGACTACATCCATATGGCCGTTCAGGACTAATGAACGACCCCCGCCTTTGCCTTTTAGGACCCCGGCCACGTTAGGCCTGTCTTTATAATTGCGGCCCTGAGGTGGGATAAAGTAATCGTAGTCGGCCAAGAATTCAGGGTCCACGTCGAACATTTCGGTCTTGAATCCAAGCTCAGTCAGTTTGGTGTTAAACCACTCCTGGGCAGCCTTTTCTTCCCCGGTATGCTGAAAGTTGATGCTTCGGAAGCTAAGAATTTTCAGTAGCATATCGATGGTCTCTTGGCGGTTTTCCTCGATCTTTGCGTACAAATGTTCTCTCAATTTAGCAGAATTCATTTCATCACCCCCGACAGTTTATTTCATGGCACCAAAGGTCATGCCCCTGACCAAGTATTTCCGGATGAGGATACCGAAAATCAACACTGGCAGGGTAGCAATGACCGAAGCTGCGAACATCTGGCCCCACTCAATGGAGTAAGCACCAAAGAACGAAGGTATGTGAACCGGGAAGGTCTTTGCCCGGTACCTGGTGAGGATGAAGGCGTAAAAGTATTCGTTCCAGGTCATGATGAACATGAAAATCCCGGTGGCCAAAAGTCCCGGTGCCGACAAAGGCAAGGTAACCTTCCAGAACGTCCGCAGCCGGGAACAGCCGTCAATCTGAGCAGCCTCCTCGATGGAGATAGGTACATCCTGGAAGAAACTGTAACTCATCCAAATTCCGAAAGCCAGGTTGGATAGCATATAGACAATGATGAGGCCTATATAGGTGTCGATGAGCCGCAGGTTCAGCATCAACACGTAAAATGGCAGTACAAAGGCCACCGGAGGCCCCATTCTGGTAGTCAAGGCGAAAAACAGGAAGTCATCTTTTCGTTTGAAATCATACCTGGCAAGGGCATATCCTGCCATACTACCAATAATCAGCACCAGGATAACAGTGATTGTGCTGATTAAAAAGCTGTTCAATAAATAGCGGGTGAAATCACCGTTACTGAGCACAGCCTTGAAGTGTTCCAGGTAAAAATCAAAGGTTGGCGGCAACGAAAAATACTCGTTGGCCTGTACCAAGGAAGTCCTGACCATGAACAACAACGGGAAAAGGAAGTAAATTGCTACCGCGACCAAGACCAGGTGGATAATGACACGCTTGAATGTCTTCATTTGGTTCCTCCCCCCTTCAAAATGCCTTTACCCAATGTACGCAGGTAAAGCCAGCTGATAAAGACGACGAAGTAGAGCATGAAGATACCCCTGGCTGAACCTTCACCCATCTTGAACCATTGGAACCCGGTCTTCCAAACGTAATAACTGAGAGTTTCCGAGGAGGAACCAGGACCACCGGATGTCATCATAAAAACCTTGTCAAATGCCCGGAAGGCATCCATGGTCCTAATTAAAACGGCAATGGTGATGACCGGTTTCATCAGCGGAAGGGTTATATATCTCAGCTCCTGCCAAAAGTTAGCCCCGTCGATTCTCGCTGCCTCGTAAGGTTCTTTAGGCAGAGATTCCAACCCGGCTAACAAAACCAAAATCATAAAGGGGGTCCACTGCCAAACATCCACCAGGATAATGGAATTCAGGGCCCATTGGGAACTGCCGAGGAAGGCAACTTTCGGCAGTCCTATCAGGTTCAGAAGATAGTTGATAATGCCATAGTCATAGCTAAGCATGTACCGGAAGGTGGCGCCAATGACCATGGGGGCTATTACAATCGGAATCAGGTAAACACTTCGGAAAAAATTATTGGCTATGATATCCTGCCGGTTCAGGAGCAGGGCAATAGCAAGCCCGAAAACAAAGGAAAGACTGACCGATGCCACGGTGAAATAAACTGACCTGCCCAGGGAGGCCCAAAAGTTGACATCGGTAAACATGCGGACATAGTTTTGGATGCCAACAAACTGGTTACCCAGAGGATTGGTCAGGTCATACTGCTGCAAACTGAGAATTACTGCGTAGATCAGAGGGAATACAACTACCAGCAGCATGAAGATGAGAGACGGAGCCAGTAGTGTGTAGTAGAATCCTTTTCCTTTTATACTCATGTTTCTCTCCCCAAACAGTGGTGTAGTGCCCCTGCCCGCCCGGCCGGCCGGGGCCCCGGGCGCGGGGGTTTTATTGTTTTTGCCCGGGTTGTTGAGGCGTGTTTTAA
>JACDOJ010000047.1 GCA_017656135.1 Bacillota bacterium | reverse complement strand
CCTCGGGGTAGACTACCAGTTTCTTTGGGATTTCAGCCAGCTTGTGGTAGAAGTTTACGACTGCCTGGGGGTCAACAATACTGTCTGAACCGCCTTGCAGAATCAAGGTAGGGACGGAAACCTGCCCGGCCTTGGCATTGACCCTCTCCATCTCCTGCAAAAAGACCTGGTACCACCTGGTACTCACCTTCGGGTAGCAAAGGGGGTCCTGATTATACTCGGGCTCAACCCTCGGGTCGTGAGAGAGCTGGCTCGCTGAAACCCCGTGGGGAAGCCTGAGTTTCGGAACCAGGCCGGCCAACTTTCTGGCTAAGAAGTCTTTCCAGGCCGGAGGCTTCATTTTAGGTCCCAAAGCCGGTGCGGAGAGGATCAGGGCTGTTAGGTGCCTGGGGTAGTCGATGGCTAGTGACGCGGCCACTAACCCGCCGAAGCTGTGCCCTAAGACCACCGGCGGTCTCTCCGGTGAAGTGGCGGTAATAATCTCAACTAAGTCTGAGGTATAGTTGCTAAACTCATCCACGTGTCCTCGAAGACCGCCGGACCTACCGAACCCCCGTAAATCAGTTAAGATCACACCATACCCCTGGCCTACAAGGTACTCGGCCAGCTGTCGGTGGCGTCCGGAGTGTTCGCCTAACCCGTGAATAATCAGGACTTTTTTTGACGCCCTCGGGTTTTCAGGGGATAGCACCTGGTAAAACAACTCAATTCCTTCCCGGCGGAGGAAGGCGCTGGCTTCGATCATAATCTCTCCTCCCAGTTTAGGCTGCGTTCAACCGCCCGCCTCCAGCCCGAATAGAGAGCTTCCCGCTCTTTGGAGGACATCAGCGGGTGGAAGGTGCGGTCTTTCCCCCAATTGGTCTCTATCTGATCCAGATTTTCCCAAAACCCGGTGGCCAACCCGGCCAGATAGGCTGCGCCCAAAGCGGTGGTTTCTACGGTGTGTGGCCGGTCCACGGGAAGGCCAAGGATATCCGCCTGGAACTGCATTAAGAAATTGTTGGCGGCAGCGCCACCGTCCACCCGGATATTATTCAAAGACACTCCGGAATCGGACTGCATGGCCTCTAGGACGTCCCTGGCCTGAAAGGCGATGGACTCCAGGGCCGCTCTGACCAGATGCTCCCGGGTGGTTCCCCTGGTAATGCCAATGATGGTACCCCGGGCGTACATGTCCCAGTAGGGCGCTCCAAGGCCGGTGAAAGCCGGGACCATATACACCCCGCCGGTATCAGCGACTTTGGTTGCCAGCTCTTCGCTTTGAGTGGCAGAATCCAGAATCTGCAGGCCGTCTCTGAGCCACTGGATAGTGGACCCGGCGGAGAAGATGCTCCCCTCCAGAGCGTACTCCACCTGACCGTTAAGGCCCCAGGCGATGGTGGTGAGCAACCCGTGTTCGGAGAAGGTAGGCCGGCTGCCAATGGGCAAGAGGAGAAACCCGCCGGTACCATAGGTGATCTTTGCCCGGCCGGGATGGAAACAGGCTTGCCCAAAGGTTGCGGCCTGCTGATCCCCGACGGCTCCACCGATGGGGATCTGAGTGGTTCCTAACAAACCAGGTTGGGTGAACCCATAAACCTCGGAGGAGGACCGGACTTCAGGAAGCATCGACATTGGAACATCAAAGATTTCCAAGAGCTCTTGGTCCCAGGAGAGAGTGTGGATGTTAAAGAGCATGGTTCGGGAGGCGTTGCTGTAGTCGGTGACATGTACTTTGCCGCCGGTGAGGTTCCAGATTAGCCAGGAGTCCACCGTCCCGAAGCAGAGCTCTCCGCCTGCCGCTTTTTCCCGAGCTTTTGGTACGTTATCCAGAATCCACTGCAGTTTAGAGGCAGAGAAGTAGGCATCCAAAACCAGGCCGGTTTTTTCTTGGATAGTTTTGGCCTTTTCGGAGGATTTGAGTTTCTCAATAGCCTGGGCGGTTCGTCGACACTGCCAGACCACCGCCGGGCAGATCGGCCGGCCAGTGGTCCTGTCCCAGACCACTGTGGTTTCCCGCTGATTGGTTATGCCTAGGCCGGCAACGGACTCCGGACCTTCCGGCAGTTGGGCTAGGGCCCGCCTGGCCACTTCCAGGGTGATCCGCCAGATCTCGTCGGCATCATGCTCAACCCAGCCGGGCTTGGGATAGCTTTGAGTCAGTTCCTGGTAGGCCTTGGCCACAACCCTGCCCTGGCTATCGAAGACAATGGCTGTGGACCCGGTGGTTCCTTGGTCCAACCCCAGAATGTACTTTTCGGACATGGCTTTCACCTCCACTGGTCCTGTAAGAATAAATTTCCTTGACTGGCGGCAAAACCCTTGATATTATTTTTCAGAAAAATAGATAAAGGCAGATGAGTTCCGATATTCAGCATCTACCGTGGGCTCCCAGGTAGCGTCTACATTTTGTTCTTCGCCAACATTGTCAACAGTCTGGGTAATTTCATTTGGCCTTTCTTGGCGATTTTTCTCACTGACCGGCTGGGGATGGATAAGGCCGGGGCGGGGCTTGTGGTGACCCTGTCGGCCACTGTCTTTGCTCCTGGGTCTCTTTTGGGCGGCAAGATTTCCGACCACTTTGGCCGGAGAGAGGTTTTCTTGGCTGCCAGGGTCTTTGCCGCTCTAGCTCTTTTGCCCTGCGCTTTTCTGGGGACTTCTCCGGTGATTCCCGTTCTGCTGGTCTTAACCAGTTTTCTAACTGGTGCGGCTGATCCGTCTATTTCAGCGATGGTCACTGACTTGACTCGGCGGGACGACCGTCAGCGGGCCTTCTCCCTACTTTATCTGGGACACAACATCGGTTTTGCGGTTGGGCCGATGGTTGCCGGGCTGCTTTACGCCAATCATCTCCCTCTGCTCTTCATTGGTGATGCCCTAACGACACTGGCTTCGGTGGTGTTGGTGGCGAGGTTTGTCCCGGAGACTCTGCCTCAAAGGGAAAACCAGCCCGAGCCCCTGCATGCCGCAGAAAAAGCGGAAAAAGGAGGACTGGTACAGGCCTTGCTCAGCCGTCCCGAGGTTCTGGGGATTGCGGTCATCTTGATGGTCTATTCCTTTGTCTATACACAGAGCTGGTTCAGCCTGCCCATTTACCTTGGTGACCTTTTTAGTGCCGGTGGCCCCAAGATCTTTGGAATGCTGATGAGCGTCAACGCCGTTACTGTGGTCACTTTGACGGCGCTGGCAACCAAGCTGACCGTGAAGATGAAACCCATATCCAGCATTGTTCTTGGTGGGCTGTTTTACGCAGTTGGGTTTGGCATGATTTACTACCTGAGAACAATCCCCCTCTTCATTTTATCCACGGTTCTCTGGACCATGGGGGAGATTGTCATAGCTGTAAGCTCTGCGGCTTTTGTCGCCAACAACTCGCCGGTCTCCCACCGGGGCAGGT
This sequence comes from Bacillota bacterium, assembly GCA_017656135.1. Taxonomy (GTDB): domain Bacteria; phylum Bacillota; class UBA5301; order UBA5301; family UBA5301; genus JACDOJ01. The sequence goes on along the minus strand of JACDOJ010000047.1, from coordinate 4,755 downwards.
TTAACTCCTTCATTCGCATCGTTAGCGGCTCCGGACAGGCAATTGGCCCCACAGTGATGGGCCGGTACATCGACCGGTTCGGTGCCCGCATGGTCTGGCCGGTCTGTTTTATCCTGGCGCTGGTGTCTTCTCTAATTGCCCTGGGAGTACGGGTCAGCAAAGATAGCAGCGCATTGAGAAAGAAAACTCTGTGACACTGCAATCGTCACTATCTGCAGTGAAAATCACGATATTATGTATACAATATTCCAGATGCCGTAATATTCGTACTTGACACCTGCTATCAGTGGTGGTATAGTATTGCTTAAAATTTACAATAATTCTTGCATAATTATTCACGGGTTTGGGGGAGGAATTCGTGGGTTCTGGAAGGTTTCTGACTCGGGAACGGAAACTGGCTTTGGCCAGGTTTTTTCGTAATTGGCCCGCTGTTTTTGGTCTGACTGTTATTGTCGCAATTGTCTTCACTGCCCTTTTTGCTCCTATGCTGGCCCCATATGATCCTGAAGAGCAGTTCTTCGATGGGCTCTCACTGACCGGCATGCCTTTGCCGCCTAACGATACCTATCTGTTGGGGACCGATCTGTTGGGAAGAGACCTTTTATCCCGGATTATTTACGGTGCCCGGGTTTCCCTGGTTATTGGCGTGGTTGCTAACGGAGTGGCCCTCTTAATCGGCATCCTTTTAGGAACCATAGCCGGCTACTTCCAGGGTAGGCTGGGTCTCGTCATCATGCGCTTCACAGATTTGATGATGGCTTTTCCGGCACTGCTTCTGGCCATTGCTCTGGCTGCCATCCTTAGGCCGAGTATGTGGATTGTAGCAATGGTTATCGCCATGGTGAACTGGGTCCAGATTGCCCGGGTGGTTTACTCCCAGGTCCTCTCTCTACGCCGCCGGGACTTCATCCAAGCCGCTACGGCCCTTGGTGCCCGGACTGGCCGGATTCTCTTCAGGCACATTATGCCCCACCTCATTCCCACGGTGGTGGTTTGGGGGACTCTCGGAATAGCAACCACTGTCTTGTTGGAAGCGACCCTATCATACTTAGGTGTAGGGGTTCAGCCCCCTACCCCCTCCTGGGGTGGAATCATCAACGAGAGCCAATCCTACTTCATCGACGCTCCCTGGCTCATCATCTTCCCGGGACTGGCTATCTTACTGATGTCTCTCTCCTTCAACCTGGTAGGGGATGCCTTGCGGGATGCCATTGACCCGGAAAGGAGCGGGAGCAATGTTTAGATATATCTTGCGCAGGCTTATTCAAGCTGCTTTGGTGCTGGTGGGTGTCTCGGTTATCACTTTCCTGCTCAGCTATGCCCTCCCGGCAGACCCGGCCCGGATGATCGCCGGCCGCAGCGCCACTCCGGAAACGGTTGAAAAGATTCGGCACGAATTAGGGTTGGATAGGCCTCTGCCGGTTCAGTACTTCAACTACGCCTGGGGTCTTTTGCACGGCGACATGGGCAGGTCATACGTCCAAAAGACGGAAGTGACCACTTTACTTAAATCCCGGTTACCGGCAACCATCCAGTTGGCGGTGGCCGGAATCCTGTTTGAACTAATTTTGGCATTGCCTTTAGGCATAATCGCCGCTTTGCGTAAAGGCAAACTCACTGATCAGTTAACTATGGTCTTTGCCTTCTTCGGAGTCTCGGCTCCCCAGTTCGCCCTGGGGCTGATTCTCCTCTACTTTTTTGGTTATAGACTGTCCCTAGTGCCCTTAGGCGGGTACGGGACCCTGAAACACATCATCCTACCGGGGCTTACCATCGGGATCACCGGGGCCGGTTGGTACGCCAGAGTCATGCGTTCCTCCATGCTTGAGGTTCTGAGCCAGCAGTACATCCGCACTGCCAAGGCTAAAGGTGTCAGCAAATGGGCGGTGGTCACCAAACACGCCTTGCGGAACGCCATTTTGCCTATCATTGCCATGATCGGCTTGGATATCGGCATCTTCATGAGCGGGGTAGTCGTCGTAGAGAGCGTTTTCGCCTGGCCGGGAATCGGCCAGATGGCTTGGCAGGCGATCCAGTTGGTAGATATTCCGGTGATCATGGGTGTAGTCACAGTTGCTGCTGTGGCCATCGTCATCGGCAATTTGCTGGCCGATTTGGTTTACCCGTTCTTAGACCCGCGCATTGAGTATCGTTAATCACGTTTGCCATAAAAAGTAGGTTAGAAAGGAGAAGTATAATGAAGAGAGTAGTGGCAACAGTAGTGCTGGCTGTAGCGCTGATTATGAGTCTAGCGCTGTCAGCGGCAGCCAGTGGAGGAAATGTGGTGGTTTCTTTCAAAAGTGATGTGAGTACTTTAGACCCCGCCATTGGTTACGACTGGCAGAACTGGTCCATCATCAAGTCTATCTTCAATGGTTTGATGGACTATGTTCCCGGTACTACCAAGCTCAGGACCAAGCTGGCCAAATCCTACGAGATTTCGCCTGATGGTCTGACCTACACCTTCCACCTGCGGGATGATGTGGTCTTTCACAACGGCCGGAAGGTGGTCGCTTCAGATGTTAAGTACTCCTTGGAACGGGTTCTGAACCCAGAGACCCAAAGCCCCGGCCTCGGTTTCTACCTGGGAATCAAAGGGGCGAAGGCCTTCAGTGAAGGCGAAGCTGAGGAAGTGTCAGGAATTAAAGTCATCGATGACCATACCATTCAATTTGTACTGAACGAGCCCAATGCCGCCTTCCTGCACATATTAGCTTTGAACTTCTCGTTTGTGGTTCCCAAAGAAGAAGTGGAGAAGTACGGTAAAGACTTCGGGCATCACCCAGTGGGGACCGGTGCCTTCAGGTTGAAGGAGTGGGTTTTAGGCCAGCGCTTGGTTCTGGAGAGAAACCCCGACTACTTTATTCCCAATAGGCCTCAGGTAGACCAGATCACTTTCCTGATCGGCATTGAGCCTACGGTGGCTCTGCTCAAGCTTCAGCGGGGCGAGGTGGATATTTTAGGCGACGGGATTCCACCGGCCCGGTTTGTCCAGGTCATGAAGGATCCTAAGTTAAGCAAGCTGGTGGAACAAGGTGAGCAGATCCAAACCGGCTACGTAACTCTAAATACCCGGGTCAAACCGCTGGATAACAAAAAGGTCCGTCAGGCCCTCAACATGGCTATTAACAAAGAACGTATCTGTCTGATGATCAACAACAGGGCGGTTCCTGCCAATCAGGTACTGCCCCCGTTGATGCCCGGTTACGACACGGAGTTTTCCGGCTATCCTTACGATCCTGAAAAGGCCAAGGCTTTGCTGGCAGAGGCCGGGTATTCCAATGGTTTCTCCACCGTGCTCTACTGCAGCAATGTTGATCCCAATCCCCGAATTGCTCAGGCTATTCAACAGGATTTGGCAGCCATTGGCGTAAATGTTGAAATTAAGGCCTTAGCCCCGAGCACTGTCATTCAGGCCGGCGGGACAGAAGGTGGGGCTCCGATGCTTTGGTCCGGTGGAATGGCTTGGATTGCCGACTATCCGGATCCCAACAACTTCTACTGGCCAATTCTGGCATCAGCCAGCGCAACTTCTGGCGGGTGGAACTGGGCCTGGTACTCTAACCCTGAATTGGACGCCCTGGCGGCCAAGGCCGATACCATGGTAGCCCCTGAGGAGCAGGAGGAACGTTTGGAGCTGTGGAAGAAGATTTACCGCCAAGTCATGGAGGATGCCCCCTGGATTCCCATCTTCCATGAGAAACGCTTCACCATGCACTCAGAGCGGCTGACCGGACCTGAAGGAATCTTTGTGGACCCGATTCATATTCCAGTTAACTACGAAGAGGTGCAGATCAGATGAGTAACCTGAAGATACTAAGCGGAAACCACAGCCACATCGGCTGGGACAACAGCTTGAAACCTGTGCTTACCGTAGTCCCCGGCGAGGAAGTGGTCATCGAGGCCCTGGAGGCCTCCGGCGGCCAGATCACCGCCGACTCCGGGGTCGAGGCAGTGGAGAAACTTGACTTCAGCAAGGTCAACCCGATCACGGGGCCGGTGTACGTGGAAGGGGCTGAGCCCGGAGATGCTCTCGTTGTTGACCTGCTGGGTTTCGAAGGTTCCGGGTGGGGCTGGACGGCGATTATTCCTGGCTTTGGCCTTTTGGCTGAGGAGTTCGACCGTCCGGCACTACAGATCGCCAAGTACGATGAGAAGGTTGTGGAGTTCGCTCCCGGTATTGAGCTGCCAACCCGGCCTTTCCCAGGTACTATCGGCGTGGCTTTGGCTGAACCTGGAACCCACTCGGTAGTCAATCCCCGGGAGACCGGTGGAAACATGGACACCCGCAACTTAGGGCCAGGCAGCCGTCTCTACCTGCCGGTACAAGTTGAGGGAGCCCTCTTTTCCATAGGTGACACCCACGCGGCCCAAGGGGACGGTGAAGTCTGCGGCACCGCAGTGGAAACAGGGATGAAGGTGCACGTTAAGTTCGACTTGATCAAAAAGGCCAACCTGCCCAGGCCCCAATTGGAATACGAAGTGGTGGAACCGGGTGAGGTTGGCAAGTATTACACCACCACCGGAATCGGCCCCGACTTATTGGAGGCGGCCAAGAATGCTGTCAGGGATATGGTGGACTACTTGGTCAGAGAGTACAAATTGGATGCCGAATTCGCCTACATGCTCTGCAGCGTGGCTGTGGATCTTAAGATCAGCGAGATCGTCGATGTGCCCCACTACCTTGTGTCTGCCCACCTACCTAAGTCCATCTTCAAGTAAGCTGAAGAAAGAGGCGGCCGCAACCGGCCGCCT
>JACDOJ010000046.1 GCA_017656135.1 Bacillota bacterium | reverse complement strand
CAGGCTGATCAGAGGCTCCATGGCCCAGATCAATGACGTCCTTACTAAACTCTCAGAGTATGACTTTACGGTAAGCCTTGCTGAAGAGGGCAAAAACGAATTTGCCCAGATGAACAGGTCGTTGGCCGTGGTTATTGAAAACATGAAAACTGCCCTAAAAGAAGTGAGAGATAACTCTGAAAAAGTCACCGACCAGTCCCAAAGCCTGGCTTCAGTCTCTGAAGAATTGACGTCCTCGACCCAGGAACTGGCGACGGCCATGCAGCAGGTGGCCGATGGGGCTACATCCCAGGCCGGCGACCTGCAGGAAATTGTCAGTTTGCTGGCTGAACTTACTAAAAACATCGAACATGTTTACAGTGAACTGCAAAGTGTAAAGGACGAGACAGATAATACAGCGGAAAAAGCCAACCATGGCAAGGAGGAAATGGACAAGCTGATCAAATCAATCGAGGAGATAAGGAACTCCTTTGAGATTGTTGTTGGAAAAGTGACAAACCTTACGGGTTCTGTAAAAGAAATCAGCGGGATTACAGAGGTTATCACAGGCATAGCAGATCAGACCAACCTCCTGGCCCTGAATGCGGCCATTGAGGCAGCAAGAGCCGGCGAACACGGCAGAGGCTTTGCAGTAGTTGCAGAGGAAGTAAGAAAACTGGCGGAAGAATCAAGGAAATCAGCCGAAGAGATTGTAAGCCTGATAACGTCCATAAACAAAGATACAGAGGAAGTCATCAAGACCTCCCAGGACGTGGAAGGCTTTATCAAAAATCAGGCCCAGTCCGTGGAAAATACAGTAAAATCTTTTGGCGATATCATCGTATCGATTGAAAACATTGCACCCCTTATGGAGAGAACCTACCGAGCGATGGATGAGATCGTCAAATCGAAAGATCAAGTGATGCAAAGGGTAGAACAGGTCAGTGCAGTAACACAAGAAAACTCCTCAGCAACAGAAGAAGTGGCCGCTTCATCAGAAGAGCTCAGTGCATCATCACAAGAATTGGCCTCCACAGCCCAAAGCCTGGCGTCTATTGCCGAGGATTTAATGCATACGGCCGACAGGTTCAGAGTATGATTGCCAAATCGGTAGGATCGAGAAAGGTCCTGCCGATTTTCAATCCCTTTTATTTTCTTGATGGGGGTGGCAGAATTATATACTGTAATGAAGCTGTATTAAGGGTATTTGACAAGTCTGGAAATGTGGTGGTAGAATGTAAAAAATTTATCAATCTGATGCCGAGTCAAAGAGGAGGAAGCAGAAGTGAGAAAGTTAGTAGTGTTGTTGACCTTTTTGACCCTGTTGATTGCGCCGGCGGCTCTAGCTAAAGACGACAATACGATTATCGTAGGGCTCCAAGCTGAGCCGGTGACCCTGGACCCACATCAGATTACGGACTTCAACTCTTCTCGCGCCGCTAAAGGTATGTTTAACTCATTGGTGGAATTTGCCCAGGGCAGCACCGATCTGGTTCCGGGACTTGCGACTAGCTGGGAAGTTTCTGATGACGGTCTGACCTACACCTTCCATCTCCGAAAAGGCGTTAAGTTCCATGATGGTACTCCCTTCAATGCTGAGGCGGTCAAATTCAGCATTGAGCGCCAAATTGACCCCAATCATCCCTACCATGATACCGGAGAGTTCGCTTACGCCGACTTCACCTTCGGTATGGTCAAAGAGGTGAACGTCATCGATGATTACACAGTTGAGATCGTCTTAAAAGAACCCTTTGCGCCCTTTTTGGCCAATATGGCTATGCACTCTGCTTCTATTGTGAGCCCTACAGCGGTTAAGAAGTACGGTGCCGACTTCTCCAAACACCCTGTTGGCACAGGCCCGTTTAAGTTTGTTAAGTGGACTCCGGGTGTGGAAGTCATCCAAGAGAGCAACCCTGACTATTGGGATGGGGAACCTGAGGTGAAGCGAGTTATTTATCGGCCGGTCCTGGAGGACCAAGCTCGCTTGGCTGAGCTGGAAGCCGGAAAACTCGACTTCATCGTGAACATTCCTCCCGATGACCTGGACCGGGTCAAGAAGCTAAAAGGCATCAAAGTTCAAGAGCAGCCTGGTATGCACGTCTGGTACGTGGTTTTCAACACCCAGAAAGAGCCCTTCAATGATCCTAGAGTTCGGCAGGCCGTCAACTATGCCATCGACAAAAAAGCCATCGTTGACGGCATTCTCCAGGGTACAGGCGTCCTGGCTGAAAACGTGCTACCTCCTGTGGTTTGGGGTTACAACCCCAATGTCAAGAACTACCCCTATGATCCTGTCAAGGCTAAGCAGCTGCTAGCTGAGGCCGGCTATCCCAACGGATTTAAGGTCACCCTTTGGGTGCCGGAGGGCGGTTCTGGGATGCAGCAGCCGGTGGCCATGTGTACAGCCATTCAAGCCTATCTCAGCATGGTCGGAATTCAGGCGGAGATCCAGCAGTTCGAGTGGGGTACCTACCTGGATAAGGTCTTCGTTGATGATTACGAGTCCATGGCCGAGATGCACGTGATGTCCTGGATAGGGGATAACGGTGATCCCGATAACTTCCTCTATATCTTGCTCAGCAGCGAACAATGGCCACCCTACGGTTTCAATGAGGCCTTCTACAAAAACCCGGAAGTTGATAGGCTCTTAAGACAGGCCAGGGTAACCTCGGATGTAGTCAAACGCACTGAGCTCTATAAGAAAGCTCAGGAACTGATTATGGCCGACGCCCCCTGGGTTCCCATCGACCACGAAACCCAGATTGTGGCCATGGATGAACGCATCCAAGGCTTCAAGCTGCACCCAACCGGTGTTTTCCGCTTCGAAAAAGTCACCATCAAGAAGTAAGCTACATCTGGCAACGAACCGGCATCCGAGTCTAGTTGCTCGGGTGCCGGGCCACTATTCTTTTCTCTGGTTCAGGGTTCGAGGTGAGAAAATAGATGTTTCGATACATTGTCAAACGATTGCTATGGCTGATTCCGGTGCTCTTAGGTGTGACTGTGTTGGTCTTTTCTATCATGCACCTCTCTCCTGGGGACCCTGCAAAGATCTTGTTGGGTCCCAAAGCAACTCAAGAAGCCCTTGAACAGCTCCGGGAGGAGCTGGGTTTAAACCGACCCCTGTACATTCAGTACTTCACCTGGCTCGGTAATATCTTGACTGGGGATTGGGGTCGGTCGTTGCAGTTGAAACGGGAGGTCTTGCCTCTGGTTCTGGACCGCTTCAAGGCTACAGCTATATTGACGATGACCAGTATCATTATCGCAACCGTGATCGGGGTGATCTCAGGAACGGTTTCAGCTACTAAGCAGTACTCCTGGCTGGATCGACTGGGAATGCTGATCTCACTGGTCGGTTTCTGTTTGCCCGTCTTTTGGTTGGGGATCCTACTGCAGCTCTTCTTCGGCTTGAAACTGGAGTGGCTGCCGATGACGGGCATGTATTCACCAGGCTCGGAAGGAAATTTCACAGATCTCCTGCTCCACCTCATTCTGCCATCTCTCACTTTGGCGGCTGGAGCCGCCGCTGTCATCGCCAGGATGACTCGCTCCAGTATGTTGGAGGTAATCCGCAAGGACTACATCAGAACCGCCAAGGCCAAGGGCCTTTCCCAATCGGTGATTATCTACCGGCACGCGTTGAAGAACGCCTTGATACCAGTGGTGACCGTCGTCGGGATGCAGGTAGGTTTTTTATTAGCCGGGGCGGTCCTGGCAGAGATGGTTTTCTCCTGGCCTGGGATTGGACTGTTGATGGTCAACGGAATTCTGGCCCGGGACTTTCCGCTGGTCCAGGGGTCCATTCTGCTGGTGGCAACCAGCTACGTCTTTGTCAACCTGCTAGTGGATTTGCTGTACGTGCTGCTTGATCCTCAGATTGCTTACGATTAAGGGGGTGTACGGAGTGAGCATGGAGCCAGAAAGGGAACAGGCTACCGGCAAGGTGCTACCCAGAGGGCGAGCCTGGAGCGAGCGGGAAGAGAAAACAGAGGGCATGTGGTGCCCTGTTTTAAGGCGCCTGTGGAAAGACAAGTTTGCCGTTCTTGGTGCTGGTATTATTGTGGTCATCATCGGCCTTGCTGTGCTGGCCCCTGTAGTCAGCCCCTATGATCCTAATCAGGTCGACCTGCTCAACCGGCTAAAACCCCCGGGAACTGAAGGTCATCTTTTGGGCACCGACCAATTAGGGCGTGATGTGCTCAGTCGGCTCATTTGGGGCGGCCGGGTTTCAGTGGCGGTGGGTGTTTTCGCCGTGCTGATTGCGATGTTCTTCGGAGTGTTTTTGGGCCTGATCGCCGGTTACTTTGGCGGTGCATTTGACATTGTCATCATGCGGGTCATTGATGTCTTGATGGCCTTTCCCTATGTCCTCTTGGCCATCGCCATCATCGCCGCTTTTGGGCCGGGTCTGGTCAACGCAATGATCGCCATCTCCATCATCGGAATTCCCTACTACGCCCGTATCGTCAGAGGGTCTGTGCTCTCCCTGCGGGAAAAGGAGTTCATTCAGGCGCAGCATGCCTTAGGGAGTTCCAACTGGCGAATCATGTTCCGGCACCTGCTACCCAATGTGTTCTCGTCTGTGATTGTGGCCGCCACCCTTGACGTGGGATGGATGATCATGGCCGCGGCGGGCATGAGCTTCTTGGGTCTCGGGGCCCAACCGCCTACGGCTGAATGGGGGGTCATGCTGAGCAACGGCCGGCAGTTCATCAGGGTAGCTCCCCACCTCTCGCTTCTCCCGGGGTTGGCCATTTTCCTGGTGGTTTTGGCCTTTAACTTGTTAGGTGACGGGCTGCGGGACGCCTTGGATCCGCATCTGAAGGAATAGAAAGAAAGGATGGTTAGTGTGAGAAAAACGCGTGGAGAAAAACTGGTTTCTACTTTTTCAATTGCCGCTTGCGATCCAGAGACTGGAGAGTTGGGGGTGGCGGTGCAATCCAAGTTCTTGGCGGTGGGTGCATTTGTGCCCTTTGCCAAGGCCGGAGTTGGGGCCATTGCCACTCAGTCTCTCTGTAACACCAGCTACGGGCCGCGGGGTCTGGCGCTCTTGGAAGAAGGAAAGAGCGTTGAGGAGGTCCTTGAAATACTCACCTCCTCTGATGACCAGAGGGAGCTAAGGCAGGTAGGAATCGTCGACGCCAAGGGAAATGCGGCCAACTTCACCGGCAAGGAGTGCTTTGAGTGGGCCGGAGGGAGGTCTGGCCCGAACTACACCTGCCAGGGCAATATCCTGGTGAGCCAGGACACTGTAGACGCTATGGCCGAGACTTTTGAAAAGACCGAGGGGGAACTGGCCAGGCGGCTGGTGGCGGCTCTAGAGGCCGGACAGGAAGCCGGCGGGGACAGCCGGGGGCGGCAATCCGCTGCCATCCTGGTAGTGAAACCCAACGGCGGCTACGGTGGTTTCAATGATAGGTACATGGACCTGCGGGTTGATGATCATCCTACACCCATTAAGGAGCTCATCCGCCTCATGGATCTCTTTGACCTGTACTTTAAGCCCACGGATCCCAACGACTTGGTAAAGATCGAGGACGACCTGGTTAAGGAGATTCAAGAGAGGTTAGCTAAACTCGGTTATTATAAAGGCAATGTCACCGGTGAATTCGATGCCAGCACCAAGGAGGCCCTGAAGACTTTCCACCTGATTGAAAACTTCGATGAACGGATCAGGGAAGACGATTACATTGACGGCTTGGTACTGAACTTTCTCCGGGAAAAGACGAATAAGTAGGACTAGATTGGCCGGGGTTGAAGCCCCCGGCCAATAGTTATATTTCACACTTATTTGTGCGGCTCGTGACAGGCTGTGCAGTCCAAGATACCATATGCCTCTGGGTGGCAGGACTTGCACTCGGATACAGATTCCGGCTTTTTGAATGTGGCAACGAATTTTCCTTCATGATAGGCATTGAGGATTTCAACAGCTTTTGCAGCGGTGTCACCCACTAGTTTGCAACAACGGTAGGCACTTTCCTCTGGAGCATGGTCCCCAGCAGCTTCCTCCCACCGAGTCCGAGAAATATGACATAGAGGAGAAGTGGGGGTGCATTTCACCTGGTTGTAGACTCCCGTGTATTCATCTAGCTTATTGGTGGGAAGAGGTGTCTTGCAGTACCAGTCCATTATTTCACTGCCAACTATGAAGATATCATCCTGGGGAACTAGCAATGCTATGGCTAGGCTTACTCCGTTAACAGCTCCGCAGATAGTTCCCCACATATTGACGCCACCTGCACCGTACCAAAGCGCTTTAGCAGGGAATGAAGAGAAAGGTTCACCGATCTTTTCAGCCAACTGGCTGATGATGGCGTTGAAGCCACCATACATTCAGTGGCCTTCCCGCGTCATCTCATATCCACGGATCCGTGCCACTTCAGGGTCCAGCTTGACATAAGGCCATGGTAATTCGTTCCCAGCAGCTTTTGCAGGCAATATATCGAATACGCTGCCACCAAGTGTGGCACCGACGGCTGCGCCAGCTGTGAAGCCGCTTGCACCAATGAGGAACTCCCTTCTAGTGAGTTTGTCCTGAATACTCATGTCAACACCTCCAAAAGTGTATTTAATAGTGAAAACTTTCTCGATTAATACCGGATAATCCTTTTTGATTTTTAAAAAAAGTTAAATAAACATCAAAAATAATAAAGGGCGGAATCTCTTTCTCCTCTATTTGTCGCATCACAATCTCTGTCAACACTTCTTGTTAGTTGCTGTCAGGTCTGATAAGTGAGGTTGGCCTGCTCGAGCCCGACACTTCTTCTATGGTCTGCCATTTCACTTTATGACGACAGATACCGGAGAAACCCCGTTCTTTAGCAAGTTTAACAGGGTTTTTGGCAAATAAAGAGAGTGCGAACTGTTATTTATTGGAGGAATGGTCATCTTGATGCCATTTCCAAGATAGACCGTATCTGCGATGACATCGGGGTTGACATCATTGAAATGGGCGTTAGCGTCGGTATGGCCATAGAAGGCGGTTTAATCCCCTGGAGTGATGCCGATGCTGCCATCTTCCTCTTAGATCCGGAAAGGGATACCTGCTTACGACCCCCGGGACGTTAAGGGCATTGGGGTTACATACGCCGCTCCTTGATGAGGAGAGGGCTCTTCAGCGGGTCGTTGATATGATTAACGCCTTGTATAACTGGAACATGACTGTGGGTGATGTCACAGAGCTGGGCAAATCAATCCTGATAGGGTGATTTTACCATGAAGCTAGATGTCAGGCTACATGCTCAATTCAGGGATATCCTGCCAAGAGATACTGCGGCTCTAGGTCCTGACGGCTCTATAGCGAGGAGTCAATTGCGTAAAGTGGCCTTGATGCGCTGAGGTTGAAAGAATAGCTCAAAGGCGTCACTGATTGACTTCACTATGACGTCGCAGGCTGCCAGGAGTTTGCCGGAACACCCTTCTTCACCAATGACCGCTATGGAGAGGGCGGCGCAACTACACATGGGAAGGTCGTTGAAACCGTTGCCGATGCAAGCGGTCCGTGCCGCTCCCAATTCTTCAACGATTTCCGCTTTATTTCGGCCGGCGTTCTCCTTGGGAAAGGTTTTTAAATTTACATCCAAGCCGGAACACTGTTCTTTGACGGTTCCATAGGTGTCAGCCGTGAGAATGTATACTTTCGCCTGCCTCGCCAGTTTGGCCAGGCTTTCTTTGATTTCGGGGGCCAAAACACCGTCGGTTGCCAGGGTCCCGTTGTAATCAAAGACTATATTTTCAATGGTGAGTTTGGGTCGGCCGGGGATATCAAATTCCAGCATTACGATACCTCTTTTCAGGGAAAAGGGAAAGGCAGGTGGCCTGGGGAAAAGGGTTCTGTAGAGAAGAGGTTTCTGCGGTCTGAGGTTCTGTGAATGCCACCTGCGTTTATTAATAACGTAACTCTGCGTGAAAAGTTCCCAGAAGTTAATGGATTTCATCATTTTTGGCATGAAGGGGACAAGTATGAAAACCATTGGGCTTTTAGGCGGCATGACTTGGGAATCCACCCTGGAGTATTACCGGATCATCAACGAAGAAGTCAAAGCCAGGCTAGGCGGTTTCCACTCTGCCAAGTGTTTGCTCTACTCAGTGGATTTTGCTCAGATAGAACGGCTGCAGCGGTTAGATGCCTGGGCCGAATTGACCGGGTTGATGGTTGATGCTGCCTCTACCCTCAAACAGGCCGGCGCTGACTTCTTGGTGATCTGCACCAACACCTTACACCGCACTGCAGCCGCTATTGAGGAACAAAGCGGTCTTCCCGTCTTGCACATAGCCCGAGCAACAGGGGATGCCATTGTCCGCCAAGGTTTACGGAAAGTGGGGCTTTTAGGTACCAAGTACACCATGCAGGGTGGGTTCTTACAGGGCATATTGGCAGATGAATACGGGGTTGAGGTCCTTCTCCCTACTGAGACCGAGATGGAAACTGTTCACCGGGTAATCTTTGACGAACTCTGTCACGGCGTGATCAGAACTGAGTCTAAGGCCAAGTACGTCCGGATCATTGGTGAGCTGGCCGGCCGAGGGGCTCAGGGAGTCATCCTTGGGTGTACCGAAATACCGCTTCTTATTAAACCTGAGGATGTTGGCATCCCGGTCTTTAATACCACCTATCTCCACGCTGCTGCTGCTGTCGATGCGGCCCTGGCTGACTAGGGAAAATTCGACCTGGTCTTGGGGAATGATAATCTAGAGCGAGGTTAGACCTGTGCCCAGTTATCGAAACCTTTTTGAAACCGGAGAGTTAGCGGCAAGAGCAAAGCTTACCCGGAAGTGGCTGGCTGTCTGTGACCTATGTCCGCGTGAGT
>JACDOJ010000045.1 GCA_017656135.1 Bacillota bacterium | reverse complement strand
ACAATCTTGCCGGTGTTCATGGTGTTGCCCACACCATCCTGACAGTTACCCCAGACAGTAATGTCCACTCCATCGCTGAAAGCAGCCAGATCATTACCAATCGTTCCCTCAAGCTCCAATTTGTGGGGGTAATTTTGAAAACCGGCTGCCAGATAACGCTGTCCGCAGAGACCTTTCACTTTGATAACCAGGCTTCTCTGAGGTTTGTCATTGGCCAACACTCGCAACCGGTCATTAAGCCGGCTGTAGTGCATTCCTGCTGCATCAATAACCTCGATGTTCATGCCTAATCCTCTTACGCCCCTTCCCCGGCATGTTTTATTCCTAAGAGATCCAGTTCTTTTTGAGTCATTCCTATGCCTCTCAAATGGAGGCGGTTGCCCCTCAGGCTCTCGATGGTGTTAAGTCCCATGCCTCCCATGATATCCTTGATCTCGTGGGCCCAGGCCTTGACCAAGTTGACAACCCGGGTTTTACCCTCATAGGGATCGAGACGTTTCACTTTCTCCGGATCCTGAGTGGCAATGCCCCAACTGCACTTGCCGGTAGTGCAGCTCCGGCAGCAACGGCAGCCCAAGGCGATGAGGGCAGCTGTACCAATGTAGACTGCGTCAGCTCCTAAAGCGATAGCCTTGATAACATCAGCTGAACTGCGAATACCGCCTCCCACAAGCAGGGAAACCCTATGTCTAATCCTCTCATCCCGAAGGCGCTGGTCCACCACAGCCAGGGCCAGTTCAATGGGAATACCAACGTTATCCCTGGTGACTACTGGAGCAGCGCCGGTTCCCCCTCTAAATCCGTCAATGGAGATGATGTCAGCTCCTGCCCGGGCGATCCCACTGGCAATAGCGGCCACATTATGAACCGCCGCTATTTTTACCGCCACCGGTTTCTGGTACTGTGTGGCCTCTTTGAGAGCATGAATCAACTGGCTCAAATCTTCAATAGAGTAGACATCATGGTGGGGAGCCGGGGAGATGGCATCACTGCCTTCCGGGATCATCCGGGTGGCGGCAACCTCAGCATTTACCTTTTTACCCGGCAGGTGCCCACCGATACCGGGTTTAGCCCCCTGTCCAACCTTGATTTCAATCACCCTGCCGGTGTTGAGATAATCTATATCCAGACCATAACGGCCGGAAGCCACCTGAACAATTGTGTTCTGACCAAACCGGCGCAGCTCTCTGTGAAGGCCGCCTTCACCGGTGTTGTATAATGTACCCAGTTCTTCGGCTGCCATGGCCAGAGCCAAGTGGGCATTATGGCTGATAGAGCCGTAGGACATGGCCGCGAAAACAATCGGTACATCCAACCGGACCTGAGCAGGCACCTCAGAGTTAAGCCTGAAACCGTTTTCAGTCTCAGCTACCTGCACAGATTCAGGTTTGCCTCCCAAGTAGGTCCGGATTTCCATCGGTTCCCGCAACGGATCGATGGAGGGATTAGTGACTTGACTGGCATTTAAAAGTATCCGGTCAAAATATGGGGGCTGCTTGACTTCACTACCCATCGCCCCCAAGAGAATCCCACCGGTAGCAGACTGTCGGATCACATTAGAGATAACCTGGGAGCTCCAGTAGTCTCCGGTGCCGATCCGCTCATTACGCTCTTCTATGCTGATAGCACCGGCCGGACAGTAACTGGCACAGCGCAGGCATTTCGCGCACTTCCTGCTGTCAGCCTTAACCACACCGTCCTTGAAACTGATGGCCTCAAAACCGCACTGCTTGGCGCAGATGCCACACTGTATACATAGATCCCGATCAATTTTCACTTTATAGCGTGGGGGGATGTAGTTACTCTTCATGCCGATTTCCCCTCCTGTATACCCTGTACACTCTCATTGTCACCCACCCTGATGAGCACCGGGTGACTGCTGCGGGGATAGAAAAGCTCATCCAGTTCCGGTTGAATGCAGCGGATGGCCGCCTCTTCACTGGCAATGTAGTACCGGGTGCCCTTGCGCCCAACCACCATGGGTCTTAGCTTCAACCGATCATTTAAGGCCAACAGACCACCATCAAAACCAACCAAGATCGAGAAGGGTCCACTCATAGCCAAATGACCATAAACCAACCGCAAGGCCGCATACAGTTCCTGTTCTTCCTCAGGCAACCGTTCTATCTGTTCCCAGGTCTTAGGTGCCAGGACACTTGCAGCCAATTCCCAGGGCAAGTGATGCCTCCTCTGTAAAAGGTGAAGGGCATAGGCAATCACTTCAGTGTCAGTCTTGAGCCCAAAATGATACCCATAAGACTCAAGGTATCTGCGGTTAGCTCCGTAAGAAGATACTTCCCCATTGTGAACTACTGAGATGTCAAGAAGAGCAAAGGGGTGAGCCCCACCCCACCAACCCGGTGTGTTAGTAGGAAAACGCCCATGAGCCAGCCACGTGTGCCCAGAATACTCTTCAAGCCGGTAAAATTCGCCCAGATCCTCTGGATAGCCTACTCCTTTAAAGACACCCATGTTTTTCCCACTGGAAAAAATATAGGCACCGTCTATGCTTTCATTGACCTTCATAATCAGAGAGTAGATAGTGTCATCAGGGTCAATATCAGTTTTGAGCGGGCTTACGAAGTACCGCCATAAAAAGGGAATATCAGTGACCCCCGGATGTTTGCGGGTAGGTATGGGTTCACTGAGACGAATATCCACAAACCGGCGGAGTACTTCCTCTGTAGAATTCTGAGCGTACTTGTCCAAAAACATCACATGCAGGGCATATTTGTCAGCAAGCTCAGGGTAGATGCCGTAGGCAGCGAAACCTCCCCCCAAGCCATTGGACCGCTCCCGCATTAAAGCAATAGAGTTGATAATATCTTGACCAGAAAAGAGCAATCCACTGGTATCTATAATTCCGCTGATGGCACAGCCAGAAGGTATTCTTACCTGACCTTCCTTTAACATCAATTTACCTCCTACAAGCTCTTAGCAGGCCTTTTGGTTAATTTCTAGTTTAATTAATGATAAAGTAGGGGTCAAGATTCCCGCCGGCAAGTGGAAAATTATAGCCCCGCGAGCGCGAAGAAAAAGGAACTGCCTCTCCGGCAGCTCCCTTGGCATCTTGGGCCGGCTGGCTCAGCTCATCCCTGGTTTTACTCATTTTGTAAGTATCGGTCTACCTCTTTGGCAGCCCCGCGCCCTTCCTGAATAGCCCAAACAACTAGGGACTGGCCTCTTCTCATATCTCCGGCAGCAAAAACACCGGGGATATTGGTGGCGTAAGAACCTTCTTGGGTCTTGACATTAGACCTTTGGTTCCTCTCCACCCCCAGCTGAGCCAGAAGCGTATCCTCGGGCCCTAAAAAGCCTAAGGCCAGCAGAACTAGTTGAGCAGGCCATACTTTTTCAGTACCCGGCAGCTCTCGCATAACAAATCGGCCGTTTTCGTCCTTATCCCAATCTACCCGGACGGTATGGACTTCTTTAACCCTTCCCCGGTCATCACCGACCAAACGCTTGGTAGCAATCTGGTAGTTTCTAGGGTCTTTTCCGTAAAGTGCAGCCGCTTCTTCCTGGCCATAATCCACTTTCCTGACTTTCGGCCACTGGGGCCAGGGATTATCCGGTAGCCTAACTTCAGGGGGTTGGGGCAGAATCTCAAATTGAACCACACTTCGGCAGCCCTGGCGGATGGCAGTTCCTACACAGTCTGTTCCTGTGTCACCACCACCGATAACAATAACGTCTTTGCCGTGAGCAGATATGCTCGTACCGCCTGCCCTGCCGGTATCCAGCAAGCTCCTGGTGTTTGCCGTCAAAAAATCCACGGCGAAATGTACCCCCTCAAGCTCCCGGCCTTCCACCGGCAAATCCCGGGGCTTGGTGGCGCCGCCGCACAAGACGACAGCATCATACTCCTCCTGCAGTCTCTCGGCAGGATAAACCACACCCACTTCAGTGTTAGTGATAAATCGGACCCCTTCCTCAACCATCAGGTCGATGCGACGTTGAACAATCCTCTTATCCAGTTTCATGTTGGGGATGCCGTACATGAGCAGACCTCCGACCCGATCTGCCCGCTCAAATACGGTAACCAGGTGCCCGGCCTTATTAAGCTGGTCAGCGCAAGCCAGCCCTGCAGGCCCTGATCCAACTATGGCCACCTTTTTCCCTGTTCGTTTAGCTGGGGGCTGTGGTTTGATCCACCCCTCTTCAAAGGCTCGGTCAATTATGGAACATTCATTGTTTTTAATGGTTACTTGGGGCTCATGAATTCCCAAGGTACAGGAACCTTCACAGGGGGCAGGGCAAACCCGCCCAGTAAACTCGGGGAAATTATTGGTTTTCAAAAGACGCTTGACCGCTTTGCGCCATTGGCCCCGGTAAATCAAGTCATTCCACTCAGGAATCAAATTGTTCAAGGGACAGCCGGAAACCATTCCCTGCAGGAGTATCCCGGAGTGGCAGAAAGGAACACCACAATCCATACAGCGGGCACCCTGACGGCGCATTTCCTCTTCGCTCAGGCGCCCGTGAAACTCTTCCCAATCCTGGATCCTCTCCAGAGGTGGCCGGTCAGCCGGAAGCTGCCTGTCGTATTCCATGAAACCTGTTGGTTTACCCATTGCTCTCCCCTCCCTACTCAGTTACCGCTGACCCTGGAAAGGTCCCTTTTGTTCTCTTCAAATGCCAGCATAACCGCTTCTTCACCGGAAAGCCCGGCAGCCTTAACGCGTTTCATGGCCGCAAGGACCCGCTTGTAATCTTTAGGCATGACCTTAACTACTTTCGGCAGCATTTTATTCCAGTGAGTCAGAATGTATTTGGCTCGCTTACTGCCGGTGTATTTGGCATGCCGCCGGATCATCTCAAAGACCTCTTTGATCTCATCCCTGTCCACTAACTGCTCCAGGTTTACCATATCGGTGTTACAGCGCCGATGAAAATCTCCGGCCTCATCAAAGACATAGGCAATACCCCCGGACATACCGGCAGCAAAGTTCCGGCCGGTAGAGCCGAGCACTACCACCCGGCCGCCGGTCATATATTCACAACCGTGGTCTCCTACCGCCTCCACTACCGCCTTGACTCCACTGTTGCGGACACAGAAGCGTTCTCCGGCCGCTCCGTAGATGTAAGCTTCACCACTGGTGGCACCATAGAACGCCACATTACCGATGATGACATTTTCTTCAGGAATAAAGGACGAAGATGCCGGTGGGTACACGATGATTTTACCTCCGGACAGTCCCTTGCCGAGATAGTCGTTGGCATCTCCCTCCAGGGTCAAAGTCACTCCCCGGGGTACGAAAGCCCCAAAACTCTGTCCGGCAGAACCCTTAAAGTGAAGGCTAATAGTGTCATCCGGCAGCCCCTGTGAGCCAAAGCGTTTTGTTACTTCACAACCTAGCAATGTTCCCACAACCCTGTTGGTATTGTGGATGGGTAGAATGGCTTTCACCGGTTTCTTCTCTTGGAGAGCCGGTCTACCCACATCTAACAGCACCCGTTGATCCAGAGATTTATCGATGCCGTGATCCTGCTGGATCTGGCAGTAGCGTCCAACTTCCGGAGGGACATCCGGTTGGTATAAGATCCGAGAGAAATCCAGCCCCTTTGATTTCCAGTTGGTCAGATTATCAGCCGGTTCCAGGACGTCAGTGCGGCCGATCATTTCGTCAATGGTCCTGAAACCAAGCTGAGCCATAATTTCCCGGACTTCCTGAGCCACAAACCGCATGAAGTTGACCACATGAGCCGGATCGCCGATGAACTTTTTCCGCAGCTCAGGATTTTGTGTTGCCACCCCGACAGGACAAGTGTCCAGGTTGCAAACACGCATCATGACACAACCCATAACAACCAACGGAGCAGTGGCAAAACCATACTCTTCCGCTCCTAACAGGGCAGCTATCACTACATCCCGTCCGGTCATCAGCTTTCCATCGGTTTCCAAAGTAACCCTGCTGCGTAAATTGTTCAAGACCAGGGTTTGGTGAGTTTCAGCCAAACTCAGCTCCCAGGGAAGCCCGGCATGACGAATACTGGTCCGGGGCGAAGCGCCGGTACCCCCGTCATAACCGCTGATCAAAATAACATCAGCCCGGCCTTTGGCCACACCTGCGGCGATAGTTCCCACACCGACCTCTGACACCAACTTGACGGAGATCCTGGCATCTGGATTGGCGTTTTTAAGATCGTGGATCAGCTCAGCCAAGTCTTCAATGGAATAAATGTCGTGGTGGGGCGGAGGCGAAATCAAACCTACACCCGGCGTGGAGTGGCGCACCTTGGCAATCCAGGGATAGACTTTTCGCCCTGGGAGCTGTCCCCCTTCTCCCGGCTTGGCTCCCTGGGCAATCTTGATCTGAATCTCTTTGGCGTTAACCAAATATTCACTGGTTACCCCAAAGCGGCCGGAAGCCACCTGTTTGATCGCACTGCACTTGGAATCCCCGTTGGGCTCCGGGATAAAGCGGGCCGGATCCTCTCCTCCCTCACCGGTATTGCTCTTACCGCCGATCCGATTCATGGCAATGGCTAAGCACTCATGAGCTTCTTTACTGATGGATCCGTACGACATGGCCCCGGTCTTAAACCGCCGGCAGATGGATTCAACAGACTCCACTTCCTCCAGGGGAACCGGTTTCCTGTTTTCATTAAATTTCAGGAGACCCCTGAGAGTATATGGTTTTAGGGTCTGTTCATTGATCAATCTGGCATATTCCTTATATAGCTTGTAGTCATTGGTACGGCAGGCTGTTTGCAGTTTGTGAATGGTTTCCGGATTAAAGAGGTGCCTTTCCCCATCCCTACGCCACTGATAAATGCCTCCTGTCTCCAATTCTTCCACAGGTTTCCCCCTTTTGGGGAAGGCAGCCTGATGGCGCATGAGGGCTTCCTGGGCTATGGTCTCCAGACCAATTCCACCGATCCGGGACGGTGTGCGGGTAAAATACCTCTCAATTACTGCCGGGCCGATACCTATGGCCTCAAATATCTGTGCCCCCTGGTAACTCTGGATTGTGGAAATGCCCATTTTGGACAGGACCTTAATTACCCCTTTGACCAGAGCCTTAATGTAGTTGGCCAAAGCCTTCTCCTCTGAGATTCCTTGGAGAAAACCCTCCCGAACCATCTCCCGGATAGAATCATAAGCCAAATATAGATAGACAGCCGAGGCACCGTAACCCAGGAGCAGGGCAAAGTGGTGCACTTCCCGGGGCTCTCCTGACTCTACCACCAGACTGGTCCGGGTACGGGTACCTTGCCGAATCAGGTGATGGTGCAGGCCGGCTACCGCCAACAAAGCGGGAATTGCAGTGTTTTCCCGGTCGATGTTCTTGTCTGATAAAAAAGGATATTAACCCCGTCGCGAAGGGCCTCATCTGCCCTCTGAAACAGCTTAGTCAAGGCCTTTTCCAAGCCGGAGCCTCCCTCGGCAGCTTTAAAAGTGATATCAAGAACTCTGGACTTAAAACCGGGCCGGTCCAGACTACGTATTTTCGCCATTTCTTCGTCAGTCAGGAACGGTATATCCAGTTTTATCTGGCGGCAGTTTTCAGGCCTAGTTTCCAGTAAAGAACCTTGACTGCCCAGCATCATCTCTGTGCCAATAATCAGCTCTTCCCTGATGGCATCGATAGGGGGGTTGGTGACCTGGGCAAATAGTTGTTTAAAGTAATTGTATAAGAGCTGCGGTTTTTCGGAAAGCACCGCAAGAGGAGTATCACAACCCATAGCTCCTGTAGGCTCCACCCCGTCCGTAGCCATGGGAGCCAAGATCAGCCTCAGGTCTTCATAAGTGTAGCCGAAGGCCTGTTGTTTTTGGAAGAGAGACTTCCCGTCATCCTCGGAAGTGATAGGTACTTGGGGCAGGTCCTCTAAAACCAGTTGATGTTCTTTTAACCACTGGCGATAGGGGTGTTCCGTAGCCATCTGGTTCTTAATCTCTTCATCACTGATTATCCTACCCTCTTCAGTATCAATTAAAAGCATCCTGCCGGGGTGCAGCCGGTCCTTAACCTTTATGTGTTCCGGGGGTATGTCCAGTACTCCCACCTCTGAAGCCAGAATGACCAAATCGTCTTTGGTCACATAATACCTAGCAGGACGAAGTCCGTTTCTATCCAGAACCGCTCCCACCTTGACACCGTCAGTAAAAGCAACCGCCGCCGGCCCATCCCAGGGCTCCATCAGACAGCTGTGATACTCGTAAAAGGCCCTCTTGGCATCATCCATGCTTTCATGGTTCTGCCAGGGTTCCGGGATCATCATCATGGCCGCATGAGGTAGGGACCGACCTGCAAGTGTCAAAAACTCCAGGCAGTTATCAAAATTGGCCGAATCACTGTCATCTGGATCAATAATGGGAAACACTTTCGCAAGATCGGCATCGAAAAGATCTGATTGCAGAGTGGCCTGACGGGCATACATCCAATTGACATTGCCCCGCAAGGTGTTTATCTCACCGTTATGAATGATGTACCTATAAGGATGGGCCCGCTCCCAACTGGGGAAAGTGTTTGTGCTGTACCTGGAATGAACCAGGGCGAGAGCGGTTTCCAGCGATGGGTCCTTGAGATCCTTATAAAAAGACTCCACCTGTTCCGCGGTAAGCATTCCTTTATATACTATGGTCCTACACGAAAGGCTAGCGATGTAAAAGACAGCCCCGTCTTCTGAAGAACGCAGCTCCTTCTCTGCCCTCTTCCGGATCACATATAGTTTGTATAATGACCCCCATGAGGGGTTAACACATAGTTGACGGAGGGTTGGTATCCGCTCGCCTCGAAAGACTCAGAGGGAGGAATTCGGGATGAGCAACAAGGACCAATCTGAAAAGAAACCTA
>JACDOJ010000044.1 GCA_017656135.1 Bacillota bacterium | reverse complement strand
AGCCATAGTCCAGGCCGACAACTTTCTTAGCTCTGCCTTTAAAAAACATGGGGATTGTCCCCCTTAAAATGCTCGTCCATAATGTAAGGTAATGTGAGGGATACCCTCACCATTCTCTGAAGGAACATTTGAGAATGCCAATAATCAGCGTTCACCCTCAAATTGGGTGTCACAGGTGGCCTTGAAAACTCAAGACCACCTGTATATTATGGATTAATTTACTAAGCCTCCAGTAGTCCCAAATCCTTATAAAGTGTGACCATTCGGGCATGTGAGGGTGTAGTCACCATCACTAAGATTGTACTCGTACTGGTCAGAACCACTGTCGTTAGAACTCCCTGACGGACAAGTGGGTACTTCCTTGATGTACCCTTCTGACACTAAATTATCCAAACTACTAGGATATGAGCCCTCAATTGCCTTGTATGTCTCAATGGCAGAGACCAAGGTACTCATATTAGCTTTACAAGCCCCTTCTTTGGCAGCTTCCGTGCTTTTAGACAACCTTGGCACAGCAATCCCTGCCAAAATGCCGATGATCGCCACCACAATCAACAGCTCGATCAGGGTGAAACCTTTCTCCTTCCGCCAGATAGACCTCATCATCTCAATCACCTCCCCCCGCTGAAACTCTGAAAATATACCAAGGGTTACATACCACCCATTTGGCCCATCATCTCAAACATCGGCAGCATCACCGACGCCACTACCATAGCCACGATAATGCCTAGAAAACCAATCACCAAAGGCTCAATAAGTGTCGTCAGTGCTTTAACCTGGTTGTCCACTTCACCGTCGTAAAACTCGGCCAAGTTGTCTAGGATCATGTCGATGGAACCGGTGTTTTCACCAATCTCCAGCATCTGGGTGACCATCTCCGGAAAGACCTTGGACTTGGCCAGTGCCAGAGAAA
The DNA here is from genome assembly GCA_017656135.1 of Bacillota bacterium. Taxonomy (GTDB): domain Bacteria; phylum Bacillota; class UBA5301; order UBA5301; family UBA5301; genus JACDOJ01. The sequence goes on along the minus strand of JACDOJ010000044.1, from coordinate 10,261 downwards.
GGCTCCCACCCTTCCGGACATCATCGGTGGCCTGGGCAAAGGCCTCTTTAATCTTGGTGTTACCCACCAGCTTAGTGATCATATTGAGGGACTGGACGATGGGAATCCCACCAGCCATCATCACCGCAAAAGTCCGACTGAACCTGGTGATCTCCATCTGCACCAAAAGGTTGCCGACCACTGGGACCTTTAACAGAAACCTGTCCTTCCACTGGCGACCTTTTTCCGTCCGGATGTAAGCCGCCAGGCCCAAGACCAGAGCGATAATACCGCCGATGAGCACAGGCCAGTAGGTCTTGGAGAAGTTCCCCACCGCCATCATTATCCTGGTGGGCGCAGGCAGATCTGTGCCCATCCCGGCAAACATGTCGATAAAATTAGGGATGACCACCGTAATCAGCAGGATAACCACGATTATGGCAATGACCATGACCGCTGCCGGATAGGTCAAAGCCCCAATGATCTTTTGCTGCAGATCGTAATCGCGTTTGTAGTGGATAGCCATGTTCTCGAATGTGGTGTCCAACGTACCGCTGGTTTCACCGGCTTCGATCATCCGCACCAAAAGCTGTGGAAAGACCTTAGGGAACTTGTCCATAGCCTCAGAGAGGCTGGTACCGGTTTGCACCTCGGTCAAAACCGTCTTCAAAGCCTCTACCAAAGTCGGGTTCGAGGTTTGATTTCTGGTCACATGCAAGGCCTCAGTAATGGGTACACCGGCGTGTAGCAAAGTGCCCATCTGCCGACAAAAGACAGCAATATCTTTTTTTGTAACTCTCTTCGGGAACAGTTCTTTTCGAACAGTTACACCTGAAGAGACTTGCTTGACAGAGGTGACATAGTAGCCTTCTGACCGCAGGCTTGCAGCAACAGCAGCAGCAGACGGAGCATCAACTGTACCCCGGTAAACCTTCGATTTAGAATCCCGCGCAGTATATTGAAACCGCGGCATGACCTGGTCCCCCTATAGAGATATTCTCCTGGAAAATTAAGTCACCTGCTGTATTCGTAAATTATCACTCAATCTCGAAGCCAAAGTCTCCCGGGTGACCAATCCCTTGGCTAAAAGCTCTTTGTAGGCCATTTCAAAGGATTTCATGCCCAACCGTCCACCAGTCTGAATCAAGCTCATGATTTGGTGGGTTTTACCTTCCCTGATCAGATTGCGGACCGCCGGAGTCGCTAACAAAATCTCAAAAGCCGCCACCCGGCCTTTACCATCAGCCCTGGGCAAGAGCTGCTGGGCGATGACCGCTTCCAGCACAGTGGCCAACTGCAGCCTGATCTGGGGCTGTTGGTGGGGAGGGAAGACATCCACTATCCGGTCTACAGTCCCCACCGCATTGTTAGTGTGCAGGGTGGCCAGAACCAGATGGCCGGTTTCCGCTGCGGTCAAGGCCGTGCCGATAGTCTCAATATCTCTCATCTCACCAACCAGAATCACATCCGGGTCCTGCCTGAGTGAAGCCTTTAGGGCGCTGGCAAAGGACTGGCTGTCCAAACCGATCTCCCGCTGGTTGATGATGCTCTTGTTATGCCTGTGCAGGTACTCTATGGGGTCTTCCAAGGTGAGGATATGGCAATACCGCTCCCGGTTGATCAGGTCAATGATGCTGGCTAGGGTGGTCGACTTACCGCTACCGGTGGGACCTGTCACCAGAATTAAACCCTGGATTTTTTGGGCCAGAGCCGGAATCACCTCCGGCAGCCCCAGGGTCTTGTAATCCGGAACCTGCGTAGGAATTACCCGCAAAGCCGCGCAGACCGAGCCCCGCTGCCGGTAAGCATTAACCCGGAAACGCCCCAAGCTGGGTACGCCGTAAGAGAAATCTAGTTCGCCCCGTTCTTCAAAAACCTTTTTCTGATAATCTTTGAGCATCTGGTAAACCAGTTCATGAGTGTCTTCAGGAAACAGTTTTTTGTACCCCTCCATTGGAACCAATTTTCCGTTGATCCGGAGCATCGGTGGGAGGGCAATGGCCAAGTGGATATCAGAGGCACCCAGTTCCACCGCTTTTGCCAGTATCTCGTCGATGTGCATAACCTTTACCCACCTCCAGTTTAGTCGTCGGTGTAGGCTACCCGCAATACCTCCTCCAAGGTGGTCTCACCTTTCAGCGCCTTGCAGATACCGTCCTCTTTGAGGGTAATCATTCCTTCTTCAATGGCTGCTGCCTTTAACGTGTCTGAATTGGCGTTTTCGGCTATGAGCGCCCTGATCTTGGGGTTTAGGGTCATTATTTCTTGAATGGCCATGCGGCCCTTGTATCCGGTCTGACTGCAGCGAGAGCAGCCCTTCCCCCGGTAAAGAGTCACCTTTTTCCGACCCTTGAGGACGTCATCGGGGGTGGAGAGGCCCATCTCCAAAAGCTCATCCCTCCCCACCTCAAAGGATTCTTTGCAGGCCGGACAGATGGATCTGACCAAGCGCTGGGCTTCAGCCACGATGACTGAGGAAGCCACTAGGAAAGGCTCTACTCCCATCTCCACCAACCTCGTGAGGGTACCGGCCGCATCGTTGGTGTGCAGAGTGCTTAAAACCAGGTGCCCGGTGAGAGCCGCCTGTACAGCGATGGAAGCCGTCTCCTGGTCCCGAATCTCCCCGACCATGACGATATCCGGATCCTGACGGAGGATGGCCCGGAGGGCACTGGCAAAGGTCAGGCCGGCCTTCTTGTTTATGCTCACCTGGTTGATCCCGGGGAGGGTATACTCCACCGGGTCCTCAACCGTGACGATATTGCGTTCCGGAGTGTTCAGGGCAGCCAGAGTTGCGTATAAGGTAGTAGTCTTGCCGCTACCGGTGGGGCCGGTGACCAGGATCATTCCGTATGGCCTGCGCATGGCTTCCCGCCACTTGGCCTTGTTTTCCGGGCAGAAGCCCAGCTTGTCCACGTCTAGGAGGAAACTGGATTTGTCCAGGATCCTGAGGACCACCTTCTCCCCGTAAACCGTAGGCATCGTGGAAACCCTGAGGTCAACCTCTTTGCCGTCCACGGTCATCTTAATCTGTCCGTCCTGGGGAACACGGCGTTCGGCTATATCCAACTTGGAAAGAATCTTGAGCCGGGAAACCAAGGCCATCTGGGTTCTCTTGGGAGTCTTCATTACCTCCCGCAAGAAACCGTCAACCCGATAGCGGATCCGGACATCTTTCTCCTGAGGCTCGATATGAATATCCGAGGCCTTCTCTCGAACGCCCTGGCTGATAATGATGTTGGCCAGGCGCACAATGGGAGCTTCATCCCCCATCTGGCGAAGCTCATCCTCGGACTCCACCGGCTCTTCTTCATCTTCCAAGGTTTGAATGACGGTCTCAGCAACGTCCTGAACACCGTAATGCCGATTGATGGCATCCTCGATATCTCTCTCCGTAGCCAAAAGGAGCTCCACATTGAGGCCGGTAGCCTCCCTGATTTCGTCGATAGCAAAGACATTGAAAGGGTCGGCGCTGGCCACCACCAGCCTGTCTCCACGTTTCTCCACCGGCATGACCTTGTGCTTTAAGGCCGTTTCCCGGGGCACCAAATCCACGATCTCCGGTGCGATCAGCTTATCTCCCAGATTGATGTGAGGGATCCCCAACTGGTATTCTAATACCTCTAAAAGCTGCTGCTCATCGAGGTAGTGCAGTTCCACCAAGGCCTGCCCTAGGCGAATACCTCGTTCACTTTGCAGGGCTATGGCCTCTTCCAACTGTTCTTTGGTAATGAGGCCAACCTCGACCAGCAGGTCCCCTAATCTTTTCCTTCTCTTCGGGGCCAATGCCATTTGGTTACCCCTCCAACCTACCAATAAATGGCAACTTATCCTATCCCTGTATTTTACATTTTCTAGGTGAAAGCAGGAATATCCTGTAGAGAAAAAAAGGAAGGCATGAGAGCCTTCCAATGAAGTGTGACAGACCGGAATTCGGTTGGCGGAGTCAAATGATAGCTGCAAAGCCGGGAGTAGAGCTCATACGCATTGGGCTCAGGATTTCCAAGTCTCGCCTTGCTTGCTGGGGTAATATCCGCCCTGCCACCACTATCCTAGTCTTAATTATGACATAAATCGTGCTAAATTGAACGGGTCAAATGTCCCAATCTTTGGAAATTACAGAGAAGCTCCTGCGTACGGCGTAGGCCGCAGCTTCCGCCCGGTTGGAAAGCCCCAGTTTGGTTAAGATATTGCTGACGTAGTTGCGAACGGTCTTTTCACTCAAAAAGATCTCCTGGGCTATCTGCTTGTTGGTTTTTCCCTCAGCTAAAAGAGAAAGAATCTTCTCCTCTTGTTCAGTCAGCTCAGAGGCCTTTCTCATTTGCTCGAACCGCTTCTTAATCCCCGAAACGGCGTCAGAGATCTGCTCAGGAAGTAGGATCTTTTCTCCTGCGTGAGCTTTGCGGATGTTTTGCACCAAGTCATCGGAGCCAATTTCTTTTAAGACGTACCCTGCCGCTCCGGCTAAGATGGAACTCTCCAAGGCCTCCTGATCCGCGTAGGAAGTCAGCATGATGACATTGATGTTATCGTTGGCACTGCGAATCTCCCGGCAGGCCTCGATACCGCTGCCTCCCGGCATTCTAACGTCCATTATCACGATGTCCGGAATGAGCTCCAGGGCCTTTTGCACTGCCTCTTCTCCGGTAGCTGCTTCAGCCACAACCTCAAGGTCAGGGTACCGTGATAACAGGGATTTAAGTCCTAAGCGAACTACTTCATGATCATCAGCCAGCAACACACGTATTGGGCGAGACGTGTCCACAAGAAACCCCTCCACCACACAGTTGTTTCAAGCCATCCTTTGGCAAATACAGGCTTACCACAGTGCCCTGCCCCGGTTTACTTCTGATATCCAGTTCTCCGCCAAGCAGTCTGGCCCGCTCTCGCATGTTGTTGATTCCTTGGTGGGCCAAGGAAAACTTGCTCCGCCAGGCCTGAGGCATCCTGAAACCCTTACCGTCATCCTCAATTTTGATCCACAAGCCGCGCTTGCCGTTTTCCGCCTGAATGATAGCTCGACTGGCACAGGCATGCCGGCCAATGTTATTTAAAGCCTCCCTGACAATATTAGCGATTTGATCAACCTGGTTGGGACAGATGCAGAAATCCAAGAGCTCGTCCAAATCCGCCTCGACAACTAGCTCCCCAGCCCGAGCTTTGAACTCGCTGACCACCTCCTGGATCTGGGCATGCAAAGTTTTGCTATCCTTGGTTTCTGCCCGTAAGGTTCCGATGAACTCCCTGATCTCGGAGATCAGTTTGTTGAATTTGCAAATCGCACTGTCAATCTCGGCCTTAGCCTTTTCCGGATCGGTTTCCACCAGGTGTTTAACGGTCTCACAATGCAGGCCTAGGGCGTACACCGACTGGAGAATACTGTCATGCAGATCCCGGCTGATCTTCAGGCGTTCGTTGAGAACCGACTGCTGACACTCGGCCCACTCCAAGCGGCAAGTGTAGTCGTGCTCAATGTATTCTAAGAGACGGAAGATGAAGTAGGTCATGGAGATTACAGTGATTAACCTGAAGATCTGGACCGGTAAGTTAAAGAACTCGTGAAAAACGTAGGTGTTAACAACGTTTGCCGGAAAAAAATCAGAGGCCGGCACAATCAAACCGCTCAAAAGGGCATACAGGTAAAAGGAAATCGCCGCCGAACGGGCCGGTCGCCTGGCCTGGTAGAGGATAGGTCCCACCAGGTCCTCATCTTGTTTGAACAAAGCCAAGCCGGTGATCAGCGCCCCGGGAATGGCCAGCAAATAGCGGCCGAAGATCTCACTGTTGGTTAGGAAACGGTGCAGCTGGACACCGCTGGTCAGGTTAACTCCGCTGATCAGGGCCAACAGCCACAACCCATAGATCACAGAAGGCAGGAATAAAACAAAACGCTGGGGTTCCCGGTGATTGTTAATGATCAGTTTCAAGCCAAACTGCAGCAAAAAGGCGAAGGAAAAGACCAGAAAAATGATGTGGCCGATTTCCACCAGGGTTATGGATTCCCTGGTGAGAGACGAAGCCTGCAGAGGAATGAAAACATAGCCCCACTCAGCGAGGCCGTGGGTAATACCAAAGATAGCCAGAATCCACAGGTTCTGCGGCAGACGCAAATTACTCTGGGGACGGCACTGGAGAGCTGCCACCAGGCCGAGCATGAAAAAAGTTAGCCCGTAGAGGAAAAAGAGTAGGGCCATGTTTTGGTCGATGAACTGGTGGATAGCATCCATTTCCCCACTGCCCCTTATGCAGTCACTTTCTGTTGTATTCGTTCATCGCCCGCTCAATACCTTCCGTGATGAAGGTGAGTACTGCCTCTTCGCCCAGCTCCAGGGCTTTTCGCAGTGGTTCCAGCTCCTCGGGTTCAAACCGGCCTAAGACGTAATCGGCCCAGTTGCCTTCCGCCGGCCGGTCAATTCCGATCCGGAGGCGGGGGAACTCCTCTGAGCCCAGCTCCTCGATGACAGAACGCATACCGTTGTGTGTGCCGGCACCCCCTTTATAGCGAAGCCTGATCTTACCCACCGGCAAATCCATGTCATCGTAGATCACCAGAATGTCTTTTAGGTTAATTCGGTAGTAATCGGCAAGAGCGGCCACAGCCTGGCCGCTCCTGTTCATGTAGGTCTGGGGCTTGACCAGAAGCACTTTCTCATCAGCATGATTGACCGCGACCGTCAAGGCCTTTCCCTCCGCTTTCTTCACCGAAACCCGAAACCGGTCTGCCAACCTGTCCACCAGATCAAATCCCACGTTATGCCTTGTACCAATGTATTCAGTTCCAGGGTTACCTAAACCCACAATCATTTTCATCTCTATCACCATAAAAAACGCAGCCTGCTCCGGCTGCGTTTCTAAGTTGCCAAAAATAGGCTTACTCTTCGGTAGTTTCAGCTTCTGCTGCCTTGCCTTCCTCAGCTGCTTCAGCACCCTCTTCAACCGGGGACGCACCGGGTGAAACCACTGAGACCACCAGCTCATCCGGGTCGGTCTCAGCCTTGATTCCTTCCGGAAGGGCGATATCCTTGACATGCAAGGTATCGTGTACTTTCAGGCCGGAAACATCCACTTCTATATGGTCCGGAATAGCCGTCGGCAAGCAGCTGATTTCCAGTTCCCGCAGCACATGCTCGATGATGCCACCGTCGTTCTCCCGGTTCTCTTCACCGACTAGAACCAGAGGAACAGTGGTGGAAACCGGCTTATTCAAGTCAACCTGGAAAAAGTCAACGTGCAGCAGAGCCTGGGTAACCGGATCCCGCTGAACCTCTTTGATGATCACCGGCAGCTCCTTGTCCTCACCTTCGATGGTAAGATTGATCAAAGTGGCCTGTGAGGCCAGCACCTTGCTCAGAGCCCTCTCAGGCACAGCCAGATGTCTATTTGTACCGGCACCGTACATTACCCCGGGGATCAAGCCTTGGGTGCGCAGATGACGGGCCGGACCTTTACCGGTAAGGGCACGCTCCTGAACCTGCAAGGCGTTAATTGCCATATATGGTACCTCCTCTTCATTCTCCCTATAATATCCGAAACACGCAGTTATTATATCACCAGGCCTATCCTACGTCAAACTATTGCCTAGATTTCTTCTCCTTAACCCAACCTTCCTTATTATACTGCCGACCTCTGGCGATACCCAGGGCGCCCTCAGGGACGTCCTTGGTGATGGTGGAACCGGCACCGACGTAGGCGTTTTCGCCTATGGTCAACGGAGCCACCAGATTGGTATTGCTGCCGATAAAGCTGTTGTCCTTGATCACCGTTTTATGTTTAGTAGTTCCATCGTAGTTGCAGGTAATCGTCCCCGCTCCGATATTCACACCGGAGCCGATTTCGGCATCTCCGATATAGCTGTGGTGGGGGACCTTGCTGCCAGAGCCGACACTCGAGTTTTTAATCTCCACAAAATCACCGACTTTGACTCCAGGGGCCAACCGGGTCCCCGGCCGAATATAGGCAAAAGGCCCAATCTGACAACCGGAACCGATCTCACAGTCTTCGGAAATCATCACGCAGGGCATAATCACCGTGTCAGGGCCCACTTTGGCCTCAGGGTGTATGTAGGCGGTATCCGGATCCAGGATGGTGACTCCTTCCGCCATGAGCTCCAAAGCCTTCCGCCGCCAGAGCACCTTTCCGGCCTGGGCCAGTTCCATCCGGGTGTTGATACCCATGACCTCCACCGGATCTTCGACGGTGAGGGCGCCTATCTTTTCCCCGGCCTCCCGCAGGATAGCCACTACATCTGTAAGGTAGTATTCCCCCTGTTCATTGTCGGAGCCGATCTTATCCAGAGCGGTATAGAGTTTCTGCGCGTCAAAGCAGTAGATGGCGGAGTTGATCTCTTTGATCTTACGCTCCTCTGAAGTAGCATCTTTCTCCTCGACAATGGCCACCACATCCCCTGCCGGATCTCGGATCACCCGGCCGTAGCCTGTAGGGTTGTCAATAATGGTGGTCAAGATCGTGGCGCTGTAGGTGCCGGAGCGGTGGTAGGCGATGAGCTTCTGTAAGGTTTCAGCGGTAATCAAAGGAGCGTCCCCCGGCAGGAGCAGAAGGGTGCCGGGGTAATCTCGGAGGGCAGCTTTAGCCTGGAGAACAGCATGTCCAGTGCCCAGCTGCTCCTCCTGCAAGATGAAGTCTAAATCAGAGTAACTTTGAGCCAATTTCTCCTGAACCAGCTGAGCCTTGTGGCCCACAACTAAGTGGACACGCTCCGGATTCAGCCGGTAGACGGTTTTGAGAATATGACTGACAAGGGGCCGACCGAGGAGGGGATGGAGTACTTTCGGTAAATCTGATTTCATCCTAGTGCCTTTGCCTGCTGCCAGAATCAGTGCACGAAAATTCAAGGAAGAGCACCTCCCGGTCTAAAATATACTATTCCCCGAGAGATTCTCCTTTATTTTACCTTAGTGGTGCGTCCCCTCCACGATCTCAATCCCCTTGGCCCGGATGGTTTTCTTGATTTCATCGATATGCGGGCACTTGGGATAATCATCGTTATCCAGCATCATACAGGAAGAGAGGTGCACGACATCCAGGCCATACTTTTTCAACTTGCTGACCATCCTGGAAACTCGGCGGCCGGAGCAGCCACCACAGGTCAGCATAGCGATTAACTCGTCATCAGGGCCATAGCCCTCAAAGTGGATCTTTCTGTTGTTCCAAGCCTTCATGCAGGCTATTCCGGGACAGGTTTCAGAGACAATGTCGCAACGAATGATAGCCACTTTCCGACCTTTCTTTTCGGTCTTCTCTTCGCCTTTCTCACCTTTGTCGTCCCCACTTGAGGTAGGCTTGTCCTCACTCTGGTCTGACTTGCCCCCGAAGAGACTGGTGATGTACTTCTCCTTGGCCTTCTTAACCAGCTCAGGAGTTATTTCCTCAGCCCCTTCCTTGCGGGCTTCCTCTTCAACAGCTTTCTTGGCCATACCCCGGACGAAACCCGGAACCCCTTTCAGAGCCTCTTCAGCCTGAGGTGTCCACTTCATGCTCAAAGCCTCCCAATAAACTAACTAATTCAGTTATATATAAACGCAGTACAGGTGTCAAAAGTTCCGGGAGGCTCGTATCAGGTTATTATTTCCTGCGGAACCTGGCCATGAATCTGGCGGGAGCCACTGGTTTCAAGGTGTCCAATATGTTGTGGACAAAGTTGGAGCCCCTGGCTACGATCAAGCCGGTCAAGAAATAGTCGACGACCGGAGGGTTCAAGGGGATTTCCATGAGTTTGAAGAAACCGGTTCCGGAGCCAAAACAGATGGCCATGCCGAAGATACCCGAAACCAGATTGCTGTAAATACCGGTCAAATCCGGAAAGATATTCTTTACCATGTTGGTGAGAACTTCGGTGAACAGAGCCAAAGCCAATAGATTAAAGGCGGCAGTTTGCATCCGAACCACACTCCCTTCACCACCAAGTATATTAGGGAGTGCCTGGTCACTATGTAAAGGGGCAAGCTCTAGGCTTGCCCCTTTTAGTCAACTTGTCCATTACCGGCCTATCAGTGGTTTTGAATTCCGGAAAGAAAATGAGTCTCCGACGGCCCTACTACGCGATCAAATCTATCAGCAGGACCCATTAATTTACTGACAATGACGACTTTGGAGACAACGACCCGTAGCTCAACTACGGTTTTCTCCCGCCAGTAGATAGTAGGTACCGGTTCTCTGGGTTCAAGCACCGGAACGACACGGACAATGAAGTTTTCGATGTCCAGTTCATGTTAGTGTAAAGTTTTAGTAGGCGAGAAAGGAAAAGGAGGTAAGAAGGTCCAGA
>JACDOJ010000043.1 GCA_017656135.1 Bacillota bacterium | reverse complement strand
CCTGGGGAGCCGACAAAGGAGCCGCTGCCTTGATCTCCGGTTCAGTGGATATCGGCTTCTTTGGCCCGGAAGCGGGGATTTACGTTTACAACCAGGGCCGGAGAAACCATTTCGTGCTCTTCGCGGAGCTGACCGCCTGTGATGGTTCATTTCTGGTTGGGCGAAAACCTGAGCCTGATTTCTCTTGGGTAAGCTTGAAAGGCAAGACCATCATAGGCGGACGCCCCGGGGGAGTCCCTGAGATGACCCTGGAGTGGTGCATCAAGTCTCACGGGTTAGAGCCCCTCGTCGATGTACCCATCATCCGTAATCTGGCCTTTACAGCTACTGCCGGAGCTTTCTCTTCCGGCACTGGTGATTACGTCGCCCTCTTTGAACCCACCGCTTCAGCACTGGAGAAAGACGGTATCGGCTATGTGGTGGCCTCACTGGGCGAGACGGTCGGTCCCCAAGCCTATACCGCTTTCCATGCCACCAAGAAGCTGATCTCCGAGAATCCTGATTTGATTCAGAGGTTTACCAATGCTATTTACAAAGGTCAAATCTGGGTCTATGAACACTCCCCTGAGGAGATCGTGGATGCCATCGATGAGTTCTTCCCGGATATGGACCGGGATCTCATCGCCAAATCAGTCGCTCGCTACCAGTCCATAGGCGCCTGGCAGAAGACGCCGATTCTGAGTGAGGAGGCCTTCTATCGGCTGCAGGATATCATGATCTCTGCAGGAGAGCTGAAAGAGCGGGTCCCCTTTGAGGCGCTGGTTGATATCACCTTTGCCGAAAAAGCGGTTGAATAGATTCAGTAAATTAGCGGCAGGAAGGAGCCAAAGCTCCTTCCTGCCGCTCACCGGGGAGGAAAACCAATGGCAGAGTATACAGCAGCAGTTGAAATACAGAATGTCAGTCTGATTTACCACTCACTGGAGGGTGGTGAAACCGAGGCCTTGCGGAACATCTCGTTTACCGTCAAGCCCAGAGAGTTTGTGAGTATCGTTGGCCCCAGTGGGTGCGGGAAGAGTACCCTGTTATCCTTAATAGCCGGTTTGCTGAGGCCGACCTCTGGTACAGTGCAAGTCGAGGGCAATAAAGTGGAAGGTCCCTCGCCAAAAGTCGGCTACATGCTGCAGCAGGATTATCTCTTCCCCTGGCGGACGGTGCTGGAAAATGCCTTGATTGGCTTAGAGGTTATGGGACAAAAGGACCGTGCCAGCGTGGAACGGGTCAGGGAGCTCTTAACTTCCTACGGGCTGGAAGGATTCGAGGATCACTACCCCGGCCAGCTTTCAGGAGGGATGCGCCAGAGAGTGGCCCTGGTTCGGACCCTAGCTACCAACCCGGATATCTGCCTACTGGATGAACCTTTTGCAGCCTTAGATTACCAGACCAGGTTGTTCATTGAAGAAGAAGTCGGCCGGATACTGAGGGAGAGCGCCAAGACCGTGCTTTTGGTCACTCACGACATCTCGGAGGCGGTGGCCATGTCCGACCGGGTCATCGTTTTGAGCAAGAGGCCTTCAGTAGTGGTTAATGAGCATAAAATCGATTTAGGCCTGGAGAATTGGTCTGCTCTGGCTGCCAGAAACGAAGCCGCTCAGTTCAAGACGTACTTCCGTGATATCTGGAAGGAGCTGGATGTTCATGCCTAACAACTACAATAACTACAGTCCTGCTCACCTCGAATACCTTTGCAAGGCCAAGAAGCGGCGGCTAATGATTAAGTTGGCCCGGATTCTGGTCTTCCTGGTGTTTTTGGTGCTCTGGGAGGTTTCGGCCAGGCTGGAGCTAATCGACAGCTTCATCACCTCAACTCCCACTCGGGTCCTCGGCACTCTCTACCAGATGGCCGGAGACGGCAGCCTGTACTACCACACGAGTATCACTGTTTGGGAGACCACTTTGGGCTTTACCATCGGCACCCTAGGCGGAACCCTGATCGCCATCGTCCTCTGGTGGTCCAAGATGATCTCGAAGATCCTCGACCCGTATATTGTGGTCTTAAATAGCATTCCTAAAGTTGCTCTGGGCCCGCTCTTCATCGTTTGGCTGGGCAACGGCACCACCGCCATCGTCGCCATGGCTTTGGCCATCGCTGTAATCGTTACCATCATGATGGTCTACAGCGGTTTTCAAAACGTCGATCCCAACTACCTTAAACTAATGCAGACCTTTGGGGCCACCAAATGGCAGACCTTACGGAAAGTCATCTTACCGGCCAGTGTCCCCACAATCATTTCAGCCTTAAAAGTCAATGTGGGTATGTCCCTGGTGGGAACGATCATGGGCGAGTTTCTGGTCAGTAAAGCAGGTCTGGGCTTTTTGATCGTCTACGGTGGGCAGGTCTTCAAGATGGATCTGATCATCTCCGGCGTTGTCGTCCTCTGCCTGGTCAGTGTGGCCCTCTACTATCTGGTCACCTTCCTGGAGGGCAGAATGCTCAAGTGGCAAGAATAGATAGGTAAAAAAATCTAATCCAAAGAGGTTTTGCCAAAACAGGCGAGAACTCTTAATTGGTTGCGGACTCCTCCTTCGGGGAGTCCGTCCGTATTGCCAGAATGGCCGCTTGAGACAAAGGACAGGCTAAAGTAAGATATCCTGCCAAAGGGGGACACTTGGATTGGAAATCAAGGACTTTTTGGAAGAAACTACCCAAGCCACTGGAGCTTCAGGTTATGAAACTCAGGTGGCTTCAATTTTTCGCCGCTATATAGAAGGGGTTTCCGACGAGGTTTGGACTGACCCTTTAGGTAACGTGATCGCAGTCCGGCGCGGGCCGCGGGAAAATAGCCCCAAAATCATGCTGGCAGGTCACATGGATGAAATTGGCCTGGTAATCACCAGGATCGAAGATGGCGGTTTCCTCCGGTTCACCAAGATCGGTGGGATCGATGAACGCACCCTTTTGGCCCAGGAGGTTAGGGTCCACGGCAGATCGACTCTGACCGGTGTCATTGGCGCCAAACCGCCCCACATTCAAGAGCCGGACGAGCGCAGGAAATCTGTGCCCATGGATAAGCTCTTCATTGACGTGGGTCTGGAAGAGGAGAAGGTTAGAGAGCTGGTGAGCGTGGGTGATATCGCCACCATCAAACGTAAAGTTATCTCTTTGAACTGTGATACCCTGGCCGGCAAGGCCATGGACGACCGGGCCGGAGTGGCTGTTGTTTTGGCAACCTTCAGGGAACTCGTGCGTCTGAAGAGCCAGGTTACGGTCTACGGTGTTGCCACCGTTCAGGAGGAGGTTGGAACCAGAGGTGCCCAGACCTCTACCTACGGGATCGACCCTGATATCGGTATCGGCATCGATGTTACCTTCGCTGACCGGGACGACCTGGTGGAGGAGAGGGCTAAACTGGGCAAGGGGCCGGTGATCGCCATCGGGCCTCAGGTTCATCCCAAAGTATATCAGCGGATGGTGGAGACGGCCAGGAAGAGGGGGATCGACTACCAGATCGATCCTTCGCCCCATCCTTTTGGTACAGATACCGCCCCGATTCAGGTTGCTCGGTCCGGAGTGGCTTCGATTCTGGTCTCAATCCCTCTGCGGTACATGCACACCTCAGTGGAAACCCTCAAACTCCGGGATATCGAGGCGGCCGGGCGGCTGTTGGCTGAATTCATCTCCAGCATTGATGCTGAATTTGTGGAGGGATTGTCGTGCTTTTAAAAGAACTTAGCGAAGCTGTTGCGGTCTCCAGCCGGGAGGATGAAGTTAGAACCCTGTTAAAGGAGCATCTAAGCTCCAGCGTTGATGAGGTTAAGACCGACCGCCTGGGAAACCTCTTCTGCTATAAAGGATGGAAGGAGAGCCAGCCCAAAATCCTCATCGCAGCTCATATGGATGAGGTTGGCCTGATGGTAACTAAGATCGAAAAAGACGGTTTTCTGCGCTTCCAGCCGGTGGGCTCCCTGGATCCCAGGGTGCTGGTGAGCAAACCGGTGGTCATCGGGAAGGAGAAGGTCCCCGGCGTTATCGGAGCCAAACCCATCCATCTACAGGAACCGGATGAGCGCAAGAAGGCTCTGGATTTTAAGGACTTGTTCATCGATATCGGAGTGGATTCTAAGGCGGAGGCTGAGGGGCTGGTAAGTTTAGGGGATTTGGTGGCTTTTTCCACCGAGTACGAGGAGCTGGGCGACGGCATCGTCAAGGGCAAGGCCTTTGACGACCGGGCCGGCTGTGCGGTTTTGGCTGAAATTCTTAAAAGAGACTACCGCCTGGGTTTGGCCGGTGTCTTCACCGTGCAAGAGGAAGTCGGAGCCAGAGGCGCTGAGGTGGTCGGGAAAACCCTTGAGCCTGACCTGACTATCGTCCTGGAGGGCACGACGGCTGCAGATGTTCCCGAGATCGAAGAGCACGAAGGCAGCACCAAGATGGGGTATGGGCCGGCGCTGACCATCATGGATGGTTCCGTGCTGCCCCACAGACCCACCCTTGACAAGCTTCTGAAGATTGCTGAGGCCAATGACATACCGATTCAGTTCCGGCGCAGCACAAAGGGGTTCACCGATGCCGGAAGCCTGCAGCGGGGCCGGGGCGGAATCCCAACGGTAGTGGTTTCCGTACCTTGCCGTTACATCCACTCGCCTGCCTGCCTGGTGGATACCAAGGATATTGAGAATACGGTTGCGCTAATCGTTGAATTTTTACGCTCGGTAGAACAAGAGGGGGTACCATCATGAAAGAGATATTGACCAAATTGACACGGCTGTACGGGCCGTCCGGCCACGAGGAATTTGTTCGGGATGCCATCAAAGAAATGGTGGAACCACACTGCGACGAGGTGATCGTTGATCCTCTGGGGAATCTCATTGCCCACAAAAAGGGCAGCGGCCCGAAATTGATGTTGGCTGCCCACATGGATGAGATCGGAGTCATGGTGACTGATATTGACAAAGAGGGATTCCTGCGTTTTACCAAAGTAGGAGGGGTGTCTCCTCACCAACTCCTGGGGCAGCGGGTGGTTTTCAAAAACGGCACCTTCGGGGTCTTTGGCCATGAGAAGCTGGACGACATCAAAGATCTCAAGTTTGAAAAAATGTTCATCGACATTGGAGCTACTTCTCGAGAGGAAGCCGAAGAAAAAGTGAGCTTGGGGGATGTTGCTGTTTTCGACCGAGACCTGGTGGAAGCAGGAGACCGCTGGATAGCCAAGGGCCTGGATGACCGGGCAGGCTGCGCTGTCCTAATTAAGGTTCTCCAGGAGTTATCTAGCTCCCCCAATGACATCTATGCTGTCTTCACCGTTCAAGAAGAAGTGGGGACCAGGGGAGCAAAAACCAGCGCTTACAGCATTGAGCCAGATTTGGGGTTGGCTGTTGACGTCACCCTGGTGGGAGATACGCCCAAAGCTCCTACCAATGCGGTGGCCCTCGGGAAGGGCCCAACCATCAAGGTCAAGGATGCTCTGGTGCTAGCCCATCCCCAGGTCAAAGAGTCTTTGGTGGAAGTGGCCAAGAGCCACGGCATACCCTACCAGTTTGAGATTTTGGATAACGGCGGCACTGATGCCGGGCCGATTCACTTGACCAAGTCAGGGGTGAAGTCAGGAGGGGTCTCCATTCCCTGTCGCTATGTGCACTCGCCTACTGAGATGGTCTCCAAAACAGATATGGATAATGCCGTCAAACTCCTCAAGGCCTACCTGACTTCGGTGCAGGTTTGACTATAAAACAGATGCTTTTTTGGGGAGAGGCTGGCTTTTACCGGCCTCTTCCTTTTTAGATGACAGGAATCCAGGAGTCTGAACCGAATCTTATAACCCCAGGAGGTCATCGGATTAGATGAAGGATGTGCAAAACTCCACCGATTACCGGGGGATCACGATTCAGAGGGTAGGTGTCAAAGATGTGCACCTGCCTTTACGCATTGTGCAGAGGGAAGGGGACATTCAACAGGTACTGGGCATTGTCACCCTCACAGCTGAGCTGCCCCATAACTTCAAGGGGACCCACATGAGCCGGTTCATGGAAGTCCTGATGAAATGGAGCCAAACCGGCTTATCCAGCCGCCAGTCCCGCCGGGTCCTGGAGGAAGTCGCCTCCAAGCTCGAGGCCGAACGGGTGGAGATGTCTGTGGCCTTTAAGTACTTTTTGAAAAAGAAGTCCCCGGTTAGCGGCTTATCCAGTGTGCTGGATTATGATTGCGAGTTCACCAGCTCTTTGAACAAAGACCATTTCGACTTCGTCCTCGGGGTGCGGGTGCCGGTTACTTCCGTCTGCCCCTGCAGCAAGGAAATAGCTAAATACGGTGCCCACAATCAGCGGGCAATCATCTCCATTCGGCTGCGTTCTCATCCTTACCTCTGGATCGAAGATGTGGTGGAGAAGGCGGAGTCTTTGGGGAGCTGTGAGATCTATCCCTTGTTAAAACGGGAAGACGAGAAGTACGTCACTGAGCAGGCCTACGAGAACCCCAAATTCGTCGAGGATATCCTGCGGGATGCCGTTTTAGCCCTGCGGGAGGATCCCAGGATCTATTGGTTTGAAGTGGAGTGTGAAAGCCTGGAGTCCATCCACAACCACAGTGTGTATGCCTACCATACTGAGGTCACCCGAAAATGATAACAGTCAAAAAGGATGCTACTAAATAAGCACCCTTTTTGACTATGGGCTTGTGGGGGAGGAAAAGGAATCTTTTTGCTTTGCCCTTGTGTCGTTATTAAGTATCCCCAGAGGAAAATGATTTATGTACATTCAGGAAAAATTTTTTGAGAGGAGAGTTGCCTCTCCTCTCGGGCCTCACTGGGCTATGACTTATCTTCCTCCGCCAAGGTTTCTTCAGCCTTGGCAATGAGTTTCTTGACCATGTGACCCCCGATTTTACCTACTTCCCGGGTGGTCATATTCTCCCAGCCTTTTTCCTGAATTTTGCCTGTAAGGCCCAGCTCATCGGCGACTTCATACTTGAACTTATCCAGCGCAGCTTCTGCCTTTGGGTACACTTTGAGGTTGTTATTTGCCACCCAAAGCACCCCCTTTTTAAGGTATGTAGCTGCGCTTAAATGGGAGCCGCCAAGAACTAACCTAATTGCTTGGCCAAGAAGTCAGCAGCCGTGCTACAGAGCTTGGTTTCCAACTCTGACTGTTTTTTCTCCTTGGAGAGCATGACAACCGCACCCAGAACCTCTCCTTCGTGAATGATGGGTGCCATGACCTGGCTTTTGGAGTCCACACCTTCCACGGGAAAATCGGTTTTTTCTTTGTTGGAGAGGTAAATTTCTCCGGAACTTAAAACCTTGCGGGCTTCATCGGTGATGGTTTTCCCGAGCACGTTTTTCTTGGGAATCCCATTCACTGCGATGACTTCATCTTCATCGATGATTAAGGTTATGTTGCCGGTGGACTCGTAAAGTGAGTCAGCGTATTCTTGGGCAAAATCTCCCAAATCACCCATTGGGGCGTATTTTTTGAAGATGATTTCCCCGTCCCGGTCGGTGAATATCTCCAAGGGGTCGTTTTCTCTGATCCGTAGCGTGCGGCGAATCTCCTTCGGTATCACTACTCTCCCCAAGTCATCAATGCGTCTAACAATACCGGTTGCCTTCATCCGGAATCTCTCCCTCAAATGTATTTCTGAATCTAGTCTTGGCTAGCGGGAGATATGGTCATGCTAGAACATTTTCCCTGCTAGAAAACCCCGCAGTAATGCGGGGTCTTTGACAGCAACAATCATTTCTCAAGTTCTTCAGGGGCTTGACTCTGCAATCGCTTGTTTTCTTGTTCGAAACTCTCCCGGAAAGAGCGACGGACATCGGCTGTAACCTGGTCAATCAGGGCCTGCTCAGCAGCGGCAATCATCTTTCTGACCATGTGTCCACCGACGGCTCCGCACTCCCGGGCGCTGAGCTCACCCCAGTACCCATCCTGGATCTTGCTGGTGTCAATTCCTAACTCGTTTGCTACTTCGTATTTCAGCTGGTCCAGGACTTTGGCTGCCTCAGGGACCACTTTTTTGTTATTGGACTTGCTTCCTTCAGCCAGAGGCGACACCTCCCAAGTTGCTGTCTATATAATAGAATGCCTAGGCCAAAAGCCTGGCATACTGGAACATCATTCTTTCTCTCTCGCTTCTTTTACCAAAGCCTCCTCACCGCGCTTAATCATGTTGCGAACGACCAACCCAACCTCCTTGGTAGTTACCGCTTCCCAGCCTTCTTGGTTGATTTTGTCGGCAATTCCCAATTCCCGGGCGGCTTCCATTTTCAGTCTTTCCGAGGCGAAATGCCCTTTACGTCCCATGAGCTCACCTCCACTACTTAGTCTGGCGCCTGGTGAGGGCTATATGTTAGCAATCTCTGCCGAAGTGACCAGCTCAGAGAGGTGTTTAATCTTGGCGCTGGCGGTGGAGGAGAGGGGCTTTAAGATCTTCTCAAATCCGGTGGACTCCGGCCGCTTGCCTTCTGTAAAAGAACCCAGGTTGTAGTCCTCTGGAGTCGCTGTCTCCAGCTCTGACCAGGAGAAAGGCATGGAAATGGGAGCCTGAGGCCGGGGACGCAGAGAGTAGGGAGCGACAATGGTCTGCCCTCTGAGATTTTGGAGATGATCAACGTAGACTTTGCCGGTCCTCTTTTTGACCAGGCGTTCGGTGGTGATCAAGTCCGGATCCAGTTTTAACAGGAGTTTGCCGATGAAACCGACCAGGTCAGCTGATTCCCGGTAGGTGAAGCCTTTTGGCAGGCGGAAATAAATGTGAATCCCAGTGGCACCTGAGATCTTTGGGTAAGCCGCAATTTCCAGGTGGTCCAGAACCTCTTTGGTTAAGAGTGCGGCTTTTTTGGCCTCCGAAAATCCCGCCGGTTCTGCCGGATCCAGATCAATTACCGCCCAATCCGGGTTGTCCAAAGAGGTGTACCTGGAGTGCCAGGGATTAAGCTCGATGGCGGCCAGATTGGCCACCCAAATCAAGGTGGGGAGGTCGTTGATGAGGATGTATTCGATGACCCGGTCACTATCTTGGGACTGGACCGGAAAAGTCTGGACCCACTCGGGAGTACCCGGTGGCTTGTCCTTTTGGTAGAAAAACTTCCCTTCGATTCCGTCGGGATAGCGAACCAGGGAGATGGGGCGGTCCTTGAGGTAGGGCAAAAGGTAGGGGGCAGCCAAGGTGTAGTACTCAATAAACTGGGCCTTGGTGTAATTAGGCCACAGGTGTTTGGAGAGGTTAGTCAACTTCAACTGTCTGCCCTCGACGGAGACGATGCGGCTATCTGTGCGCATTTTGGACCAATCTCTTGTAGACCGGGTGACGGAGTATCCCTTCATTGGTGAATTCCAGGTACCCAACTAGGCAGTCATAGACAGGCTTCACCCACCAACCCCCCTTTTCTTGCGGGGGGACCGGTACCGGAGCGACGGGAGTAAGCTCAGAGGCCAAGAGCTCAAGGAGCCAAGCGCGCTCAGCTGTGTCGAGACCGGTGCCGACCCGGCCGATGTACCTGAGCCCACCGGCCGGATCTGAAGTGGCCAGAAGCAAGGAATCTATCCCCGTGGCTTTTTGAGGCGCCGTGAAGCCAATGATCGTTGCTACCAGTTCCCGTTGATTTTTGATCTTCAACCAGGCGTCGGTTCGTTCTCCTGGAAGATAGCGGCTGGAGGTTTTTTTAGCCATGACCCCCTCAAACCCTTGGGCAAAGACGGTTTCTGTGTAGGCCTTTCCGGCCTTGAGGACACTTCTGGTGATCACCCAGGCCGCCCTGGATCAAGGAGAAATCGGGTCTAGAGTCGGGACCTAGGACGACCAGTTCCCCGTCGAAGACTGTTCCGGTATGCCGACAGCTTGCTGGGAGCTGAGAGAGCTCCGGAAATTTGGCGGTGACGTCTTTAAGAGTCCTGGACTGCAAGGTCAGACGACCGCCGGGGTCCACCAAGGCGATACAGCGAATCCCATTCCATTTGATCTCAAAGAGGTGCTTTTCTGAGTTAAAAGGGCCTGGGCCGGTTTTGGCCAGCATCGGCTTGACTTGCGTGGGGAAAGTCATTTGGAGGCCACCGGCTCATGCTGAGCCTTTTCTTCCTTGGTGGCTTTGATACTCTCTTCCAAGGCTGTCATCAGGTCGATGACCTCAGCCCTGCCTTGGCCGGCGGTAGGTACCGCGATTTCTTCTCCCTCAATCTTGCTGTGAACCAGCTCAATTAGGGCTAGTCTGTAGTTATCCTTGTATCTCTCCGGTTGGAAAGGTTCGGAGAGGTTTTCAATGAGGCTCACCGCCATCTTCAGTTCATTCCCGTGTATTTTGGGCTCATGATCCAGTTCTGGGATCTGTTCTAGGCTGCGAATTTCATCAGGGTAAAACATGGTTTCCAGGACCAGAGCCTGGTTTTGGTAAACCCGTAGGGAGGCCAAAGCTTCCTTCTTTCGCAAAACCACTTTGGCCATGGCGATTTTGCCGGTCTCCTGCATGGCCTTTAGCAGCAGGGAATAGGGTTTTTGACCGCCTTCGGCGGGAGCCAGGTAGTAGCTATTGGCGTAGTAAATGGGGTCGATTTCGGCCAGGCTCACAAAATCGATGATATCAATGGTCTTGGTGGTTTCCAGAGGTATGCTCTCAAAATCTTCCTTCTCCAAGACCACATACTTTCCGGGTTCATATTCGTAGCCCCAGACAATTTCGCCTTTGTCTACTTTGCGATCGCAGGCGGGGCAGACTTTCTCGTACTTTATGGGTGTGTGGCACTCTTTGTGCAGATAGTTGAATTTTAAACTATTTTCCTGGGTCGCTGCGTAGAGCTTAACTGGGATGTGTACCAAGCCAAAGCTGATAGCGCCTTTCCAGATAGTTCGCACGGTATCACCTCGTCCATAAATATTTTGGTTTCTAAAGGTAGAAAATAACCTCAAGATGCACCGGTGAATCTCTGTCTTTTCCTGGTACCAGTTGGTTTATTTTTGACACTACGCAAGGGACAATTTCCTAGGGAATATACATTTACCAAATAATGAACATCGGGGTGAAGACAGTGTTGGAACGGGAATCGATTCTGACACCGGCTGGATATACCAAATTGAAGGCCGAATTAAATATGCTCAAAACGGTTAAGCGGAAAGAGGTTACTGACAAGATCCGAGAAGCCCTGGAGTTTGGCGATCCCTGGGGAAATCCTGAGTATGAGTCGGCCAAGAGAGAGCAAGCCTTCATTGAAGGTAGGATAAAGACCTTGGAAAACCTGCTGAATAACGCTCGGGTGGTCACCTCCCCCAAAAACAGTGATGTTGTGGGGCTGGGATCGGTGGTGCAGGTGCTGGATCTGGAAACCGGCGAGGAATACGTGTATACTATAGTGGGGTCCGGAGAGGCTGATCCTAAGTGCAACCGGATTTCGTACAAATCTCCGGTGGCCCAGGCCATGCTCGGCCATAAAGGCGGCGACTGTGTGCAGGCTAGGTGCCCCATCGGGGAGATCGGGTTGAAAATCCTCAACGTAATGAACAAGGCTTCCAGAGAGGTCGATGAGGAAGTCGGGTAATTGAGCGGAAAAATCTTGACACTGGGTAATGCCGCTGCTATAATAAGTCATGTCCTTGGGACGTGTGGGCGAATAGCTCAGCTGGGAGAGCACCTGCCTTACAAGCAGGGGGTCACA
>JACDOJ010000083.1 GCA_017656135.1 Bacillota bacterium | reverse complement strand
ATTAAGAATTCCAGAAATATCTTTGTCTTTCATTTCATCCATTTTGGACATGACTGCAGCAAAACCTCGAGCCATACTAACTCCATGATCGCCATCACCAACAGCGGAATCCAATTCAGTAAGGTGGTCTTTGTGCTCTTCAATCGTATCAGCTATTCGCTGTACCATTTTTAAAAGTAGCTCCTTGGAGACCACTTTTTCCATCATATAACCTCTCCTTCGAATCTAAACAGCCTTCCCGCAGCTACCAAATATTCTGATCTTACTCCGGACTAGGTCTTCAATGGCCTTTTGACCCAGCTGACAGAAGTCAGGAAAACTCTTTGAGTTGTCATTAACAGCCTCTCGCACGGCCCTGCCTGCAGCCAAGGCACATTCAGTGAAGACGTTTACTTTTGAAATCCCCTTAGAGATTGCTGTACGAAAATCATTGCTGGACAGGCCAGACCCACCATGAAGCACCAAAGGCACCGATACAAGTTCACTGATTTTTTGCAGCCGATTAAAATCCAACATAGTTTCCCAAGTATACATGCCGTGAGCAGTGCCTATTGAGACCGCCAAAGCGTCGCATCCTGTTTTTTCAACAAATTCAGCTGCTTGCTCAGGATCTGTATAGAAATCTTCGGTGGGACGCTTGCCTTCAGCAACCTCTTCAACTCCGGTCAAAATTCCTAACTCAGCTTCAACAGTGACTCCAACAGGTTTTGCAATAGCGACAACTTTCTGAGTTATTTTCACATTGTCTGCGAAAGGTGTAGTTGAACCGTCATACATCACAGAAGAGAAACCGGCTCGAATCGCCCGAATTATTGTATCAACATTTTTAGCATGGTCTAAATGGAGGGCTACTGGCACCCTTGCCCGCTGAGCCCAGTATTTGACCATCTCAGCGACAAATTCCAAAGGAACATACGATTCATGTACTTCGGCAAAGGCAATGATGATTGGAGAAGCTTCTTTCTCGGCAGCGGTTATAGCGCCACAAATGAATGGCTCGCCTATAACGTTAAATGCACCCACACCATAGTGATTGGCCTTAGCCGCTGGCAAAATCTCATTTAAATTCACAAATGGCATGTGTGTTCCACCTTCTCTAGAGCGAACCTCCTGCTACGCTCCGTGCAAAAGTCTTAAATATCAAATAGCATGAAGTTGCCCCTGCATCTTGATGACCAATGGTGCGTTCCCCTAAACGACTGGACCTTCCGACTTTTGACTGCAGAGGAATTGTACTTTTCATCCCCTCTTCCGCCGCAACCACGAATGCACGTAACGCGCTGATCAAGTCACTACCAGATTCCTCTGCTCCTTTCAATGCATCTACAGCTGGGACGATAGTATCCACCATGGTTTTGTCTCCCACTTGAGCATTGCCCCGCTGCATAACTCCATCGCGGAAGGCCTCAAAAACCTTAGTCAATTGGGATAAATTTAAAGATTCCGCATCCCCTGCCGCAGCTGCCGCTCTAATGAAACCCGTGCCATACAAGGGCCCCATTGCTGCGCCAACAGAGGAAACCAGTGCCATCCCGGTAGTTTTCAGAAGATCCGCAATGGTAGGATCTTCTAACGACTTTATTTTCTCTGCCACTGCTCGCCAGCCAAGGGTCATGCTAACACCATGATCGCCGTCACCCATGGCCGCGTCTAATTCAGAAAGATAATCTTGATTGGCCTCAATCTCATCAGTTATATCTAGCAGTGCCTTCTTTAAGGCGTCTCGCGTAATTTTTTCCATATTATCACCCCCGTCACTTCTGCACAAAGAAAGGTGTATCAGCCGGAGCATCCAACAGTCGCTTCAATTCATCATCCAATCGCATAAGAGTAACTGAGCAACCGGCCATCTCTAAAGAAGTGACATACTCTCCCACATACGACCGGTAAATTGAGATTCCATGGTCAGCAAGAATCTCGGCAACCTTCCTGTAGACGATATATAGTTCCATATAGGGAGTGGCACCCAGGCCGTTAACCAACACAGCAACTTCATCACCGCTTTGGAAAGGAAGGTCTGCAATAATCCGTTCTGTTATGTCGGTAGCCACTTCATCAGCAGTTTCCAACTTGCCTCGTCTCACACCAGGTTCGCCGTGAATTCCCAAGCCTATTTCCATCTCGTTTTCGCCTAAGGTGAATATAGGTTTACCAGCAGCTGGAACGGTGCAACCAGAAAGGGCCACTCCCATGGTTCGCGTATTAAAATTGGCTTTTTCTGCTACTCGTTTTACTTCATCTAAGCTGGC
Source organism: Bacillota bacterium (assembly GCA_017656135.1). Classification (GTDB taxonomy): domain Bacteria; phylum Bacillota; class UBA5301; order UBA5301; family UBA5301; genus JACDOJ01. The sequence continues at coordinate 9,683 of JACDOJ010000083.1, read as the reverse complement.
CATAGTTTCTGCCATGGCACCGGCAATCTTAAAGACAAAGAAGTCGCCGGCAATTCCCCTTCTCTTTTCCATTTGATCCTTAGGAGCAGAGGCAATATCGTCGGTAACAAGCACCGTTTCCACCCTAATACCTTCCATCGCCGCAAGCTCTGCTGCCATATTAAAGTTGAGAATATCACCTTGATAATTGCCGTAGGAGTACAGAACACCCGCACCTGTGTCAATGGCCTTGGTGACTTCCAATGCCGGTTCCGGGGGAGGTGATGCGAAGACGTTACCAACGGCAACACCATCTGCTACTCCCTCTCCGATGTAGCCTATAAATGCCGGTTTGTGGCCTGAACCGCCACCAATCATCAGCCCGACTTTGCCCTTTTTCGGAGGGGCTTTGCGGACCAGACCTCGAGGATGAACCATCCGAACGTAGTTTGGGTGAGCTTTTACAAACCCAGCTAACATTTCGTCAACGACCTTATACGGGTCATTAATCAGTTTTTTCATTGCGATCTCCTCCACAAAAGCTTTCTTAGGACCTAGACAGCGTCTAGCGGGATATTTCTCCCTGTTTCAATGTCAAAAATTCGAATATGTTCCGGGGGCAGTGAAAAATACACTTTCTCACCTGGGGTGATGGAACGATTAGGGTCGACTTTAACTCTCAACCTATCCTCTCCGACCTTTAAGTGCACGATCTTGCGACCGCCCATGGGCTCCACCATGTCACAAATACCCGAAATAACCTCCTTTGGATCATCCACGAGGCTAATGTGCTCGGGGCGAATGCCAATTTTGTACCTTTTCCCTGTTTCTAAGTTTTTGAGCCCGTCAAAAGGAATAGAGATATGGTCTGACACTAAGCACCATGTGTTCTCGAATTTCCTCGCCTCAACCTGTAAGAAATTCATGCCGGGGTTACCTAAAAACCAACCGACAAAATCTGTGCCCGGCCGTTCGTAGATTTCTTCTGGACGACCGTACTGCAAAACTTTGCCATCTTTCATTACCACTATGTAATCTGCTAGTGTCATTGCCTCTGATTGATCATGGGTGACATAAATGAAAGTCTGACCAACGTCTCTGGACAGCTTTTTGATTAAACTCTTCATATCAACACGCATATTCGGGTCAATATTGGATAGTGGTTCATCGAAAAGAAATACTCTTGGTTTTCGAACAATTGCCCGGGCAATGGAGACTTTCTGTTTAGCACCGGCATCCAGTGCGTCTGGGAATAAGTCCAGACTTTCGGAGATTTCTAATGATTCCGCCACCTCTTCAGCTCGCCTAATGGCATCGTCCTTCTTGACACCCTCTGCTATTAACGGAAAAGCAATATTGGCTCTTACAGTGAGATGAGGATAGACCGCCGGAAACTGAAAGACCATGGCAACATTGCGTTCCCGGGCTGGCAATTCAGTGACATCATCATCGTCAAAAAAGATCTTTCCTTCAGTAGGCTGCTCCAGTCCGGCAATCATCCTCATTAATGTCGTTTTGCCACAGCCGGATGGTCCCAGGATGCAAATCACCGCATTGTCGGGAACATGAAGGGTTACTTTATCAACGGCTACTACTGTTTCATTGAAGACCTTTGTTAACTCTCTCAAAGTAATTAGTGCCATTAGACATCCCCCTTCCAAAGGAGCTTTTCAGCCTGGGCGTCATAAATATAGAGATCCTTTATATCAAAACCGGCTTTGATTGGGGTTCCCGGCAATGCATTGTAAGCTCTGGGCACAAAAGCCCTAATCCGATCAGAGAAACCCTTTTCTCCTTCCAGATGCACGATGGTATCCGAACCTATGATATCGGTAAGTAAAACTTTGCTATCAAACACTACACTTTTGTTCTTCATTCCGTCTTGGGATATTTGCAGTGACTCGGGCCGGATTGCAGCTGTAAGATTCATTCCTTTGAGTTGCTTACCCAACTCTGGGGGGATAGCGATTGAGAAGTAGTTCGTTTCTAAGCTTGTTTCTTTTTGGACCCTGGCTGGAATCAGATTCATAGGCGGATAGCCGAAGTATCTTGCAGTAAATAATTGATTTGGTCTGTTATAGATCTTCAAAGTGTTACCGTACTCAACTACTATACCCTCATTCATCACCACTAAGTGCTGAGACATGGAAATGGCTTCTACTGAATCAGAGGTAGCGTAAATAATGGTCTGTCCGGTTTCTTGTTGGATCTTTCTGAACTCCGCCCGCATATCTTCCCGGATTTTGTAATCCAGGTTCGTCAATGGCTCATCAAACAAGTATAGTGCCGCATCTTTGACGAGCCCACGGGCGATAGCCACCCTCTGCTGCTCACCACCTGAAAGCTGTTCCGGATTCCTGTCCAAGAGTTTCTCGATCTTTAGAAACTCTGCAACTTCCCGTACTTTTTTGTCGATCTCACGAGGATCCATCTTTTTGAGTTTTAGAGGATATGCGATGTTCTTATAGACATTCATATGTGGGTAGAGAGCAAAATCCTGAGCAACAAAGGAAATTCCCCGTTCTGCCGGAGGTAATGCTCCCACATCTACACCATCGATGATTATCCGACCTCTGTCAGCACGTTCCAAACCGGCAATGATTCTAAGTAAAGTAGTTTTGCCGGCTCCCGGAGGGCCCAGTACACAAGTAAAAGTGCCTTTCGTTATCTCCAATGAAACATCGTCTAACGCAACCTTCTTGCCGAATGCCTTTTGGATGTTTTCCAATCTAATTTCATTCACGCTATCACCTCCTACAACAGGGCTATCAACCGAGGAGCCATGATTATGGCAATGATCAGGATGGCCGCAAATATGCCACCTCCAAGTAGCGCCATGTTCAAGGCCTGCCTCCAGTTGGCCTCGGGGCCAAGGTTGCCAAGGATTACTTGTATCACAGCACCAACGAGTAAGATCACGAAGCCTAGTTGGTAGCCCCCAAACCACCAAGGTTGAAATATTAACACTACCCCTCCCAGGATTAGTAAGACTGAAAGCATGATAACCCATTGCTGAGGTCGCAGCTCTTTAATACGCACATCAGTTACCTCCTTATAGTTCCGAATGTCATTCCTCGGAGCAAGTTGTTCTGTAACACATAAATGGCAGCCAGTACTGGTAGAACGTATATCGTTGAAAGTGCACTCACGTATTCCCAGTCAACCCCCTTATCTGTATAGATGCCCATCGCAATCTGAACTGGCATAGTCCGCGTCTCCGGTCCGGTTAGGATGTAAGAGAAAAGGAACTCATTCCAAACGAAGATCATATTGAAAATAATGACCGTAGCTAATGCTGGACCTAACTGTGGCAGGATGATGTCCTTCAAAACCTGCAGCGGGTTAGCGCCATCAGCTAGAGCTGCATCATCAAACTGCCGCGGTAATTCGTCGATGAAACCCTTCAACATCCAAAGTGTAAATGGAATGCTAAACATCGTGTAAAGCAATACCATACCTACGTGGGTATTTACCATACCCAACAATCGGTACATCAGGAACATGGGTATCACTACTACAGCCGGCGGCATCATTCGAAGAGACAGTACCAGAAACATGATGAATTTACTGGCTGGAACCCTGAACCTCGAAATGGCATAAGCAGCAAAGATGGTTATGACGATTGCCAAACAGACCGCCAGTACGGACATTACCAGACTATTAATCAAGGGCCCCCAGAACATCCCCCTGCCAACGGAGTATCTGAAGTTATCAAGGGTTGGTACGAAGAAAAATTTCGGTGGAATGGCGAATATGTCAATTCGCTTCTTGAAGGCTGTCATTATCAACCACAGGATTGGTGAAAAGTAGCCAAAGGTTATTACTACTGCGATAATTTGCCTTAACCTTGATTTCTTTGCTTGCTTGGTCGCGCTCATGCTATCCCTCCGTCCTCGGTCTTGGAATCAAAAGCAAGTACAAACTGGTAAAAGCGACTGCTATTAGTAGCAGTACCACCGCAAGGGCCGAGGCTGAACCGGTTCGCCAGAAGAGGAACGCATTGCGGTACAAGGTCATTGGTAAAACCTCTGTTGCCGACCCAGGTCCTCCACCGGTCATGACAAAAATGATGTCAAATATCTTAAATGCATCAATTGTCCTCAATAAGACCGCCAGGACCAATACCGGTTTGATGTGAGGTAAGACAATGTATCTGAACTGTGTCCACCAGGAAAGCCTGTCAATTTCCGCGGCTTCATAAAGATGTTTCGGAACAGCCTGTAATCCCGCCAAACACATTAACATCATGAATGGGGACCACATCCAAACATCCACTGCTACTACAGCCGGCATCGCCAGAGCTGCGTCCTCCAAGAATTCAAGCCTAAAACCAAAAAGGGTGTTCAAGAAGTAATTGATGATACCCCAATGAGGGTCATAAATGAATCTAAAGAAGACGCCGGCTGCCACCGGTGCTACAATCATAGGGACAAATATTAGCGGCAACATATACTTTTTGCCCTTAATCTTCTGGTTGAAGAAAAAGCCAAGAACGAATCCAATGACCAATTCCAAAGCAACTGCCAGCAGTACAAACAAGAAGGTAGTCCTAAACCGCTCCCACATGTACGGATCCATATGGAGGAGAAGGTAATTTAGGAAACCAACAAATCTTGGTGTCCCACCTTTTAAGACTGAATAGTTGTAAAAACTCAGTCCGACTACCCAAAGTAGTGGGAGAACGTTCCAAAGGAATAGGAAGACGAGCATCGGGGTAATGAACCACCATTTTATTCGTTGACTAAACATTGCTTACCCTCCCCCGCTTTTGGGCGGGAGGCGACAGAAAGCCGCCTCCCTGATAACGGCCTACTTCAGCAGTCCCTCACGCATCAGAACAAGCTCTTGCCGCCTTGCTACACTATCGTTAGCTGTCTTAGCGTCTTTATTAGCACCGGATGCATAGGCAGTCCATTCTTCTTGTTGAATCAGGAGCAGCTCTGCGTAGCAAGGCAGATGCCAGAAGTCGCGGCCAGTATGGATCATGTCAACATAAGCCTTGTTCCAAGGATTCATTTCCTGAAACTCTTTAGTGTCTATGACCGACCGAACAACGGGGTTACCTCCGCGCCGAGCAAACTCCCACTGAGTTTCAGGCAGGTACCACCATTTAAGGAAGTCAATGGCTTCTTTTTTATGTTTGGAGTAAGCAGAGATTACCCAAGGCTGGCCACCCAAACAGTAGATCCTATTTAGAGTGCCATCCGGCATTCTCTTTCCAGGCGGTTGCACAACCATGACATCATCAGCAACTCTTGACAGATTGGGATCAAAGATTGGAGCTCCAACGGCAGCCCAAGTTAACGCTGAGAAAACTTGGCCTTGAGCCATGGCATTAATGACTTGGTCAATACCGAAAGAAACTGCTCCAGGAGGCTGGTATTTCAAAAGATCCACATAATACTCAAGTGCTTCGTTATTGACATCGCTGTTCAATATACCTTGAACCCGGTTGGTCTTTACATCGATAATATCGCCACCCCAGGTCCAGAACATTGACATCACGTGATCGGAAATGAAGTCATATTCTTTCGCATACTCACCAGCGAAACCATAAAGATGTGGAGGCCTGGTGAAAAATTCGATTACCTTTTCGAAAGTTTCCCAATCCAGTTCCGCGAAATCTTCGTAAGTGGTCGGCAGGTCAAAGCCATACTTTTCTTTAAATGCAGTCTGTTCCTTAGGATCGTTAAGCAGGTCTTTTCTGACATACAGGACTAAATCGTCACCTTCTTGCGGCAAGCCCCACCATTTATCACTGCCGTCCGGATAGGTCATGTAGGCAGCTCGATGGGTTTCATACATATCCTCGACTGCTTTCTTCAACAATGGCTCAGATTCAATGATTTCGTTCAGCTGAATGATATGACCGCCTTCGGCAAAAGCTCCCAACCATTGGCTATCGCTAATGATAATGTCATAAGCATCGGATTTTGCTGCAAAGGCAGAAGCTGCTTTCTCGTACAGGCTGGTAAATGGGGCCCAGTCACCGACAATATCTACTGTATAGCCCAGGTTCTTTTCTGCATATTCAGAAAAGAGAGGAGCCATCTTGACCGCTAATTCACTAGGAGTCCAACCACCAATACCCAAAATACTCAGAGTAACGTGTTTTTTTTGGGCATCAACAGAGACGGCTAGGCCTAGCATCAAGGCCAAGATTAATACGAGCCCAAACAACTTGCGAGTCATTACGCATTAACCTCCTTTTTTAAGTTTTTGGGGATACCTATAAATACTTCTCCCGGAACCACCTCCCAAAAAGGAACTAGCTTTACTCCAGGCGTCTAAAGAGTCTCAACCCCTCAGTGACTATTGCTTCTGCCGAAGGAGCAACTTGTCGCCAAATTGCGGTTAATCTTGCTACCTCCTCGACGTCTGGAACAAAAGACTCTACCACACACCAACGGTCATATCCGATTTCCTTGAACCCCTTAAACACCTCATCCCAATTGACATGACCAGTTCCGGGAACTCCCCTGTCGTTTTCACAAACATGGACGTGATACAAGTACTCTCCGCAAGTTTTAATGGCTTCGTAGAAAGACTTTTCCTCAATGTTGCAGTGATAAGTATCCAAGTGAATCCTGATATTGGGATGGTTAACCTCTTCAACTAGACGCCTAGCATCCTCGACCGTGTTCAAAAAATGTGTCTCGTACCGGTTTACAGGTTCCAGTGCCATCACAACGCCAAGGGGTTTGGCGATCTGACCAATTTTATTTAAGCACTCCTTACACCATTCCCACTCATCCTTGGTCCTGGCCTGACCCGTGATCTTACCCCAAGCTGCGTAATTAACTCCTCCAAGTACGTCCCCGCCCAATTCGGCTACAATTTCCAGGCGTCTCTTGATAAAATCAATACCAGACTGCCTGACCTCGGGGTCTGGACTAATGAAGTCATGGTCCTTATCCAAGACCGCCGTAAAGGTAGCCTCCATCTGATTCTTTTTGAGCTCCTTTTTAATCTCATCAATGGGCAGCACAGATAGGTCGTCAAGATGAATCTCCAGGCCATCAAGGCCTAATGACTTCGCATGGGCAATTAAGCCCAAATCGTCTTTTGTGAATTTTGGAGTGAACATCAAACTGTGGGCTCCGTATTTCATTGATATATCCCCTTTCTCCCCTAGGCTTTTGTAAAGTAGGCTGTTTCACATGGGTCATCCCATAGACTCTTTATCTCGTCGTCGACGGAGCAGAGTGACAGTGAGAATCCCTTCATTTCTTGGGTGGTGATAAACTCGCCCAGAAGCACGTCGTATACTTTGATTCCCGTCTCAGCTAAAATCTGGTCGAGCTTGCGGTATAGAATGTGCAACTCCATGAGGGTAGTTGCCCCGGAACCATTGAGTAAGACCAAGACCTCTTCCCCGGGGGTGAACGGCTTATCCTCAATGACTTGTTTTGCCATCAGTTCCATAGTCTCGTCGGCGGAGAGCATCTCGCCCTTGTAAGTTCCGGCCTCTCCATGAACCCCCATGCCTATTTCCATCTCGTCATCGGGCAAATCGAACATCACTTTGCCGGTCACTGGATGAGTCGGTGGCGACAGTGCCACACCTAGCGTCCTGGTATTGGCGTTAGCTTTCCTGGTAACCCGTGCACATTCTTCCAAGCTCCAGCCTCGTTCTGCAGCCGCACCGGCGATCTTCATGGCAAAAAACATGCCGGCCACACCACGCCGATTTTCCTCTTGCCCTTTTGGAGCAGTGACAATGTCATCATAAAGAAGAACTTTTTCTACTTTAATACCTTCGGCTATAGCCATCTCGTAGGCCAAATTACCATTGAGAACATCCCCGGCATGGTTAGCAATAATCTGAAGAACCCCGGCACCCCGATCTGCTGCCCTGATCCCACTCAGGATTTTATCTGCTGGAGCACAAGCAAAAATCTCTCCTGCAGCATCCACGTCAAAGAAACCCTTTCCAACCCATCCACAAATAGAAGGTTCATGGCCAACACCGTGTCCAATAACAATGCCTACTTTCCCCTCTTCCTTTGGTTGTTTTCGCACGACTAAGTAATCATCAGTGAGTGCCGTGATATGCGAGTAGGCTTTTGTGAACCCCTCTAATTCCTCCTTGACAACATTGTTAGGGTCGTTCACGAATTTTTTCATTTCAACACCCCCATCAGGCTTTTTTCCGATATTTCTCATCAATCTCTACCATCTTAGCGACCTTTGGTGCAGACCTACCTCCCTGAAATTCCGAAACCAACCATACTGCAACCAATTTCTTAGCAAGCTCGGGACCAATTACTTGGGCGCCCATGGTCATAATTTGGGCATCGTTACTTTTGCGGGCTCGTTCTGCAGAATAAATGTCATGACAGACTGCTGCTCGGACTCCAGGCACTTTGTCTGCAGTCATTGCCATCCCCAGTCCGGTTCCACAGATCAAAATACCTCGCTCTGCGTTTTCTCTGGATACCTCTAGAGCTACCGACTCGGCAATCTCGGCATACGAGACAGGCTCGCTGCTAAATGTCCCCTTATCGGTGATTTCCACCTGGGGAAATTCCCTTGAGATAAAATCAATGATAATTTTCTTTAGTTCAAAACCATTGTGGTCAGAACCGATAACCAGTTTCATTCTATCCCCCCCAATCTATAAGGCTTCGCCCTCGCTAGCAGCCCGTTTATGCATAAGCTTGATATTGTATAAATCACCCCGAAAGATGTTGGTCCCGTGTTCGATTGGAGTGCCGTTAGAGTTATAGGCCACCCGGGCAATGAGCAACATCGGCTGATTTGCTGGAACTTTCACCAACTGCATTATTTCTTTGGTCGGAAGAATGGCTCGTATGTCCTCTGTGGCGTAAGTCAGTTTAATCCCAAGCTTATCTTCCAATATTGCGTAGAGAGATTTATTATCTAACTCGTCTTCAGATATGCCGAGCTGGTTCCAAAGACTTTGTCGCAAAAAAGAGATGGAGATGCCTAAAAGCACTCCATCGGCGAAGCGCGAACGAACAATTCGCACGATTGATTCATCTTTGGTCAGTTGTAATGCCTTGAAGACAGAATAATCCGGTGAATCGATAACTTCGAAAGACAGAGTTTTAGACCCTGGATGCCGATGATTGGCAAGCATCTCTTCAGTGAAACTCATCCACCCGGGTGACTCTCTGGTGAGCAATGGCGACTTTACTATGGTTCCCTTGCCTCGTCTTCTCTCTAGGAGCCCTTCTCTGACTAACTCCAGTACCGCCTGACGGACAGTAGTGCGGCTAACCCCATAGAGTTCTGAAAGCTCAGACTCGCTGGGAATATATTCGCCTTCGCTGAAGTCCCCATTCAATATGCTGTTCCGGAGTCTCTGATAAAGTTGGTAGTAAAGAGGTACCGGTTGATTGTCATCCAAGGGATTAGTACTTAATTTGGTCATGGAACCGTCTCCAGAATTTTCGTAGTATTGTCATAACATTATCCCATGACCATATCTATTCACGTCCCTCGAATATATACCAGGATTGGCACTGGGCACCGTTACTTTGATATGGATGAGTATTAGGAGTGGAAGAAACAGCAAAAGGCTGAACTAAGGGCGGCCGTCATAGACCAGATCTAGCTAAGTACCGGTAAAATAAAACCAGAGGGCTTTTTACAGAAAAAACTGGACGTGATCCTCGTAGTAGTGTACAATTTTTTCTGTAAAATGGTGTGAATAGCAGAAAGGGCTATAATGTTTCACA
>JACDOJ010000042.1 GCA_017656135.1 Bacillota bacterium | reverse complement strand
GCTGCCAACAAGCAGAATTCAAAGGTCAAGTCCCAGGAGGAAGTAGTTACCCCAGAAGTCATCGAAGCTGCTGCTGAGGCTGCCAACCGGATTGCTCTAGCTTTTGGGGCCAACATCAAGTTTGAGATTGACGAAGAGACTCATATTGAAGTTTTGAAGGTAATAGATGCCGATACCGGGCAGGTCATCAAGGAGATGCCTCCCAAAGCCATCTTGGCTATGCTAGATAAGCTGTGGGAGACTATCGGCGTGTTTATTGATGAGAAGGCGTAGAGGTGAACGGTTATGGGTTTTGAATCCTTGCGAATCAGCGGTCTGGCCAGCGGCATGGACATAGATCAGATAGTCAAGGACCTCATGAGAGTTGAACGCATGAGGGTGGACAGGCTGGAACAGGACAAGACCTTGCTCGAGTGGAAGCGTGAGGACTACCGGGCCATCAACACCAAACTCAAGGCCTTACGGGATGCCACTTTTGAGCTCAGGTTTCAACGTACCTTCTTAGTCAAGAAAGTGACCAGCAGTGATGAATCCATTGTAACTGCCAGCGCTTCCACCAACAGCAGCGAGATCACTCTGAATATTGAAGTCAAAAGCTTGGCCACCGCGGCGACCAGAATCAGCGCCGGCGAGCTCTCTCTGGACCCAAGTAACAAAATTGATCCTTCAGCTTCCCTCTGGTCTCAGAGGGATAAGTTTGCCGATGGTACCTTGTTTGCCGGTCAAGCAGAGGGAGATACTTTTAGCTTCACCATCAACGGAGAAACCTTCGAGTTTGCCAATACAGTCAGCCTGGATACTGTTATCTCCACTGTCAATAGCAACGAGAACGCCGGCGTGACCATGTACTACGATTCAGTAGCTGACAAGGTTTCCCTCACTTCCAAAGTTACCGGTGATAACAAAGTCGGAGATGAGATTGTTTTAGGCTCGGAGTCTTTCCTCCAAGATGTCCTGCAGTTTGCCGGCTCCACTGAAACTGGAGGTACAAATGCCGTCTTAACTATCAACGGCCTTGACACCGAGAGGACCAGCAACAATTTCACCATTAACGGGGTTTCCATCACTTTAAAAGGAACCACCTCGGCCGGTTCTTCTGTCCGCCTAGAGGTCCAAAGAGATACCGATGCCATCTTTGAGTCCATTAAAAGCTGGGTCGAAAAGTACAACGAGACCATCGAGGCCATTAACGCAGAATTAAATGAGGAACGCTATCGGGACTACAAGCCCCTCACTGATGAGCAGATGGAGGAGCTAACTGACCGGCAAATTGAGCTCTGGGAGGAGAAGGCCAAAAGCGGCCTTTTGAAGCACGACCCGATCATTCAGAGTGAGCTTTTTAAACTTCGCTCGGCTGTTTACGGTACCGTGGAGGGCATCTCTGCCGACCTCAATCACTTGAGTGAGATCGGAATCTCTACTGGAACCGCATCCTATGGTTCTAATGGCTCCATTATAATCGACGACGACTATCTTTCCGGAAAGCTTATCATTGATGAAGCTGAGCTACGTGCAGCCATCGAGGAGGACCCAGATAAGGTTATGGCCCTCTTCACCAACTCCAGTGATGTTCCTGAGGAGAAGGGGATTGCCAACCGAGCCTATGAGGCTTTGGGTGATGCCATTGAGCGCATCACCGATGTTGCCGGCAGCCCTTCCGATTATGTTGACTTCAGCCAGATCGGCAGACGGATCAGGACCATAAACGAACAGATCAGGAGAGAAGAGGAGCGCCTGAAGATAGTGGAGGACCGATATTGGCGCCAGTTCACAGCCATGGAAAAGGCCATTAGTAAAATGAATCAACAGGCCATGTGGCTGATGTCCCAGTTTGGAATGGGTGGTCAGTAAATGGAAACAGCAGAAACTCAGCAAAAAGAGGCTCTCTTGAGAGAGATGCTCACGGTCACGGAAGAACTGGTCCAACTCTTAGAACAGCCTGGTGACATTACTGATGAGCTGATCGATAAAGTAGTTTCAGCGATTGAGGTGAGGGGAGTCCTCATCTCCCAGATTGATGCCCTGCCTCAGGGGCGGTCAGCTGCTTCTTATGATCTTTTACTCAGGCTTAAAGAAGACCAGGAGAAAATCAATAGATTGCTTCTGGAGAAAAAGGCACGCCTTCAGCAGAACCTGCGCAAGGTCCGCTCTTCCAAGCGGAGCCTCAAAGGATACTACAACAGCCACGTGGCCAGAACCCCCAGTTTTGTGGATACCAAACGGTAACTTTAAGAGAGGAGTTTTTCAGCATGGCCGTTAATCCGCAGCAGAAATACCTCGAAGTCCAAATCCAGACTGCCCCTCCGGAAAAACTAGTAACAATGCTCTACAGCGGCGCCATAAAATTCATGACACAAGCCAAGAAGAATATAGAGAACGGGGAGTTGGAGAAGGCCCACAACAACTTGGTTAGGGCCCAAGACATCTTTTATGAACTGATCTCCGGTTTGAACATGGAGGCAGGAGAGATAGCGGAGAATCTGTACAAACTCTACGACTTCATGATTGCCACCCTAATTGAAGTGAACATTAATAAAGACCCCACCAAACTGGTTGATATCATCACCATGGTCAGCGAGCTCAAAGAGGCTTGGGTGGAGGCCACATCTAAGGTCACCGGCACCGGCAGCGCAAATGGCGATCGCTTCGACCTGGCCAAGGCTGGTAAGTAAGATGTCCCTTTCCGAAGAGGTTCTCGAGCTGACCCGGTGCTATCGAGCAGAGCTTGCTGAATACAGAGAGTTTCTCCAAGTCTCACGCAGGCTGAATCAACTGTTGCGGGCCGGTGAGGAAACCAGCCAGCTAGGAGAAATTCTGAACGCGCAAACTGAGATCATTCGGAGGATTAACGACTGGGATGAGAAGGCAACTAAACTCAAGGAGAGTGTAGCTCGTGCCCTAGGGGTGGCGGAAGTCACTGTTTCAGCCCTAGGGGATTTACCAGAAGCAGAAGGTTTCCGGGAAGTCCTTGGTGAATTAGGTGACGTCCTCAAAAAACTAGAGGAAGTGGAAACCGAAAACCAGCGGTTGCTCCAGGAGCGGCTGGAGCTCATGAGGCGACGGGAGAGCTCACCTTCGCCTAAGCAGGCCGGTAAGGCCTATCAAGAAAGGTGCCTAAATCAAGATTCTCAGATCGACAAGAAGCGGTGACCTACCGCTTTTTTCCTTTTGTCAAAAATAATGATGAGACCTCTTGCAATAATTATACATATCAGTGTATAATTATAAATAAATTCCGACATAGCTTTTAGGAGGCACTTTACATGAAAAAACTTGCTCTACTCATCGTTTCAGTACTATTAGTTTCTCTATTAGCCCATGGTGTGCTGGCCAAAGATGATGATAACGTTTTGAAAGTGGCGGCCAGCTGTGATTTTCCTCCCTTCGAGTTCGTTGACGAGGAAACTGGCGAGTACGTCGGATTCGACCTGGATTTGGTCAAAGCCATCGCTAAAGAGATGGGCATGGAAGTTGAGATCATCAACACCGCTTGGGACGGTTTGATACCGGGACTTTTGAACAACAACTATGACATGATCGCTTCAGCCATGACCATCACCGAAGAGAGAAAGATGGCAGTCGATTTCTCTGATCCCTACTTCCAGGCCAAACAGGTTATTTTGGTGCCCATCGATGACAACAGCATCAAATCGGTGGAAGACCTCAAAGGCAAGATAGTGACCGTTCAGATCGGTACCACCGGCGACTTTACCGCTTCTGAGATCAAAGGTCTGAAGAAAGTGGCTCGTTTCAACCTGGCTCCTGAGGCCATCCAGGAGGTTTTGAACGGCAACGCTGCTGCCTGCATCATCGACAACATCGTGGCAGTCCAGTACATCAAAGAAAACCCCGGTAAGGTCAAGATTGTCGAGGGAGATTTCTTCGGATCAGAGTCTTACGGTTTGGCTATTAAGAAGGGGAACAAAGAGCTCTTAGAGCAGGTTAATAAAGCCTTGAAGACTATTAAAGCCAACGGTATTTACGACAAGATTGCAAGTACTTGGTTCTAATAGACTTTAATTGAGTAATTCAGTAGCTAAGGAGCATAGGAGGTAAAAAGGTGAAGAAGACTGGTATCCTGTTGTTAGTATGTGCGTTGATCCTGGGAATGGCCGGAACCGTAGTGGCTAAGGAGGTTCTCCGGGTAGGTTCTGATGTAGCGTTTCCACCCTTTGAGTATGTAGACGAGAACACCCATGAGTACACAGGCTTTGACATGGATATGGTGAGGGCCTTGGCCGAAGAGATGGGGATGGAAGTTGAGATCTACAACGTCGCTTGGGAAGGAATTATCCCCGGGCTTTTGAACGGCAACTACGATCTGATTGCTTCCGCCATGACCATCACCGAAGAGAGAAAGATGTCCGTCAACTTCTCCGATCCCTACTTCAATGCTGAGCAGGTCATTTTAGTGCGGATCAATGACGACACCATCCATGGCCCAGATGACCTGAAGGGCAAGGCCGTAGCGGTCCAGTTGGGGACCACCGGTGACTTTGTTGCGTCTGACCTGCCGGGGTTGAAGAAAGTGGCCCGTTTTGCAGTGGTCGGCGAAGCCATCCAGGAACTTATGAACGGTAATGTGGCTGCAGTCATCTGCGATAACTTGGTGGCTATCAGTTATATCCAGGAGAACCCCGGTAAAGCCAAAATCGTTCCGGGTAGTTTCTTCCCGCCGGAATACTATGGTTTCGCTATCAACAAAAACAACCCTGAACTGCTCAAAAAGGTAAACGCTGCCCTGGCTGAGCTCAAGGCCAACGGCACCTATGATAAGATCTACAATAAGTGGTTTGGGACAAATTAACATTTTAACCAGCATAATTGCTTTGGAGCGCAAAATGATGTATACTTGACCCTAGTTTAAATATGCGTAACTTTGCATAGTTACGCATATTTACTATTTGGATGAATTGGGGGAGAAAAGGTGGATTTTCGTTGGGACCTGATTATCAGGTCGATGCCAGTGCTACTAGAGGGTGCCTGGGTCACAGTTAAACTCACGACTATAGCGGTGACTATCGGTCTGGTGATCGGTACTTTCGTTGGAATGGCTCGGACGAGCAAGAACAAGATTGTTTACGGAATTGCTTCCGTCTATGTCGACTTCATCAGGGGAACACCTCTTTTGGTGCAGATCTTCCTGGTTTACATGGGATTGCCTCAGCTCTTGGGTTTCCCGATCCCGGTCTGGATAGCGGCCATCACCTCTTTGGGGGTAAATAGTGGGGCTTACGTCGCCGAGATTGTGCGGGCCGGTATCCAGTCCATCGATAGGGGCCAGGTTGAGGCCGCCCGCTCATTGGGCATGACCCATAGGCAGACTATGCGTTACATCATTTTACCTCAGGCTTTCAAACGCATCATTCCTCCCTTGGGGAATGAGTTTATCGCCATGCTCAAAGACTCGTCGCTGGTGGCGGTTATCTCCCTGGAAGAACTGATGCGCAAAGGTCAGATCATCCAGACCAGGACCTTCAGGCCTTTTGAAATCTACCTGGCGGTAGCGGTGCTCTACCTCATTATGACCCTCACCATCTCCAGGCTGGTGGCATTTGCAGAAAGGCGGTTGAAGACGGAATGATCACAGTAAAGAATCTCCATAAACGCTTCGGAAACCTGCACGTTCTGAAAGGGGTCAGCAACCACGTAGAGCAGGGAGAGGTTGTGGTAGTCATTGGGCCCAGCGGATCCGGAAAGAGCACCTTCTTACGCTGCCTGAACCTCCTGGAAGAGCCCGATGAAGGTGAGGTTTGGGTCGATGGTGTTCAGGTCAACATGCCAGGGGTCAATATAAATAAGGTTAGGGAAGAAGTGGGCATGGTCTTTCAGCACTTTAACCTCTTTCCTCACAAAACCGCTTTGGAGAACATTACTCTGGCTCCGATCAAGGTTCGGGGTTGGGATAAGAAGGAGGCTGAAGCCTACGCATACGAGCTCCTGGATAAGGTCGGCCTGCGGGACAAAGCTAGGGTCTATCCTGACCAGCTCTCCGGTGGACAGAAACAACGTGTCGCCATCGCTCGGGCTCTGGCCATGAAACCGAAGGTGATGCTCTTTGATGAGCCGACCTCCGCGCTGGATCCGGAGATGATCGGGGAGGTTTTGGACGTCATGAAAAAACTGGCCAAAGAGGGCATGACCATGGTGGTGGTCACCCATGAGATGGGGTTTGCCCGGGAGGTTGGGGACAGGGTCCTTTTTATGGATGAGGGCTTCATCATTGAAGAGAATACTCCGGCGGAGCTCTTCACCAACCCACAGAACCCTCGGACCCAGTCCTTCTTGAGTAAGATTCTCTAGTTTAGAAACTGGATTAAGATTCAGGCACTGCAGGCTCTGCTTGTGGTGCCTCTTTCATTTGTGGCCCCAGTTCAGCCAGGAGTATGCCGGCGATAATGAAACTGCCGCCGATGATGGTCCGCAGCGTAATTGCTTCACCGAGCATTAAGAAGGCGAAGATCGCCGCAAAAACCGGCTCTAAAGTGAAGATGACTGCAGTCCGGGTGGAACTGGTTTGCTGCTGGGCCCAGGTCTGCAGAAGCGTAGTCGTCATCGTGGCCAAAACGGCAAGATAAGCCAGCCCCCACCAGATAGTGGCCGGCAGAGCGGTGAAGTCAGGGATCGGACCTTTGAACACACCTATTACAGCGCTGAGGAGGGCTACGAAACCGATCTGGATGGTGGAGAAGGGGATGGGTTTGATGGAGTTGGCGTAGTGGCCGATGAAGAGGATATGCCCGGCAAAAGAGAAGGCACAGGCCAACGCCAGGAGGTCACCAAAACCGATCCAGGTGGGCATCCCCGGTTCCACTGAGAGGGCCGCCAGACCCAAGAAGGCCACGAAAGCGCCGATAACGGCCATCCGGTGTGGTTTCTCTTTGAGGATGATAATGGAAAGGATAGGCACTAAAACCACTGAGAGCCCGGTGATAAAGGCAGCCTTGGAAGCGGTGGTATACTGGAGGGCTGCAGTTTGAGTCACGAAACCAGTGAAGAAGAAGAAAGCGGCTCCCGCTCCGATTTTAGTCTCTTCCCAGGTGTACTTCCTTCGCTCCAAGAGGTAGCTGACCGGACGCAGCAGTAGGTAGGCCATTCCAAAGCGGAAAGCCAAGTAAAGCAAGGGGTCCATATAAACGACCCCTTCTTTGGTAATAGAGAAGGTCACCCCCCAAATCAGGGTGACCAGAATTAACGCCAAATCACTTACCCAAGCTCCCAAGAACATCACCTGTTGTCATTTATTTAGAGTTATCTCTATACTTTCGCTGCCTCTTTTGTTATTCCTTCATTCTTGGGTCGAGGGCATCCCGCAGGCCGTCACCGATGAGGTTCATACCCATGGTGGCGATCAGAATGGCCAGGCCCGGAAAGGCCACAGTCCAGGGAGCTATCCGCAAATACGCCCGGGAGTCAGCCAGCATCGCACCCCATTCCGGTGTAGGGGGCTGGGCGCCAAGCCCTAGGAAACTGAGGCCTGCAGTTTCAATGATTGCCGTGGCTACACTTAAAGTGGCCTGAACGATGATGGGAGCCAGGGAGTTGGGCAAGAGGTGTTTGAAGATAATCGGTCCGTTTTTTAAGCCTAAAGCTCGGGCAGCATCTACATATTCAAACTCTTTCACCGAGAGCACCGATGATCGGACAATTCTGGCAAACTGGGGAATTTGCACGACCCCGATGGCAATCATGGCGTTGATCAGCTTAGGCCCTAAGATGGCCATGATGGCGATGGCCAGGAGAGTGCTGGGGAAGGCCAGCATGATGTCGGTGAACCGCATGATGATGGTGTCCCAGATCCTACCGTAGTAACCGGCGAGCATGCCCATCAGGGTCCCGACTACCAGCGCGATGGAAACCGTGATCAAACCTACCCGGAGGGAGATCCTGGCGCCATAAATGATCCGGCTCAGAATGTCCCGACCCATGTAGTCCGTGCCCAGTAGGTGCGCGGCGCTGGGCGGGGCCAGACGATTCTTGAGGTCGGGAATGAGAGGGTCATAGGGAGCAATGTAGGGAGCGAAAACAGCAGCTCCGACGAAAAACGCTATCAATATTAAACCGGCCAGAGCTGATTTATTTCGCAAGAACCTACGTAAGGCGCTGCGCCAGGGTCCTACGCCTTTTTTTTCTTTAGTCACTGCTTTGACATCGGTGGCAATTTCTGCAAGAGCCATGAGATCTCCTCCTAGTTATACTTGATACGTGGATCGAGATAGGCGTAGGTTATATCCACCAACAAGTTGATGAAGACAAAGGTCGTGGCAATAACCAAAATTGTGCTTTGAACAACCGGGAAATCCCTGGCCATAATGGCATCGTAAATCAATCTGCCTACTCCCGGCCAGGAGAAAATGGTTTCCGTAAGCACAGCCCCACCCAAAAGCAGGCCAAATTGGAGACCGACTACAGTCACGACGGGAATTAAGGCGTTGCGCAGCGCGTGTTTGTAGATGACCAGCCTCTGAGAGACTCCTTTGGCTCTGGCTGTTCTGATGTAATCCTGCTTGAGGACTTCGAGCA
Organism: Bacillota bacterium; assembly: GCA_017656135.1. Classification (GTDB taxonomy): domain Bacteria; phylum Bacillota; class UBA5301; order UBA5301; family UBA5301; genus JACDOJ01. The sequence continues at coordinate 4,548 of JACDOJ010000042.1, read as the reverse complement.
TACTTGACCGGGTCATCCTGGCGATGATGGCCATTGGGATGGTTCCCAACGCCAGGCCGGGTAAGACCAGATGCCAGAGGGCGTCCTTCAAAGCTACCCAGTTGCCGGTAATAATACTGTCTATAATGTGAAAATTGGTTATGGACTGCAAAGTGATTTCCACCCCTAAACGTCCGGAAGGTGGAAAGATTCCCAGGACCAATGAGCCTACCCAGATTAACATCAGCCCCAGCCAGAAAATGGGCATGGAGACTCCCAACAGGGCTAGAACCATACTGATGTGGTCAAAAAGGGAGTATTGTTTGCTCGCCGAGATGATACCGGCCGGTACTCCAACAATAATGGCGAGCAACATGGCTGCCAGGGTTAGTTCAATAGTAGCCGGGTAGCGCTTTTTGAGTTCCGCTGTCACTGGATTGTTGCTTATGGCCGACCGGCCTAAATCACCTTGGGCAAGGCGTTTCAAAAAGTTTAAATATTGAATGTACAGCGGGTCATTGAGCCCCAAACGCTCTCTGATTTGTTCCAATTGGGCTTCAGTGGCCCGTTCTCCCAGGATTATCCTGGCCGGATCGCCGGGGATCAAGTGAATCAGTAAAAAAGCGAATAGAGTTACGCCGATAAGCACTGGTATGACTAGTGCCAATCTTTTCAGTATATACTGTCCCATAAACAGCTAACTCCCCTTTGTAAGCTGATTGAGCTGACAGCAAGGAGCGGTAGGTCGATCTACCGCTCCTCGCAGACCTACTTAAGGTCACTGCCCTTTACTTATCCAACCAGACTTGGTTCAGCTTCTCTGCACTGGTCGGATGGGGGATGTAGTCCTTGATGTAGGCTTTGGCGCCAATTGGAGGAGTAGAGTGGGCAATAGGTACCCAGGGTGCATCCTGGTGGATAATTTCCTGAGCCTTCATGTATAGCTTCGTCCGCTCCTCTTTGTCGGAGCTCTGTTGGGCCTTGATTAACAACTCGTGCAGTTCGTCACTTTTATAGAAAGCGATGTTGCCTGCAGAACCGACTTTGGCGTTATCTTTGTCCAACAAGACGTACAGGAAGTTGTCTGGGTCGCCGTTGTCACCGGTCCAACCTAACAGTGCCATGTCGTGTTCACCGGCTTCAGTCTTCTGGAGGTATGTGCCCCAGTCGAATGAGACGATGTTTGTTTTGATTCCGATAACTGCCAGGTCAGCCTGGATGGCCTCGGCGATCTTCCGCCCGTCGGGCATGTAGGGACGAGGAACCGGCATGGCCCAGAGATCTGCGGTGAAACCATTGGGATAGCCAGCCTCTTTCAAGAGCTCTTTGGCTTTGGCCGGATTGTATTCGTAAGGCTCAATGTTATCGTTGTAGCCCCAGACGGAGGGCGGTAGTGGGTTTTTGGCCGGTTGAGCCAGTCCGGCATAGAAAGCTTCAACGATGGCTTCTTTGTTGATCGCGTGGTTGATGGCCCGGCGAACCAGAACGTTGTCGAAAGGCTCTTTCATTTGGTTCATGGCCAAGTAGCCAACGTTCATACTCGGGCGGAGGTAGAGTTTCAAGTTGGGATCTCTCTTGATGAACTCGACATCATCGGGGTTCAAACCGTCGGCAATGTCTATGGTTCCTGCTTGCAGTTCAATGAAGCGTGCTGAGTTGTCCGGAATGGAGCGGAAAATCAGTTTGTCAAGGTAGGGACCTTCTCCCCAATAGTCGTGGTTGGCTCTCAGGACAATCTTATCATCGCGAACCCACTCTTCAAAGATGAAGGCGCTGGTGCCGACGGGATTCTTAAAAAAGTCTTCACCGTATTTCTTGATAGCGGTTGGGCTGGCGATACCGAAGCAGGGCATGGCCAGGTTGTTCAGGAATGGACCCAGGGGCTCTTTCAAATAGACCCTGAAGGTGTATTCGTCTACAGCCTCCACGTGGTCAACAATTCCGGGATAACCACCGAACATGTAGCCCCAGTAGGCGAAATCGCCGCCGATATGATAGGGGTGGTCCTCGTACATCCAACGTTCAAAGTTGAACTTCACGGCTTCGGCATTGAAAGGTGTCCCATCATGGAACTTGATCCCTTCCCGAAGATAGAAAGTCCACACCTTCCCGTCTTCGGAAACATCCCAAGAATGGGCCAGACCGGGAATTACTTCTGTGTTTTCCCTTTTGAACTGAACCAGGGTATCATAGATCTGGCGGGTCACCTTGAAGGATTCACCGTCAGTGACGTTGGCGGGATCGAGGCCAACTGAGTCACCGCCGCGGCCGAAGATCAAGGTGCCACCTTTTTTGGCTGCCATGGTCGTTCCAGCCAGGGATATTACCAGTAAGGCAACCAAGGTCAGGACCAATGACGTTCTTCTCATTACAATCCTCCTCTTCAAATAGTCAATGGTGTTAACTGGATAATTTGGGGACTAGTGTAGAATTCCCTTCTTTTTGTGCAAATTTGACCGAATTTAATTCGCAATTATTATAATTATATTAAAATTATGGCAGCTAAATAGCTTGACATCGGTTCCTGAATATGGTAGAGTGCAGATAACGGTTAAAACCTTTTCCAAGGTTCTAACTAGTTTTTTCATGCGCCGAGTGCGGCGAAGTAGGAGGAATGTTTTAAGATGCAAGGCAAAGTAAAATGGTTCAGCGCAGAGAAGGGATATGGCTTCATTGAGAGAGAAGACGGTGATGACGTATTTGTTCACTTCTCTGCAATCCAGGGCGAAGGTTTTCGGACCTTGGAAGAGGGACAGAGTGTTAAGTTCGAGATCGTAGAGGGTCAGAAAGGTCCTCAAGCTGCCAACGTGCAGAAGATCTAAGTTAGGATACATTCTGAAGCTCCAGCCTCGGAGCCGTTTGGTTCCGAGGCTTTTCTAATTTTAGTGGGACAGGATTTTTCTCCTAATTTGGAAAATACTATCTATATAGAGATGGTTGGGAGGAGTTGAGTTGCTATGCAAATCGTAACCAAAGGAAAAAACATCGAAGTAACTCCAGCCTTACGAGACTACGCGGAAAAGAAGGTTGCTAAGCTTTTGAAGTTTTTCGGCAATGAGGCAGCCGGCAAGGCCGAGGTTATGTTGAGGACAGAGAGGGAACTGCACATCGTTGAAGTTACAGTAAATTTGAACGGACTGCTCCTGCGGGGCGAAGAAGCCACTGAGGACATGTACGCCTCTATCGACGGTGTGGTTGAGAAGTTGGAGCGGCAGGTTAAAAAGTACAAGACTAGGATTCACCGAAAATTACGCCAAGATCTGGCTAAAGAACAGCAAATCGCTGCTGAACAGGCTTTAGAAGAGGTTAAAGAGTCCGAGCCCGATTCCAATGGCCTGATCAAGATCGTCAAAACCAAGAAGTTCGCCATCAAACCGATGTCGGCCGAGGAAGCCGCAATGCAGATGGATCTTTTAGGTCACAATTTCTTTGTTTTTGCCAATGCTGAGACCGATGAGGTCAATGTAATCTACAAACGCAAAGATGGAACCTATGGGCTAATCGAACCGGAGTTTTAGAAGTTTTTTGAAGCCTCTGGGAGAGTGTGCTATAGAGTACACTCTCCCGCGTTTTTTGCCTATTTTTGCACAGTTAGACTTTATTTAGCAGGAATTTTCTCTCTAAGAGCGAATTTTTACTCCACGCGAGGCTAATCTTGAAGACGTGGTGTTGAAAGATGCCCAAGGTGTCACATTCTCCCGAAGAGATAAAAGAAATGCTGGAACAGGTGACAGGGGTAATCTCAGTCAAACCGGTCATAGATGATGGGGAGATCAGTGAAATCCATGTCTTGTCTCGGGCTGACCGCAACCCTAAACAGGTGGTTCGGGATATCGAGTCTGTCTGTAACACCACGTTTAATGTTGAGATAGACCATAAGAAGATCAGTGTAGCTCAAATTGAGGAAGACGAACTAGACGGATACTACATTTCCAGGCTCCACCCAAAAACCATTCATTTGGTCAAAAGCGGACCTATCTTGGAGGTAAAGGTCGAGCTATTTTCAGACGACGGTCACGAGTATACAGGAACCGCCAGCGGGCCGATGGTTTCTGCCAATCAAGTCAAGCTAGTGGCTCATGCTACCCTCTCAGCTGTGGAGGACTATCTTCATAGCATGTGCCGATTTATTCTGGACGATGCGGTCCATTTCACTGTTGGTGACCAAGAAGGTGTTCTGATGGGCATTACTTTGGTTACACCGAAGAGTGAGGAGAGCCTTGTTGGTTCGGCATTGGTTCAGGGCGACATCCCGGAAGCGGCGGTTAAGGCAGTGCTCAATGCTGTAAACCGGAGGGTCGTCGTCATGGTTGCTTCGTAGTAGAAGAGGCTTGTTTTTCTGGTGGGGACTGGGGGACAACTGAATACTTTGGGAAAAACCGGCGGCAAAAATGATCTACCTTGAAAACATAACGGATAACAGCGAAACATCTTTTAGCGGAGCCCCGAGGTTGCGTGTTTTTTAGCGAAGCCATCCACGCAAACACCGTTTTGGGGGGTTATATTAGATGGCTAAAGTTATCCGTGTGCTGACTGTCTTGGCTACCATTATTTTAGCTGGTGGCGCAA
>JACDOJ010000041.1 GCA_017656135.1 Bacillota bacterium | reverse complement strand
TCCGGTTCTGGCTAAATCGCCAAAGGCAGTTATCGACGAAGCCGTTCTGGTCTTAGAGGAGATGTTCGATCAGAAAGATGCTGCGGCTTGTGGTTACCTGCTCAAAAGGGCTAAGGGGGTGGCGGTTTTCCCCAGTGTCATCAAAGCCGGGCTGATGCTCGGCGGCAGGTACGGGGAAGGGCTGCTATTGAAGAGGGATGACAAGGGTAATTGGTACGGGCCCTACTTTGTCACTATCAAGGGTGTCTCCTACGGTCTCCAGATTGGGGTGCAATCTGCGGCCTTGCTCATGGTGATCACCAATGAGCGGGGAATGGAGAGTTTTACCGGTGACAAGGTTACCTTAGGCGGGGAAGTAGGGGTTGCCGCCGGCCCCCTAGGCCGACAAGCGGCGGCAGCCACCGATCTTGACCTCGAGGCTTCAATATACAGCTACTCGATGACGAAAGGCGCTTTTGCCGGTATGTCTATGGAAGGATCGGTAATTGAACCTGATGAGGAGGCCAATGAGAGCTACTGGGGAAAGGTGTTGACCCCGGCTGAGATTCTCTCTACCAGGGCTAAAGATGCGCGGATCGCGGAATTGCTCGCTGAGATCGAAGGTTTGATGGATAAGGGAGACTAAACACTGGTATTTTTCAGTCATCAGCATATCGTTTACTAAAGCCGCATCCTGCTGGTTGGTCATACCCACCTGCACTGTTGGTGGCATTAATCAGTTCCATCAGGTCTTCAAAAGCGGATTTGGTCTCCGAGAGGAAGACCCCGCTGCCTTGGGAGCCGGAGAGGGTTTTAACCACTACCGGGAAACCCAACTGCTGCTCCACTAAGTCGGCATTTACCGGGAACTTGACCAGCATGGTCTTGGGAACCGGCAGGTTGTGCTCAGCCAGAATCTGTTGGGTGAAGAGTTTGTCCTTGACAGTATCGATACTCTGGGAGGAGTTGAAAGTGTGGACCCCCAAACGTTCCAGGTGTCTGATGACGGCCAAGGCGAAGTAAGTGGTGCCGGCGCCCATCCGGGGCAGAAGGAAATCAGGCAGAGGAGCTACCTCCCCATCGACCAGGATGCTCTTGCGGTCATCCCTGGTCACGATGAGCTCCACTTGTTCCGGCTGCAGGACCTTGATGGTCATGCCCTGCTCTTCGCCGACTTTGACCAGTCGGTTAATCTCGTAGGCCTCTGGTTTTAGGGAGGTAGCTGAATCTTTGTAGAGTATCCAACCGATCAAGCAGATCGACCTTTTCATTTAGGATCAGTCTTATCTTGATATATACGGCGAGCGACTTTTATCACCTGTTGCCTTTGACGGATTTAAGATAGCTGGGGCAGAAACTCGTTGGTCATAACCTCAGAGGCCGGAACGGTCTTCTCAATCAGACCCCAGTCCTTCATGAGTTGCTGGGACTCCGTCCAGAAAGCGGGATCTGAATACCCTAAGCCTTTTTCCCTGGTCAACTCGTTCTGCCACAGCTTCATGGATTCCAGAAGGACCTTGTACTGGGCTGTCTCGTTGGTTTTGTCCAGCTCGGGGATGTACTTCTTGCAGATCTCAAAGGTTTCTTCGGGGTGGTCCAGAGCGTAGCGCATCCCCTTTATGGTGGCGTCGACGAACTTCCTAACCAGTTCCGGATTTTCCTTGATGATCTTCTCTCCGGCCACCACCCCGTGACCGACCAGGTCGAAGTAGTCGTCAGCAGGAATCACGGTAATCTCCTGGCCCAGCTGGCGAAGTTGAATAGGTTCGTTGTTGGCAAAACCGACCACAGCATCCACTTTGCCCTGAGTAAGTGAGGGGACCTGGGTGTAGCCAATGGGCCTTAAGACCACCTGGGTTTCATCTAAACCGGCGCTGGCCAGGACCGCTTTGATGGCGATATAGTTGGTTCCGTAGAAACCGGGAAGCCCGATGGACTTTCCTTTGAGGTCTGCGGGAGTGGTAATGCCAGTTTCAGAAAGGCTGATGATGGCCGCTGGGAACCTGGCATACAAAGCAGCCAGATAGGTTACGGGGATGCCTTGGCTGCGGGCCATAATCACTTCGTCACCTCCGGCAATGGCGAAATCAACTTCGCCGGCCGCAAGGAGGCGCATGACGTCGTTAACTTTTCCGTAGTCCATGGTCAGCTCTAACCCGTTCTCCTGGAAGAAACCTTTTTCCAGGGCCACGTACCAGGGAGCAAACTGGACATTAGGGATGTAACCCATGACTAGGTGAACTTTTTCCGGGTTTTGGGCGAAGCCGGTGAAGGCCAGCCCCAGCACCAGTGCTGATGCGAATAGTACAAGAACTGTTTTCTTCATTTTGTTTCTCCTCCTACAGATTGTTATTTTCCACTGACAAACTGTTTTTACTGCCAGCCCAGGGTATGAAGACCTTTTCAACCCAGAGCAGGGCCAGGTGGAAGGATATCCCCATCACCGTCAGGCTGAAGAGGGCGACAAAGAGCAGCGGGGTGTCCATCATGCCGGCGGACATGTTGACTAAATACCCCAACCCTCGATCAGAGCTGGCGAACTCGCCAACCACGGCACCGATAATAGATAAGGCCAACCCTACCCGGAATCCGGCAAACATCACCGGTAGGGCGCTGGGAATCTCCAGAAGGGTAAAAACCTGCCACCGGGAGGCTCCCAGGATGGACATGAGCTCATAGGCCCTGGGTTCAGTACGGTGTAGTCCCACGATCAAGTTGGTGAGGACCGGAAAGAAGGCCACCAGCGCCGCCACCAGCACTTTTGAGGTTACTCCAAAACCAAACCAGATGATCAAGAGAGGAGCCAGGGCCACGATGGGGATCGCCTGAGAAGCGGAGATAAAGGGGGCGAGGGCCTGCTCCAGCACGGGAACCTTGGCCATCAGATACCCCAAAGGCAGTGCCACCAGAGAACCCAGGAAAAAGCCGCCCAAAGACTCTCCGGCAGTGATCAGGAAATGCTTGAAGAGCAGTCCTCCTCGGGTGTACTGAATCCCCCGGGCCAGGACGGTGCCTGGCGAAGGGAGAATGTAGGTGGGATAAATTTGCGAGAGCCACCACCATATGATGATGAAGGCGGCAGCGAACCCGAGGGTCATGGCCCTGGTGCCGATCCTCTCCTTGTTCACTGCTTATCACCTCCTTGAGCCAGAAGACTCCGGATTTTACCGCAGAGGCTGGCGAAACCGGGAGTGGAGAGGATGCTGCTCTCGCGCTCCTCGGGCAAGGGAACCTTGACTTCACCAATGATCCGGCCGGGGCTCTCGGACATGACCAGTACCCGGTGGGACATCCAAACCGCTTCGGTAATGCTGTGGGTTACCAGTATCAGGGTCAGCTTCTTTTTATGCCCCAAACGCCACATCTCGTAGTTGAACCGCTCCCGGCGCAAGGCATCCAGGGCCGCAAAGGGCTCATCCATGAGGAGGAGCTTGGCTTCTTCAACCAGAGCTCTGGCCAATGAGACCCGCTGTTTCATCCCGCCGGAGAGTTCGGCCGGATAGTGATGGGCGGCCGAAGCCAAACCCACGTCTTTTAGGGCCTGCCAGGCCCGTTCGCGGCGTTCTTCTTTGGAAACGCCTTTGATCTCTAGTGGGAGGGCCACGTTGTCTAAAGCGGTGCGCCAGGGGAGCAATGTTGGTTCTTGGAAGACAAATCCAAGCTTTCTCTGGGCAGGGGTTCCGTTCCGTCCAAAGACCAGAGCCTGGCCGGTTGTGGGGGAAAGAAGTCCCGCAATTATCCTCAGCAGCGTGGATTTCCCGCAACCGCTGGGGCCGACCAGGCTGACGTACTCCCCTGGCTCCACTTGGAGGTTGATGTCTTTGAGGGCGTGGGTTTTGCCGGTGAAGGAGATGCTCACATTTCGGCACTCCACAGCCAAAGGTTTCTGGGTCACGATTACGCCTCCCAAAAAGAAAGCCCCGAACACATAGGTTCAGGGCAGAAGCTACAGGCAACAACTTCCTTCTTTCATCCGGACTATACCGTCGGTCCCGGAATCACACCGGAGTCTGCCGTTTGGCTCGTGGACTAGCGTCGTAAAACGCATTACCACCGGTCGGGAATTGGCCTTCAGCCTCACCCTGCCCTGAAGGAATTGCTTATTCTTATTATGTTTTGCTGCTATTATTTATTCGCGAATCTCGTGGATTTTCCTTCTAAACTTCTGAGAGCTCTGAATTTTTTCACCTGGTAAGTGCCTGCCGTTCTGGTGCAGGATCAGACCGACGACCTCCCCGTCCTCATTGCGAACGAAGGTCAGCTCGGCATCGATCACTTTCAGGAAAAATCAAAAATGATCTTCTGGTATAATTGTAGTAACATGGTCCAGTAAAGGGGAGGAATGGTAATGGGGAAAAGAGCGCTATTGGTCATCGATATGCTTAACGATTTTGTCAGTCCGGAAGGAGAGTTGTACGTTGGAGAAACCGCCGAGGGGGTTATTAAGCGGGTAGCAGAGGAGATTGCTGCTTTCCGGGAGGCCGGGGACGAGGTTATCTACATCTGTGACCGCCACCGTCCTGATGATAAAGAGTTTGAGATGTTCAAGCCCCACTGTGTTGCGGGGAGCACCGGAGCCAAGATTCATCCGGCCCTGGCACCCCGGCCTGAGGAAGTCGTGGTTCCCAAGAGGCGTTACAGCGCCTTTTTTGGGACGGACTTGGATCTGATCCTGAAGGAGCGGGGTATAGAGGAACTGGTTCTCACTGGAGTGTGCACCAACATCTGCGTTTTTTACACAGCGGCAGATGCCCGGATGCGGGGGTATGAAGTCAGCGTTCTGCAGGATGCGGTGACCTCCTTTGACCGCCAGGCTCACGGCTTCGCTCTGCAGGAGATGAGAAACGTGTTGGGGGTGAAGGTAAAATAGCGTCTTGGACTCTGAGTCAAAAGTTATGTGTGTGATTGGTTAGAAAAAGAAGTAACGAGAAGCAGCAACCTCCAAAAAGATAAGTAACCACCCATACCAACTCTACCCTAAGTGCCTAATTCTTGGCTAACATTTGCTTGATACTAACAGGTCCTTGACACTATTTGCCACATCTCATATACTATCGGTAGAAATGAAATCAGCTAACGAGATCAGGAGCGCTGGTTTAGACCAGTGGTTCCGGGCCTTTTTGGCAGCAGGTGAAGTAGCCTGTGGGACTCGACCATTAGTCCCGCAGGCTTTCTTGCTAGAGGGGCAATTTGCAGAGAGGATGGAGCCTAATGTCTTCCCGTTATGACCTGGGAACCCGGGTATCCAAGCATACTTTGCTGGGTAACCTGCTACTGACCATCGTTAAAGCTGTTGCCGGTTTCAGTGCCGGCAGTGCTGCTCTTTTGGCCGATGCGGTTCACTCTGGATCCGACGTCTTATCAACAGCGGTGGTTCTTTACGGGCTCAAGGTGGCCAAAGAACCGCCGGATGACAAACACCCCTACGGTCACGGCCGGGCGGAGGCGGTTGCCGCTAAGGTGCTCTCGCTGATGTTGATCTTCGTGGGACTGGAAATGATTATAGCGGCAGTGCGGACGGTCATCTCCGGCGATGTGCGTATCCCCGGCCAAGTGGCCCTTTGGGCCGCTCTCCTTTCCATCTTGGTTAAAGAGGGGATGTACCGCTACACGGTGATTGTCGGGAGGAGGATTGAAAGTCAGGCGCTGATTGCCGATGCTTGGCATCACCGCTCAGATGCCCTCTCGTCAGTGGCCTCTTTTCTGGGTGTCTTCTTTGCCCGTCTGGGCTACCCGGTAGTGGACCCAATTGTGGCGGGGCTGGTGGCCCTTTTTGTCATCAGATTGGGGTGGAACATCTTTACCTCAGCCGTGGATGAGATGATGGATGCCCAGGTCGACTCCGGGACCATCGATTCAGTGGCTAAGGCCGCTCTGAAACTGGATGATGTCATCAGTGTTCACGACCTCAGAGTCCACAGGTACGGCTCTGAGCTGCATGTAGATATGAAGATCAAAGCCTCTCCTTCGTTATCCTTAGTAGAAGGGCATGACCTGGTACACAAAGTGGAAAGCTCCATCAGTAAAGCCATACCCAACTGCACTCATGTAGATATTCATCTGGAACCCCGAGTGGCTGAAGAGGAGGAGAAGATTTAGTGCAGCTTCCCCCGAAGTATTTGCAGAGAATGCAGGCTTTGCTGGGAGATGAGTATCCGGCGTTTCTTCAAAGCTATGAGGAAGAACGCACTTACGGCCTGCGGGTGAACACGCTTAAGGTCGCAGCCCAAACCTTTGCCGAACTGGCCCCTTTTCACCTGGAGCCGATTTCCTGGGCCCAGGAGGGTTTCTACTACCGGCCGGAGGATAAACCCGGCAAACACCCCTACCATGCTGCCGGACTTTACTACATCCAGGAGCCCAGTGCCATGGCGGTGGTGAGTGTCTTGGACCCGCAGCCTGGCGAAAGGGTCTTGGATATAGCGGCTGCCCCAGGGGGGAAAGCCACTCATATCGCTGCCAAGCTGCAGGGCCGGGGGCTGTTGATTGCCAATGAGATTGTGCCCAGTCGGGCCAAGGTCCTGTCCCAGAATGTGGAGCGGCTCGGGATTAAGAACTGTGTTGTGACCAACGAGCCACCGGAGGTGCTGGCCGAGAGGTTTCCCCAATTTTTTCACCGGGTGTTGGTGGATGCTCCCTGCTCTGGCGAGGGAATGTTTCGCAAGGATCCGGAGGTAGTGAATGAGTGGAGCACCGACCACGTGATTGGTTGCTCGATGAGGCAGCAGAACATCTTGAATAGCAGTGCTGAGCTGATCGCTCCCGGAGGAATTCTGGTCTATTCCACCTGCACTTTTAACCCGGTCGAGAACGAACAGGTCATCAGCCATTTTTTGGAGAAACACCCGGAGTTTTCTCTGGTTCAAGTGGAAGGGCACCCTGAGTTTGCGCCGGGAAATCCCAGTTGGGCAAATTCCACCGATCCGGAGCTGACGAAGACCGTTCGCCTCTGGCCTCACCGGCTGAAAGGGGAAGGCCACTTTTTGGCGGTCATGCGTAAAACGGACGGCCCTGCCGGTCGCCATGTGGACTATCGCCAGCAGGAGGCGACCAAAGCTGATCTCAAGCCCTACCTTGAGTGGGCGGGGGAAAATCTGAATGTTATCCCTGAGGGACAGGCGGTCCTTTTTGGGCCCCACCTGTACTTGGTACCGGAGGGTTGTCCGAGCCTTGCAGGTCTGAAGGTCTTGCGCCCTGGCTGGCATCTGGGTGAAGTCAGAAAGCGGCGCTTCATTCCCGGTCACGCCTTGGCTCTAGCCTTGAACCCCGCAGAGGTTAAGTGCCAGGTGGACCTGGCCTCAGAATCCGAGGAGGTACAAGCCTACCTACGCGGAGAAACCCTGAACCTCGAGGGAGAGGAAGGCTGGCACCTGGTTAGCGTTGATGGCTTTTCGCTGGGCTGGGGGAAGCTCACCGGCACCACTTTGAAGAATCATTATCCCAAGGGTTTACGCTGGTCTTTGTGACCGGCGTTTTTTTCCTCTTCCTCCTCTTTGCGTATCATGCGCAGAGAAGCCATGGCTTTGGCGTAAGCCCAAAACCGTCTGATGTTGGCCATCTCAATCCACCTCCGGTATTATTCTGTATCCCCTTCGGACAAATTATAAAAGAGCTCATCACCTTATGGTAATAACTACTGTGCCCTGCGGGATGAGAACGGCGAGTGTCAAGGGGTTGTGGAAATGACCTAGGATGTCACTGAAATCCGGAACCTGGAGGGAGAGCAAAGGCTCCTAGTAGATTATTGGGATTAGGCCTTTGCCAGTCGGACCGGTACGGCTTTGAGGGGGAAGATGCCTTCTTTGGATACAGAACAAGTAAGGCCGAGCATCGAGACCCCGGCAGCTTCAGCTTCCACTAGGGCCTGGGAAAAGGCGGCATCCATCTCCCAGTTAGGGGAGATGGAATTGGCATCTTCCTGCTGGACTACAAATACTACCGCGGCCTGAAGGCCTTCCTGCACAGCCCGAATCAGTTCTTGCAGGTGACGGGCGCCCCGGGCTGTCGGTGCGTCCGGGAAAAGGGCCCGGCCGACCGCTTCATTAACTAGTGTCACTCCTTTGACCTCTACCAGGCAGCGTTTGTCTTCGCTTTCCAGCAAGTAGTCAAAACGGGAGGAGCCCCAGGTGTATTCGGGTCTCCAGCGGTCGAATCCGGCCAGTTCAGGAAGGAGGCCTTTGGTAGCGGCTTCTTTGGCCAGTACGTTGGCCCAGACTGAGACCAGGCACACCCAGACCTCGTGGTGTTTCGCCAGGATAACGGTGTACGGGGTTTTCCGCTTGCTTTCCTCGGGGGCCTTTTGAAGCAGAACAGTGTTCCCAGGAAAGAGTAGTTCCCGGCAGCGGCCGGAGTTGGGGACGTGGGCCTCGCGGGTCTCGCCCTCCACCTCTACTTGGGCCACAAAGCGGTTTACTCTCTTGATAAAGATAGCTTCTTGTATTGGTTGCAAAAAGTCCACTCAATTATTTTATCTCTAAGAAAAACAAGGAGGCAAGTAGTATACAATTTTTTTTGTATGGTGTGAATAGCAGAAAGGGCCACCGCCACCTTCTGGTAAAATGGTAATTTGACCAAAACAACCAAACCGGAGGGATGACCAGTGATCGAGAAACCGTGCGAGAATGTAAAACTCGTACCGGTTGCGGCATAATGTCCAAAGATAGGGGGTCAGGCCAAAATGGGCATTGACATTTCCTAATGGTTTGCGGAATAGATAACGAAGTTGTTCGGCGAAGGTAGGTTGTTGCATCATGGGATTGATTGATTACAGTAAGTTGTTAGGGCTGTTTTTTTCTTTTTTGAGACTCGGTTTTTTCACCTTCGGTGGTGGTTTTGCCATGATACCCATCATCGAACGGGAGTTGGTACGGCGCAAAGGTTGGCTCACCGAGGATGAACTCATCGACAGTCTCTCTGTAATTCAGGCTCTGCCCGGTGCGGTGGCGGTAAATACGGCCCTGATGGTTGGGTACCAAGTTGCCGGGGGGCTAGGCGCCGCTTTAGCAGCCGTGGGCGTGATTATACCTTCTTTTCTAGTTATTCTTGGTATTGCCGGCGTCTACCACCAAGTTCAAGATTCGGCTCTGGCTAACGCTTTTTTAGATGGGGTCAGGCCGGTAGTTATTGGGTTGATTGGTGCAGCTGCCGTTAAGATTGGTCGGCGGGTTTTGCATTCTTGGGGGAGTTGGGTTATTTCCCTGGTGACTTTCGTTTTGGTTACAGGCTTTGGCCTCAGTCCGGTTCTGGCCCTAATTATAGCTGCGGCTGTTGGGCTAATCCTTCAGTCGGCTACCAGCAACGAGGATGATACCGATGATCCTGCATATTAAACTCTTCTGGTCCTTTTTCAAGATTGGGCTCTTCGCTTTCGGTGGGGGGTACGCCATGATCCCCTTAATTAAGGACGAGGTCCTAAAACACGGCTGGTTGACGGTTAAGGAGTTCGCCAATGTCGTGGCCATATCTCAGATGACACCAGGGCCTATTGCAGTGAATTCGGCTACTTTTGTAGGGTATCGGATTGCCAGTCTGAGTGGAGCCACAGTGGCAACGGTCGGTGTGGTTCTGCCCTCTTTTCTCTTGACTCTGTTGGTGGCTAAGTTGGTCTTTGCCAACCAAGATAAGTGGTTTGTCAAAGGAGTCTTTGCCGGAGTCCGCCCGGCAGTGGTGGCGCTGATCACCTCAGCTTTGGTCCTTTTACTTCCTACCTCCGTGAACTCCCTGGTGCAGGGGCTGATCGCCATAACCGTCCTGGTCCTAATTTTGAAGACTAGGGTAAGTCCCCTGGTACTAATTTTTCTGGGTGGGGCTTACGGGCTGCTGGTGGCGCTGTTTTAAAGGAGCGCCGGAGCCTTGTCGGAGCTCCGGCGCTATAGAGTAGCTTAGCCGGCTTTTTGGATTGTTTTGCTGTCTTTCAGTGCTTCCACAGCGGCCGACATGAATTGACTGATGTTCTCGCTGGGATCAATGGCCTCAAGCCCCATTCCCTCAACCAGTAAATCAGTCAGGTCTTTGACCTTTAGATTGGCCTTCATCATGGCTGCGGTGGCGGCGAACTGTGAGTTGCAGCCGGCACAGGCTGTTACCAAAGTGTCCGCGCCTGTCTCTAAAGCTTCGCTAACCCGGCGAACCCCGGCCGCACCGACGATCTCAAAGGAATTAAAGGCACAGACCAGTCCACAGCAGAGCCCGTTTTCTTTGGAATGGGCCATCTCTCTGAGTTCAACTCCGGGTATAGCTTGCAGCAGTTCCCGGGGCTCGTCGTAAATTCCTGCCCATCGGCCTAGGTGGCAGGAGTCGTGGTAAGTTACTGTTACCGGGACTCTGGTGTCCAAAGGTAGTTTACCTTCTTTCAGCAGCTGGTGCAGGTAAACGGTGATGTGTTTCACCTCAATGTCCCACTTCAAACCCATCTGTTTAGTTAATAAGGGATAGAACTCGTGAAAAGTGGCGAAACAACCTGGGCAGGATAGAAGCAGGGTTTCCACGCCTCTGCGCTTGAACTCATTAAAGTTCTTTTTAACTAGTTTGCTTAGGTCGTCGTAATAACCGCCGGCTGCCAGGTACAGACCGCAGCAGGTCTCTTTTTCACCGAGATAAGTGAAATCGATGCCGGCTTTAGCCAAGATACGCACTAGGTTGTTGGGCATGTTGCTGGTGACCAGGGAAGCCCAGCAGCCCGGCCAGTACGCCACTTTGGCCTTTTCCTTCACGGTGACATCTGCAGGTAGCCATTTAGTCCGGTTCTCATTCGGCAGGCCCCAGAAGTTTCCGTGTTCGAGGACATTTTTCCGGACAAAATCCAGCCCGGTGTTCTCCAACCCCCGTTTCTTCATAACCGGTCGTAGAGTCAGCCGGTTATCAACAATGGGGATGTTGGCCTGGCAAACCTGGTCACAGTTTTTACAGGTGGTACAGGCGAACATCCGGTCAGCCATGGCTGTATCAAACTCAATGTTCCCTTTTAGATACTCGTGAAGCAAGTAGTATTTGCCCCGAGGCGAGTTGGATTCCCAGGGGCTGCCGTTGAACACTGTACACTTGCTCCGGCAGTAGCCGCACTGTACGCAGATGAAGGATTCCTCGGAGATGTCTTGAGGCAGGTCTTTGCGCTTGGTGCTTCCTCCACCTGCTGCCATGCTGAGGCCGATCTTACTCAGTACTGATTTACCTAACTTGGCTGCTCGCATGGACGACTGGAGCAGCTTCGTTGGTGTTTTTTTGTCTAAAGAGGTGGGGAAGACTTTGCCAGGGTTCAGTATTCCTTTAGGGTCGACGGTCTGTTTGTAATCCCAAAGTTCACGTAAGCGCTGGGCACCAAAGAGCCGTTCGGCCTGGTCGGTGAAGTACATGCCGGTGGTAAAGTATTGTCCGCCCAGTTTTTGAGCAGTGTCCATGACCGCTAAAGATGCTGTATAGGCTAAGGGGAAAACCTTAGAGCGCTCATCGGTAAGCAGGAAACCTAGCATGGTGATGTGGTCTTTGCCCACCATGGTGCCTTCAAAAGCAAACCTGCCATCATACTGCTTCTCAATGGAATTCAGGAACTTGGAAGCGTTTTTAATGGGAACGATGGCTTCAGCGGGGATGAGTGAGGGCCCCTTTCGCTTCAGGCGCATTGGATAGAAGCGCTCTGACCATTCGTGCTCTCCCACTTCTTTAGGAAGGGAGGTACCTCCACCTGCCTCAACAAGGGAGACCAGCTTCTCGGGGGCGCTCTTTTCTCCGGACAAGACTACCATGAGCAAGAAAGCATTTTTAGGCAGGGTTTCCTCACCGGTGACTTCGCTTTTCAGCTGATTGAACTTGGGTGTGGTCATGCTGACAGACCAGTAGTGTACAATTTTTTCTGTAAAATGGTGTGAATAGCAGAAAGGGCCACTGCCACCCTCTGGGTGTGTTGCTGGTATATCACCCATTCTAGAGGGATGGTGGCCCTTTCTTGCTACTGAGGCCCACTTCTTTTTACACTATATTTTACTGGACACTACTTTTGGCCTAGATGTTACAGGAATAATAGGGGTGGAACCAGAAACAAACAGAGTCTTTTCTACTCAGGAGGATGCTGATGAAGATCGAGCTTATCGCCACGGCCGCCATGGGCTTAGAGGCGGTGGTGGCCAGGCAGGTCAAGGCTTTAGGATACACCGATGTCCAAGTGGATAATGGGAAGGTCACCTTCAGGGGTGATACGGGGGCCATCTGCCGGGCCAACCTCTGGCTCCGCTCGGCCGACCGGGTTCTGGTGAAACTGGGGGAGTTCCCGGCCACCGATTTTGATCAGCTCTTTGAGGAAACCAAGGCCCTGTCCTGGCCGGACTGGCTGCCGAAAAACGCGGCTTTTCCAGTGAACGGCAAGAGCCAGAAGTCACAGCTCTCCAGCGTGCCCGCTTGCCAAAGTGTGGTGAAAAAAGCGGTCGTAGAGAGCCTGAAGGACCACTACCACCTGGAGTGGTTTCCGGAAGATGGCCCTAAGTACGTCATTGAGGTTTCTCTCTATAAAGATGTGGCCACCTTGACCCTGGATACCAGCGGGCCGGGTCTACACAAAAGAGGATACCGAGAGCTTTCGGCCCCTGCCCCTCTTAAAGAAACACTAGCAGCAGCTCTGGTGGAGCTGAGTTATTGGAATCCGGACCGGGTGCTGTTGGACCCCTTTT
Source organism: Bacillota bacterium (assembly GCA_017656135.1). Taxonomy (GTDB): domain Bacteria; phylum Bacillota; class UBA5301; order UBA5301; family UBA5301; genus JACDOJ01. The sequence goes on along the minus strand of JACDOJ010000041.1, from coordinate 649 downwards.
GCGGTTCAGGGACTATTCCAATTGAGGCGGCTCTGATTGGTTTGAATATTGCCCCTGGGTTGGGCCGGAAGTTTGCTGCTGAAGAGTGGCCAACAGTCCCAAAAGACTTGTGGCAGAGGGCCCGGGAAGAGGCCAGGGATTTGGCTAGGTGGGACCGGAAACTGAGCATATTAGGGACAGACATCGACGGCAAGGTTTTAAGCATGGCTAAATACCATGCCCGGCGTGCCGGTGTAAAAGAGCATACTCGGTTTTTAGAGCTTCCAGTTTCCAAGGTCCGGACCAGTCATGAGTACGGGTGCATCATCTGCAATCCTCCTTATGGTGAGCGCCTAGGGGACCGGGAGAAGGCTGAGCAGATCTACCGGGAGATGGGACGGGCTTTTGCGCCTCTTGAAACCTGGTCCATCTATGTCCTCACTGCTCACCAGGGTTTCGAGAAATATTACGGTAGGCGGGCCGACCGGAAGCGTAAACTCTATAACGGCCGCATAAGATGTGATTATTACCAATATTTTGGGCCTCGGCCCCCTTTGACAAACGAGGGGGAGAGTGATTGATAGAACTCTCGGTGATGAGTCTTGGGGCGATTCCACTATGATCAAGGAGGGAGAGAGTTGATACTGACGACTACGTCAACGCTGGATGG
>JACDOJ010000040.1 GCA_017656135.1 Bacillota bacterium | reverse complement strand
CAGCTGGATAATCAGGAATACTACCTTGTTGTGGGGAGAAAAAAAGGGGCACCGCTTTAGGTGCCCGTAGGAGGGTATGTAGGAGGGTATCTTCTTAGGTACCTATTCGTAAACTTTAAAGAGCTGTTCACCGTAGCGGGTGAAGCTTTTAATCTTCTCTTTGACCTCAGGTGAAGTGATCCAGTTAATTAACGCCATGGCCTTCTCGTAGTTAACATGGGGGTGCAGGTCAGGATTCACGGCAATGATGCCGTAGGGGTTGAACAACTCAGGGTCACCCTCAAAGAGAACCTTTAGGTCAAGCTTGTCTTTCATAGCAAGCCAGGTACCCCAGTCGGAAATGATGTAAGCCTGTTTCTGATCAGCTATGGTCAGGCTTGCCCCCATCCCCTGACCAACCGACAGGTACCAGGAGCCACTTGGCTCAATGCCAGCCTCCTTCCAGAGGGACTTTTCCTTCTTATGGGTTCCGGAGTCATCGCCCCTGGAGACAAATAGCTGCTCAACCTCGGCTATCTTAGTAAGTGCTTCTACTGCTGTTTTAGCGCCAGTGATACCGGCTGGGTCGCTCTCTGGACCTAAAATGACAAAGTCGTTATACATAACATCGCGCCGGTTCACACCGTAACCTTCGGCAACAAACTTATCCTCTGCGGGGCGGGCGTGAACTAAGATCACGTCTGCATCGCCCCGTTCTCCTAAAGCAATGGCCTGCCCCGTCCCAACAGCGACCACATCCACCCGGACATCATACTTCTCCTCAAATTCCGGCAAGAGGTAGTCTAACAGGCCGGAATTAGCAGTGCTGGTGGTAGTCGCCAAAATCAGTCTTTGCTCTGCCAAAGCATCCCGACCAGTAAAAGAAAAGAACAAAATGAGTGCCAAGACCGGTAGAAAAAGATGTTTCCAGCTGAGTTTGTTCATAGTAGGGTTCCTCCTCTTTCATTATGTTAATTATGACATAACGAAGACGAAAAATAAAGGCCATCAAACTCCGTTATGTCTCATTCAATATAACGCATATACAAGAAATATTTGCTACCGGTTCTCTGAATCCTGCTGTAAACTAAGTTTTTTTTGGCCGTAGTTTTTAGCGAGAAAGTTTAGCTCGTCAGCGATTTCTGCTGAACTCAAAGGGATGGGCCCACCGAGGACACTGGCAAAAATGAAGGTTTTGGCCGCCTTTTCGATGAGCTGGGCGGTCTCCAAAGCCTTGGCCAAGGTGCACCCGATGCCGATGGCACCGTGATTGGCCAGCAACACCCCGTTTTTGACCGCCAGTTTGCTCCGGGCATTTTCCGCAAGCTCCCTGGAGCCCGGCCTGGCGTAATCCGCTACCTCAATAGGGCCGCCAAAGGCTGCCACAATACTGTCTAAAAACGGGGGAATGTTTCGGCGGCAAGCCGCCACCGCCGAGGAGTAAAGGGAGTGGGTGTGAACCACCCCATTGATCTCCTCCCGTTCTTGGTAGATACCAAGATGCAGGTCTTTTTCAATGGAGGGTTTTCGCTTACCTTCGATGATCTTGCCCTGAAGGTCCACTTTGACCAGGTCATCGGGCTCGATTTCGTGGTAAGGCATCCCGCTAGGCGTGATGTAAAACCACTGGGCTCCCGGCAGTCTTGCGCTGATATTCCCGCCGGTCCCCTCCACTAACCCCGTATTTATCAAAGTGAGTCCAACCTCAATGATCTGCCCTTTCAGTTCCAGTTCATCCATGTCCAGTACCTCCCCTGTGACTATTTCACTCTAAGGCCAAGGTGCACCTCTTTTTGCCAGCAAAAGAAGAGGAAGGAGAACGAAGCCGCGCCGCAAATAAGTACTGATAGCAAAAAGGCATCTGGAGGAATGACCATGACAGTTTGTGTCCCAATAACCGGAAGCGGAGGGTTGGATGAGAGGGTCAGTAGGAGCTTCAGTAATTCCCCCTACTTCGCCATAGTCGATTTGAACTCCGGAAGCATTGAAATAATCGAAAACAAGAGATGCGCCCCTGTGGTTTCCCTGACGGACCGCAAAATCCAAGGGGTGGTCTGTGCCACCATGGGCAAGCGAGCCCTGGAAATCCTCCAGGCCAAGGGTATTAGAGTCTATTCGGCCTGGGGCAAGACTCTTCGGGAAGTTATCGAACAATACAGATCCGGGGAGCTGAGGGAGCTAAGCCTGTAAGCTAGCTCCCAGGCTCGATCAGAAGGGCAGCAACATCATCAAGGCCAAGGCCGGAGGGTGACCCGCTAAAGCCAACAATTCTCTATTGGCAAAGATGAGGAAAGACATGAGAAAGGATCGATCTCTTTGGAAATACTTACTCTGTTCACAACAGCCTTTTTTGTTGGGTTTACCGGTGCAGCCATGCCCGGCCCGATGCTCAGTGTCACTTTGGATAGGACTGCTCGGTTCGGTTGGATCGCCGGACCGTTGGTGGTTCTCGGCCACGGCACCTTAGAGCTGATCTTGGTCATTGCCATAGCCTTCGGGTTTACCCAAATTCTGACGGCCCCGGTGTTCACCGGCCTGGTAGGGATCTTAGGGGGTGCCTTTTTAGTCTGGATGGGAATCGGTGTCGTACGAGATGCCGGCCAAGTGGCACTTCCCGGCGAGACCTCAAATGATGCGGTCATAAAAACTACCCCGGCCGGCAAAGGTAGACTATCCTCCATAGGCTACGGAATCACCACCAGCTTGAGCAATCCCTACTGGTTTCTCTGGTGGGGCACGGTAGGGGCAGGTTATGTCAGCTTAGCCCTGAACTCCCATGGAATCGCTGGGCTGGCGGCCTTTTTCAGCGGACACATCTTGGCTGATTTTACCTGGTTCACAGCGGTCTCTTTAGGGCTGGCCAGAGGTGGACGCCACTTTTCACCTCGGGTTTTTGCCGGCCTCCTCCGGGTCCTCGGGATCTTCCTCATCCTCTTTTCCTTCTACTTCATCATCTCAGGCTTCAAGATGCTCCCCATTTAGAAGTTCTCCCCCCAAGGTCGACTTATTATTGACATATGCCTAATATATTATTATATTATAATTATCTTATATAATTTGAAAGGTGGTTTTCCATGGCGTCGCCAGCTAGCGGTTTCTTTAACTATGTAAAGGCCAAACTCCCGTACCTTATTTTGGTTTCCATTGCTCTTGGACTCATCAATGGGTACTTTAACCAGGTTTCCTTTCTGAAAGCCCTGGTCACGCCGGCCCTGTTTATCATGATCTACCCGATGATGATCAACCTCAAAATCGAGGAAGTCTTCAAGGAAATTGCTGCACCCAAGCCCCTGCTCTGGAGCCTTGTGGTGAACTTCCTCTTTTCCCCAATCCTGGCTTTTGGGCTGGCAAAGATTTTCTTCCCCGACCAGCCCATGTTAGCTGTTGGGTTGTTGTTAATCTCCCTAGTCCCCACCAGTGGCATGACCGCCTCCTGGACCGGCCTGGCCAAGGGCAACATGAAGGCAGCCCTGGTGATTATTTCGGCCAACTTGCTCTTAGCTATTGTTTTCATACCTGTATACCTGAAACTCTTTTTAGGAAAAGTGGTAGTAATCGAAACTATCCAGATCCTTCGGAGTCTATTAATGGTGGTTCTGATACCTCTGGTATTAGGTGACTTAACCAGAAGATGGCTTGTAAAACGCAAAGGAGAAAGGGGATTTAAGGAAATCAAACCCCTCTTCTCCGGTATCAGCTCCACTGGCGTGCTGCTAATTGTCTTTGTGGCCATGTCACTGAAAAGCCGGGCTATTCTCAGCCAGCCCCAACTAGTGGTGACCACAGCAATCCCGCTCCTCCTTTACTACCTGATCATGGCAGCGGTAAGCAACTTCATCGGGAGCCGCTTCCTCTCGAAACCTGATGCCACAGCGCTGGTCTACGGCACGACCATGCGCAACCTCACCATCAGCCTTGGTCTGGCCTTAAACGTCTTCCAAGACGTACCCGGCGGCGGCTTGACCGTGTTTATCCTGGCGATAGCCTACGCAGTTCAAGTGCCGCTGGCCGCCTTCTACATGAAGTCAGTCCTGAAAAAGCAAGGTCAACTGTAACCAATTATTCTGCGATCTGTTGAAAGAATTTGCAGGCCATGCAGAGGTACCATTTTGACTCAACATCACCTTGTTGAACCCCACCGCACCAGGTGCCTGGGATCAGCCAGCACCGCCTTTCGTTGGCTTAGTATGCCGGACATTTATTGCCGCATCCTTGTCTGGCTCACTGAATTTTCAGCTTCGGACTTGCTCGCTAGTCTCAAGCCAATCATAGAGTACTAGTACTGCACAATTAAATAAGGAGTGTTTTTTGTATGTGGAGAGTCAAGACGATCGGTGCCCTGTTGTTAGGCCTACTATTGGGGTTGGCTGTCTTTAGCCCTGCTCTTTGGGCAGCAGACTACCCCAAAAAACCCATCACTTACATCATCCCATTTAACCCCGGCGGGCAATCAGATTTGGAAGCCCGGAGACAACAACCCCTGCTGGAAAAAATTCTGGGCGTCTCGGTAGTAATCACCTACAAAGCCGGAGGCGGCGGTTCCGTGGGCTGGACTGAACTGGTCAACTCACCGCCTGATGGCTACACCATCGCCGGCAACAACATCCCCCACATCATCCTGCAGCCCCTACAAAGGGAAAACGCCGGCTACCAGACCGCAGATTTGGAACCTGTGGCGCTCTTTCAGACCACACCCATTGGGCTGGCTGTACTGAAATCAGCCCCCTTCAAAACTCTGGGTGAGTTCATCGCTTACGCTAAAGAAAACCCAGGAGCTATCACAGTCGCCGGTTCTGGGACATACACCGGACATCACCTAGCCTACTTGCAGTTTCAGAAACTAACCAACACCAAACTAACCTATGTCCCCTTTACCGGTGCAGCCCCGCAGGTTACTGCCTTCCTTGGCGGCCACACCATGGCCATCTTCGGAAACTCCAATGACCTAGTCCAGCACAAGGACCGGATTCGCATTTTGGCTATTGGCTCCGAGGAGCGCTTCGCCGCTTTGCCGGAGGTGCCAACCTTCAAAGAGCTGGGGTTAGACATGACCCCCAGCATCGACCGGGGAGTCTGTGTTCCCACAGGAACCCCTCCGGAGCGAATCAAGGTTCTGGAGAAGGCATTTTTGACCATAGCCAAAGACCCGGAAATTCAGGAAAAGATGATCAGTCAAGGATTCGTTCCCAAAGCGCTGGGAGCCGAGGAGTTCCGGGCCTACATCGCCCGTAAGACTGACGAATACATTGAAATCCTCAAGGAGTTAGGTATTGAGTAAAGAGTCGCACTCCAGGGGCAGTCTCTTCTGCCCCTGGACTTGTTCGCCCAGTCTGGGAGGTTGAACTCGGTGTTAGAAAACTTCCTGTTCGCCGTAAGCCAAATACTCTCTCCGGCAAACCTACTTTTGCTCATCACCGGTGGCATCGGGGGAATCATCGTTGGCTGCCTGCCTGGCTTGACTGCCACCATGGCCCTGGCCCTCTTGGTACCCTTCACTTTCACCATGGAGGCCACCAGCGGCCTGATTATGTTGGGAGGGCTCTACGTGGGAGCCATGTTCGGCGACGCCATACCGGCGACCCTGATTAACACCCCCGGCACTCCGTCGGCCATAGCCACCACCTTTGATGGCTATCCCCTGGCCAAAAAAGGCCTGGCCCAGCAGGCTCTGATCACTAACGCCTTTAGCTCTTTGTGCGGGGGGGTCATCGGGACCATCGTTTTGCTCACCCTGTCTCCTCCCCTCTCAGAGCTAGGCCTCAAGTTCGGGCCACCTGAGTATTTCTGGATGGCCATCTTCGGTCTCACCATTATTGGCACTTTGGCCTCGGACTCCATCCTCAAGGGCTTCACTGCCGGGGCCTTAGGGCTGCTCTTGAGTACGGTGGGGATCTCACCTATTGCCGGTGACGTCCGGTTTACCCTAGGCCTGCCGTCCCTCCAGGCCGGCATTGACCTCATGGTCGCCCTCATCGGTTTCTTCTGCATCCCTCAGATTCTGGAGATGGTGGAAACCGGAGCTAAAGAGTACCATATCCTCCAGTACCGCTCAGAGCGGGGGATCTTCTGGAAGACCATTCGGGAACTGGTGGCCAAACCGGTGCTCTTGATCCGTTCCGCCCTAATCGGTGTCGGCATCGGAATCATACCCGGCGCCGGCGGAAATATTGCCTCCTTAGTCTCCTACAACGAAGCTGTTCGCTGGTCGAAACATCCTGAGGAGTTTGGCAAGGGGACTTTGGAGGGCATTGCAGCCACGGAATCAGCCAACTGTTCGGTTGTCCAGGGTTCTCTCATTCCCATGCTGACCTTGGGGATCCCTGGCTCCCCGGCGGCAGCGGTGATTTTGGGCGCCCTGCTCCTGCACGGAATGCGGCCAGGTAGAGAACTCTATACCACCTTCGGTGACATCACCCACACCTTTATCCTTTCCTTCTTTTTAGGAGTAGTGGTGATGTTCATCTTGACTTCCCTGGGCTCGAAGTACTTTGCCCGGATGATCAGCGTTCCCTTCCAGTACCTGGTCCCGGCCATCGTCTTTTTGAGCATCATTGGTTCTTACGCCATCAGGAACAACCTGCTGGATGTCACCATCATGTTTCTCTTCGGCCTCGGGGGATATCTCCTCAGAAAACTGGGTTTCCACTCCGGGCCTCTGGTACTGGGGTTGATTATGGGTCCCTTTGCTGAGCAGGGCCTGGTGCAATCGCTCTTGATAGGCAAGGCCAGTGGATCGGTGCTTAAGGTCATGTTCGGCCGGCCGCTGTCGCTGGTGCTCATCGTCTTGTCAATCATCTCGATCCTCTGGCCAATCGTCTCTGCCTGGCGCACCCGAAGCGTCAAAGAGAAGAAGAAGGAGGAGGAGGAGTACAACAGTGTGGAACTCTGATACCATCTCTGCTCTACTGGTACTAGGGATCACTGTTTTCGGCTATTTGGAGGCTAAGAACTTCAGCTACTACGGGGGTGTCTTCGTCTCCTGGGTGCTTTTAATCCTCTTTATCCTAGGGGTTGTGCTTTTAGCCAAAGGACTGTTTCAACATAAACCCTTTAAATTCTGGAAGGAAGGAGCCCATAGTTGGCAGGTAGCAGGGGTGGTGGTCATCCTCGCCGGCTACATCCTCCTGATTCCCTGGGCCGGGTTTCTCGTAAGCAGTGCCGTGGTGCTTTCTCTCCTCTGCCTCCTGCTCAGCCCACCGGCGCGCAGAAGGTCTTGGCGGGGTTGGCTGGTCAGCTTGTCTGTAGGAGTCTCCATCACCCTACTCTTCTACGTGATCTTCAAATACGGACTCTTGGTGCCCCTTCCGCCGGGGGTGCTTTTCAGCTGAAACAGAACGTAAACACGAGGCCCCGTCAATTAACGGGGCCCCTATTGTGCATCCTATCCTTGTAACATGGCCTTTATTTCATCTACAGAAGGAACCCGGCCGGCCACCTTCAGTTCTTCATCGACGACCAAAGCCGGTGTGGACATGACTCCGTACTTCATGATGGACGGGTAATCTTCCACCTTCTCCAGGGTCACATCCAACCCTAACTGTTTCGCCGCCTCTTCGACGTTGGCGTAGAGCCGTTTGCAGTTGGCACAGCCGCCACCAAGAATCTTAATTACCATGAAACATCACCCTCCTTAAGATTATCCGGCTGAAGCAGCCACTGGCATGATAAAGTTGAAGAGGTACCCTACCAGCAGAATGCCCAGTCCGGCCACAGCCACAAAACTGGCAATCAGTTTCGGTTTGATGACCTTCCTCAACAAGATCATCTCCGGGGCCGAGAGCGCGGTAACCGCCATCATGAAGGCGAGAGCGGTGCCCAAGCCGACCCCTTTACTAATCAAAGCCTCGGCAATCGGGATAGTGCCCAGGGCATTGGAGTAGAGAGGAATACCTAAGGCCACAGCCACAAGGACCGCAAAGGGATTGTCTGCCCCGGCGTACTTAGCCAGCAAAGCCTCAGGGGCATATCCGTGGATGAGGGCGCCGATCCCGATTCCAATAAGGAGGAAGACCCAAATCCGGTTGACAATCTCTTTGACATTGTTCCAGGCAAAGACGGCCCGCTCTTTGGGGGTGAGCTCTTTGACCTGGCTCTGTCCCGTCTGAATCTGCCAGACGTACTCCTCAACCTGGTGTTCCATCTTGAGTTTCCCGATGATTATTCCGCCGAGGACTCCGATAACCACGCCGGCCAGAACGTAAATCAAGGCGATCTTCCAGCCAAAGGAGGCTAAAAGGATGGCAAAGGCCGCCTCATTGACGATAGGTGAGGTGATCAGAAAGGAGAAGGTCACTCCTAAAGGTATCCCAGCCTCCACAAAGCCGATAAATAGCGGCACCGAAGAGCAAGAACAGAAAGGAGTCACGATCCCTAAGAGGGAAGCCATGATGTTGCTCTTCACTCCTCCGAAGCGGGCCAGGATCTCCTTGGTACGTTCTGGTGGAAAGAAGGACCGAATGTAAGAGATTAGAAAGATCATCACCGCCAGCAAGATGACAATCTTGATGACATCGTAAATAAAGAAGTGCAAGCTGGCTCCGACTCTGGTGGAGAGAGGGAGATTAAATACCCCTTCCACCAGCAGGCGGACCAAGTAATCCAACCAGGAAAACATCTTAATTCAACTCCTGTTCTATTTGGTGTGTTTCCGGAAACCAGTGACCTGTCCTGTTGGCAATCCTGACCAAGGTCAACATCAAAGGAACCTCCACCAGCACCCCGACCACGGTAGCCAAGGCAGCCCCGGCCAGGTACTGCTGGCCCAACTCCGGAGAGATCCAGGGAGCGAATAGCCCACCGGAATGGAAACATGGCTGTACTCAAAACGGCTCAGGATCTCAGGAAAAGCCGGAAAGAACTGACCAATGAGAACCCCCACAATGATACAAGCGCCCACCCACAGCGTCAGATACTTCTCGAAAAAACCTAAACCCTTTTCAGCGCTCATCAGTCTTGCCCCTCCAATTCACGCAAAAAAGATTTGATCTTCTCAGCGATGGCATCCCGGACGCTTCGAAAAGCCTCCTTAATCTCTTCCTCGCTGCCTTGCGCCTTGGCTGGATCAGGGAAAGGCCAGTGCATCCTGGTCACTTCGGGGGGAGTTACCGGACAGCGTTCATCGGCATCTCCACATAAAGTTATCAGGTAGTCCATGAATCTGAGCAGGTCCATGTCAATGAGCTCCGACTTTTGGCCGCTGATGTCGATACCCAGCTCGGCCATGGCTTCCACAGCCCGAGGATTGAGACCATGAGCCTCTACCCCAGCGCTGTACACCTCCACCTTATCGCCACCGAAGTGCCTGGCTAGACCCTCTGCCATTTGGCTGCGACATGAATTGCCGGTACACAGAAACATGATTCTTACCATTTCGCTTACCCCTCTATTTGCGGTGGTTTACATGACTTAACGGTTTCATTTTCATCCAGATGGAAAAGAGCATCCAATTCCTGCCTGAACTCTGGAATCCGGTCCAATGGAGACTCTCGAAAGGCAGCAAAATCAATTAAGAAGGACTCAAGCTGGCCGGGATTGGCTTGGTAGTAGATCCACTGCCCGCTCCGGCGCTCAATTACCAACTCCACTTGCCTGAGTTTGCGCAGGTGCTGGGAAACGGCTGACTGGGAAATACCGAGAATTGCCGCCAACTCACAAACGCAAAACTCCCTAGTGGTAAGGAGCTTATAGATCTTTAAGCGGGTCATATCAGCTAAGGCTTTGAACACATCAACGATTCTGGTCATCGACATCACCTTGTGTATTTAAGTAATCGCTTAATTAATTATATACTATAATGTCCCTGCAAAGTCAAATAGAAAATGCCGGCTGGGCCGGCCAAAAAACTGCTTCTTTTTTGGTGTCACCTTAATAATCGGTTTAGGGGGCTTTCCTCTCCGAGCAAATCACGGATATCAGCTAGGGGAATGGAAAAGTAGAGAATGCCTTCTTCGCAGCTGGTTACCTCAGAAAGCTGGTAGTAAACCACAAGCTCTTCCGGAGTCAGGTAGAACTCGTGGTCCACACGGATTCTCGCCTTATTTTTCGGCAGCGGCACGCAATCCTCTTCAGCCTGTTTTTGAACCAGCTTTGAAAGGCGCTTGGAGTAGTCAGCACCGGGTTTAAACAAGTCCTTCAGGGAAAAAACCCGTCCTTCCGTCACCTCGAAGGACACGGAGCGGACCAAAGTGAGGCCTTTGGCCCCGCCTAAATAAGTGTAGTTTCCCAAAATAATGCTGACGAGACCTCTTTCGTTCAGAGTGACCTCATACCCTCCGCGCATATCTTCAGTGTAGAAAGGATCATAACCTTGGTTTTTGATCATAGTGTTAACAGAATTCAATAACATGCAGTTCAACCTGCGCTGGACTATTTTGTTCTCCAAGCCTTCAATGATGGGGTAGGTAACACTTAGCTGTGGCCTGACCAACAAGCCATCCCTAATCAGGACTAATTCCGGCCATACCATGCTAACACTCCTTAAAAAGCTGTTTACTTCCATATATTCACTGCTAGGGAATTTGGTTCTCCCTTGTGGAGTGTTGACTAGCAGGGCTTTGAAACTGGAATCTGCTCAAGACCTCCCGGACTCGGGGTAGATATATCACCTTCTAAATCGCATCTAACATATGGACCACACGCATATGGACCTCAAGGGCTTGGGAGGTTAATTATGGTAGCTATCGTATTTTTTGTAGGATATTTGGTGTATCTGCCGAAATAAACGTGGGACAAATACATAGGTGAGGTAAAAGATGACAGCTTGGATTCAGTTTATCATCAGTGCAGGTGTAGTAGTTGTAGCTGGAACCAAATTAAGTCAGTACGCTGATGTTATCGCTCAAAAAAGTCGTCTGGGAGCGCTCTGGGTCGGCAGTATCCTGCTCGCTTTGGGCACCTCTCTGCCGGAGTTGGTTGCAGGGGTCAGCGCCGGCCTCCTGGGCCTTCCGGACTTAGCTTTAGGTAACGTCTTGGGGAGCAACATATTCAACATTTTCATCATCGCCATCTTGGACCTAATTGAAGGTGAAAAATCTATTCTCCGGAAGGTCGGACTGGGTCATATCCTTTCCGGTACTTTGGGCATGCTGCTCTCGGCTGCAGTGGCCATCTTTATCTTCCTTGACCTTCCACTCCGGGTAGGCTGGATCGGCCTCGATACAGTGATCATCGCCGCCATTTACCTGTATGGACTCTTCCTCATCTCCAGGTACGAGTCGAGGCCTCCGGAAGCGCATCCGGTCATCCTCTCCGACGGCATCTACACATCGGATACCGAGTATGAGCAAGAAAGGCTGCTGGACATCAGTTTGGGGCGGGCCAGCCTTGGATTTGCCGTAAGCGCTTTGTTTGTGGCGGTAGCCGGCACCTTACTCAGCATCTCCAGCGACCGGATCGCCACCATGACCGGACTGGGTAGCACTTTCGTCGGGTCCACCCTACTGGCTCTGGCCACCTCCCTGCCGGAGCTGGTAGCCAGCATTGCCGCGGCTTCAGCAGGAGCTTTTGATTTAGCCATCGGCAACATGTTCGGTAGCAACATCTTCAATATGGTTATCTTAGTCTTCTCCGACTTGGCCTACCTAGAAGGGCCGCTCCTGGCTGCTGTCTCGGATACTCACATCCTTACCGGCCTCTTTGGCCTGGTCCTGAGCACAGTGGCGGTGATGGGCCTCTTTTACCGTTCGTCCCGAAACATCTTCCGCTGGGGACCGGACAGCGTCTTTATCATGATCATTTATTTTCTGGCCACGTGGTCACTATATTACCTGCGATGATTCTGGAATTCAGACAAATTCAAATTCAGTGGCGTTAAAAGAAAAGCCCGAACGAAACCGATTACCGTAAGTCCAAGTTTGATCTGGGACGATATAGGTGTAATCGAAGTGGTCCTATGGCTTAAAATAAGTGGGGGGTCCCATTCTGTACATAGAAGAAATCAAAGATGCTGTTTAAAGCCTCAGGTTCAAGAATAGGTGTCAAAGTTCCGCTCTTGGGCCGGAAAAACCACTCAATATCTACAGTTCGATTTCGCCTGTCTCATTGACATTTTGGCGGACGGACGGCAAGAACCAACCGGCTTACTATCCGCATCCAAAACACTGGCTACAGAATAATCGCCCCTGGCAATAAAAGCACCTAAGGCATCCTTTAACAACCACTCTCCAGAAGGAATGTCGGACTTAATCAGCTCGCTGTAATAAGTGAAGTGGCCTAAGTCCAGGTGGAGTGCGACGGTTTCAGGCATTCCCTCACCTGACGCAGGCGGCTTAAAACACGGACTATCCACTGGTTTCATCATAGTTGAGGTAGTGGTATTTAATGAGTTTCAAGCGATCATCGGCCTTAGCCATCTTCCTTAAAGTCCCCAGGGAAACAGAGAACAGTAATTTTACATCGGCCTTAACAGAAGATGCAACAAAGTGGTTGCAGGCAAGTAAGCCGGCATTGAAAACACATACACGACCGGTGGTAATTGTTTTAAGAGGTCTCTCAGGCCTTTCTACCCTAAGTGCCTAAATTCTTGGCCAACATTTGCTTGACACTATCCTACTCCATTGCCGTTATTGACAGCCACAGAGTAATGTGCTAGAATTTGGCTCACAATCAAATATAGACGTTTAGATCCGGCTCTTATCAAGAGAGGTGGAGGGACTGGCCCAATGAAACCCGGCAACCGTCAGAGTCCATCTGAAAGGTGCCAATTCCTGCGAAGCAATTGCTTCGAGAGATGAGAGGAGGGAGAAACTTTGAGTATCTATACCCCTTCCTCGGAAGGGTTTTTTTATTGGCCGGAGACGTCGAAGAGGAGGAAGAAAGATGAGAAAATCAATCACAATACTGACACTGGTTCTTAGTATTGCACTGACTAGCCTGGCAGCTGCTGAAGAGGTCTTGAAGGTAGGGGTAACCCCGGGACCCCATGAAGAGATTATGGAGATAGTGCGAGACATTCTGGCTGACAGAGGAATCAAGCTTAAAATCGTCACCTTCAACGATTATATTGCCCCCAATATCGCCTTGGCCGAAGGAGATATCGATGCCAACAGTTTTCAGCATGAGCCGTATCTGAAGCGGTTTGCTGCCGACCGGCATCTGGATTTAGTGAAGCTAGCACCCACCATCACCTTCCCCATCGGCATCTACTCCAAGAAAATTAACTCTTTGGATGAGATTCGTGAGCACGGAGTGATTGCCATTCCCAATGACCCCACCAATGGCGGCAGGGTGTTGGTTCTACTGGAAAAAGCGGGATTGATTAAACTGCGGCCGGGTGCAGGAATTGAGGCAACAGTCTACGATATCGTAGAAAATCCTAAAAACCTCGTTTTCAAGGAGCTAGACGCTGCCCTGCTGCCTCGGGCTCTAGATGATGCAGACGCAGCTGCAATTAACACTAATTATGCGGTGGAAGCTGGTTTAGACCCTGCCAAAGACCCGATCTACCGGGAAGGTCCTGATTCCCCGTATGTGAACATCATTGCAGTGCGCAAGGGCGAGGAAGACCGACCGATATTCAAAGAACTGGTCCGGGCCTATCATTCTCAGGCTGTGGTCGATTTTGTGAACAAGAAGTATAAGGGATCGCTCATACCCGGGTTTGAAGTCGAAGATTAGAGATTAAGCGTTAGAGAGCGGGCTTTTCGCCCGCTTTCTTTTACATTACCGGATCGGGTGTAGATGGAACAACACAAATGAATGAGATAGGGATATTG
>JACDOJ010000039.1 GCA_017656135.1 Bacillota bacterium | reverse complement strand
TCCAAACGGTTCACGCTGCCTTGAGCCTCCTCCTGAGTTAAGAACCAAGTTTAAGGAGGTGTGTCAGATGCGGTTTTTAAAAGTGCTTCTCCCGGTGGCAGCAGCTATTCTCTTCGCTATCCTGGCTGTGAACAGCTTTGCCGACATTAAGACGCCGATGATGCCGTTTACAACTGAAGTCACTCTGGACATAGGGCTCAAAGCCCCGGGGATAACCCGTATCTCACTGCCTCCTGTAGGTGCCATTGAAGGTACGACTCATCGGGGTCCTGTGACTTTTGAGGTCAAACTCAATGCGGTGGACCTCGGCGCCCTGGAAGAGCTTCTAAACCAGCCTCAGCCCCAGAAGACCATTTTCTCTGGCATAGAGGCAAAGGCTAATGATGCTCTGAGAGACTTGCTCTTAAAGGTTCTGGCATTAAGTGCAGCAGGTGGTGCTCTTGGCTATCTCCTGGCAGGTCCTAGGCGGTTGAGGAGTCTGGTAGTCGGAGGGCTAGTAGGACTTTTGGTGGTCTCCGCAACTCTGTTCTCCGCCTACCTTGATTACAATCTTGAGGCTTTGGGAAACCCCAAATTCAGCGGAGCCATGGAATACGCCCCTTGGATGATCTCCTTTGTTCAGCGGGCCTTGAGCGGTATGAACGAGTGGGGAGAGAAGCTGGGTCAGATGGCTGAAAGCATTGAGACCCTGAGTGAGAAAGCCCAAAGGGCATCACTCCTAATGGAAGAGAACCCTTCAGACCTGGTTGTCCTGCATGTGAGTGACTTACACAACAACCCTGCCGGTTATGAGATGATCAAAGGTGTCGTCCAGGAGTTTGGGGTGGATCTTGTCATCGACACCGGAGACACCTCCGACTTTGGCACCAAGGTAGAGGCCAAGCTGGTCCAGGCCATCTCGGATTTGAAGGTGGATTACCTGTGGGTGGCCGGCAATCACGACTCAGCGCAGATCAGCCGTGAACTGGCTGGGCTTCCCAATGTCCGGGTTCTAAACGGTACGGTGGAAGTTCTGGGGCTGGAGGTGGCAGGCCTGCCGGACCCGGCGGCAAAGGACAATGATGTTCACTCTACTCCCGGGGAACTGGCCCAGTACCAACAGCAGCTGCGTTCATTGATAGAGCGGGAGCAGCCGGACCTGTTGGCGGTTCACAACTGGCGAGTCGCCCAAGAGCTCTCTGGACTGGTGCCGGTGATTCTCACCGGGCACAACCACAAGGCCGGTTGGAGTGAGGTGGACGGTAGCGTTGTGATCAACGCCGGTTCCACCGGAGCTGAGGGCCTCAGGGGTTTTCAAAAGGCGGAAGGCAGTCCGTATACAGCAATGCTGCTCTATCTCCGAGAAAAAGAAGGAGAGTACAGGCTGAAGACCCTGGATTATCTGGAGTTTTCTCCAGATGGCACCGGATTTAGTCTGGATCGTCAGGCGATAAAAGGAAATGTCACCTCTACGACGAACTCTTCTGAAGACAGGCAGCAGAGTCCAAAAAGCAGAGAGTTGTAGTTGCTCGTGATTAGGTCCTTTATTGCTATCAATTTACCGGTTGGAGCCAGAAAGGCCGTCGCTTCTGCCGCAAGTCTACTGCAGGACGTGGCAGATCATGTGAAGTGGGTAAGTCCTCATCAGTACCATTTAACCCTGGCTTTTTTAGGTGATCTTCCTGAAGAACGGCTCCCGGAAATAACGGAGGCAACTGCTGCTGTCGTAGCAGATTTGTCTCCTTTTTTTGTGGAAATAGCGGGATTGGGGGCCTTCCCTTCGCCGGAGAAGGCCCGGGTGATCTGGCTTGGTGTCACTGAAGGCGCCAAGGCCTTGCAGGAAGTGAATACCAGGCTCTGGTCAGCCCTCCGGCCTTTAGGCTTTAAAGGCGATAACGAGTTTCACCCCCATCTCACCCTGGGTAGGGTTAAACGCCGGCAGGGCACGGTTTCTCTGGCTGGTGTAGACCGGAGGCTCTTTCAAATAAGTTGGACATCTTTTTCGGTGGATCACCTTTGTTTGATGAAAAGCGATCTGACTCTCAAAGGTCCTCTGTACACTCGGTTGTCTGTATTGCCCCTGTTAGGCCAGGAGTAAAGAGAGGAGGCTCTTGATGGCGAAGTCAGTTGAAAACCAAAAGGAAAAAGCCTTGGAAATGGCTATTAACCAGATTGAACGGCAGTTTGGTAAAGGTTCGATAATGAAACTGGGTAGCGATGTCGCTGCCTTAAATGTGGATGTCATCCCAACAGGCGCTATCAACCTTGATGTCGCTTTAGGAGTTGGTGGAGTGCCTCGGGGAAGGGTGGTGGAGATTTACGGGCCTGAGTCCAGCGGTAAAACCACGGTTGCTCTACACATCATAGCGGAAGCCCAGCGTTTAGGAGGTATAGCTGCGTTTATCGATGCCGAACACGCCTTCTCACCGGAATATGCCCGTAGACTTGGCGTGGACCTGGATAATCTGCTGGTTTCCCAGCCTGACACCGGAGAACAGGCTCTGGAAATTGCCGAGGCTCTGGTACGTAGCGGTGCCATTGACGTGATAGTCGTGGACTCGGTGGCTGCCTTGGTACCCAGAGCGGAACTGGAAGGCGAGATGGGTGATTCCCATGTTGGACTTCAGGCCAGGTTGATGTCTCAGGCTCTGCGGAAATTGACCGGTGCCATTAGTAAATCTAAAACCTGCGCCATCTTTATCAATCAGCTCCGAGAGAAAGTGGGAGTTATGTTTGGCAACCCAGAGACAACTCCAGGTGGTCGAGCCTTGAAGTTCTACTCATCTATTCGCATGGATGTCCGGCGCATCGAAACCTTGAAACAAGGGACCCAAATGATTGGTAGCAGGGTAAGGATCAAGGTTGTCAAGAATAAGGTAGCTCCGCCCTTCAAGGATGCGGAAGTCGATATCATGTACGGTGAAGGCATCTCCAAAGAAGGCGCTGTATTAGACTTAGCCACTAAGGAGGACATCATCTCCAAATCAGGCTCTTGGTATTCCTATGGGGACCTGCGCCTAGGTCAGGGCCGGGATAATGCCAAAGCCTATTTAGTGGAACACCCTGAGGTTTACCGGGAGATTGACCAGAAACTCCGGGAAAAGTACGGCCTACCAACCTCTAAAGTCCAGGAGGCTGAGGAGCAGGCTCAATAATGGAGAAGAGCGGGTCTGAGAAAGAATTCGGCAAGGCCCTGGAAGCGGCGTGGCGGCTGATTTCTTACCGGCCTAGGTCCCGCCGGGAACTGGCCGACCGCTTGGCCCGTAAGGGTTTTGAACCTGATCTGGTGGAAGAAGTCCTGGCTCACCTGGCCGGGCTAGGAGAGGTGGATGATTTGGCCTTCTCCCGGCTCTGGGTCAAGAGCCGCGAGGCTACCAAGCCCATGGGACGGTTTCGACTACAGTGTGAGTTGCGAGAGAAAGAGGTTTCTCCCCAGATCATCGAAGAAGCTCTGGCCGAGTACACCCCTGATAAAGAGTTGGAATTGGCCAAGACGGCGGCTCAAAGGCGCTGGCTTATTCTTGAAAAACTTGAAAATGACCCTTATAAACGAATGCAAAAGCTAAAAAAATGGCTTGAACGCAGGGGTTTTTCCCCGGAGGTCATAATCAGGGTGGCAGAGGATTTGAGAACAGAGGGGACTACTTCCGATTCTTGACACTCCAAAGCGCTAAAGATACAATTAGGTTAATATATGATAGTTTTTCCTTGCAACTTGACAACTAAATAGGGAGGTGAGTGGCATTAGTGCGTACATTTGGCTGCTAATAATTGTAGTGGCAATTATTGCCTTTTTTTGCGGTTACTTACTCTACCAATACCAGGCCAAACGCAAGATCGGTCTGGCTCGGGATGAAGCTGAGAAAATCATCTCAGAAGCCGTAAAAGAGGCCGAATCCATTAAGCGTGAGGCCGTTTTGGAAGCTAAAGAAGAGTTACTTAAGGGCCGCAACGAATTGGAAAAAGAGAGCAAAGAGCGCCGGCTTGAGTTTCAGCGTACCGAGAAACGCCTCCTGCAAAAAGAGGAGATGCTCGACCGAAAGGCCGAGATTCTGGAGCAAAAGGAGAGCCAGTTCCAGAAACGAAGCCAAGAGTTGGAAGCGAAAAAACGAGAACTCGATGCGCTTCATGCTCAAAAGCGGGCAGAGTTAGAGCGGATTTCCGGTATGACCAGCAACGAAGCCAGGGAGCTCTTGCTGCAGACCATGGAGAACGAACTGAAGCATGAAATGGCAGTAATGATCAAAGAACACGAAGCCAAGGCAAAAGAGGAAGCAGAAAAACGAGCCAGAGAGATCATCTCCACAGCCATCCAAAGGTGTGCCGCCGATCATGTAACTGAATCTACGGTCTCGGTGGTAGCCCTTCCCAGCGATGAAATGAAGGGAAGAATCATCGGTAGAGAAGGTCGGAATATTCGGGCTTTGGAGAATGCTACCGGGATAGATTTGATCATCGATGACACCCCTGAGGCCGTGATTTTGTCCGGTTTTGATCCCGTTCGGCGGGAGATTGCCCGGATTGCTCTAGAGAAACTGATCGCCGACGGTCGTATCCATCCTGCCCGGATCGAAGAAATGGTGGCCAAGGCCAAGAAAGAGGTGGAAAGCTCCATCAGGGAAGCCGGTGAACAGGCAACCCTTGAATGTGGAGTCAACAATATTCACTCGGAGCTGGTTCGACTCTTAGGCAGATTAAAGTATCGTACTAGTTACGGACAGAATGTCTTGCAGCATAGTATAGAAGTGGCTCACCTGGCAGGCATGATGGCTTCTGAACTCGGCCTGGACCAAGGTTTAGCTAAGAGAGCCGGCCTTTTGCATGATATCGGCAAAGCCGTTGACCATGAAATGGAAGGCTCCCATGTGCAAATCGGAGTTGAATTGGCTAAGAAATACCGGGAAAGTGAGGCGGTCATCGATGCGATCGCCTCACACCATGGTGATACCGAACCTAAGACTCTGATTGCCGTGCTGGTGGCAGCGGCTGATGCCTTATCAGCAGCCAGGCCAGGGGCCCGGCGCGAGACTCTGGAGGCCTATATTAAGCGCCTGGAGAAGTTGGAGAGCATTGCCGATTCCTACCAGGGAGTCGAGAAGGCCTATGCGATTCAGGCCGGGCGTGAGATCAGAATCATGGTTAGGCCAGAAATCATTGACGATACCATGGCTGCAAAACTCGCCCGGGATATTGTGAAACAAATTGAAGCGGAAATGGAATACCCCGGTCAGATCAAGGTGACCGTGATCCGCGAGACCCGGGCTGTGGACTATGCCAAGTAAGTTGGGCTACGGGTGCCTGCGGGCACCCGTTTTTTCACCATAAGAGACTGCAGGAGACTCATTCTCAGCTGCAGAAATAGTCATTTACCCAGGTAAGTGGGGTGAGAAGTCATATGGTAAACTCACGCGGTTATTCTTCATCAGCTAGTACCCGTGATGCTGTTCAGAATAGTATAGGCTTGTTGGTCTCCATTTTGGTGAGGTATCCAGAGGTAGCTACCTGCAAGCTTTCTCCCGGTGACGGCCGTATTAAATTTACCTATATTCTGCGGGGAGATTTACCGGAGCAAGATTTTCTCCGGTTTAAAGCAGGTTTAATGGAGTCTCTGGAAGCCTTCCGGCAGTTGGAACGCTTATCCGGAGCTTCTTTCCAGTGCGATTTCAGCTCGGATGAAAAATTCAGTCTCCTGGAGATCAGCCGGGATTACACCACTTTGACCAGGCAAGAAATTGCCTTGATCACTTCCTTGGTTGCCGCCGAGTTTGGGGAAAGGCTGGTTCTAGATGATTTCACCGACAGCCCAAAGGAAGAACAAGACATGCAGGATGAGATCATCGAGAACATGCTGGAGGATACTAAATTTGATATTCTGCCCAGGGATTTGATCGGTTTTCGGGAAAACGGCCGGGTTTTCGTGTATAACAAGACCAGTTAACAAGGATTATCCCTTTCTTGCATCGAAGGCATATTAGGCAAGAAGGGAGTAGATCATGTCAAAGTTTAGAGTTTTGTTCATCGGAGACATTGTGGGCCGCCCAGGGAGACGGGGGGTCCGGACTGAGTTGCCTGCTCTTAAAGAGCAGTACAAGTTGGATTTGGTGATTGCCAACGTCGAAAACGCCGCCGGTGGCTTTGGGATTACCAAAAAAGTAGCCGAAGAGCTACATGCCGCAGGTATTGATTTAATGACCAGTGGCAATCACATCTGGGATAAGAAAGATTCCTACCAGTTTATCGATGAATGTCCATATCTTATCCGTCCAGCCAATTACCCCCCTGGGGTGCCTGGCCGGGGTTATCTGCTTCACGAGACGCCTCAGTGTAAAGTGGGGCTCTTGAACCTTTCGGGTCGGGTTTTTCTGACCGGTACCGATGACCCCTTTCGAGTAGCTCACGATCTTATAGAGAACAAATTGCAGGAGGCCGATTTAATTATCGTGGATTTCCATGCCGAAGCTACCGCCGAAAAAGTGGCTTTAGGCTGGTTTCTGGATGGACGGGTAAGTGCTGTTCTGGGTACTCACACCCATATTCAGACCGCTGATAACCGGGTGTTGGAACAGGGAACTGCCTACATCACTGACGTCGGTATGACTGGCCCCTTTAACTCGATTCTGGGAATGAAACGTTCAACGATAATTAACAAGTTCCTGAACCAGATGCCTACCCGTTTTGAAGTGGAGAAAGGTCCCTACACTCTCCAGGGAGTGGTGATAACCTTTGACCTGAATTCCGCCCAAGCCGAGACCATTGAGCGGATATTCCTTACGGAAAGGGTAATTTAAATATTTTTTCTGATAAAAAAAGGATTTTCGGAACTGCCAAATAATTCTATACATATCCATTATTATCATAGTATGGAACATTACAGAAGGGGGAGCGGGTCTGAGTCATGGAAGTATTGAAGGTCTCGGCAAAATCAAGTCCAAATTCAGTTGCAGGAGCTTTAGCAGGAGTACTTCGGGAGCGTGGAGTAGCGGAGATCCAAGCAATCGGAGCAGGGGCCCTGAACCAGGCTGTCAAGGCGGTTGCCATAGCCAGAGGATTCGTTGCGCCAAGCGGTATGGATCTTGTCTGCATCCCCGCTTTTACAGACATTATGATTGATGGTGAAGAACGCACGGCCATTAAACTGATTGTACAACCTCGCTGACCCAAGAGCAGGTTCGAAGGCTTAGCGCCTCAAGTAGGCGCTTTTTTTTATTTTCTGGGGTATTAAAAGGTATCGTTTCTATCACACTACTTAACGAAAACGGAGCATAGAAAGGGTGTGAGCTTTTGGTCGTTAAAGTTATTGAGCTGGTAGGAGAATCCAAAGAAAACTGGGAAGATGCTATTCAAAACGCGGTCAGTGAGGCCAGCAAGACAGTGCGAAACATCTCCGGAGTGGAGGTCTTGAACTTCACCTGCGATGTGGAGGATGGCAAGATCACTGACTATAAGTGTGATGTCCATGTCGCCTTCAAAGTGGATGGCAAGTAAGTAATTGAATGGGTTTACCTAGACACGGGCACTAGCAATGGTGCTCGTTTATTATCAGGAGGGACAGGAGTGGCTAACAAGTCACAGCAGCAGGCCTATCAACAACTGGCTAAAAAACACATTCCCAAACCGGATTACTTAGGAAACAGTCTCCGGGCTTTTTTGGTTGGTGGCGCCATCTCTGCTTTAGGACAAGGCGTGACCAATTTCTATCTGAGTACCGGAATGGCTGAATCGGAAGCGGGAGCCTACACCGCTATCACCATGATCTTCTTAGGGGCCCTGTTGACTGGATTAGGCATATACGACAACTTGGCCAAAATTGGCGGTGCCGGGTCGGCTTTACCCATTACCGGTTTCGCCAATACCATTGTCTCAGCAGCCATGGACTTTAAATCCGAAGGTTATGTTCTGGGGATGGCGGCTCAGATGTACAAGATTGCCGGACCCGTCATTACTTACGGAGTCACCAGTGCCATTCTGGCAGGCTTGGTAAAATGGTTGCTCTGGGGGTGAACCAATGGCAGGTAAATTTGTAGGTAAGCAGACAGTTACTTTTTCCTCAACCCCCAGCGTCCTGGAGACTTTCTCAATAGTTGGGCCTATGGAGGGTCGGGGTCCCTGGGGGTCCGAGTTCGATACCGTAATTGATGACGAAAAGTACGGGGAAAAGACCTGGGAAAAGGCGGAGCGGAAACTGGTCATCGAAGCCGTGAGCCAGCTCCTGGCCAAGAGCAAGTTACAACCCAGTGATATTGATTTTTTGCTGGCCGGAGACTTGTTGAACCAGATCACTTCAGCCAATTTTGCCGCCGCAGCTTTCCCAATCTCCTTTTTCGGGCTCTATGGCGCTTGTTCTACCATCGCAGAAGCTATGATTCTGGCGGCTATGCTGGTAGATGGCGATTACGGGGAAAAAGTAATTGCTGCCGCATCTAGCCACAATAAATCCGTGGAACGGCAGTACCGTTTCCCCATTGAGTTAGGTGTCCAACGGCCACCTACTGCCCAGTGGACGGTAACCGGTTGTGGGAGCATTCTCCTGGGCAGGGGTGATAAAAGCCCCAAGGTGACCTTTGCCACTGTAGGAAAAGTGGTGGATATGGGGGCAAAAGACTCCAATGATATGGGTTCGGCTATGGCACCGGCAGCCGCAGACACCTTGACCGCCCACTTCAGAGATCTGGCCAAAAACCCTTCAGACTACGACTTGATCATCACCGGTGACCTCGGCAAAGTGGGTTCTAGTATCCTGGCTGAACTAATGGAACAGGCCGGTTTCCCCTTGGCGGGCAATCATATTGACTGTGGAGCCTCCATTTATGCCGAAGATGAGGATGTTCATGCCGGGGGGAGTGGGTGTGCTGCCCTGGCCGTTGGGTTTGGTAGCCATTTCTACCCGAAAATGCTGCGTGGTGAGGTCAAGAAGGTTTTACTTGCCGGAACCGGAGCCCTGCATAGCCCCCTGAGTACCCAACAGAACGAGACAATTCCCTGTATTTGCCATGCTGTGGCAATTGAGGTGATCTAGTGGACTATCTGGTAGCATTTTTGGTAGGCGGTGTAATTGTCACAATCGGCCAAATCATCTATGACAGTACCAAACTGTCTATGGGTCATGTTATGGTTTTGTTTGTTGTAGGCGGCAGCGTTCTAACTGCTTTAGGCCTGTATGAACCTCTTGTCAAGCTCACCGGTGCCGGCGCCAGTCTGCCGGTTTCCAACTTCGGGTATGTCTTGACCCAAGGTGTCTACGAGGCTTTGCTTGAAAGCGGCCTTCCAGGGATATTCAGTGGGGTTTTCCGGCTGGCCGGAGGCGCCATTGCAGCGGCTATTGTTTTCGGCTTTCTCTTTGCTCTGCTCTTTCAGCCTCGAAAGTAACAAATATTGAATGACCGACAAGCCGTTCTCTGACTTGCCGGTCGTTCAATCTAAGAGTCACTTTTCTACCTAACCGTGGTCGGCACAAACAAATCGATAATTCCAACCACGAAGGCAGCCAGCAGTGCACCAATGATGCTCACCTGGAGTCCAGGGACCAGAAACTGGGCAGCATAGATGACTACCGCTGAGACCAGGAATCCAGTAATCCCCCGGCTGTAAGCTGAAATGTTCCTACCCATCAATGCTTGAACCAGGTAGCCCAGGGCCGTGATAACACCTGCGGCGATAAGGGCTTGACCAAAGGTCAAGGAACTAAAGCCCGGGAGCAGAAATCCCAAGAACATCAGCACCACTGCAGAGGCAATAAATCTCAGTATATGTCCTAACCACTCCATTTGGTTCACCTCCTAATCTCGCCGGCTACCTCTAGTTTCCCTCCTGATTTGAGTTTCATTCAGTACATATGAGCTGGCATTTTAAGCTATACTACCCTAAGGTCGACCCCAGATTGGAAAGGGAGAATGATGGCCAAGAAACGGGTGATTATTGTTACAGACGGAGATCGCATCGCTCGCAAAGCGGTAGAGACGGCTGCCCAAAATGTCGGCGGTCGTTGTATCTCCACAAGTTACGGAAACCCTACGCTGCTTCCGGCAGCTGAAATTGTCGATCTCATTCACCAGACCCCCTATGATCCCGTGCTGGTAATGGTCGATGATGACGGCAATGCCCACAAGGGAAAAGGAGAAAAGGTTTTGGAGGAGCTCTTAAATGACGAAAGCATTCAGGTTTTGGGGGTTGTTGCCGTGGCTTCGGCCACAGAAAACGTGCAGGGCGTCTCTGTCCAGTATTCCATCACCCGAGACGGGCGAATAATCCGGGGGGCTGTGGATAAAGGCGGAGAAGAGCAGGTAGATGTCCCTGGTGTTCTCATAGGGGATACAGTCGATGCCTTAAACTACAGCCGGGTGCCGGTGGTGGTGGGAATAGGTGATCCAGGCAAAATGGGACATCATGATGACTGGACCAAAGGGGCTCCGGTCACCACCAAGGCTGTGGAGTTCATCTTAAAACGGTCGAGTTCTTAAAGGAGGAGTGCTATGCCGGCTGTGGGGATACCACGAGCCCTATTGTTTTACGAACTGTTTCCGCTCTGGAGAGAGTTTTTTACAAGCTTAGGATGTGAGGTCATCACTTCCCAACCCACCTCGAAAGAGACCCTCAATGCCGGAGCTTCAGCGGCTGTGGATGAAACCTGCCTACCGATAAAGATTATGTACGGGCACATCTTGGAGCTTCAAGGCAAGTGCGACTTCATTTTTTTACCCCGTCTGGTTAGTATTGAGCCAAACTCGTACATCTGTCCAAAGTTCATGGGGCTTCCGGATATCGTCCGGGGACTGGGAGTTCAAGGGGTTATTGAGCCCACCGTTGACCTACGCAACCCTAAAGAGTACTGGCAGAGGCTTTGGCAGGCGGCAGTGGAGATTGAGTACCGATTGGGGATATACTCCCCAACGCGAGTAGCTTCTGCCCTGTTCAGAGGTTTATTGGCCGAGAGAGGGTACCGGGCCCGGCTACACCAGGGGTATTTGCCTTGGGAAGCTTTGGATTCAGAGCCTCTGCCCAAGCCAAGCACTCAGAACCAGGTCAAGATCGGTGTCATCGGCCATCCTTACACTATGTTCGATCAGATTATCAACATGAACCTCTTTGAGCTCCTGCGTCTTTCAGGTTATGGGGTTCTCACTCCGGTGAACCACGAGATCAGGTTACTCAACCGGATTGCTCGCCAGCTGCCTAAAGACCTGTTTTGGACTTACGGCCGGAGAATGATTGGAGCAGCCCGCCTCTGGTACCAGCGGAAGCTGGTGGACGGCATCATCCACATCGTCTCTTTTGGGTGTGGAACCGACTCCTTGACCGGAGACCTGATTGAACGACTGACCAAGCGAGAATCGGATATCCCCTTCATGCTTCTGACGGTGGATGAACACACCGGGGAAGCGGGCTTCAGAACCAGAGTTGAAGCCTTCTTGGATATGATCCAGTTCAGAGCGGCTGGGGCCGGAAGGAGCGGTTGTCAGTGAAAGTCACCTATCCCCACATGGGGACCTTAAACATAGTTCTTAACGCCCTGCTTCGTGAGGTGGATCTGGAGGTTGTCCCACCTCCGCCAATCACCAAAAGAACCCTGGAGTTGGGGATCGCCAACTCGCCGGAGTTTGCTTGTCTGCCGCTAAAAATTACTCTGGGGAATTTCTTGGAGGCTTTGGAAAGAGGGGCAGAATTAATTATCATGGCTGGCGGCTGCGGTCCCTGCCGTTTCGGCTATTACGCTCAGGTTCAGCGGGAAATCCTCACGGACTTAGGGTGTAATTTCGAGATGCTGGTTTTAGAGCCGCCTCAATCAGGTTGGCCTGACTTTCTGAAGCAGATTCGCAGTCTACTGGGCGGGCTGCCGGTGGCCGCAATCAGGCGGGGCTGGATCCTAGGTTGGCAAAAAGTCAAAGCCATCGACTGGGTAGAGGAAGAGGTAGAAAGAACCAGGCCGGTGGAGCCTTTCTCTGGCCAGGCTGACCGTATTTTCCGGGACTTTTTGGCGCAGTTGGATCAGACCACAACAACCAGCGGCATCCAGCGACTCACCATGGCTACGCTTGGAGACCTCCAAGACCTCAGAAATGGGCAGAGGGCTAACCTTCAGGTTGGCGTGGTGGGAGAGATCTACACCGTCTTAGAACCCGCCGCCAACCAGGACCTCCTCAGGCGCCTGGGATCACTGGGGGTAGAGGTTCGGCGTAAACTCCGGCTCAGTCACTGGATTGGAGAACACCTGACTTTGAATAAGAAGAAAAAGCGTCGTTTGCGGCTGGAACTGGAAAAACTCGCCGCCCCCTACCTGAAACACTTTGTCGGAGGCCACGGCTTGGAGAGTGTCGGGCACACTATTGAGCTTTGCCGGGAAGGGGTAGCCGGGGTCATTCAAATAGCCCCTCTGACCTGCATGCCTGAGATCGTGGCGGAATCAGTGCTTCCCCAGGTGAGCGCCGACCTGTCTTTGCCTGTCTTAACCCTGTTCGTGGATGAACACACCGCCGAGGCCGGGCTACAGACCAGGCTTGAGGCCTTCATCGACCTGCTTCCTGCAAGGAGCATATCCCGGAAATCAATCTAATAATATGCCTGTGAAGCCTATTGGTTTTGCAGGGGAGGGTTTACAGGTGAATGAAGGCAGCATCATCCTACTCTTCATCATCGCCCTCGGTATAATCTCCAACAACCGCTTGATCACTGCCGGAGCCTGTACCCTGCTAGTTTTGAGGGTTTTGAAGTTTCAGTACCTCTTGGGCGTACTGGAGCGCCGCTCTTTGGAACTCGGTCTTATCCTTCTGGTTATAGCAGTTCTACACCCCTTTAATTCCGGCCAGATCACTTTCAAGGACATTTTCACATCCTTGTTGACGGTTCCTGGCTTAATCGCGGTCTGCGGAGGTATTCTCGCTTCCTACATGAATCAAAAAGGGGTCGTCCTGCTGCAGACCTCGCCGGAAGTCATCGTCGGGCTCCTCACCGGCACCATCTTAGGTGTTGCCCTTTTCCACGGAATTCCTGTGGGGCCTCTGGCTGCAGCGGGGATCACCGCCATGTTGTTGATGCTTATAAACCTGGCAGGGTAGGTGATGGAAGGTGTTGGAAGAGATCACTGCCGTCCGGGGTATGGCGGCTGTTCGCTTCATTGCCGGTATGCTGGAAGTCTGCGCAGCTCTTCTGATGTTGAAATCCGGGCAGGTCAACAAAGCATTGCAAATTAATGCGGTGCTGGGAATGATCGGCCCGCTGATGATGTTGACCGCAGCAACCCTGGGCCTTGCCGGAATAGTCGGTAGGGTTAGCCCCTTTAAACTTATTTACATCGCCCTTGGGGTACTGCTCATTCTCTTGGCCACTAGGGGGTAAATTATGCCACCGAGTCTTCGGTGACCAGTCTTTTAGGATCGATGAAGATAAGGACCAGGGCTGCGCTTGCCAACCCAAGAATTCCGGCGACCACAAAAAGCCCCACCTTTGACCACTCTAAACCTATTCCAAAGAGGGGAGGGCCCAGAGCAACCCCAAAGAACCTGACCGCCCCATAGCTTGAGGTGATGATGCCACGCTTTTCATCGCTGGTGCTGCTAGTGATTAAATAGTTCAACGAAGGCAGTGCCAGGCCGTTGCCTAACCCGACAATGGAGACGGCTAAAAACAGGTACCAAGTGGTCTTAATCAGTCCCAGGGATAACAGCCCGGCGCCGGAGATGGTTAAACCGATCCAGGTCAGGTTCTTCATCAAGTAAACCTGTTTTTTCACCAGCCTGCCGGTGATGAAGCTGGTGATGGACATGACCAGCACAGGGATGGCCAGGA
>JACDOJ010000038.1 GCA_017656135.1 Bacillota bacterium | reverse complement strand
CGGTGACATAATCACAGACCAGTTTTAGGTGACAAAATCACTGACGCTTGACATACCTGCAAAAATCTGTTGACATAATGCGCTTTAACTGATATGCTTGTAATACAATGCTGGCTGAAGCCAGAAATTTAGGAGGAATTTAGTATTAACACTAAAGAGCAAGGTATCGTGAAATGGTTTAACAGCGAAAAAGGCTACGGGTTTATCGAACGTGAGAATGGCAAGGAAGATGTATTTGTCCATTTTTCAGGCATTGCCGGTAATGGCTTCAAATCTCTTGAAGAAGGTCAACATGTTACGTTCGAAGTAACCCAAGGACAAAAAGGGCTACAAGCAACCAATGTTTCTATAAACTAGTAACATTGATGTAAGAGCATTGTTGCAAAAAACTGCCGAGATAACTCGGCAGTTTTTTATTGGCCAGGTATTTTTGCCCTCCCAATAAGCTACAGCAATATTACACAATAGCCAGCATCTTATTAACGTCTATGTAGAAAAAGTGATCGTCCGTAGGGACGATATAGAGGTCATCCTGAAATTTTCTGGCATTTCGGATAATCATGGTGGAGGCGGTGGGAGTCGAACCCACGTCCGAAGAGGTATCGACCAGAGCTTCTCCGAGCGCAGCCTATCGATTAAGTTTCGCTGTCCTGACTGTCGATAGGCAGGCGATCAGAACAGCTATCCCGGTGCGGTTTCCCGTCTTTCCCGCCGAGAGCCAGGAAGACGGTAGTCGGCTATAATGACGCCCTACATCCAAGCCGCCGACAAACCTGGAGAGGACGGCTACTTAAATTCTATTAAGCAGCTAATGCGTAATCATAGTCGGCATTTGTAAGCCGTACCGCCCGTTTAACGAGTCTGGCGGAGAAACTCGGCTCGCTACTCTAGCCTCCACTCTCCCCGTCGATTCCAAGCGCCCCCATATTCACCTTTGGACCTTTATTATATCACCTTCAGGCTGACAAAACAAGGAGGGCGAAATGCCCTCCTTGTCAGATCCCATCAAAAAATTCTACGTTACTCTGCCTACTCTGTGGCCTGAGGAACGATGTACTTGGGTGTCTCGTTGTGAATGATCACCTCATCCTGGGTAAACTCGCCAGCACCGGCAGCCTCATTCATGGACGAGAAGACCGGCAACTGTTCTTGACCCAGGCCGTAATTGCCCATGAGATCAACTTTGGCTGGATGGCAGAGAGCACAGAATTTGTCCATAGCTGCGCCTTCATCGGTAGCAACCCGTAAGTACTTGTAATTGGGGTTCGAGGGATGAGGCTCGTGGCAGCTGGTGCATTCGAGGACTCCGTTAACCAGTAGATGGTCGCTTAAGTGAGCTATCTTTTCGTTGGGGACAACGCCTACTGGGTGAGTAGTGGTCAAGAAAATCGGCATGAAACCTTGCCCACCGTTCTCCGGGGTCTGGTGACAACCGAGACAGAGAGCGGAGACTCCGTCCAACTTACCGTCCCTGGGGTTGGTGGTTTGAGTGTTGTCTACCCCAAAAGCCTTCTCAGCGACAGCATAGTGGATGTTATGACATCCGGTGCAACCAACGTAGTCGTGGGCTCCTGCCCCAAGGACTGTAGCCCCCAAGCAAACTACAGCCATGAGGGTAAGAAAGGAAATGAGACCAACTTTGCGCATGATTCTACTCCTCCCTATGGAAAGTTTATACATGTTACATTTTACCATCACTTACATTTATATTCAACCTGATATAACCAATTAAAAGGTATTTTTATCCAGGTTAGAGAATCAAATCCACTGGTCTACGTAAAATAGTAGTGCCTTTTGGCAGATCTTTAGAGGGAGGTGAAAACATGCGACAGTCTCTGCGTATCAGTACAAGTGTCTTGCTTGTGGTGCTCTTCTGCGCTACCTTTGCCCTCGCTGCCGGCCTACCGGGGACAAAACACGACTTCTCCCGGGATGACCCCAGCAATCCTTTTCGGGAGAGCGGCAAGATCTGCACTCCTTGCCACCGGTATGTAAACAGTCCCCCGAAAGCCACCATAAACGGTAAAGAGGTACAGGTTAAGGCATCCAGGGTCTGCTTGGCCTGCCATTCCCAGGCCACCAATGAAAGTGAGAGTAAGGTGAATAAGAAATTCATCAAAGATTTCACTTACCACCACCCGGTGGACGTTCCAATGCCTGTTGACTCAGGCGATTTTGTCCCAATCAAAGAAGCCAAAGCCAAGGGGATAGTCTTTTACGGAGAGAAAAACTTAATCGGCTGCACCAGTTGCCATGATACTCATAACGCTAAAGGCTATGAGTATTTCCTACGCGACAAGATGGATCAGGGGCAGCTCTGCCGAGATTGCCATAATAAATAGGGGATAAAAAAGGAGACTGGCTACTTAAGCTAGTCTCCTTATAAAACCCTTTTTTGACCCCTCAAAACCTGTTCCGATCGCTGAAAGCCCGTTCAATCTCCCGGTTGATCTGTTTGCGTTTGAGATCCTCCCTTTTGTCATAGAGCTTCTTACCTTTGGCCAGAGCTAACTCAACCTTGGCGTACCCGTTTTTGATGTAGATCGAAAGAGGTATCAAGGTCAACCCTTTTTCCTGGGTCTTACCGACTAAACGCCTGATTTCCGCTTTGTGCATCAAAAGTTTTCGCGGGCGTAAGGGGTCATGGTTCTCCCGGTTGCCGTAATCGTAGGGGCTGATGTGCATGTTGTAGAGGATGATCTCGCCCCCCTCAATCCGAGCGAAACTGTCCTTTAGGTTTACCCGGCCGTTCCGGACTGATTTGATCTCCGTTCCTTTGAGAACAATTCCGGCCTCCATGGTTTCCAAGATATGATAATCATGTTTGGCTTTACGGTTAGTGGCTAGTGTACGGACTGTCTCCGCCACTGGTGTATCCTCCTTTTAGAGGCCAAGCTCATCGCTGATCGCCTGCATGCTCTTGAGGCCGATGTCAATGAACTCCTCCAATTCCAGCCCCAACTCACTGCAAGACTTGATCTGCTCCCTGTTCGCACCTCTAGCAAAAGATTTTTCCCCGAACCGGTTCATAACGAAACCCACATCAATGGAGCTCAGCTTCTTGTCGGGGTGAATAAGGGCAGCAGCCACAATCAGGCCGCTCAAGGGATCGGCAGCGTACAACGCTTTGTCCATTTTCCGGTTCCGAGGTAAGCCGTGAACCTCGTTGTGGGCCTTGACTGCATAGACAATATCCCGGTCTACCCCCATGTCTTCCAACATCTTGGCACCGAGGATGCTGTGGGCCTCCGGGTCTTGGGCGGTCTGGTCATAATCGATATCATGCAGCAGGCCGGCGAGACCCCAGCGTTCCGGGTTTTCATCAAAGTGCTCTGCCAAGCCCTTCATAATGGCCTCCACTGCCAGCATGTGTTTGATTAGGTTCTTGTTCTTGACATGCTTCTTCACTGCCACCAAAGCTTCTTCCCTGCTAATCAAGGCGATCCCTCCATACTCTTTATAACCCTATAAAGAAAAATGCGCTGTTAAGCGCATATTTCCTGCATCCATTTGGCCGGACCATTAGTGCCAGAACGAGGTCACAATGGATGAAACCATGAACACTACCGCCAATATGGTGGTAAGCCTGGTCAACAATGCATCCAAACCCTTCTCCTTATTGAAGAAGAGTTGGGCACCCCCGCCGATTGCCCCCAATCCTTCGCCTTTACTGGACTGCATGGTCACAACCACAATCAGTGCAATGGAAACTAAAACCTGGAAGATATAAACAAAAGTCTTCATTGCCGCTTGTATCCTCCTCAGTGGCGTTCTTTTGCCAGTATACCACACTTGATACTGGCTGCCAAGCCTAGGCTACCTCAGGTTGTAGAAGGCCTCCCAGCCTAAAAAAGCAGCCACAGCATCCAACTCATCCTCGATCCTAAGCAGCTGATTGTACTTAGCGACCCGGTCTGTCCGTGAAGGGGCACCGGTCTTGATCTGGCCGGCGTTGGTCGCCACAGCCAGGTCGGCAATGGTGGTATCCTCAGTTTCGCCGCTCCGGTGAGAAACAACGGCGGTGTATCCGGCCCGTTTGGCAGTTTCGATGGCTTCCAGGGTTTCGGTCAAAGTGCCGATCTGATTGACCTTAATTAGGATGGAGTTGGCCACGCCCTCGGCGATGCCCTTACGCAGACGCTCAGTATTGGTGACGAAGAGGTCGTCCCCTACCAGCTGGACCTTGTTTCCCAAGGCTTTAGTGAGCTCAGCCCAAGCCTTCCACTCCTCTTCACTGAGGGGGTCCTCAATGGAAACAATCGGGTATTTCTCCACCAGCTTTGAGTAGAACTCGATGACTTCTGCTGTGGAAAAGCTCTTCCCTTCCCCAGCGAATTCGTACTTGCCGTCCTTGAACAGCTCAGTGGAAGCCACATCCAGGGCCAGAGCCACATCATCTCCTGGTTTGTAGCCGGCTTTGGAAATGGCCTCCATAATCACCTCCAGGGCCTCTTCATTGGATGAGAGGTTGGGAGCAAAACCGCCCTCATCGCCGACGGCAGTGCTTAAACCCTTAGCTTTGAGGACGCCTTTCAGGGAATGAAAAACCTCAACCCCCATACGCAGGCATTCGCTGAAGGTTTCAGCCCCAACCGGCATAATCATGAACTCCTGGATGTCCACATTGTTATCAGCGTGTTTGCCGCCGTTCAAGATGTTCATCATCGGCACTGGGAGGGTCTTAGCGCTGGCGCCGCCAAGATACCGGTACAGGGGAAGCCCGCTCTCAGCGGCTGCCGCTTTAGCCACCGCCAGGGAAACACCTAAGATGGCATTGGCCCCCAGGCGTCCTTTATTCGGCGTGCCGTCCAACTCAATAAGTTCCTGGTCAATAGCGGCCTGGTCGCTGACTTCCAGACCCAAGATAGCCGGTCCAATCTCTTTATTAACGTTTTCTACCGCCTTGGTAACACCTTTCCCTTTGTAGCGGTCTTTATCACCGTCTCTCAACTCCACGGCCTCAAAGGCCCCGGTGGAAGCTCCGGAGGGTACCGCCGCCCGGCCCATCGCTCCCGATGCAGTCCAGACCTCTACCTCCACCGTAGGGTTGCCCCGGGAATCCAAGATTTCTCGTGCGTATACCTCAGTAATCTCCATAATTGACTCCTCCTTGTGCTCTACTTTTTAAAGAGTGACTCCCCGGTCATCGCCGGCGGTTTGGGCAGTCCCAAGATCTCCAAGAGCGTGGGCGCTACATCACCCAGTTTTCCGTCAGAGAGGCTGACCTTTCGGCCTCCCACGTAAATCACCGGCACCTTATTAGGTGTGTGGGCCGTGTGAGGCTGACCGGTCTCCGGGTCCACCATCTTCTCCGCATTGCCGTGGTCACCGGTGACGAGGAGCTCGCCGCCTGCTTCAAGCACTGCCTGAACAACCTGACCCACACAGTCGTCCACCGCCTCCACCGCCTTGACCGTGGCCTGAAAATCCCCGGTGTGACCCACCATATCCAAATTGGCATAGTTCATGATGATGACATCATACTTGCCGGAGGCAATCTCCTTTTTGACCCGCTCAGTGATTTTGTAGGCGCTCATCTCCGGCTGAAGGTCATAGGTGGCCACCAGCGGCGAAGGAATCAGCACCCGGTCTTCACCGGGGTTTGGCGTCTCCCTTCCACCGTTGAAGAAAAAGGTCACATGGGCGTACTTCTCGGTCTCCGCGATCCTGAGCTGACGGAGACCGTACTTGCTGAGAACCTCACCTAAGGTATCTTCTAAATCAGCCGGACCGAAAGCCACCGGTACCTTGATCTTCTCATCGTACTGGGTCATACAGACAAAGTACAGGCCCGGTAAGTCTGCTACCGGAAACTCATGGAAACCCTCCTCGGTGAAAGCCCGGGTTAACTGGCGAGCCCGGTCATAGCGGAAATTAAAGAAGATGACGGCATCATCAGATTCGATGGTGGCCACAGGTTTCCCATTTTTGACGATAACGGTGGGCACTACAAACTCGTCGGTCTCTCCACCCTTATAAGCAGTTTCCACCGCCTCCAGAGCCGACCCGGCTTGCCGTCCTTCACCGAAAACCAGAGCCCGATAGGCCTTTTCAGTGCGGTCCCAACGATTGTCCCGGTCCATGGCATAGTAGCGGCCGCAGACGGACGCCACTTGACCGACTCCTATCCTTTCCGCCTGGTCCAACAAATCCTGGATGTATTCTTTAGCGCTGGTCGGGGGGACATCCCTGCCGTCCAAAAAGGCGTGCACGTAGACATTTTGCACCTGGTAGTCTGCAGCCATCTGCAAAAGAGCGTACAAGTGGTCTGAATGGCTGTGCACCCCTCCTGGTGAAACCAACCCCATCAGGTGTAGCTTGGTCCCCTTATCCCGGGCATAGCGCATGGCCCCTTGGATGGCCTCGTTGCTGAAGAAATCCCGCTCTTCGATGGCCTTGTTGATGCGCACCAGATCTTGGTAGACGATGCGCCCGGCGCCGAGGTTAAGGTGCCCGATGTTGGAGTCCCCCATCTGGCCGTCCATGACCCCAACTTCTCTACCTGAGGCCGCCAACCTGGCATGGGGGTAGGTGGCAAAGAGCCGGTCGATATTAGGAGTCTTGGCCTGGGCGATGGCATTGCCATCCACGGCATCACTAAGGCCCCAACCGTCCAAGACGATCAGGGCCACTGGACGTGGACGTATTTGAGAGCTCATTCTGCAGCCACCCTCACTATCTCTGCGAACTGTTCAGCCTGCAAACTGGCCCCGCCAACCAGTGCTCCGTCGATATCCGGTTGGGCGGCAAAGTCCGCATAATTGGTAGGTTTGACGCTCCCCCCGTAAAGTATCCGTACCCAGCTTGAGGCTTCTGCATTTATTTCGCCGACCGTCTCCCTAATCAGCCGGCAGACCCTGTTGGCTTCACAGCCCTCAGCGGTCTTACCTGTACCGATGGCCCAGATGGGCTCGTAGGCAAAGACCACCTTGAGGACGTCCTCAGGATCTAGACCCAACAGGGCTGCTTTTACTTGGTCCCGAATCAACCGGTCGGTCAAGCCTTCCTCCCGCTGCTCTAGAGTTTCACCGACACAGATGATGGGGGTGAGCCTGTTAATTAGGGCTGCCTTCACCTTTTTGTTAACGGTCGCATCAGTCTCACCAAAGTACTGACGCCGCTCGGAGTGACCGATAATCACATACTGGCAGCCAATTTCAGCCAGCATCCCCGGGGCTATTTCCCCGGTGAAGGCTCCGGCTTCCTCCCAGTGCATGTTTTGGGCCCCTAGCTTGATTCCGGCCGGGTTCACCACTCTGCTCACCGCATAGAGAGCAGTAAAAGGCGGGCAGACCAAGACCTCCACACCGTGACCCACCACATCCTTGGCCACAAGCTTCTCCACCAGGTCCACAGCCTGGGTGACCTGAAGGTTCATCTTCCAGTTGCCGGCGATCAAAGGGGTGCGGCCGGTCGTCTTTTCCTCCATGAAAATCATCCCCTGGTTAGTTTTTTTCGCTCAAGGCGGCAATACCCGGAAGCTCCTTGCCTTCCAAGAACTCCAGGGAAGCACCGCCGCCAGTGGAAACATGGGTCATTCGCTCCGTCAAGCCGAAGGCGGCAATGGCAGCTGCCGTATCTCCACCGCCGATGATGGACTCGGCCTTGGAGTCAGCCAAGGCACAAGCCACGGCTCTCGACCCGGCTGCAAAGGGCTCTAGCTCAAAGACTCCCACCGGGCCGTTCCAGATGACCAGGCCGGCCTCCTGGACCGCCTGGGAAAAGAGCTCTCTGGTCCGAGAGCCGATATCTAGCCCCTGCCAGCCCTCGGGGATGGCATCCACCGGGACCTCCTTCCTCTCGGCCTCAGCAGAAAACTCAGAGGCCACCACCACATCCACCGGCAGAAGCACTCTTACCTCCCGCTCTTTGGCCAGATGCAGCATCTCTACAGCGAAATCCAGGTGCTCGCTGTCGACAATAGAGTCTCCCACCTCATAACCTTGGGCCTTCAGGAAGGTGTAAGCCATTCCGCCGCCGATCAGCAGAGAGTCTACTTTGGTCAGCATGTTCCGGATGACCCCAATTTTGTCAGCTACTTTCTTACCCCCTAGGATCACCACAAAGGGGCGTTTGGGGTTCTGGAGGGCTTCACCTAGCACCTTGATCTCTCTCTCCAACAAGAAACCCGCTGCAGCCGGCAAGAGTCTGGGCACACCAACCGTGGAGGCGTGGGCTCTGTGGGCTGTGCCAAAGGCATCATTGACGTATAGGTCCGCTAACTGGGCCAATTCATGGGCGAATTCCGGGTCATTTTTCTTCTCTTCCGGATGGAAGCGAAGGTTCTCCAAGAGAAGCACCTCCCCAGGCTCCAACCTGGCTGCGGCTTCGTTTACCTCTGGGCCGATGCAATCATTGGCTTTCAGGACCTCTTTCCCCAGCAAATCAGAGAGCCGCTGGGCCACCGGGTCCATCCTCAGCTCAGGGACGACCGTACCCTTAGGCCGCCCTAAGTGGGAGGCCAGAATCACCTTGGCTCCCTTATCCAGTAAGTACCGGATGGTGGGGAGAGCCGCTCTGATTCGGGTGTCATCGGTGATCCTGCCCTCGTCATCCAGAGGCACATTGAAGTCCACCCGGACAAAAACCCGCTTTCCAGCGACATCCAAATCACGCAGGGTCATCTTCATGGCTTATATCCCCTGTGCAGCAATGTATTTAACCAGGTCCACTACCCGGTTGGAGTAACCCCACTCATTATCGTACCAAGAAACCAGTTTGACCAGGTTCCCGTTGGCCATGGTTGAGAGGGCGTCAAAGATTGAAGACCTGCTGTCTCCGCGATAATCCATGGAAACCAGGGGCAGCTCGCTGTAGCCCAAGATGCCTTTGAGTTTGCCTTCAGCAGCCTCCTTAACCGCTTGGTTGACCTCCTCCACGGTCACCTCAGTCTCCAACTGGGCCACTAAGTCAACGATGGAGACGTCAACAGTAGGAACCCGCATGGCCATGCCGTCCAACTTGCCTTTGAGTTCCGGCAAAACCAGGGCGGTAGCCTTAGCAGCACCAGTGGTTGTTGGGACAATTGACATCCCCGCTGCCCTGGCTCGGCGCAAGTCTTTATGGGTCTGGTCCAAAATCTTTTGGTCATTGGTATAGGCGTGGACTGTGGTCATCAATCCCTTAACGATCCCGAACTTGTCGTTGATCACCTTAGCCAGAGGAGCCAGGCAGTTAGTGGTACAGGAAGCGTTGGAGATGATGTGATGGGCAGCTGGGTCGTATTTATCCTCGTTCACGCCCATGACGATAGTAATATCTTCGTTCTTGGCCGGAGCGGTGATGATCACCTTTTTAGCACCGGCATCCAAGTGCTTCTTGGCGTCTTTAGCATCCCGGAAGAAACCGGTGGACTCGACTACCACATCCACCTCCAGCTCCTTCCAGGGCAAGTCAGCCGGATCCCGCTGGGCGAAGATCTTGATTTCCTTGCCGTCTACAACGATGCTGTCATCCTTGGCCTCGACCTCCCGGTCATAGATGCCGTGGACTGAATCGTACTTGAGCAGGTGAGCATTGGTTTCAGCACTGGTCAAATCGTTTAAAGCCACGAACTCCAAATCCGGGTGGCCAAAGCCAGCCCTGAAAACTAGTCTGCCAATTCGTCCGAACCCGTTGATAGCAACTCTTACTGTCACAGTAATCGCCTCCTTAGTACAATGCACATCTTAATGTACATCTTAGTATTTATTAAAAAATCGTCAGGAAAATCCTTCCTAGCCCTCAATTTCCCTGGCAATTTGCTCTAATCTGCGTAGACGGTTGGCCACGGTAGACTTGCCCACCGGCGGGTCCAAGAGCTCTCCCAGCTCCTTTAGGCTGGCTGAGGGGTTGGCCACCCGAAGTTCCGCCAGGTCCCGGAGCTTCGCCGGAAGTTTTCTGAGCTTACCGGCGGCCTCCAGCTTGTTAATCGCCGCCAGCTGCCGCATGGCCGCCCGCACCGTCTTATCCACATTTGCCGTCTCGCAGTTCACCTGACGGTTGACCTTGTTACGCATCTCCTTCATTACTTTGGTGCTTTCCAGGGAAAGCATGGCATTGTAGGCACCCATTCCGGCCAACAGGTCGGAGATCTGTTCCGAAGCTTTGGAGTAGACCAAAAACCCTCCTTTGCGGTGGGCCAAACCCATGTGTATTCCTAAAAGGGACACCAATTCAATCAGTTCTTCCCCCATGTACTCGTCTTCGACCACAATCTCCCAATGGTAGGTCTTCTCCGGATCGGTCACCGAGCCCCGAGCTAAAAAGGCTCCCCGCAGGAAAGACCACCGGCAGCAGGAATTGCGCAGGAGGGGCCAGGGGACCTCAGCCAGAGACCCACGACTTCTGTCTAGGAGAGCCAGGCTCTCCAGAACCTCGAGAATGGGGTCGGCCGGAATAATCCGCACCAGGTAACTGATGTTTTTTTTGAACTTCTCTTTACGTCTAGCCCTGACCTCGGTTTCAGCATCGAGGGCCTTATGCGCCAGGGTAACGATTTTCCTGGCCACATCCGGCATCTCGGTTAACACCGTCAAACTTGACCGGTGTCCACCCCGCATCTCCACTGAGCCACTGAAAACCAAAAAAGCAGCCAATTCACTCTTTTGGCAGCAGAGGTCCTGAGGTAAGAACCGGGCCAGCTCGTGCTTGGCAGTCTGAGAAAAACTCACGTGCTCCTCCTAGTAGTTCGCTCTGGGGTAGAGGTAAATGTCACCGCTCTCACACTGGATCTCCAGTTCACTGCCACCGGCGTTGAGCCAGCCGGTGAGCCTTTTGCCGACAGTGTCCTCGAAAACCGGTTCCAGATAACTGAAGTCCAGCTCGTTAATGATCTCGCCCATGCCGGTCTGAGCCTCGACTTTGGCTCCTGAATCCAGTGGGAGGTTTACCTCGATGAAGCCGAAACCCGCTTGGAGTCGGTATCTCCCTGGCTCAAGGCTAACCAGGTCCGCCCGGATCCAGCCCCCGGTTCTGATGCTACTCCCAGCGGCCAGCCGGGCCTCCTCCAGCCAACACGTTCCTTCTTCTACCACCAGGTCCAAGCGGCCCTGGTAGCCTCTGAGGACGGCATCACCGGCTCCGAGGCGAACCCTGACCTGAGCCGGTAAATCACTGTTGGCGGCGCTCACTTCTAAGTCAACTCGGATTTCACTCTCAACCAGATCAACTCCGGGCAAAGTGATTACCGGCCGCAGTTCCTCGTCCTCTACAGTCCAGGAAAGCTCGGCCTGCTCCAGTGCCTCTGCAAACTCTTGGGGAGCGGATAAGGTCACTTTGGCCAAGCGCTCCTGGCTAGAGGTAATCAAGGAGAAACTGCCTAAAGGAGCCTCCCAAGCAAAGACCTTGGCCCGTTCTCCTAAACCGGTTGGCAGGTTGACCAGTATCGTTTTCGAAACCCTGTTCTCAGCTTGGGACAGGTCACTTTGAGCGGTACACCCGGAAAGGGCCACTAGAATCAGAAAAGCCAGAACGGCCGCAGCCGCCCTCCCCCAGGCAAGCCTCATAGGTCATTCCTCCACATTGATTTTGCTGACGACTCCGACTACACCTCTGGCCTTAGCTGCCGCCTGAATAGCCTTCTCTTTGAGCTCCGGTCGGCTCAGCCGGCCCCGCAAAGTAACCACACCTTTGTTGGCTTCGATACTCAACAGCCGTAGCTCGTCCTCAGGGTATAGCCCCAACTCCTCACCGACTTCAAAACGGACGTCCCCGTCATCAATCTGGCCGTCGGTGCTGATGGTAATGGCGTTTTCCACCTCTCCCACTCCCGGAACAGCCTTGGCCACTCGTTCAGCATGCCACTTCTCGGCCAAGACATCGACGACTCCGGAGATGGTAATTTTCTCCTGGCTCCCTTGGGCCTCTAACCCATAAGACCGCAAGTTTTCGTCGCTGTCCAGTGCTGCCTGCACCTTACTGATCACATCATCCGATGCCACCGTCATAGCCCCCTTAAAGTGGATTTGGAGTTAGGTTTCCCCACCAAACCGGAGGCTATTGCAGCAAATTCAGCAGGAACCCGGCCAAATCCAGAGGCGAGTGACGAACGTGCTCATTTACCTGGGCAAAGTTTCCGGTCAAAACCGTGACATCCCGACGAGCGGCCAAATTATCATCGAGCCGTACCGGTTCAGCCCCTTCAGCGGCGTACTTTTCAATGACTTCCGGAGGAAACTCTGATTGGTTGGCCACCACATAATCAACGACACCTTTGCCTAAGTGGGCGGAGAGGCCGTCCAAATGATCCAAGACCGAATAGCCGTCGGTTTCTCCCGGCTGGGTCATTATGTTGCAAACGTAAACCACTGGAGCCCTGGCGGTGGTGATGGCCCGGCGAATCTCCGGAACCAAAATGTTAGGAACCACGCTGGTATAGAGGCTCCCGGGCCCCAGGACGATCAAATCCGCCTCCTTGATGGCCTCCACCGCCTCAGCCGGTGGGCTGACACCAGCCGGTTTCAACTCAATCCGACTGATGGTTTTACGTGCCAAGGGGATCTCTGACTCCCCCTCCACAGAGGTTCCGTCGGTGAAGTGAGCGACCAGAGAGACATCCTCCAAGGTCGAAGGCAGTACCTGGCCCCGAACCGCCAGCACCCGGCTGGATTCCCGCACCGCCGCCTCGAAATCCCCGGTGATCTCGGACATAGTGGCGATGAAGATATTGCCGAAGGAGTGTCCCTCCAAACCGGCCAGCTGCGGGCCAAATCGGTACTGAAAGAGCTTCTTCATCAAGGGCTCTGCATCGGCCAAAGCGACTAAACAAGACCGGATATCTCCAGGGGGAAGAGTCCCCAGCTCGTTCCTGAGACGGCCGGAGCTGCCCCCGTTATCAGCCACGGTGACGATGGCCGTGATGTTGCTGGTGTACTCCTTCAGCCCCCGAAGCAGGGTGGAAAGGCCTGTCCCGCCCCCGATCACCACTACTTTCGGGCCCTGGCTCAGTTCTCGTTGGGTCAGGTAATAATCGATGAACTCCCCGTTCTTCCCAGAGAAGAGGACCTCTGAAACCGACCTGAGGAGGCGGCGAATGCCGTAGACCAAAACGAAGACGCCGAGGACAAAAACTATTACCCCCAAAAACCAGGAGATGTTATTGGGAGTCATGTCCAAAAGAGCGCCCACCCGGGACCAGAGCAGGTAAAGCCCTGTCCAGATGGAGTTTAGGGCAGGCCCGAAAGCCATTTGCACCCCGAAGGCGGCCATCAAGGCTCCGACGAAGATCAGAAAAATCCAGCGTTTAAAACGCATGCCCGGTTTAAGCCAGCGCAGGTCACCCAGGTTGAACCAGCGGTTCCTCTGTCTGTCCATGACCTATCCCCTATTTCTCAATATCCCTGTGCTCGATGGTCACCGGAAAACCCTTTCCCCTAAAAAAGGCCCCCAGCCTCTCAGCGATGGTCACTGACCGGTGCCTGCCGCCGGTGCAGCCTACAGCAATCATCAGCTCAGAACGCCCCTCATTGACAAAAAGGGGGAGCTGAAACCCTAGAAAATCCTGGAGTTTCTCTAGGTACTGCTGGGTTACCGGCCACTTGGTCACATAATCGCTGACGGCTTTATCCAAGCCGGTCTGGGGCCTCAGGGAATCAACGTAATGCGGGTTAGGCAGGAACCTAACGTCAAGGGTAAGGTCGGCATCGATGGGCAAACCGTATTTGAACCCAAAAGAGGTGACGGTGATGTGCATCTTATCCCCAAAGTTGCCGTTACCAAAAATGTTCTTGATCTTCTCCCGCAACTCTCGGGGCTTGAGATCGGTGGTGTTAATGATATGAGTGGCCCTCCCCCGCAGCTCCTGAAGGCGTTTCCGTTCCAGGGTAATTCCCTCTAAGATGCTGCCTTCCGGTGCCAGGGGATGGCGTCGGCGAGACTCCTTAAACCGCCTGACCAACGCTTCATCGGAGGCCTCTAAAAACAGTATCGAATACCGGATGCCCCGGGACTCCAGACCCTCCAGAACATCGAAGACATCATTGAAAAACTTGCCGCCCCTAATATCGATGACTAGCGCGATCCGGTTGATGTTTCCCCCAGACTGGGCAACCAGGTCGGTGAACTTGGGAACCAGCATCGGCGGCAGGTTATCGATACAAAAAAAACCTAAATCCTCAAAGCTGCGGGCGGCTTCCGTCTTTCCCGCCCCGGAGAGTCCGGTCACAATTACGAAATCCAGCTGTTTTTCCATGATACTCCCTTACCGAAAACGGTTTCTGCGT
>JACDOJ010000037.1 GCA_017656135.1 Bacillota bacterium | reverse complement strand
AAAGTTCTAAAACGCGTAGTCTACGTTCGGCGCCGGGGCGGGGGGCCCAGCTAGCCCCCCACTCCTGTGTTAAGATCAGACTATAAATTGAGGGGATGACTTGTGCTACAGTATATTCTACGCAGACTAATGCTTTTGCCCCTGGTGCTGGTAGGGGTGACGCTGCTCATTTTCGGGATGATGCAGATGTTATCCCCGTATCAGCTCTTAGGGTTATACGTCAAATCACCAGATGAAATACGCAACCAAAATCTAGATGCCCTCGTAGAAAAGTATCACCTAAACGATCCGGTTACTGTGAAGTATGCCAATTGGATGGGCAATCTGCTCAAAGGAGACTTAGGTTGGTCTGAGTCGGCCAACATGCCGGTTTTGGAGGCCCTGATTTCAAGGTTTCCGGCTACCTTGGAGCTGGCGCTCTTTTCAGTGATACCTGTGGTCTTAGGGGGTATATTCTTAGGAGCAATTTCGGCGGTTTTTCATAACCGACCTTTGGACCATGGGATTAGGATTTGGGCCATTATTGGTTGGTCCCTGCCAGATTTCGTTTTCGGTTTAATTATTTTGATGATCTTCTATGGTGTACTGGGCTGGTTCCCGCCGGGCCGTTTAGGAACTGAGGCTGAGATGATCGTCATGTCTGACGGGTTCATCCGGTATACCGGCTTGAACACTATCGATGCTCTTTTAAACAAGAACTGGACTGTGTTCTGGGATGCCCTCAGGCACCTCGTCGGTCCCATGATAACCCTGACTTACCTATGGTGGGCATTCATTCTCCGGATCACCAGATCTAGTATGCTTGAAGTGATGAATAAAGATTATGTCCGGACCGCACTGGCCAAAGGCGTGCCTGAACCAACGGTCATTCGCAAACACGTTTTGCGGAACGCCATGATCCCGGTCACTACCGTGGCTGGTCTCATGGTTCTGGGTCTCTTAGGCGGTGTGGTCATTGTGGAGACAGTCTTTAATTATAAAGGTATTGGGTTGTTAGCTGCCACTGCAGCCCAGCAGCTGGACTACCCGATGGTACTAGGGACGACATTGTTCTACGCCTTCCTGCTGGTTGTCACCAACCTAATCGTCGACGTTCTCTACGCCACAATTGACCCCAGGGTAAGATTGGAGTGATGACCGCATGGTATGGAAGAAACTGATCAAGAACAAAGCATCATTATTTGGGCTGATTTTGCTGATAGGTTTCATTTTGATGGCCATCTTCGCCCCCTACCTGGCGCCACCAAAGTGGGAAAATGAGCCCTACCGAATCCCTCGTTACGGTTGGGGTCCCACCCCTGAACCCCCTTCTAAGGAGCACCCAATGGGTCTTACTCAGGGTAAGTACGACATCTGGTATGGGGTTGTCTGGGGTACCCGAACCGCCTTCAAAGTGGGCT
The DNA here is from genome assembly GCA_017656135.1 of Bacillota bacterium. Lineage (GTDB taxonomy): Bacteria > Bacillota > UBA5301 > UBA5301 > UBA5301 > JACDOJ01. The sequence goes on along the minus strand of JACDOJ010000037.1, from coordinate 14,112 downwards.
TGATTGTCGTCGGCGCCAGCTGTTTGATCGGTGTCACCATAGGCTCCATCTCGGGCTATTACGGGGGCAAGTTTGACGAAATCATCATGCGGATCGTCGACGTCTTCATGAGTTTCCCCTTCCTGGTGGCGGCAATTGTCTTCACTACCATCTTGGGGAAAGGCTTGGAGAATGTGATGATCGCCATGATCGCCTTCCGGTGGATGGGTTATGCCCGTCTGATCCGAGGTAATATCTTAGGCGTCAAGGAAGAAGAGTACGTCAGTGCCGCCAAGGCCAGCGGCGTCAAGAACTGGAAGATTATCCTCCGTCACGTTTTGCCCAACTCCATTTTCCCGGTACTGATCCAGGCCTCAATGAGCTTAGGTTCGGTGGTTATCACCGCCTCCAGCTTGAGCTTTTTGGGTGTCGGCGCGCCGGAAGGATATGCTGACTGGGGTCAGATGGTCAGCTTCAGCCGGAACTGGCTCTTGGGCATCCCCGGTGATCCTTTGCACTACTGGTACACCGTCTTCTATCCGGGTATGGCCATGGTCCTCTTTGTCCTGGCCTGGAACCTGGTGGGTGATGCCTTCCGGGATATCATGGATCCGAAGATCCAGGCCTAATAATAGATCCAAGTCTGCGTAGATGCTATGTCGGTCCGCATGGGCCGACCTTTTTCTTTTTTCCCGATTGCGGTATGATAGGTAAGTGGGAAGAAATACGTTTGCTGAAAACGGGGGATCTGTTTTGCCTGATTTCCAACTGGTTTCGGAATACACGCCTAAAGGCGATCAGCCAAAAGCCATCCAACAGCTTTATGACGGCTTTGTCAAACACGGGATGAAGGAGCAGACCCTTTTGGGGGTGACGGGCTCCGGCAAGACCTTTACCATTGCCAACCTGGTGGCCAAGCTCAACAAACCGACCCTGGTCATCGCCCACAACAAGATCTTGGCTGCTCAGCTTTGCAGTGAGTTTCAGGAGTTTTTCCCCAACAACGCTGTCCACTATTTCGTCAGTTACTACGACTACTACCAGCCTGAGGCCTATGTGCCCCAGACTGATACCTATATCGAAAAAGACGCCTCCATCAACGATGAGATCGACCGCCTCCGGCACGCGGCCACCAGTTCTCTCTTTGAACGTAAAGATGTCCTGATTGTGGCCAGTGTCTCCTGTATCTACGGTTTAGGTTCTCCCGAGGACTATCAGGGGATGACCATCGACCTTACCGAAGGGCAAACCAGCGATCGGGACAAGATCCTCCGGCGCCTGGTGGGAATTCAGTATTCCCGAAACGACATCGGTTTCAGCCGGGGAACTTTCCGGGTCAGAGGCGACGTTATTGAAATCATCCCAGTGTACAGCGATAACGCTATCCGGATTGAGTTTTTCGGGGATGAGATCGACCGGATCGTGGAGGTTGATGCCTTGACCGGCGAGATCCTGGGGGAACGGGATAGGGTCACCATCTACCCGGCCACCCACTTCATCACCTCCGAGGAGAAGCTTAAGCGGGCCATCGCCTCCATCGAGGCTGAACTCGAAGAGCGCCTGGCGGAGCTTACCCGCCAGGGAAAGCTCCTGGAGGCCCAGCGTTTAGAGCAGCGCACCCGGTTTGATTTGGAGATGCTCCAGGAAATTGGCTACTGCAAAGGTGTGGAAAACTACTCCCGGCACCTCACCGGGAGACAGCCTGGGGAGCCCCCGGCCACTCTCCTAGACTACTTCCCCGATGATTTCTTGCTGGTCATTGACGAGTCCCACGTGACTATACCTCAGATCGGGGCCATGTACGCCGGCGACAGGTCCCGGAAAGAAACCTTGGTGGAGTACGGTTTCCGGCTGCCTTCGGCCTTGGACAACCGGCCCCTCACCTTTGAGGAGTTTGAAACCCACTTCAATCAGGTGGTTTACGTCTCAGCTACGCCGGGGCCGTACGAGCGCCGCAAGTCCGGCCAGATTGTAGAGCAGATCATCAGGCCGACAGGGCTGGTAGACCCGGAAATTGAGGTCAAACCGGTGAGAGGACAGGTCGATGACTTAATCAGTGAGATTAAGGAACGGGTCAAGGCTGACGAACGGGTCCTGGTGACCACCTTGACCAAGAAGATGGCTGAAGACCTCACCGAATATCTCAAAGAGGCAGGCATCAAGACCCGGTACATGCACTCGGAGATCAGTGCTTTAGAGAGGGTGGAGATCGTCCGCGGGTTGAGGCTGGGTGAGTTCGATGTCCTGGTAGGAATTAACTTGCTCCGGGAAGGTCTGGACCTGCCTGAGGTCTCTCTGGTGGCCATCTTGGATGCCGACAAAGAGGGTTTCCTTCGATCCACTACCTCGTTGATCCAGACCTTTGGCCGGGCTGCCCGGAACGTCCACGGCAAGGTAATTCTCTATGCCGATACCATGACCGGGTCGATGCAGGCAGCCATCGAAGAGACGGAGCGGCGGCGCCGGATTCAGCTGGAGTACAACCGGAAGCACGGGATCACTCCGGAAACCATCCGCAAGGCGGTCAAAGACATCGTCACCACCTACCGGCAGGCTGCCGAAGAGGAGGCCAAGTACCAGGTCCAAAAGAGAGTGGTCGAAGTGGCCAATATGGATGCCAAGGAACTGGCCAAGTACATTAAAGAGCTGGAGAAAGAGATGCAGCAGCACGCTAAGGATTTAGAGTTCGAGAAGGCCGCCAAGATCAGAGATCAAATTATCGATCTGCGGGAACTGCTAGCAGAAATGTAAGGGTAAGGAGCATGTGATGAGTACGGATAAGATCGTCATTAAAGGAGCCAGACAACACAACCTGAAAAACATTGATCTGGAGATCCCCCGGAACAAGCTGGTTGTGGTGACCGGCCTCTCCGGTTCTGGTAAGTCTTCCCTGGCCTTCGACACCATCTACGCTGAAGGGCAGCGGCGCTATGTGGAGTCTCTCTCAGCCTATGCCCGCCAGTTTTTGAGGCAGATGGATAAACCCGATGTGGACTTCATCGAGGGGCTTTCTCCTGCCATCTCCATCGACCAGAAGACCACCAGCCGCAATCCCCGGTCGACGGTGGGGACGGTGACCGAGATCTATGACTACCTGCGCCTGCTCTATGCCCGTATTGGCAAGGTGCACTGTTATGTCTGTGGCAAGCCCATCAGCCAGCAGACGGTGGACCAAATGGTGGACCAGGTTCTGGCCTTGCCGGAGCGGACCCGAATCCAGATCCTGGCCCCGATGGTTCGGGGCCGTAAGGGCGAGTACAAGAAACTGTTGGAAGAGATCCGGCGGGACGGTTATGTCCGGGTCCTGGTGGACGGGGAGCTCTATGAGCTGGGCCAGGACATCCCCATGGACAAGAACAAGAAACACGACATCTCGGTGGTGGTGGACCGGATCATCATCAGGGAGGGTATCGAACGCCGGTTGGCAGACTCTCTGGAGACGGCCCTGCGCTTAACCTCTGGCCTGGTCTTGGTTGATGTCATTGATGGGGAATCTCTGCTTTTTAGCGAGTGTTTCGCCTGTCCCGATTGTGGGGTGAGCCTGGAAGAGCTTTCTCCCAGAATGTTCTCCTTCAACAGCCCCTACGGGGCCTGTCCTACCTGTGACGGGCTGGGTGCTAGGACTGAGTTTGATCCGGATCTGATTTTGGATTACGACTTATCCATCAGGGAGGGGGGGATTCGTCCCTGGGCCGGGTCGGCCAGCAAGTGGTATGCCGGGCTACTCAGGGGGTTAGCGGAAGGGTACGGTATTGATTTGGACACCCCCTTGAAGAAGCTCAACCGGGACCAGCTACAGGTGCTGCTTTACGGCACCAACGGAGAAGAGGTGGCCTTCAACTACCGCAATCGGAGCGGTCGCCTGCGCCGGTTCAGTGTGCCTTTCGATGGAGTGATTCCTATCCTCAAGCGTCGGCTTCGGGAGACGGATTCCGACTACATCCGGGAAGAGCTGGAGAAGTACATGGTGACTACTGAGTGTCCCGACTGTCACGGCAGTCGCCTGCGGGTTGAGAGCAGGATGGTGACTGTGGGGGATTTAGCGATCCACGAATTCACCCAGCTTTCCATCGTCCAGGCCTTGGAATTCATCGACAACTTAAAACTCAGCGGCCGGGACTACTTCATCGCCAGACAGGTTCTAAAGGAGATTAAGGAGCGGTTGGGCTTTTTGGTCAACGTCGGCCTCGGTTACCTGACGTTGAACCGGGAGGCTTCCACCCTTTCCGGCGGGGAAGCCCAGCGGATTCGCCTGGCGACGCAGATCGGCTCCGGGCTCACCGGGGTCCTCTACATCCTGGATGAGCCCAGCATCGGCCTGCACCAGCGGGATAACCGCCGGCTTTTAGATACCCTGATGCGCCTGCGGGACCAGGGCAACACCTTGATTGTGGTGGAACACGACGAGGAGACCATCCGTAGTGCCGACTACATCGTGGACATCGGTCCCGGTGCCGGGACCCACGGCGGCGAGGTGGTTGCCTGCGGTACAGTTGAGGATATTCAGCGGGAAGAGCGCTCCATCACTGGACAGTACCTCAGAGGTGAGCGGCAGATCAGGGTGCCGGCTTTCCGGCGCAAACCCAACGGCAACTGGCTGCAGGTCCTGGGGGCCAGTGAGCACAACCTTAAGGACTTGGATGTCTCCATCCCTCTGGGGGTCTTCACCTGTGTCACTGGGGTTTCCGGATCCGGTAAATCTACTCTGATCAACGATATCCTCTACCGAGCTCTGGCCCAGAAACTGTACAAATCCACCGCCAAACCCGGCAAACACCGGGAGATTAAAGGGCTGGAGCACATTGACAAGGTCATCAACATTGACCAGTCGCCCATCGGACGGACCCCCAGGTCCAATCCGGCCACCTATACCGGTGTCTTCACCTACATCCGGGAGCTCTTTGCCACCACGCCTGAGGCTAAGGTCCGGGGCTACAAGCCGGGGCGGTTCAGTTTCAACGTCAAGGGCGGCCGCTGCGAGGCCTGCAAAGGCGACGGGGTCAACAAGATCGAGATGCACTTTTTGCCTGATGTCTATGTCCCCTGTGACGTCTGCAAAGGGAAACGCTACAACCGGGAAACCCTGGAGATCAAGTACAAGGGCAAGAACATCGCTGACGTTTTAGATATGACAGTGGAGGAGGCGTTGGGTTTCTTTGAGAATATCCCGCGCATCAAGCGCAAGCTCCAGACCCTGCACGATGTGGGTTTAGATTACATCCGCCTGGGACAACCTGCCACCGAACTCTCAGGCGGGGAAGCCCAGCGGGTTAAGCTAGCCACCGAACTCAGTAAACGGGCCACCGGTAAGACCCTCTACATCCTGGATGAGCCCACCACCGGCCTGCACATGTACGATGTCCAAAAGCTCCTGGAGGTTTTGCACCGGCTGGTGGAGGCGGGAGACTCGGTTCTCGTCATCGAGCACAACTTGGATGTGATCAAGACCGCTGACTACATCATCGATTTAGGTCCTGAGGGTGGTGAAGAAGGGGGCACCATCGTGGCCCAGGGGACACCTGAGGAGGTGGCCCAGGTGCCGGAGTCCTTCACCGGACAGTTTTTGCGAGAACTACTTGGTATAGGTGAAAGCAGTGCCTGATGAGAGAATTCAGAGGCTTAAAGAAAAACTGAAGCTGGTTCCGACCAAACCCGGGGTTTACCTGATGAAAAACTCTCGGGGCCGGATCATTTACGTGGGCAAGGCGGTTTCGCTCCGAAACCGTCTGCGTTCCTATTTTAATAAACTTGATCCCAGCCAGGCTAAGGTCAGGGCCATGGTCTCCCAGGTCGCCGATTTTGACTACATCGTCACCGACTTTGAGGTCGAGGCCCTGATTTTAGAGGCCAATTTAATCAAGAAACACAAACCTCGCTATAACATTCAGCTCAAGGATGACAAGAGTTACCCCTATGTGCTGATCACCGAGGAAACCTATCCCCGGGTGATTGTGGTGCGGCGGCCGGAGAAAGGACAGGGACGCCTCTTTGGGCCCTATACCGATGTGGCCTCTCTCAGAGAAACCCTGGATTTTCTGCGGCGCAACTACCCGATTCGCAGCTGCCGAAACCGCTTTGATGAAGGACAGTGGCCTGACCGGCCTTGCCTAAACTACCACATCAAACGTTGCATGGGCCCGTGCACCCGTGAGCTGGACCCGGCCAAGTACCGGGAGATGATCGACCAGGTGGCAATGGTCCTGGAGGGCCGGGCCGACCGCTTGATCAAAGAGCTCCGGGAGAAGATGTTCAAGGCCTCCGAGGAGTACCGCTTTGAGGATGCTGCCAGGCTGCGGGACCAGATCACGGCCCTGGAAAGGGTCACCGCCAGGCAGAAGGTGGTTTCCGAAAAAGGGGAAGACCAGGATGTGGTGGGCCTGGCTCTCTCCGAAGAGGGCCTGGTTTGCGTGCACATTTTCTTCGTCCGGGATGGTCGGTTGGTCGGCCGGGAGAAGTTCTTTCTCGATCAGACTGGCGAGCGGGAAGCCAGTGAGATCTTGGAGGAGTTCTTGCCCCAGTTCTACCTGGAGGCCCGGCTCTACCCCAGGGAGATTCTGCTGCCGGTGGAAGTGCCCTCTGCGGCCACCATGGAAACCTGGCTGGGTGAGAGAGCCGGCCACCGGGTCTACCTCAAGATCCCCCAGCGGGGTCACAAACGCCAGTTGGTGCAGATGGCCACTGAAAATGCGGAAGTTTTGCTCAAAGAGGAGCTGAGCCGCCGGGAGATTGAGAAGGAGCGCACCGAGGGAGCCGTGGTCCAGCTGCAGGAGTACCTGTCTTTGCCAAAACTTCCGTACCGGATCGAGGCTTATGACATCTCCAACTTCCAAGGCACCGATACAGTGGCTTCGATGGTGGTCTTTGAAGGAGGCAAACCCAAGAACCGGGATTACCGGAGCTTCAAGATCCGGACCGTCCAGGGGCTCAACGACTTCGCCAGCATGCAAGAGGTCATCTACCGGCGCTTCTCCCACCTAACTAAGAAGGAAGAAAAGGATGCTTCTCTAGGGAGCGAGCCGGATTTAGTGTTGATCGACGGGGGCAAGGGCCAGCTAAGTGCCGCTTTGACCGCTATGGAGGAAGCGGGGGTGACCGGGATTCCCACGGTGGGTTTGGCCAAGGAGGAGGAGCTCATTTTCGTACCCGGCCGGGAGGAACCGGTGCGCCTGCCCAGGGATTCGTATGCCCTGCACCTGGTGATGCGGGTCCGGGATGAGGCTCACCGCTTTGCCGTCAGTTATCACCGCAAACTCCGGGGCAAACGGACTCTGCGGTCAGTACTGGATGATATACCGGGCATTGGGCCTAAGAGAAAGAAAGCTCTCCTTGATGCCTTCGGTTCGGTCAAAAATTTGCGGAAATGTGGGGTAGATGAACTCATGCGGGTGGAAGGGATTACCAGAGAGCTGGCTGAATCGATTCTGGAGCATTTGACTATGGAGAAATAGGCCAAGTTGTGGTATAATTTGATAAGCGGTCGAGTAGGAGGAGCAGCATGCCAGAAGAGCGAGGGAAGGTACTCGCGATTTTACGAAACAAGAATTACCTGTTGCTCTGGTCAGGCCAACTCATTTCTTCCATCGGAACATCCTTTAACGCCATCAGCCTATACTTTCTGTTGTTGAAATCCAGCGAGCTCGGTGGAATACTGCCTCTTTTCGGGTTGTTTTTCCTCAACGCTCTGGTTTACTTAGTATTTGCCCCCTTCACCGGTGCCTTGGTTGATACCTGGAACCGGCGCCGGACGATGATCGCAGCGGATTTGGTGAGAGCCGGATTGGTGATGCTGATTCCTTTCACCACTTCCTTGTGGCAGATTTACGCGCTTAATTTTTTTATTTCTTTGTTTACCCTCTTCTTTGACCCGGCTCGCAATTCGCTGCTGCCCCGGGTCTTGGAGGAGAGGAAGGATCTGCTCTTCATCGGGAATTCTTTCATGACCTCCAGTACCTCCATTGCTGAAACCATCGGCTTTTTGACCGGTGGGATGTTCATTGTTGCTTTTGGCTACGCTGCTGCTTTCTACCTAGATTCTCTGACCTTTGTTCTCTCGGCGATCTGCGTCCTCTTGCTTAAAGTGAAGGAACCTGAGGCAGAGCCGGGGGTGGAAGTCGCTCAGGTGGTGGAGAGCTTTTGGCGGAAAATCCGGGAAGGGGTTAAACTGGTGCTGGCCGAGGGGAAGCTGCGTTCTCTCTTCAGCTACTACTTCCTTTTTGCCCTTGGCTTCGGAGCCGGGAATTTCCTCTTTCCTATCCTGATCGAAGAAGGGTATCAGCTAGGAGCGGATGCCTTCGGGTTTTTCTCCGGGACCATGACCTTTGGGTATCTGGTGGGCAGCTTCATCATCGGGCCTTTAGGGGACCGTTTGAACCGCTACAAGCTGTTTTTGGCTGCGGTTCTCTTAATTGGCCTGTCTACTGTTTTATTAGGATCGGTGGCTTCTTTGGGATGGGCCATTCCTTGGGCCTTCTTAATTGGTTTTTTGAACCCGGTTACCCTGGTTTTCTCCCGGGTATTCATCCAGGAAGAGGTGGCCGAAGGGAAACTGGGCCGGGTTTTCAGCCTCTTCAGTTTGGTCATGCAGGTGGGGCTTATGGCTTCGCTGGGAATCTCTCTGGGCCTGCTCCAGGTTTTGCCTATCCGGAGCGTAATGGTAGCTTTGGGCCTTTCCACCACTCTCGTGGCTCTGGTTGGACCGAGCCTTACCCGCTTTGGAAAATACGCCGGTAGATTAGACGAGGCAGAAGGCACAGAAGTCTCTGCTTCTGGATAAGATAGTGTGTAAGGTGCAGGAAGAGGAGGAGTTCTTTGTGCAGGGCTTGATTGTTCGGTGGTTGGCAAATGCTTTGGCACTGCTTTTGACGACTTTTCTGGTGGGAGGCATGCAGATTTCCGGCTTCGGTTCGGCGCTCTTCGCTTCAGCGATCCTAGGGGTAGTGAATGCCATGGTCCGGCCGGCCCTCTTGTTTTTGACTTTGCCCTTTAACATTCTTTCTCTGGGCCTTTTTACATTTGTAATCAACGCCCTGATGCTGCTCCTAACCGCCAGTGTGGTTTCGGGTTTCGTCATCACCGGCTTCTGGTCGGCTTTTGTCGGGGCCATCATCCTCTCCATCGTCAGCGGTTTGCTCACTGCTTTAGTCACTGACTAGGTTGGCGGCCGGTTGGCCATCTCTGCCATATTTGCCTGACTAGGGTAGCAAGACCAATAGATACAAGGGATTTAACAGCAGGAACAGCCTATAAGACGGAGAATAAATTAAGTGACGAAGCACAAGATGCAGTAAATTTTTTTGTGCACCTTGATAACTTACATAAGTCATACACAAACCTTAATCAGTTTATCTCCGATAAACGATACGGTTAGGAAAGGAGGTGCAAGGGTCCCACTTAGGCCGTATCGATCGGATGATAATATGTCGCAGTATATTCGCAGCACTGAGTAGGGAAGGACGAGCTGTAAGGTAACTTGGAGACTTACATTTCCGATTTCCCTCAGCGGTTAACATCACAGTCCTGCATTGCAGCAGACGACCTGAATCATCGCAGCTGTCGTTATACTACTAACCACCATCAACACACTCCAAATCACACTACACATCAAACTAAGGGGGATAACAAAGAATGAGAAAACTGGCTGTTGCTCTTTCTGCAGCATTGGTCCTAGCATTAGCCGCTCCTGCTATGGCCGCTTCCGGTCTGACCATCGGCGGTGAGCTAGGCTCTGACTTCACCTGGAACAAAGCTGGAGTCGAAGCAAAGAGCTACTTTGACATTGACGTAAGCCTCAAAGGCGAGGGCGGCGAGAATGTGAAAGCCGTCATCGAGCTGAAACCTTGGACCATCGGTACTGCAAAAGATGCTGATGACAACTGGATTAAACAGGATCTGGCCGATTGGTCAAACACCAAGAGTGATGCTTACTTCGGTTTTGAGGTTGACAAGGCTTACCTTCAGACCGAGGGTGCTTACTGGAACGGTGGTCCTTCTGTGATCACCACCATCGGTGACATCACCCTGGACCAGAGCGACTACGTTGCTAGCGGTGACGTCAAAGGTGTCCTGATCGAGGGTATCGAGCTTGGTCCGGTTGCTGCTGAGACCTTCGCTACCTTCGCTAACGGCGCACCTCAGTACCTGGGGCTGTCTGCTAACACCGACCTTGGTCTGGCTGAGATCGGCGGTACCGTTGTCCACCTGGGCAAGGGTAGCTATGAGTTCGCTACTACCGGTTCTACCGAGATCGCCGGTGTTGAGCTCAGCGGTGAGTTCGCTAGCGACAAAGATCGCGAGAACGCCTACAAGGTTCGCGCCAGCGTTGAGCCTATCGAGGGCGTGATCCTCTCCGGCGGTTACCGTGGTGCTGACGCAGGTTTCGAGCCTGTTCTGCACAAAACCAGTGACTGGGATGAGGTTCACGACCGGCTGACCGGTTTCGACGTAGCTGTTCAGACCACTCAGTACGGCGTTAACCTGAAAGCTTCCTACGATGATCCTAAGAACGAGGCTAAAATAGAAGCCAGCCGTGCTTTCGACGTTGCCGGTCTGACCATCAACGGTGAGTACACCGGTACTATCGAGAACGTCAAGAGTGAGAACCGGTCTCTGAAACACGAGATTAGCGCTGATACCACTCTGAGCCCGATTCCGCACCTGCAGAACGTAACCCTCGAAGGTGGCTTGACCATCGAAGGCGGTTCCGTAACTGACTACGAGGCTGCTGCTAAGTACAGCGCACCTAACGGTATCGAGCTCGGTGCTCACTACGACAAGACCAGCGGTCTCTACGGTACCGCTAGTGTATCCGTTGAATTCTAAGAGCTGAAAAAAGCTCACAACCAAATAACCTGGAGGGCCCCCCTGGGGCCCTCTTTCTTGTACGCCCAGCATGTCTGCTGAGCCGATGGGTTGAAAGAAACCCTGATCACCTAGTGCTGCCCTATTTGGTTTTGTTTCGGTATTTTAAGCCGGTGAAGAAAGGAAACCTAAAACAGCAAGGAAAATAAGTATAGTGGCAAACTGAGTTGAAAAATCTTCCAAAGGAGGGGTTGGCGTGATCGATTTAGACAGCGCACAGACACTGGAAGCCTTGGTCAAGGAACCAATGGCCGAATACATTTACCGGTTGCCGGAACAGATCGAAGAGGGCTGGGGCATCACCCTTCCGGATCTGAGCGGCATTAAAAAGCCGAAAAACATCGTGATTGCCGGGATGGGCGGCTCTGCCATCGGCGGAGACCTCCTGCGGGTTTACGCTGCCGACAGCGCCCGCATCCCCATCATGGTCTCCCGAGACTATAACCTGCCGGCTTTTGTGGATGAGGATTCTCTGGTCATCGGATCCAGCTACTCCGGTAACACCGAGGAGACCTTAAGCGCCTTTCAGCAGGCCAAAGAGAGGGGAGCATCTCTCATCGCCATTTCTTCTAATGGCAAACTCCGGAGCTTGGCCCAAGAGTGGGGCATTCCCTTCATTCAGATTCCAGGCGGTCTTCCGCCCCGGGCAGCTTTAGGCTACTCCCTCTTTCCTCTTTTGAAAGTCGTCTCCACCTTAGGTGTGGTCGAAGTGGACTCTGCCGAGGTTGAGGCGACGGTCAAGCTTTTGAAAGAGCTCCGGGAGGAACTGAAGCCAGAGGTGCCCTCACCGAAAAACGGGGCGAAGGTAGTTGCTCTGGCTTTGGAGGGCTTGATTCCTCTGGTTTACGGGTCTGAGCCCCTGTTGGGACCGGTGGCCTTCCGCTGGAAAACTCAGGTCAATGAGAACGCCAAATCGGTCATCTTCAACAACACCTTCCCAGAGCTGGACCATAACGAGATCAACGCTTGGTCGGCCCAGCCGGCCCTCTCCAAGAAGATCGGGGTGGTCATCCTGAGGGATCAGGGCGAGAGCCCTCAGATGAAGAAGCGCATCGACGTGACCAAGAAACTCATGGAAGATGATGTCGGGGCCGTGGTGGAAGTGCACAGCCGTGGCGCTTCCAAACTGGAAAGGATGCTCTCCTTGATCTACCTGGGAGACTACATCAGCCTGTACCTGGCAACTATCTTTGAAGCCGACCCAACTCCTGTGGAGATAATCGAGAAACTCAAGGTAGAGTTGGCCAAATGAGCTCACTTGGAATTGGGATTGATGTGGGGGGGACCAAGACTGCACTGGCCTTGGTCTCTTCCCAGGGTCAGGTACTGGAGAAGGAGACCTTTCCCACTGAACCGGAGAAAGGTTTCCCAGACTTCATAGCCAGGGTCAAGGAGTCCTATCATCGGCTCTCAGCCCCCTATCAAAGCAAACTGGCTGGACAACCAGTCGGGTTGGCTACCCCGGGTCCCTTTGACCTGCAAAAGGGAATGATGTACGATTCACCCAACTTGCACTGGGGCGACCTGAAGCTCGGAGAGGAGTTTGAAAAGGCCCTGGGAACTAGGGTAATCTGGCAAAATGATGCAACTAGCGCCGGGTTCGCTGAGTACCTCTTTGGGGCGGGCCAAGGAAGCAAGACAATGGTCTACATCACCATTAGCACGGGCATCGGCGGTGGTGTGGTCTGTGATGGCAAATTCCTCACTGGAGCCATGGGCAATGGTGCCGAGTTTGGGCATATGCCCCTGGTGCCTGGGGGTGAGCGCTGCAACTGCGGAACTTTAGGCTGCTGGGAGGCTTATGCCAGCGGCACGGCTATTGGGAAAATTGCCACGAAGCTGAGGAGGCGAAAAACAACTGCCAGGGATGTCGGGGACGCCTGGAAACGAGGTGAGGACTGGGCCGCTGAGATCATCCGCCAAACCGTGCTCTATAGCGGGCAGGGTGTGGCCATCGTCGCCCAAAATTTTGATCCTGACTGCATTGTCTTTGGCGGGGGAGTGGCTTTGGGCCTAGGGGAACAGTACATCCAAGCCATCAAGAAAGAGGCGGAGAAAATTTCCATTAATTTGCACTTTGGCGAAACCAAGTTCGTTTTAGCAGCTCTAGGCTCTGATTCGTCGTTAATCGGGGCAGCGGCCCTCACTTTTAGCTGATTCTGGCTCTTGCAGGGATTAGCCGTGTGAGTGCGAAGTTACTTATAGGGTTTTTTGTTCACAATTAGCTTTTGGGCGGAGTTAGGAGAAGATTGATGATCGATTTTGTCAGGAAGTTCAGTGCCGAAGCGGGCACCATCAGGGAAATACGTAGCAGGTTGTCTGAGCCAATGGGGTTAGTGGAACAAGAGCTCTCCCGACTTTTTCACGAGGACGAATTGCTCTTGGGCAAGGTCTTTCGCCCCCTGAAACGGCATGTGGGTAAACGTCTGCGCCCGCTTTTGGTTTTGTTGTCTGCGGAGTGTTTCACCTCGGATCTGAGTCGGGCTGTGAAGGTTGCGGCCTGCGCAGAAATGGTGCATACAGCGACTTTGATTCATGATGATGTGGTGGACAGGTCTAACTTGCGCCGGGGAATGGCCACCCTAAACAGCACTTGGGGGAACAAAGTGGCTGTCCTGGCCGGTGACAGTGTCTTCACCAAGGCCTTGGACCTTCTTGTTGACCAGCAGAGTTTCCGGCTCCTCAAGTCCATGACTTATATGTTCACCGAGATGGCCAATGGTGAAATTCTGCAGATTTTGAATTACTACAACGCCGATGTGACCATGGAGGACTACATCCAGCGAATTAAGAGAAAGACCGCCTTGTTCTTGGCCTACTGCTGTGAAGCAGGTGCGGTTTTGGCCGGCGCTTCTGAAGAAGAGATTGAGGCTTTGAAGGAGTACGGGTTGAAAATGGGCTTAGCCTTCCAAGTCGCTGACGACCTTCTGGACTTCATTGGTGACGAATCCAAGGTCGGTAAGCCGGTCTGCAGCGACCTGCGAGAAGGAAATGTGACCCTCCCAGTGATTCATGCCTTGCAGACCTCGGCAGGTGAAGAAATCCGGCAGATCATCGAGGCCGATGAAATCACCGGTGATGACATCAAGACCATCCTCGCCCTGCTGGAGAGGGAAAAATCTCTGGAGTACGCTTATGAAGTTGCCGAAAACTATGTGAAAGAAGCCATCGCCGCTCTGGATATTTTAGAACCGAGCCAGGCCAAAAAGGATTTGGTCAAAGTGGCGTGGTACGCCCTTCACAGGCAGTACTAGCTGACAACGGAGTGTCTGGTAA
>JACDOJ010000036.1 GCA_017656135.1 Bacillota bacterium | reverse complement strand
AAAAACAGCCGCTTCCTATTAATTGTAGGAAACGACTGAAAATCAAAAAATGGCAGGGGAGACAGGACTCGAACCCGCAACCCTCGGTTTTGGAGACCGATGCTCTACCAATTGAGCTACTCCCCTATAGCGACAAATGTATTCTAACACATTCCAGGCTATCTGGTCAAGAAGTTTGCCTCAGAGAAAAAAATTTGATAATCTCTATCGACAACACTCCGTACATATAGTATAATGTATACAGAATAATTTCACGAGGGGGCAGAGCCGGTGTTAGCTCAGCTCACAGGGGTCATCACCAAAAAGGGACCCGGTAGGTATTTTGCCCGCTGCCTGGAACTGGAGATAGATTGTGAAGGTTCCACCGAAGAAGAGGCCAAAAATAGGCTGATCAACGCTGTCCAGGAGTACATCGACAGTTTATGTGAAACCAAAGAGCTGCGGGCAGGTAAAGCCGCCCGGCCGGGCCTTAAACGGGAATTAGTCCCCGAAAAGAACAGCAAAGTCTTTGAAATGCCAAGTCATCTCATATTGCACTGATAAATTGCACATAATTAACGGGGAGCACAGGTGAAAATGCCGGTGCTCTTGTATTATTATGTAAGAGACCATTTTCAGTACGAGGAGAGATGTAGATGCCGATCTACGAGTTCCAGTGTCAATCCTGTTTCCATAAATTCGAAACGCTCTCCAGAAGCGGTGATGTCACCCCGGAGTGTCCCCAGTGCGGCAGCTCTAAGGTAAAAAAACTTCTTTCCAGCTTTGGTTTTAAAGGAAAGGCCGCAGACGGTACGACTACGTCTTCCAGTAGCAGCGGATGTGCCGGATGTTCGGGAGGAAGCTGCAGCACCTGTCACTAGAGAAAAAGATGGCAGCGCAGAAGGGAATTCGTCTTTGGAGGCGAATTCTTTTATATTGGGATTACTGTACAAAATACATATTTTGTACAGTAAGATGGTTAGAGAGAAGCCAGGGAGGGACCTAAGTCTATGACCGGTTATACACTGCGCAGAGCCATCGACGCATTTGTCACTGATTTGCGTTTAGGATCTGATAAATCCCCTGGGACCATTGAGAACTACCGGCGGGATCTCTTGCTTTTTCACCGGTATCTGGCCGGTGTCGATGATACGGCGACTCTGCGCTCCCGTAAGCCCCAGCTGCTTCAAGCTCAACACCAACTTGATGAATCTCTGCCGGACATCCCCGTATCTGAGATCACTCATCGTCAAATAAAGGCCTTCCTCCTGTACTGCCAGGATGTCCGCAAGAACTCCAAGTACGCCATTGCCCGCAAGGTCTCAGCCCTCAAGGCCTTTTTCGCTTATTTAGTAAAAGATGATATTATCGCTAACGACCCCATGGAACGGATCGACCGGCCGAAAATCAACCCCAAAGACACCCTGCGTAAGCACTTAGAACGGGATGACATTGATGAACTTCTCAGCTACATCAGGCACAAGAGCAAATCGCCCGAGAGGGATCTGGCTCTCGTCTCTCTGCTCCTTTATGGAGGTTTACGCATCAGTGAGCTAATTGGGCTCAAAGTGACAGATATCCGTTTTGGCGAAAACTTCGTCCGAGTCCTCCACGGCAAGGGCAACAAACAGCGCCTGGTCCCGTTGCCTGATAAAGTCATGAGTTTCCTCAGATCCTACTTAGCCGTCAGGCCTCATCCAGAGGCCCCCTATCTTTTCACCGGCAAGAACGGAGGTAAGCTCTCCCGGAGCTCTGCCTACTATATAGTTAAGCGCTTGGTCAAAGAGGTGGGACTGGATCCCGAGATCTCTCCGCATAAACTCAGGCACACCTGTGCCACCCTGCTCCTGGAGGCAGGAATAGATCTCAGATACATCCAGGAGTTTCTTGGACACGCTGATATCTCTACCACCCAAATCTACACCCATGTCTCCCGAGCAAGACTCCGGGAGGTAATCGAAGAAAAAGATCCCTTTGAGCTTGATTGAACTGTGATATAATGGACTGAAAGGCCAAAAAATGGAGTGTGACAAAAGGAATGGAAGAGCTGGCTCTGAAAAAGCGCCACCAAGAAATTTTAGAGTACTTGCACGAGTATACCGGGGAGCATGGCTATCCTCCCAGCGTCCGAGAGATTGCCGCTCACCTCGGACTTAAATCTCCTTCCACGGTACATAAGTACCTGAATGAGTTGGAAGATTTGGGCTATATTAAACGGGATCCTGCCAAACCCCGGGCCATTTTGTTGACCACCTCTCCTCCACAGGAAGAGGTGCACCATAGCGTCCATCCTGTCAAACACATCCCCGTTCTCGGGAACATCGCTGCCGGCCTGCCGATTCTGGCCGAGGAACAGCTGGTAGATACCCTGCCCTTTGCTGAAGACTTAGTCGGAGCCGGTGACCATTTTATCCTGGTTGTTAAAGGGGAAAGCATGATCGAAGCCGGCATTTTGCCAGGTGACTACGTGATTGTCCGGCGCCAGGAGGAGGCTGAAGACGGGGACATCGTTGTGGCCCTTTTAGATGACGAGGCTACAGTGAAACGTTTCTTCAAGGAAAAGACTGCAGTTAGACTGCAGCCTGAGAACTCGCTTATGGAACCTATCTATACCCGTGATGTGGTTATCCTAGGCAAAGTAACCGGTTTGTACAGGCAGCTCACCTAGAATCAGCTGACTACAGCAGAGGGGGAATTTTCAACCTGTTCAGTTACAACTAAACTGGAACTGTTCTTACCGATGATGGTAAAGAACATTTCCAGCGCTTGTTTACGCCCCGCTGTTATGGGGTCATTGCTTATGTCACTCTTCTTCAATTTGATGTACTCAGCGGATGCAATCTGGAAAGTGTCCTCGAGACCGGCTTCTTCAATGGACTTCATTAGAAAATCGTAGGTTTCACGACGGGAGACAGCTTGATCATTCCAGTAGGCGGGGTTATCGGTGAGGTTGCTAGCCAAAAGGGCTTGTTTGGCTAGGCGTTTGCACTTCCGTAACCCCTTTAACACGTCATCTTTGGCCACCTGAATCATGTTCTTCTTCCCCCTTTGAAGAAGGTATTATTTTTTTGGACGCCTCACCTATACCGTTCGGCATCCGACCTATTAAATCCTCCGATTGGCGGAGGAATCAGACAAAATCCCAAAGGTAACAAAAAAGGCAGGCCTACTGCCTGCCAAATAGTCGGCTTCCCCAAGAAACAGGTATTGAGCTGTGCTCCCGGTCTATTCATTACTTTCTACTCTCCCTATAACTATCTATGTTCCAAAGATAGAGAAATTATGCGCTCCAAAAGCTCTCCGAATTCAATGCCAAGATAACGAGCGGCATCTGGAACCAGACTGGTCTCAGTCATACCCGGCAAAGTGTTATTTTCCAGAATATAGGGGCAATTGGTTTCAGGATCGTAAATGAAGTCAATCCTGCTGTAAACCCTGCACCCTAAAGTCTTGTAGGCCTTTATCGCCATTTCCTGAATCTTTTTGGCAACGGGTTCTGGAATTCTTGCCGGGATAATGTGCTCGCTGCCGCCAGGGGCGTACTTGGACTCGTAATCATAATACCTGTTTTTGGGAACAATCTCAATAATCGGCATGGCCTCGGGATTCCTGTTGCCAATGACCGGTACGGTGAGCTCGATCCCTTTGATGTACCTTTCCAAGAGAACCAGATCGTCATGGTGAAAGGCCGTCTCCAGAGCCCCCCGAAGCCCGTCTTCCTCCTCAACCAGGCTCAGCCCGACAGTGGAGCCTTCCCGGTTGGGTTTGACCACCGCCGGCAAACCTAGGCGGCCAAGTAAATCGGCTATGATCTGGTCAGGGTTTTCCTCGAACTCGTCCCGGCTAACCTCGACACCGGGCGGAACCGGTAGCTCGGCGCTGGCCAATACTCTCTTGGTCATGGCCTTGTCTATCGATAGGGCGCTGGCCAGAACTCCTGAGCCGGTGTAGGGGATGTCGTACAAGTCCAACATACCCTGAATGGTCCCGTCTTCACCATACCTGCCGTGTAAGGCCAGAAAAACGATGTCGTAGTCTCCTGCTAATAAATCCGAAAGCAGCTGGGGAGAGATATCCATTTCCTGGACCTCATGTCCCCGCTTCCTTAAGGCGGCAGCGATTTGGCTGCCGGTTTTCAGCGATATTTCCCGCTCTGCAGATTTTCCACCTTTGATCACGGCCACTTTGTACTTTTTCAAATCCAGATTCCACCTTTATCAATAAACTGCCCACTTTCAGCTCCAGCTATAGTAATTACCAATCTAATGACCAGCAAGATGTAAACAAGAGCAAAACAAAGACTGATGGCAATTAAGAAAACTTTCACCCATCTGGGTAGTGCTGCCCTGGGGTATCTGCTGATAAATCCTATGCCATAAAGCATTAAGCATATACCTGCCAGAGTAAAGGCGATCGCCCAGATCAGTATGATGTGCACCTCTATCTCTCCCCTACTACAGGGTATGCAGTAGAGGCTCAGCAGGTTAGCTTAGTCGAAATCCCAGGAGTTAAGCTCCCTAAGCAACGCCTCACTGGTCAAATCCAAATGCAGCGGGGTCACTGAGATGAATCCCTGGGAAACCGCCAGGGTATCCGCGTCTGGACGATCGTGGTAGTCCTGGGGATCTCCGGCTAACCAAAAGTATTCTCTGCCCCGGGGATCCGTGCGGCGATCGAAGACGTTGGTGTAGCGGCGTTTTCCTAACCGGGTGACCTTGACCGGCAGCTCCTTGGCCCCATTGGCCTCGGGAACATTGACATTGAGCAGCGTGTCCTCGGGTAACCCATGGTGTTTGACCAGGTTAATCAGTTTGGCGGCAAAACGGGCGGCCCCTTCATAATTGAAGTCCCCAAATCCGGCTGCGGAAATGGCTATGGCCGGCAATCCGCTGATGACTCCTTCAATGGCCCCGGAAACCGTTCCGGAATACAGGACATCAGTTCCCAGATTGGGTCCGGAGTTGATCCCGCTGACCACGATATCAAAACGCTTTTTCATGAAAACATCTACGGCCAGCTTCACGCAGTCCGAAGGGGTACCATCAACGGCGTAGGCTATGACTCCCTCGCCAAAGCGGCGGTACTCGGTGACCCGCAAAGGCCGGGTCACCGTGATGGCGTGACTGGTGGCGCTCATCTCCCGGTCAGGAGCGACCACTGTGACCTCTGCTACTTCTCGCAAACCCTCAACCAACTTGTGAATTCCAGGTGCGTTAATTCCGTCGTCATTTGTCACTAAGACATGCAAGAGCCGAAACACCTCATCTCTTGGCCTATCAATTCAAGTAAAGCGTGGATATCAAAACCCACGCTTAGTCTTTACGGAATCTCTGTAAAGGCTGCAGCTAATTTATGACTGCTTTTTGACTGAAGTCCCACAGATTTGGCAGCACCGAACTGAAGGAACGACTCTTCACCAGATTACTGGCTACCTCCTTGGCCTTTTGATTCACTTCCTTGATCATCTGATGGAGGGGCCAAATCGCCTCGACACCGCAGATCTGCGTTAGAGCGTCAATCGCAGCCGCTCGGTGTTCTTTAAAGAACAGAGCTACCTCAACCAGGGGTTCGATAGCGGAATCATCACCGGTTTTACGCAGGCCTTTGATGGCAGCATACCTGACCTCATAACACTCATCTTCCAAAGCGGCAATGAAGACTTTGTTGGCTTTAGGGGCGCCAATCTGGCACAAGGCCTCGATTATCTCGTACCGGACGGCCTGCTCTTCACGGTAAAAGTGATCAATTAAGGCATCCACAGCTCTGGGATCCTTGATGCTGCCTAAAAGCTTGGCAGCTCTTTGGCGCACCAGACTGTTTCGATTGTTCAAAGCCTCAATCAAAGGTCCGATGACCACATCAGCCGGGAAACGCCGCAAAGCCAAAACAGTGCTGTAATAGACGAAAGAATCAAAGTCTCCTAAGCTGGCCACCAAGACCGGTACAGCTCCGGGAGTGGCCAAACGTCCAAGGCCTTCGATGGCCCAGGCTCTTACCGCCGGGTCAGTATCACTAGCAGCGGCCACCAAAACATTAAGATCTTCAGGCTCGCACAGTTTGCTTAACCCATAGACTGAACATCGCCTGATCTCAATCTGCTCGCTGCTGCAGCCAGCGATCAACAGATCTTTCAAGGTACTTGATACTTCATCCAAGGCTTGTTGGAAGGAAAAATCTTCATCGTTTTTGGAATCCTCTAGTTTAGTATTGATCCGGCCTAACTCCGCCAAAAGCCGGTCAATGCTGCGTACATCTATCATTCTTGTCCCTCCCAAGCCTAAAAAGATACCGTTAGCCAAGGTGGTAACGGTACCTCAGAACAAATAGATTTTACCAGAATTACAAGATGGATTCAATTTTTTGTTTGATTCGACAAAGGGCATTATCCACGGATTTGGTGGTCGTATTGAGTTCCTGCGCCATTTCTCGGTAACTTAGACCTTTAATATAGAGCCGGAAGACAGAGAACTCAAAACGACTCAAAATTTCCTTAATTCTGGTCTGAGCGGTTCTGATAAGTTCCCTGTGCATCACCAAAAACTCAGGATCTGTGGCCGCTGAGGTCTCCAGTACCTCCAGGAGTGTGCGGTCTCCGTTGGTATCGTAAATGGGTTTGTACAGCGAGGTGTACGAATTGAGAGGTATGTGTTTCTGCCTGGTGGTTCCCTTGATGGCACTGATCACGCTGCGGATGACACAGAGTTTGGCAAAAGACCAAAATGTTGCCGTGCCGCCTTGATAATCCCGGATGGCCTTGTAGAGACCAATCATTCCCTCTTGAAACAGGTCATCTTCATCCCCGCCTTGAATGAAGTACGGGCGTGTCCACAGGTAGACATGGCGCTCATAGCGTCTCAGTAGTTTTTCCAGGGCAGCTTCATCACCTCTCTGAGCAGACTTCACCAGTTCAACGTCGTCTAAGTTATCCTGTTGCGAAGGAACAGAAACCTTAGCCATTGAAACACCCTTCCCCTGAAATTACCAAGACCGCTGGTAAAGATTTCTACAAATTTTTAAAATTCCCTCTAAACCCTGGATTTTATCTGTACAGAATGCATAAAAAAAAGCCGGGATCCGGCTTTTAACGAGTTCCAATTATTTAACCTAAGATTAGGAAGCTTTCTTCTGAGCGTCCTTTTCCCCCTTGGGGAAAATTCCTCTCTGAACCTCAGAGGCAGTGACATTAGAAGCCTGAAAGGTTTTAGTGATGTAATCCACCGCCGCCCACGGGTCAACCGTATCACCACAAGTAAATACGTCCACGGCTGCGTACCCTAACTCTGGCCAAGTATGAATTGCTAAATGACTCTCACTGATGACAACTACGCCACTTACACCTTGCGGACTGAATTTATGAAACGCCACTTCTCGAATCTCAGCCCCGGCGGCCAGTGCCGCATTTACCATAACTTCTTCAACATGCTTGATGTCGTCCAATAATTCTGCTTTGCAACCGTTTACCTCGCAGAGGACATGCCTACCTAAAGCATTCATCAGAATCTGCCCCCTTATTCAGATTTAGTTTAGATTTTCACCCCCAAGGGATTTTTAACAGATTCATTGTAACAGATACTACTCAAAAGTCAATACTATAGGATTAATTCATGAGATCAGTTTTTAGAATTCCTTTCAAAACCGCGTAAATAATTTGTTCTTTTGTACTCCCTCCTTGTAGATATAGTCTGGCCGGGGTGCGAATCGGCGCATCAGCACTGAGTTCCGAGGATGCTCCCTGGACAAAAGAGCCGGCGCTCATGATGATATAATCTGCGTAACCTGCCATCGGTGCCGGTTCCGGAGTTACGCTACTATCCACCGGAGAAACACTCTGAATCGCCTGGCAGAATCTGATTAAACTATCGGTCTGGGCAAACTCTATGCCCTGAATCAAATCGAACCTGCCTTCATAAGGCCCCGGTGAAACCGTTACACCCAACTTGGACAGGATGGCGGCAGCGAAGACGGCTCCCTGTAAAGATTGTCCAACAAAATGGGGTGCCAAGTAGAGACCTTGAAAGAAGAGCCGCAAACCGCTTTCACCGGTGGGCCCCACATCCGGCCCCAGACCTGGAGCGGTCAACCTACTGAAAACCTGATCAAGAAGCTCTTTCCGCCCAACGATGTAACCGCCGAAAGGAGCCAAGGTTCCACCAGGATTCTTAATTAAAGAACCTGCCACCAAGTCGGCATCAACTTCAGAAGGCTCTCTGATCTCCACAAACTCTCCATAGCAGTTGTCAACGAAGGCTATAACCCTTGGATAGTGTTTCTTCAGTTCGCCGATGGCCTGGGCCAAGGTTTCTATGGAGTAGGCAGGCCGCCAGCTGTAGCCTCTGGACCGCTGAAAAGCCACCACTTTGGTACGGGAATTGACCGCAGCAAGCAGCCCCTCCAGGTCAATGGAGCCGTCGTCTCTTAGCTGAACCTCCCGGTAGGTGATACCGTACTCTTTGAGACTGCCAGGTGTTTCAATGACGCCAATGGTCTTTAAAAGAGTATCGTAGGGCCGCCCGGTGGCGTACACAAGCTCATCACCGGGGCGCAGCACTCCAAACAAGGCCGCCGCAATGGCGTGGGTTCCGGAGACCAGCTGCGGGCGAACTATGGCAGCTTCGGCGCCAAAGACACTGGCATACAAGGATTCTAAGACCTCACGTCCCAGATCACCATATCCGTAGCCGGTGCTGCCGGCAAAGTGAAAGGCAGCTACTCCTTCAGCCCGAAAGGCATCCAGCACCCGTAGTTGATTATAACTGGAGTTAGCCTCAATTTCCTTAAGCACCGGCTGAATCTCAGCCCACACCTTCTGAGCCAAGTTCAAGAGCTCCTCAGGGAACTCCTTTAGTTCCCTGAGGTATTCCCAGAGATCAGGCATATGTTATTCCAGCCTCTTCCCAGCGCCGGAAGGCTTCCTCCAAGCGCTCAGTAGGTGTAGTCAGGGAGATGCGGAAGTAGCCTTCGCCATAATCTCCGTAGCCCAGTCCTGGAGTCACTACCACCCCTGTCTTTTCCAGGACCATGGCTGCAAACTCCGAAGACCGGTAACCAGGGGGAACTGGGGCCCAAACGTAGATGGTGGCTTTGGGAGGCTTGATCTGCCACCCCAGTTTGGTCAGGGCTTCAATGGTGAGGTTCCGACGGTGGGTGTAAAGCTCAATCATCTTTTTGATATGGGTGTCATCAGATTGCAAAGCTTCAATGCCGGCTTTTTGGATGGCTTCAAAGATACCGGAGTCAATGTTGGTCTTAATCCTCCCCAGTGCCTCAATAACTTCGGCGTTACCGGCAGCCCAGCCAATGCGCCAGCCGGTCATATTGTAGGTTTTGGAGAGAGAATGGAACTCGATTCCTACATCTTTGGCACCAGGGGTTTGTAGGAAACTGGGAGCTTTGTAGCCGTCGTAGCCGATCTCGGTGTAAGCTGCATCATGGCAGACAACTATGTCGTACTCCCGGGCGAACCGGACCAGTTCAGCGAAGAACTCTTGAGTGGCCACAGCCCCAGTGGGGTTATTAGGGTAGTTAATAAAAAGCAGTTTGGCCTTGCGGGCAACCTCTGTTGGGATGGCTGATAAGTCCGGGAGAAACCCGTTTTCCTTGAGCAAGGGCATCTTGTAGGAGGTGCCGCCGGCAAAGAGGGTGCCAATGGCGTAAACAGGATAGCCTGGATCAGGGACCAGGTTGATGTCGCCAGGATTGACGTAGCAGAGGGAGATATGAGCGATTCCCTCCTTGGATCCAATGAGAGAAACCACTTCTTTGTCCGGATCCAGCTCCACCCCGAAGCGACGGCTGTACCAGTCCGCCACGGCCTCACGAAAAGCCGGCAGGCCTTCATAAGACGGATAGCGGTGGTTCTCCGGCTGGGCCGTCTCATACTGCATCCTTTTAACCACATTATCTGGGGTCGGCTGATCGGGATCACCGATGCCTAGACTGATGACATCCACTCCTTTAGCCTTGGCTTCAGCAATTTTTTTGTCAATCTCTGCAAAGAGGTAAGGGGGTAGTTTTTGAATTCGGTCGGCAGTTTTCATAAACCTAGTCCTCCTTAACCAAGTATTCACCGGTAAAGACCGTGACACAAGGTCCTTCCAAGGTAACTTTTCCATTTGGTGCGTAGGCTATTTTCAGGTCCCCGCCTAAGAGGTGTACCAATACCTCTCTCTCCAAGCGGCCGCTCTCCACTCCTGCCACCACTGCCGCACACGCGCCGGTGCCGCAGGCCATGGTTTCACCGCTTCCCCGCTCCCAGACCCGCATGCTGATTTCCGTCGGGGAGTGAAGCTGGCAGAACTCCACATTAACCCGTTCCGGAAACAGCGGGTGCTTTTCAATGGCCGGGCCGATCTTCTCGACCGGAAACTCTTTGAGGTCAGAGACCCAGATAACACAGTGCGGGTTTCCCATGGAAACCCCGGTGAAGGTATAAGTCTCTCCTAACACCGTGAGCTCCTGGTCGATGGCAGTCTTCTCGGGTTCTCCTGCCATGGGAATATCCTTTCGCCGCAGCTTGGCCTGGCCCATGTCGGCGATAGCTCCGGTTATCTCGCCTCTCTCGTCGGTCAGCAACCGGACCTCTTTGATACCAGCTAAGGTTTCCACTGTTAAGGTCAGGTCCTGGACGATTCCGGAGTCATAGGCCAACTTGGCCAGGCAGCGCAGTCCGTTCCCACACATTTGGGCTTCGGACCCATCGGCATTGAACATCCGCATCCGGACATCGGCCACCTCAGAGGGCAAGAGCAAAATAAGCCCATCAGAACCGATGCCGAAGTGGCGGTCGCTTACCTTTTTAGCCAGTTCAGACGGCTTATCCACCTGTTCTTCAAAACCATTGACATAAACATAATCATTGCCTATTCCCTGCATTTTTGTGAAACGCATTAAACGCATTCGTTTACCCCTTTCAAAATTCTCTTTATAATAACACAAAAATTTTTCCAGTGTCAATCAGATGGCTGCTCCCCATTTTCCCCCAGGCTAGCCTGGTGCTCCTCTGTGTCGATTTGGCGGCCACAGACCAGGCAGACCCCTTTAATCAGGACTTGCCTGCGCATTTCCAGGGGGGCATAGGTGAAGCCCATTGTGAAACCTTCTTGCTTGCCGTCTTTTCGACCCCAGAGATAACCTATCAACATTCCCACAAAGAGAACCAAAGTCAAAAGCGGTAAGATATCTTCCCAGTTCACTTGAGCTCTCTCCCCCACCGAATTTGCCGGTCCAAAACCCAAGTCAGCAGCCGGGACAATCCCAGAGCGGTCACGGTCAAAGACCAGTTCAAATACAAAGCCAGGCTGGCAGCTATTCCGAAGACCAGGAGTGTAGGTATAACCCCCCAACTTTTGCACCACGACCTTGTGCCGTTCAGCCGGTCGCTTTCCCGGTCAACGAGATCATCCAGGGCCTGAATGGCCACGGTACACGCTAAGGCCGGAAGATATAGACCGCCTGTAGCCAGGAATCCAAAGCCGACCACAAAAGCCGATTCAACCATGGGGTAAAGACCGGAAGGCAACCTATTGACCTGGTTCAAACCCACCATCCCCACAGTATAGGCCGAGAGGAAAAATGAGGCCGCGATTTCAAAGTCCAGGTATGCCGCGACCAGCACCACCAGGAGGGCATAGGCCAAAATTCCCCGGGAAGAGGCGTGGATTACATACCCCCCAACGGGCCCAGAGCCCTGAAAGACCTCCTCGTCCGCCCCGTCCAGGTAGTCGTCGCATACCTTGATGACCAGCCCTACCAGGACCAGGGCAGCCAAGCTAGCAGGCCCTAAGGACATGGCGTCTCACCTCTTTAAAGCCCTGCATGGTCTTGGCTGAAACCGGATAGACTCTGACTCCAGTGAAAGACTTGCGAATGAGGGCCAAGCCTTGGTTCGCTCCGCTCAAATCCATCTTATTGGCCAGAAGCAAGTACTCCCGGTTCTGCTTGGCATATTCGGCCAGGTCCCAGTCAATGGCACCGATGCCCTCGCCGGTACCTTTAAGGCCGATGAGAGCGGCATCCAGAATGTGGATAATGATCTGGGCTAGAGCTATCGCCTCCAAGGTCCGGGCCATCGCCCTCCTTATGGCCGGTGAGGGGTGGATTCCATCAATCAGCCCGGAACTATCTACCAGCTCCAGTGTCTTTTGGCCTTTTCCAAAAGGCAAGTCGAGCAGGACCGATTGCAGTTCTTGAGTTGTGTGGGAGGTAGGTTGGACCAGTTCAGAATAGGCAGCATCTATCGAGCGGCGTTTGGAAATGGTGGTGCCATCAGAGGTCTTAACTCTGATCTCCAGCTCCTTCAAACCACAGTATTTGGCGAAACTCAACAGGAAGGCCGTCTTGCCCACGTTAGGCCTGCCAACTATCAAGCACTTATTCACCCTGTATCCTCCATAGCAGCTTTGATGTCTGCCTCTGTCAGAACCTTGAGGGCCTCGGTATCCAGCTTGGCTTTGCCGGCCATGAGTCTGACCGCTTGGCGCCTGATGCTTCGTTCGATGATGTTTCTAACCAGCCTGGCGTTGCCACTATTTTCATCATAGTTGGTAGAGAGCGATTTTAGTAGGTAATACAAGCACTCCTTTGCTGAGGGCGAAAAAACGTACTCCCTCTCCTCCACCATCAACTGGGCTATCTGCATCAGTTCATCAAGATTATAATCGGGAAACTCTAGAACGATGGGAAATCGAGAGCTTAAGCCGGGATTAGATCTGATAAACCGGTCCATTTCGTGTTGGTACCCGGCGAGAATCAGAATCAGCTCATTCTTGTTGTCCTCCATGGCCTTAACCAGGGTGTCGATGGCTTCTTTGCCGAAATCCTTTTCCCCGCCTCTGGCCAGGGAATAGGCCTCATCAATAAAGAGAATGCCTCCCAGGGCTTTCTTGATCTGTTCCCGGGTGCGTTGGGCGGTATGGCCGATGTACTCTCCCACCAAGTCGGCTCGTTCCACTTCCACCAGGTGCCCTTTGCTCAAGACTCCCAGTTCCTTGAACAAGTTTCCCAGGATCCTGGCCACAGTGGTCTTCCCCGTCCCAGGATTGCCCTTGAAAATCATGTGCAAAACCAAAGGCTCAGTCTTTAACCCTGCTTGGCGGCGCAGTTCCTGGACCTTTACGTAGGCTTGGATCTCCTTGACCAAATTCTTCACCTTCTCCAAGCCGATCAATTTGGTTAGTTCTTCTAAGGCATCATCGGATTTGACCTGATTGTCCCGGCTATCTCCAGCCGCAGGGGTCATCGGATTCAGCTGCAGCTTTCTCAGGGCATGCAGGGCCTCGACTGTGCTGATATTGCCCTTGGCCAGTTCCTGGTAGATCTCTCGGCTACTGGAAAAAGACTTCGCCACCAGGTACTCCTCCTGGTACACAGTTGCTACACATATCAATTTATTACCGAGAGGTCACAGGTGTGACAAAGAAAAAAGCGCCAAAAACCGGCGCCTCAAAGGTTCTCTTTATTCGACCCATTATTTTTCAAAGCCCTCGAAGTTAACAGGAAGCGGACGGGAAGGAACAATGGTACTGATGGCGTGCTTGTATATCAGTTCGGTCTTGCCCTCGCTCTCCAGGATGACCGTGAAATTGTCAAACCCCTTGACATTGCCTTTCAGTTGAAACCCATTGACCAGGTAAATAGTTACCGCGGTGTTTTCGCGCCTGATCAGATTCAAAAAATAGTCCTGCAAATTGATGTTTGATTTGGACATCGGTTCCAGCCCCCCATTGTCTATATGTGGAAATAATTCTCTTAATTGCCAGAATTCCCTTTTTCAAAATGGTAAACAATGGCTTTTGCCAAATCTCGCAGGGAGCTGTAGGCGGTAACATCATACCAGTGAATCCGCGGATCTGCCCGAAACCAAGAGAGCTGGCGTTTGGCATAATTGCGAGTGGCCTTCTTGAGGTCGTCCACTGCTTCTTTGAAGGTCATCTCGCCGCTCAAATACTGAACGATCTCTTTGTACCCTATGGCCTGGTTGGAGGTTAAATAGGAGGTGAACCCTTTCGCCAAGAGCTGCATGACTTCCCATACCAAACCGCTAGCCACCATCTGGTTAACCCGCTGGTTGATGCGGGCATAGAGCAGATCCCGGGGGGCGTAGAGACCGTAAAACTCCCCTTGGTAACGAGGTGGAGCCAATTTGGACTTAGCAATCTTCTGGGACATGGTTTCACCAGTGGTATAATAGACCTCAAGAGCCCGAACGACCCTGCGCAAGTCATTAGGATGAATCCGCTCCGCTGATTCAGGATCTATCTCCGCCAATCTCCGGTGTAGAGCCTTTCGACCGTGTTCGGCGGCGTACTCCTGCAGTTCTTTCCGTAAGGAGTGATTGGCCCCGGAATCTTCGAAGAGAAGCCCGTCTACCAGAGCCCGGATATATAGGCCGGTGCCCCCAACAACCACAGGGGTCTTGCCCCTGGCCTGGATTTCAGCGATGGCCTCATCGGCCAGCTGGACATATTGAGCTACACTGAAGGGCTCACCAGGATCTCGGACATCTATGAGATAGTGCCTGATCCCCTGAGCCTCTTCGGGGGTGACCTTGCTGGTACCGATATCCATTCCCCGGTAGACCTGCATGGAGTCGGCGGAGATAATCTCCCCATCCACCAGCCTGGCCACTTCCAATGAGGTAGCGGTCTTGCCCACTGCAGTGGGTCCAACGATTATCAACAGTCTTGGCTTATTTTGTGAAGACACCATAAGCAATGCGGCTCCCTTTGGATGCTTCTAAGTGATCAGGTTCGAGTTCGTCCCAGAGAGAGCTTTCTTTCCGATTCTTGACGACCACTTTTTGGGCAGAAACCCTTAAGGCTTCCTTAAGAGCTGCTTTATCCAAGGGCTCATAACAGGCTACCTGGCGAAGAGGAGCGATTCCACTGGATGCCTTAACGGGCTGCTCGAACATAGGATCAAAGTAAACTAAATCATAGGAGTTTTCCTCTTGGCCCGCCAAAAATCTCCGGTAACTGGTGTGAACCAGCTTAATCCTACGATAGGATTCGGCCAAGACAGGATTTGGAAACGGGTACCGGCAAATTCCCGCCTGAACCACCAGGAAAATCGGAAAGGAAGCTTCCAGGGCCACAACCTCACCCTTTTGACCTGCAGCCCAGCTCAAAACCGCGCTATCTGCGCATAAACCGGCGGTGCAGTCCAGCACTCTCCAGCCGGGCTTCACCCCACAGACTTCCACCAGCCGGTCCCCCCGACCCCGGATGAGCCCCAGAACCCTCAGGTGGGCCATGCCAGGGTGAAATTCAAGAGGTGGGTCCCCGTAGAAGGTGAGCAGTCCGTTATTATCAACTACGAAAAGGCCATTGTCTGACCTTTTAACCAAATCCTGTATGCTCTTGCCCCGCCGAGCCACCAGCTCCAACCGGTACTTCTCGGCCAGGTCGGCGGCTAACCGGCGACTCTCCTCGGAAGCCCTTTCTGAGGTAGTGATGGTGTATTTCAACATAATCAGCTCCGAGCAAACATCTTGGCCAAAGCCTCGCCGTCAAAGCGTTTGATGATCGGCCGACCGTGGGGACAAGTGGGAACTCCTAAAGCCAACCAGTCTTTGATCAGACCGATGGCCTGAGCCGGCTCCAGAACATCTCCGGCTTTAATGGCACCTCGACATGCTGTGATCGCCGCTGCCTGCCAGAGAGCATCCAGCTCCCGGTTCTCCTCCAGGTTCGCCTCGTAGGTGGCGGCAAGCTCCAAAAGGGTTTCTTTAAGAGCGCCGTGAGAATTTTTATTCCCAAGCACCACCGGGACGCTTCTGACCACCAGAGAGTTGGTGCCAAACTCTTCTAAAGTATACCCTAACTTGGCCAGCCAATCGCGGGCGGCCCAGAGCTCGTCATATTCCGCAGGGGCCAGGTGAAGAGCTTCCGGAAACAAGAGCTCTTGCTGTTCCAATTTACCCCGGTGGCGCCAGGCGGTGATGATGC
>JACDOJ010000035.1 GCA_017656135.1 Bacillota bacterium | reverse complement strand
AAGGCCAATCCGACCCGCCAGGTCAAGGCGAAGATCGTCGACTCCACTTCAGAGAAGGCGGCTGCTGGTTCCATGGCCCAGAGCATAAGCATTGGTTTTAGCGCCGGCCTGATGGTTAAAAAGGCCACGGTGCCTACGATCAAAAGTTTCAGGAGGCTCTTGACCAATTCCACCAAAGCCCTAGTGGAAAAAATACGTTTGAAACCGCTGATGGGATTCAGCTTATCCAGTTTCGGTTTTATCAGGTCCGGCTGAAAGTACGCCCCCACCTGCAGAAAGTTAATCAACACCCCAATGATCACAGCAGCCAAAAATACTGGTGCTAAAACCTGGCCGGCCAAAAGTACAGCGTCGGTAAGGAGGTCCACAGTGCCGGTGATACTTAAATCCTCCCGGGCCAGATGGCTGAACCAGTCACTGGCAAACTCGCCTACTTCTTGGGCCCACCGGCCACTTAAAAGATGTAGGGTGATAAAGACCCCGAGAAGCAGGAAGGCTGTAGACAGCTCCTGACTTTTGGCGATCTGCCCCTTCTTCCGGGCCTCCCTGCGTTTCTTCGGTGTGGCCTTCTCCGTTCTCTCTCCGGCAGTTTCAGCAAAGAACTGGAGATCAAAACGCAGTCTAGACTCCAAGGCTCCTCCCTCCCAGGACCGAGCGGAGGTACTGAAAGAAATCACCGCTGGGGCTGAACAGGTTCTCCATAAAAGCCACATACATTGGGAGTAGGAGCATCACAAAAAGCAGCCCGATGATGATCTTCAGCGGAAACCCCAAAATAAAGACGTTCATCTGGGGAACCGTCCGGGCTATCAAACCCAGAGCCACATCGGTGATGAGGAGAACCGCTACCACCGGAAGAGCGATTTGGAAACCCAACCGAAAAGAAAGGCTGAAAGCCCTGATGCAAATCTCGGTGAAACCCGGCCAAAAGCTCCACCCACCCAAAGGAACCAGTTGAAAACTGTCTGCCAGGGCTTTGAGCACCAAATGATGCCCGTCCAGGGTCAAGAAAGTCACCACCGCCAACACATACTGAAACTGTCCTAAAATCGGGACCTGCTGACCAAGCATGGGGTCTAAGACATTAACCATGCTGAATCCCATCGGAACCTCCATCATCTGCCCGGCCATCTGGAGAACCATGAAAACCAGAGAGAGGATGAAACCCATGGCATAACCAATGGCCATTTCCTTAATAATCACCAGAGCCAGGTCAGACAAGGTGTTTCCAAAGAGAGTTGGATCAGCGTCGACCACAGGCAGGAGAAAAAAGGCGGTCAGCCCCACCATACCGATTTTCAGGATATTCGGAACCATCCGGCTGCCTAAAATCGGCGTTGCCGCAACTATCCCCGCCACTCTCACGAAGATCAACAAATAGAGGTTGAACTGGTCGGCCAGGTAGTTCAAGTCAAACAAGGAAGCCTCTCCTTACCGGATGTACGTATGTAAATTGCCTAAGAGGTTGGCGGTAAAATCAGTCAAAACCGAGAGCATCCAGGGGCCAAAGACCACCGCAGCCACCAGGACCGCAATGATTTTCGGAATGAAGGCGAGAGTCTGCTCCTGAATCTGAGTAGTGGCCTGAAAGATGCTGACCAGAATTCCCACCAAAAGTCCCAAACCCAACATCGGAGCTGAAACCATGAGGACCGTGTATAACGCATCTCGCCCCAGGTGCACCACAAAAGTCTCAGTCATACCTTCTCCCCCTCTACCTGAAACTGAGCAGCACAGACCGGACTACCAAGTACCAGCCGTCCACCAGGACAAAAAGCAGTATTTTAAAGGGCAGTGAGATCATTACCGGCGGCAGCATCAGCATGCCCATGGACATCAAGGTGCTGGCCACAATCATGTCGATAACCATAAAGGGAATGAAGATCATGAAGCCTAGCTGGAACGCGGTTTTGAGCTCACTGATGATAAAAGAAGGAATCAAAACATTAGTTGGAACGTCCTCAGGGTTCTCAGGCCGGGGGGAGCGGGACATGGCTACAAAAAGCTCCAGGTCCTTTTCCCGGGTCTGCTTGAACATGAACTCCCTGAGGGGTGCCATTGCCTCGCCCAGAGCGGTTTCCCCATCGATTTCCCCTGCCAAGTAGGGCTGGAGAGCGTTCTGGTTAATCTCCTGCCAGGTCGGTGCCATGATGAAGAAGGTCATAAAGAGGGCTAAGCCAATCAGGATCTGATTTGGCGGCATCTGCTGGGTTGACAGGGCACTGCGGACAAAGGATAGAACAATGACGATCCTGGTAAAGGAGGTCATCATGATCAAAATTGACGGGGCCAAAGAGAGGATGGTAAGTAAGAAAAGGACCTGAAGGCTGAGTGCCACATCTTGAGGTCCTTCCGCTTCTGAAATACCAAAGGATATAGTAGGTACCGCTGGAGCGGCCAGGATTTGTTGTGAGGTTATTAAAACAAGAGCACCACAGACCAAAAAGACAGCCAGTAGCGCCAGTGTCGTCTTTTCCGCCACCAGGAATCCATCCCTTTTCAGCTACTCTCGGCCGGACCTAAACGGTAGCCAAGAGCCGTGAGATTCCGGCTTCCTTGCTTGCTGCTTCAGCTCCTTTAATTGTTCTGGGTCAGTAATCTCATAGATCACTTCCAGCCCATGTGGGGAAGCGCTCAATACGAACAACCTGTCCACCAGTCTAGCCAAGAGCAATTTGTTGTATTGGTCAACCGGCAACGCCTCCAGGATCTCAAAATTACGCCCTCGCATCCCACCGGCATACCTTTTACCCAGAAATCTGGTGGATAGGTAGACCAACGGAATTAAAAGGGCTGTGATCAGTACAACGCGCAGCCAGTCAAGTAGTGAAACCATCTTTCCTCCGGCTAGTTGGACAGGACTTTCTCAACTGCCTCCAGGACCCGGGTTGGTTGGAAAGGCTTTACGATGAAGTCAGAGGCACCGGCCTGGATAGCATCAATTACCATGGCCTGCTGACCCATGGCACTGCACATGATAATATTGGCGTTGGGATCAGCCTTTTTAATTTCCTTCACAGCGGTTATTCCGTCCATTTCCGGCATGGTTATATCCATAGTCACCAGGTCAGGTCGAAGTTCCTGGTACATTTGGACTCCTACTGCACCGTTTTCAGCTTCACCAACTACCTCAAAACCAGCTTTTGTTAGAATATCTTTGAGCATCATACGCATGAAGGCAGCATCGTCAACAACCAATATACGCCCTCCCATTAAGCTTCCTCCTATTACCGAATCAAATAATAAATACTAATTTTGTCTTATTCTCTATTGAAGACTGTTAACCCTTTCAACTGGACTAACAATATCCACTATCTTCACGCCAAAGGTCTCGTCGATGACAACCACTTCACCTTTGGCCAGTAATTTACCGTTGACCACAATATCCACCGGCTCACCGGCCAGCTTGGAGAGCTCAATCAAGGATCCTTTGCCTAATTCTAAGATTTCCTTGATCTGCATCTTGGTCCGGCCCAGCTCCACCGTAACTTCCAAAGGCACATCCAAAAGGAGGTTAATATTTTGCATCTGTCCGGAGTCGACCGGCTCCAGCGGAGAAAAAACCGCCTTTTTGATGTTTACCTCATTGGACAAAGAAGAAGGAGCTGACTGCCTTAAGCTAGTGGTTTGAGGCCTGGGGGGAGTGGTGACCGGCACATGGTTGGGAGCAGTAGCAGTAGCAGTTGCAGCTGCAGCGGCAGCTTCTACTACTCCTTCACCCCAGTAGGCCTGGAAGTCCTCATCAAAGAGGACCCATAAGTCGGCAGGCTCAAAGTCCCCAACCGTGATCTGACTCTTAAAAGCCGCAATCTCTGAGTCAAAAACCTCCGCTAAAAAAGATTGGTCGCCATCGAAAACTCGGGGCATCGGGGGATCGAAGGTTACCGTTTGGCCGGATTCTTGAGCAGCAGCAGTGGAGATGGCTCCGGCAATCTGGCTGAAGGCCTCCCCAAAGACACTTAAACCCATATCATCGATGCCGGTCACTTCTGCCGGGTCCTGGCCCATCACCGTGGCCGCAATCTTTCCGGCCACCTCCTCATCCAGAGCCAGCAGGCACCTTCCGGTAGGAGAAAAAACCAACGGTGCTACCACCATCCCAGCCAGGTCCGGGACAAGCTTGGTCAGTGAACCCTCCTCTGGTTTGGCTTCACCGGTGGAAACCGTGGTATTGGCGAACTGCCTCAACACTTCGCTGGTCTTCTTCAGTACAACCTCGACAGACTTGTTTGTCTCGGTGCCGGTCGAAGACGGAACCCCCTGTTTTAACAACGCATCTATCTCAGCTTGGGACAGGAAATTATCACTCATAAACTGGAAACCTCCTCTGCCACCTTAGTCACTTGCAGGGCCATCCTGCTGCCCTTCGTTCCAGGCTTACCAAAGAACTTAGGTTGGGAGCCTATATAAACCGGAATTGCCTCGTCAATCCTGGTCGGTAAAGCAATCACGTCTCCCTCTGCCAGATCCAGTAGATCTCTAACAGTAAGCCGGGTCGTTCCCAGCCGCACCACCAATTCAACTACGGTTTCTGAAAGGCGGGCTTCCACTGCCCGTCTCCTCTCTGGGTTAAGAGTGTCAGTGGAACTACCCAGCCAATAATGGGTAGTCAATTTGGATAGAACCGGCTCCAGGAGGGAATCGGGCAGGCACAGGTTAATAAAACCCTCTTCGGTGCCAACCCGAACTGACAAAGTGATCAAAATAATCATCTGATTTGGGGCCACTATTTGGACAAAGCCCGGATTAGACTCGATGCGTTCAATGGTGGCGGTAAAAGAAGCCAGATTCTCCCAGGCTTCCTTGAGGTGGCCCAGGAAACGTGTGATAAGCCTGGCCAGGATATTGGTTTCAATATCAGTCAGCTCCCGGATCTTGGCAGGCATATTGATCCCACCACCCAAGAGCCGTTCAACCATCATCAGGGCCAGCCCGGAGCTTAACTCAAAGATTCCTGTTCCCTCCAACTCTTCCACTTCAAAAATGGTCATAACCGTTGGAGTCGGTAGGGAGCGGATAA
The DNA here is from genome assembly GCA_017656135.1 of Bacillota bacterium. Classification (GTDB taxonomy): domain Bacteria; phylum Bacillota; class UBA5301; order UBA5301; family UBA5301; genus JACDOJ01. The sequence goes on along the minus strand of JACDOJ010000035.1, from coordinate 11,012 downwards.
ACTCCTCGTAGGTCATCTGCTGGGTTGAGACCACCGAGACATCCACCAAGGCCCGCAGGTAAGTGGCTAAACTGGTGCTCAAAAAGCGAGCATAGTTCTCATGAATCATCTGCAGAGTCCGAACCTGATCCTTGGAGAATTTGTCCGGCCGGCGAAAGTCATAGGTCTTGACCCGGCTTTTTTGTTCTTCCTGTGCTATTTTAGCCCTGTCCACCTCTCCGGAAGACAACGCCGAAAGTAAGGCATCGACTTCTTCTTGGGACAATATTTCAGACACGAGGGCTCACCCCCTTTTACTGAAAGACAAATTCGGTGAAAAAGATGTTTTTTACGTTGCCCTTGCCGAGAATGGTCTCCAAACGGTGGGCAATCTCGGCTCTGAGCTGACGCCTGCCCTCTTGATCGTCAATCTGATCTATGCTCTTTAAAGTCATTATGGATATAACAGCATCTCTGATCTGAGGCATTCTCTCCTCGACCAAAGGGATTATGCTCTCATCGGCCAGCTCCAAGCTGATGCCCAAACGGGCGAACCGGTTCCCACCGCCTCCGGCTAGGTTGACGGTGAAAATACCGATGTCGTGGGTGGGACCGAATTCAGGGATTGGCGGTTCCTCTTCCTCGATCTTCTCCGGCTCAGGAGGGTTGGCGGAGCTGAAGAAAAGGTAGGTGGTAAAAGAGGTAGCAACCGATGCCAAGATTAATAGGGCGATTCCGAAAATGATTAGTTTGACATCTAGTTGTAGTTTGCGCTCTACTGTTTTATCATCTGCCATCCTGCAGTCCTCCCAGCCTCGAACTAGGTTCTGAAAATCCGTAATCGAGCCGCAAAAGCACTATATCCACTCTCCGGTTTTGGGCCCTGTGCTCAGGTGTGTCGTTGGGCACCAGCGGTCTGTATTCACCGTATCCGGCTGCTGACAGCCTATCAGGTTCGATGTCGGTGTTCGCCAAGAGATACCGGATGACCGAGGTAGCCCTGGCCGTGGAAAGTTCCCAGTTAGAGGGGTAGCGGGAGGTGTTGATGGGCCGGTTATCAGCGTGCCCCTCCACCCGTACCTGGTTGGGAATCTTTTCAATCAGCGGGCTGAGTTTATCAATAATCGCCTTTCCGTCAGGTCTAAGCACAGCCTCCCCGGTATCAAAGAGAATCTTATCCTTGAACCTGATGATCACGCCCCGTTCTTCCAGCACCGCTACAGCCGCCCCCTCCAGGCCTTCCTCTTCCAGAAAGGCGCTGATCTCATCATACAGTTCCTGAATCTGGGCAACGGCAGTTATCCGGGTCCCGCTCTCGGGTAAGATGGTCGCCCCGTTGATGCCTAAACCGTCTTGAATGGTATTGCCCCCGGTAATCACTCCGAAGGAGAGATGTAGCCCCTCCAACATGGCTTGAAACTTCTTGGCATCGACGGACGACATTGAAAATAAGACCACAAAGAAGGTCAAAAGCAAGGTGACCATATCTCCATAGGTCGTCAACCACTGAGCCGGTGGCGGAGGACCTACGTCCTTCTTGCTTTTCCTACGCATTCTCGCCCACCACGTTTCCTACCGCTTCACCCCGATTGCCGGCGCCCTTTGATTCACGGTTGGCCGGTGCCAGAAACGCCTTCAGCTTCTCCTCCACAATCCTGGGGTTTTCCCCGGCCTGAATCGAGAGAATACCTTCAATAATGACTTCCTTCATCAGAATCTCTTCAGCACTGCGTAAGGCCAGTTTCCCGCCAAGAGGATTAAAGAAGAGGTTGGCCAAAATCGACCCGTACAGGGTGGTAATGAGAGCTACTGCCATGGCCGGCCCCACTGTTTCAGGCTTGTCCAACTGGCCCAACATGATGATGAGTCCAATGAGAGTTCCAATCATACCGAAACCCGGTGCTGTGGCCCCTAACATCAGGTACATGTTCTGGCCGACTTTGTGCCGCTCTTCCAGGAAGTTGAGTTCGACCTCGAGAATGTTTCGAACCAGTTCGGGATCGGTTCCGTCAACCACCAGCTGGATGCCTTTTTGTAGGAACTCATCATCGATATTGGCGGCCTCTTCCTCTAAAGCCAAAAGCCCTTCTCTCCTTGCTTTCTGGGCCAAACCGACCATCAGGGTAATCAGCTCACTGGGTGACCAGCTCTTGGTGCGAAAAGCGTGTTTGGTGATCTTGGGCAGTTTGAGAACCATATCCAGGGGATACTGGACCATCAGGGCCCCAAAGGTGCCGCCTAAAACGATGGCTAAAGACGGTATGTTGATAAAAGAAGCAAGGTTGCCTCCATCACTGATACCGTATAGGACTAAGCCTAACCCTGCGACTATGCCAATTATTGTGGAGATGTCCACCATCTACACCCTTTCGACGTCCTCAGAATCACAGGTGATGCATTTTGGCAGTGGAAAATGTGTCTTTTGTTGGTATTCTATAACTTTATTCACTACCTCTTCCATAGAATCCTTGACCAAGTACTTTCTTCCTGTAGACAACTTGATCACTGTGTCAGGGGTTTGTTCGATGGTTTCAATTAGACTGGCGTTGATGACAAAATCAGCACCATCGAATCTGGTCAACCGAATCACCTTTCTCCCCCCCTTAGCCGGATGGCGGTAGGGGAGCGGCCCCTACCGCCCAGCCAATATTATCGCTTGAGGTTCACCAATTCCTGCAGCATTTCGTCGGAGGTGGTAATCACCCGGGAGTTGGCCTGGAAACCACGCTGGGTGATAATCATATCCGTGAACTGCTGGGACAGGTCCACATTTGACATCTCCACTGAGCCGGCCTTGATCACTCCCCGGCCTCCGGTGAGGGCCTGGTCAATCACTAGTTCGCCGGAGTTATTGGACTCCATGAACATAGACTGGCCGACCCGGGTCAAGCCTTCCACGTTGGCGAAATTGCCGATGGCCACCTGGGCCAGCTTGCGATGACGTCCGTTGGAATATAAGCCAGTGATAACACCTCGGGAATCGATGTCGATGCTGGTGAGGCTACCTCTGGGATAGCCGTTTTGTACTTCGATATTGGCAGAGCTAACGTTGGCGTACTGGGTCAGCTTGCTAAAATCAGGTGTTATTACAATGTCCTGTACTCCAGGTATGCCTGTAATATTTATCGTAAAGTTATCTGCAGAAGCAAATGAGCCATCAAGATTAAAATTTACACTACCAGACGGTTGCGGATTACCTGCTGAATCCTCAATGGTCAAAACGCCGGATGAACACGTTGCAGTCCAAGTCCAGGTGTTAACTCCCGCTTTTTGAAAAGTAACCGTCAGCTCATGCAGGTTACCCTGGCTGTCGTAAATCTGCTGAGAAGTTACCCTGGTATCCCCAACTGCGGATCGAGAATCCAAATTTCCTCCCCACTCACAGGCAGTAGTGGCTCCAGGAGGGATTTCTTCACCCTTGCGGATTTGGATGATCCCAGGTACGTCGGAATCGGTGTTGATCACACCGTTCACAGCCTGCCAACCCATAAGCCGGTACCCGGCGGGGTTGACCAGATAACCCTCTTCGTCCAAAGTAAAGGCACCTGCCCTGGTCACGTAGCGTTCCGCGTTCCCACCGGTTAAGACAAAGAAGCCCTCACCCTCGATGGCCAGGTCGGTGGTCCGACCTGTGGACTCGATATTACCCTGGGTAAAGATGGTGTCGATGCTGCCAACACTGACGCCCAGACCAACCTGCCGGGGATTGGTACCGCCCAGACCGCCTTCCGGAGCTGAACTGCCCCCTAAGGTCTGGTAGAGCATATCGGCGAAAGTAACCCTGCTGGCCTTGAAGCCAATAGTATTGACGTTGGCAATGTTGTTGCCGATGACATCCATGCGAATCTGGTGATTACGCAAGCCTGCTACGCCTGCATAAAATGACCTCATCATAAGGCATGACCTCCTAATTGTCATCCGCGTTACCGCCTCAGTCGTTCAGCGGTAAAAGGCCTCCGATAAGGTCCGGCCTGTACGCGGTATTTTTAGGTAATGATGGCGCTATCAATATTAGTGAAGACATTGGTCTTCAGGCTTTGACCGTCGATAGCGGTGATTACCGTTCGATTCTTGACGCTGACTATCAGCGCCAGTTCGTCCATGAGGACCAGTGACTCCTTCCCGCCCTTGGCCGCAACTCTGTCGATAGCCTCTGAGAGCTGTGCCAACCGCTCCCTGTCCAGGGTGATCCCTCGGGTTTGCAGGCGCCGCTCGGCGTGGGCAGAGAACTTGACTCCACCGGCTGCGATGGTTTCTTGCAGTACTCGATCAAAGGGCAGTCCTGTGGTTTTCGATTGAGTCTTTGGCTTCGGCCCTCCAGGCTGCAGAGGTTGTGAGCCAATAGGCATTTGAACCTTGTCAGTCACTTTCTTACCTCCTAAGCCACCTCATTCACTAGTTCCAGCGGATAGGTTTCGCCATCTATGACCAGCTGTGGGAAACCATCCACAATCTTAACCTTGCTGACTTCACCGGTTACCGGTTCACCTTCGGTCTGAGCAATCGTGACTGTTCGGCCGATGAGGCTTGTGGCCTGAGCCATCAAACCAGCCTGCAGCTGACTCTCGGCCAACTTCTCCAACTGGGATGAAACATTCTGCATCTGTTCCAAGGAACTGAACTGGGCCATCTGGGCGATGAAGTCTTTGTTATCCACGGGACTCAAAGGATCCTGATAGCTAAGTTCCGTTAGCAGAAGTAGCAGAAAGTCGTTTTTCCCCAGTTCTTTCTTGAGTTCCTCCGGAACCTGGGTATTTTGGGCGTAATCCTGAGCGAAGATCCCGCTGGAGGCTGTAGCATCTGCTACGTACACTTCCATTCCCTCCTTTCTACATCCTTAAATCCAGTCCATAGCTGCCTGTTCTACCGGCCAAAGGCCTGATTTCCGGCAGCTGACTGAGTAAGACCACCTCTTCATCATCCTCGAACTGGTACCGGGTCCGCTCTCGCCGTTCAAAAACCGGGGAACGTCGATCCCACTGCCCGCTCCAATTCATCTGGGAGGCGCTTTGGGCCAATGAGATCTCGCTTAGCTGGACCCCCTGGTTTTGGAGAGCTGCCCGCAGTTGCGACAGGTTGGCTGAGATCAGGTCCCTGGTGGCTTCCTGTTGAGCCTGAATGTGAGCGCTGACTTTGCCCTCCTTCAGGATGAGCTCAACCCGGACTTCTCCCAGCTCAGCCGGGACCAGTTTAACCTTAACCACCTTACTATCTCCGTCGGTATTTCCGGTGCTGAACTTAATAACTTCCTGCTCCAGTACTTGTGGAAACCGACCCCTGACCACCTCAGGCTGAACCTCAGAACCACCGGCTTGCTGCAGGTGGCCAGTCTCTTGCGGAACCAGAGAGCTAAAGGAAAAGGTAGCATCTGCACTGCCTTCTCCCTCACTTCTGACTTTAGCCATCTCTTTGAGCAGCCCTAGCCGGTCTTCCAGCAAAACCAGGCTGGAATGGCGGCCCAGGTAAAGCTGTCCAGCACTTTGCTTAAACTCAGAGACTATTCTTTTAGGCTGCAGCTCTTGTTGGGGCTCTGGATTTGGTGGTTCATAATCCAACTGAGCCTTTGGGGATCCCTCTCTGTGCAGCCGGAACCTCTCACGGGAAGCTGCGGTACGCTCTACCTGTACAGAGGAGACCTCTTTAGCCCGAGATAACTCCTGAAGTCTGAGGGAATTCTTGCTCTCAGGTGCAATCTCGGCTTCCTTCACGCCTCTCTCAAAAAAGTCATTTTTTTCTGGGATCCTACCGGCTGCCCCTTGGACCTGAGTGGCCACCTCAGGTGGGTCCTCCTCACCGGCTTTTAGGCGAGAAACCCTCTGGGGCCCCGGCTCCCCTTCTGGTAAGGTCGGTTTTTCCCCAGAACCTTGCGGGGCATCAGATTGCTGGAGGGTCTGGCCCTGCCTAGGTGGTGTGGTTTCGTAAGGCTCTTCGAGTGGAGTCCTGGCCTCGACCTCAATCGCTTCCACCGGCATTTTCTCCAGGCTTTGCGATTGCCTGATCTCCGGTGCTGGCTCCGACACTTTCTCCGCTGCTTGCTCTGACGCTTTCTCCAATGTCTGCTTCGACACCATCTCCAAAGCTTGCTCTGACGCTTTCTCCAATGTCTGCTTCGACACCATCTCCAAAGCTTGCTCTGACGCTTTCTCCGGTGCTCTCTCCGGCTTGTTCTCAGTTAACTCCCCTGCCTGGTTTTGGATAGCCAGCCCCTTGAGCAGCTCTCCTTTCTGGGAAGTCTCACCTCCCTGAACTAAAGTCTCACCTTCCTGAACCAACTTGCTCTCTAGTTCAGTTTGGCCGGCAGTCATTTGTGGAAAGTGGCCTCGAACCGTAGGCAGGTCTGTTTCCACAGCCGCCTGATTAGAGGGATTGAGATAGCCTTCATTCAAAAGGCTCATGAGCTGCTTCAATATTAAACCGGGAACCGGCTCTTTAACCCCTACAACCTCTGTCAGCCGCGTTTTCTTCTGCCCTGCTGCCTGCGGCGCCTCTTCAGCCGCTGCCTCCGGAGTTTCCACCGAATCGGCGCAAAGCTGGGCCAACAAGTCGGCAAAGGCCTCGGATCCAGCCCCCACCTTGGTCTGGCCTGGGGTCTTCGCCTTTAAAGCGCTCAAGAGATCGGTCTCCCCAAGACCGGCCAGTAAAGCCATTAGCGCGTTCTCCATCTCATCACCCCCTTTCTGCTACAACTGATCTATCTCAACTGCCGGTGACTGCCCGCATGAGCTCTGCCGCCCGTTCAGGAGGCATCTCCGGCAGTATTTCGGTGATGTCTTTTTCAGACATGTGTTTGAGGATGGCGGCCGCCTCCTCAACCTCCAGCGTGAGGAGAATTTTGGCCGCAGGCCCCGGCTCCATTTTCGCGTACACAGCAGCGGCCCGATCCAGTTTGCCCAGAGCCTCTTCCTCCTTAACCAACCGCTCTTTTCTTTCGGCCAACCGGGCTTCGGCTTCAGCCAAATCTTCTTCTTTGGCCTTCAACTCTCTTTCCCACTGCTCGAGCTCCCGCTCTTTGACTTTTAATTCCTCCTCCAACTCGGCAAGTTTAGCCTGGCGCTCTTTGAGAACATCATCCAAATTAAGCAGGCCTTCCTTGTACTCGAGGCCTGTCTTATAAACCTCAATATAGGGCCTGGTGGCCTTGAGCCTCTCCAGCAAAGCCAGGATGTATTCTGAAGGTTGGATGAAGCCCAGCTTAGCAAAGATGACCACTGCCACTAACAGAGAGAAGAGTAAAAACAGAACTGCCAAGAAAAACTTTTTCACTGGTTATCGCTCCCTAGCCTCCCGTACCGGATTGCGGCGACTTCATCCAAAAAAAGCTGTTCCTCACGTTGGACAGCTTTTTGGTACTCTTGCCATTGTTTATCTTTCAGAATCTCCAAACTCTTGCGTTCTCGCTGCGCTTCAACTAGCTCTTCCCGTTTTCTGTCAAGCTCGGCCTCAATCTGGGCGATGACCTCTTGCTGGTCCTGGATCCTCCGGTTGAGCTGAGCCAAATAATCCTGGGCCAAAAGGAGCGAACCGATATCCAAAGCCCCCTGCTGGATTCGGACCATCTCCTTTTGGTGGCGCCCTTTCTCTTGAGATAGCCGCCTCAAGGCCTGTTGGGCCTCGACCAACCGGCTCTGGGTGTCAGCCAACTCAGCCCTGACTCTCTCCTCAAGGCGGTATTTAACCTGGAGCACGCTTTCTAGGGTGAAGGTAAACTTGCGCATAGCTTACACCTGAATCCTCTGGGCGATCTCCAGCAGCCGGTCCAGGCTGTCAGCAAATGAACACCCCTCGTTCACCGCTTGCCTGAGATAGGCATTGATAGCGTCAATATTTTCCAGGGCCACATCGATCAAAGGGTTGGAACCTTTCTTGTAGGCACCTATGTTGACCAGATCCTCAGCCTTCCGGTAGGTGGCGAGTATCTGCTTGACTTTGGCGGCTGCTTCAAGATGCCTAGGCTCCACCACATCTCCCATCACCCTGCTGGCGCTGGCCAGTGTATCAATGGCCGGGTAGTGGTTTTGGTTGGCCAGATCCCGGGAGAGTATAATGTGCCCGTCCAGAATGGCCCGGGCCGAGTCGGAAACCGGCTCATTGAAGTCATCGCCGTCCACCAAAACGGTATACAAACCGGTGATGCTGCCGGTCTCTCCCATCCCCGCCCGCTCTAAAAGCTTGGGCAGTAACGCAAAGACGCTGGGAGTGTATCCTCTGGTCGTAGGAGGTTCTCCAATGGCCAAGCCGATCTCCCGTTGAGCCAGGGCAAACCGGGTCAAGGAATCCATCATCAGCACCACGTCACATCCTTGATCCCGAAAGTATTCAGCGATGGCTGTCGCCACCTGGGTGCCCTTAACTCGCACCAACGCCGGCTGGTCTGAGGTAGCCACGATCACCACCGAGCGGGCCAAGCCCTCTTCTCCCAGGTCCCGTTCGATGAACTCTCTGACCTCACGTCCACGCTCACCGATAAGCGCGATCACATTCACATCGGCACTGGTATTGCGGGCGATCATGCCCAGCAGCGTACTCTTGCCCACCCCGCTGCCGGCAAAAATGCCGATACGCTGGCCCTTGCCCAGCGTAAGCAGTCCATCTATGGCCCGCACCCCGACACTGAGAGGCTCAGTGATTCTCTGGCGGAACAAGGGATTTGGCGGAGAAGCCTCCAAAGGGTAAGCATTTCTCAGGCACAGCGGCCCTTTTCCGTCGATGGGGTTTCCCAAACCGTCCAGGACCCGTCCCAGCAACTGTTGCCCTACCGGGACTTCCAGTCCCACACCGGTCCCCCGCACCTTGGCTCCAGGGCTCACCCCGGCCATGTCATCCAAGGGCATCAAGAGCACATTGTCCTCCTGAAACCCCACTACTTCCGCAGCAACCCGCTGACCCTTAGGGGAGATGATGTAGCAAAGCTCACCCAGGCGGACATCAGGTCCCACGGACTCCACCGTAAGCCCTACCACCCGGGAAACCCGGCCGTAGACTGGGATTGGCGAGACCGCAGCCAATTCCCGCCGTACTCGACCAAGGTCAGGAACCATTGGGGTTGACCTCCTTTAACAGGGCCTTGCGGAGCGCTTCCTCCAACTCAGCCAACTGGGTTTCCAAGGAAGCATCCACCGAGACCTTGGAGGTATTAACCAGACAAGAGTATCTGGGCAGTCTAGGGTCTGGGATCAGCTCTATACCGGCGGACCCTGGGGTAAGCTCGTTTTCCCCGTCCAGCTCCTCAATGATATTCAAGTCTTCCGGATGCAGCCGAACCTCGATTCGTGCCGCTCCCTCCACTTTTTCCAAAGCACTGGCTAACAGATTGCCTAACAGCTTTGGGTCCAAAGAAATAGTGGTCCTAATAATCTTTTCGGCGAAAAGCAGGATTAGCTTTAATAAATCTTCGCTGGCCCCGGAGATGATCTCCCGGCGCTCGGCAGCCAGTTGGTTGTAGATCTCCTCCGTCACCTTTTGAAACTCACTGCGCAAGGCTTGAAGCTCCTCTTGGGCGGCCTTTTGCCCCTCGGCCAAACCTTGTGAGAAACCCTCCTTACGCGCCGTTTCCTTGATGGCTTCAGCTTCCTCTCGAGCCTGTTGAAGCAAAAGAGCAGCTTCCTCCTGGGCTTGAGCCAAGATGTCAGCTGCCTGTTTCTCCTCTTCCTCCTTGGTCAGGGGGGGCAGCGGTTTTGTTAGGTTGGTGGCCTTCTTTAGTTCGGCGGCATCAGGAATGGGGATCCTTACCACCATGCTTTTATTCTCTTCGGGAATGAAAATGGACTTGATGATCTTAGACAATTATCTCATCTCCTCCGCCCCGGGCAATAATAATCTCGCCGGCTTCCTCCAGGCGGCGGATGACGTTGACGATTCGCTGCTGGGCATCTTCAGCATCCCGGAGACGAACCGGGCCCATGTACTGGATATCCTCCTTGAGCATCTCTGCAGCCCGTTTGGACATGTTCTTGTAGATGCGCTCGGCCACTTCTTCACTAGCCGTCTTCAGGGCCAGGGCCAGGTCTTTGGTGTCCACTTCCCGCAGAACTTGCTGGATAGCCCGGTCATCCAAAACGATAATGTCTTCAAAGACGAACATCCGGCGTTTGATCTCTTCAGCAAGCTCTGGGTCTTCCTCAGAAAGGGTTTCCAAGATGGTTTTCTCGGTTGCCCGGTCAACCCGGTTCAGGATCTGGACCACAGAGTCAATACCACCAGCCGTCATGTAACCCTGGGTCATAAAAGTAGATATCTTCTTCTCCAGCAGGTTCTCCAGTTCAGTGAGAACATCCGGCGAAGTACGGTCCATAGTGGCAATCCGTTTGGCAATGTCCACCTGTTTTTCCGGCGGCAAAGAAGAGAGGATGATTCCAGCCTGATCTGGGTTCAAATACGAAAGCACCAGCGCGATGGTTTGAGGGTGCTCATTTTGGATGAAGTTCACCAGCTGAGTTGGGTCGGTATTGCGGGCAAAATCAAAAGGTCTAATTTGCAGCGTCTCTGTGAGTTTTTCGATGATATCATTAGCCCTGCGAGCACCTAAGGCCTTCTCCAGAACCTCTTTGGCGTACTCAATACCGCCCTGAGCTATATATTCTTGAGCCTGGTAAAGTTGGGAAAACTCCTCCAACACCTTCTGCCTTAGATCAGGGTCTACTTTCCGTATATTGGCAAGTTCCAAGGTCAGGTTCTCTATCTCAGATTCAGTCAGGTGTTTGAATATTTCAGCCGAAATCTCCGGTCCCAGGGCAACAAGCAAGATGGCGGCCTTCTGCTTGCCTGTCAAGTTGCTTGTCAAGCGTTTGGACATCAAGATTCATCCTCCGTAAGCCAAGTTCTAAGCAGTTTGGCGACGTCACCTGGTTTTTGGGCAGCGTACTCTTTAAGCTGGCGTTCCAGCTTCTGGGTCTCGGTTTCCTGAGTACCTTCCCCTTCAGCCTGCACCTGTTCCAGCAGCTTTTTAAGTTCGGCCTCGTCAGCCTCTTTTGGCGACTTATTCCGCCTCATCATGAAGGCCACCCCCGCGATTGCCAAGAGAAGCGCCGCTGCAT
>JACDOJ010000034.1 GCA_017656135.1 Bacillota bacterium | reverse complement strand
CTGCTGCAAATACAGAATTGACCAGAGCCGCCGGCAGTGCCCAGGCGTAAAAGGCAATCAGAGCGGGAGCGCCGAGGAGTAAATCCACCAGACCGGCAAAATACATTCCAATGAACGAGCCTGCAAAGGCTAGGAAAATGAGTTTCGCTGAATCCACGAAGGAGAAAGCCCCTTCCTCTGAATCCTTCCTCCAGTATTTGAAGAGCCCAAAAATCGCCCCCATGATGCCCAAGCCGATGTCCCAGTGGATCCAGAGCATGTTCTGAGCCAGATCGGCGATGAAGCCGCCTAAGAAGCCGGCCCCAAAACCCACCACAGGCCCCAGCGATGCCCCTACCACCAGCAGCAAAGCCGCGCCCGGCCGGAGGAGAAAATCGCCGGTGGGAATCAGGTACGCGAGCAAGGTTAGACCTGCGTACAAAAGACCATAGAGACAGATGTTGGGCAGAGCGCCGCTCGTGGCTCGAAGCGACATCCCGCTGAAACGCGTTCCCAGATAGCCCTGCACTTTCACCAACTCCTTGTATACCTTCTCCCCAAACTCTATTCGCAAGGAGCGTAGAAAATAACAGATGCAAAAAAAGGGACAAACCCTATTTAGGATCTGTCCCTTCCTCAATAATCTGCCTGTATTTCTTTTAAGCTCGGGAGTGCTTAAGAATCTCCCCGCACTGGCAAGCCCGCTCTTTCGGCAGGTTCTTGATGATTTCGAAGAGCAGCTTCCTCAGCTTGTCGTTGTTCTCATTGAAGACCTTGATTACCGCCTCGTGGCTGACCGGCTCCACCGTTGGGTCATCCTCAAGCCCCGCATCGTAGTCGGTGATCAAGGCGATGTTAACGATGCACATCTCCAGCTCCTTAGCCAGAACCACTTCCGGGTACTGGGTCATGTTGATGACTTCCCAACCGTTCCTGGCAAACTCCCTGCTCTCCGCTTTGGTGGAGAAACGCGGTCCCTGAATCACCACGATGGTGCCGGTTTCGTGCACCGTAATCCCCAGCTTTTTGGCGGAATCGATGGCAACCTGCCGCATCTCCGGGCAATAGGGTTCGGCACAGGAGATGTGCGTGGTTATCGGACCGTCGTAGAAAGTATCCTGCCGCCCCCAAGTCCTGTTGACGAACTGGTCGCTGACCACAAAATCTCCCGGCTTGACATGGGGCTGTAGGCTCCCTGCGGCGCACGGGCTGATGATCCTGGTGCAGCCCAGCGACTTCATAGCCCACATGTTGGCCCGGTAGTTGATCATGTGCGGCGGATAACGGTGGTCCTTGCCATGCCGGGGCAGGAAGGCCACCTTCCGTCCTTCCACCGTCGCCAGGGCGATCTTGTCGCTAGGGGCTCCGTAGGGAGTTTCCACCCAAACCTCTTCCACATCTTCCAAGAAACTGTAGAAACCGGAACCACCGAAAACGCCGATCTCAGCTCTTCTCTCCATGATATTCCTCCTTGATCTCCTTCTACTTAAGCCAATCCGGCTGCCTCTCTCAGAAGCTGGGCCTTGTCTGTCTTCTCCCAGGGCAGGTCCAGATCGTCCCGACCGAAGTGACCGTAAGCGGCCAACTGCCGGTAAATCGGCCGGCGCAGCTGAAAATCACGAATGATCGCTGCCGGACGCAGATCGAAGTGTTCCCGAACCAGTTCAGCCAGTTTCTCATCAGAAACCCTGCCGGTTCCAAAGCTATCCACCATGATGGAAACAGGGGTAGCGACACCGATGGCGTAGGCCACTTGGACTTCACACTTATCAGCCAGGCCCGCAGCGACGATGTTCTTGGCAATGTACCTAGCGGCATACGCAGCAGAGCGGTCAACCTTAGTTGGATCCTTGCCTGAGAAGGCCCCACCACCGTGTCTGGCCATGCCGCCGTAGGTGTCCACGATGATCTTACGGCCGGTGAGGCCGGAGTCACCTTGGGGGCCACCAATGACAAACCTGCCGGTGGGATTAATGAAGAACTTGGTGTTCTCGTCCATCAGATCCGCCGGAACAATCTCCTTGATGACCTTTTCAATAACATCTTTCTTGATGGTAGCCTGATCCACATCAGGATCGTGTTGAGTTGAGATAACGATGGTGTCCACTTTGACCGGTTTGTCATCCTCATACTCGATGGTAACCTGGGTCTTGCCGTCGGGACGGAGATAGCTAAGCGTGCCGTTTTTGCGGACCTCGGCCAAGCGCCTGGCCAGCTTGTGGGCTAAATCGATGGGCATGGGCATGTAGTTAGCAGTTTCATTGGTGGCGTAACCGAACATCAGCCCTTGATCGCCGGCGCCGATGGCCTCGATCTCAGCCTCACTCATCTTGCCTTCCTTGGCCTCCAGAGCCTTATCCACACCCAGGGCAATATCCGGTGACTGCTCGTGAATGGAAGTCAAAACTGAGCAGGTTTCAGCATCGAAACCATATTTGGCTCGCGTATAGCCAATTTCCTCTACGGTCTTCCGGACCACCTGGGGAATGTCCACATAGCAGTTGCAGGTGATCTCTCCGTAAACCAGGACCAAACCGGTGGTTACTGCCGTTTCACAGGCCACCCTGGCGTTGGGGTCCTTGGCCAGCATGGCATCGAGGATGGCATCGGAGATCTGGTCGCAGAGTTTATCCGGATGTCCCTCGGTTACTGACTCAGAAGTAAATAGATAGCGCTTCTTTCCCATAACCACTGCCTCCTTAAAGTAGCCTTCCCGGCTAAAATTAAGGCCTCTTCATACAGAAGAGGCCTAGGGTTTCCTAACCTCTTATCTGCCAGTTAGTACTGCAGGAATTGGCACCTGATCCAGCTATATGCCGGATTGGTTGCCGGGTTTCATTGGGCCAGTCCCTCCACCTCTCTTGATAAGGGTTACTATTTATGCTGTTTTTAAGCGAACCACACCAATTTTATCACACCGGTAAATGGTGGTCAATCAGCCTCCTCCCCGGTTACCAACCGGGAAACCAGATCCGCGTCGAAGAGAAAATACGGGAAGTCCCGGCGCATCACCAGCTCTCGTTCTTGATACAGTTTCCGGTCCGATTCCAACTTCTCTTCTAGTTTTTGACGATAACTACTAAGGCTTTCGCCAATCTGTTTATTAATTCCTTTTATCTCTAAACCCAATGTCTTCTTGTCCACCCCGGGTTCTTTGATCTTCTCAATAAGCTCTTGTTTCTTGGAAACCAGTTCCCTTAACCGAGTAATCTCTGCCTTAGCCAACCCCGCGTCTTTCAGGTGCCGGTCCGGGTTATACTCTACGTCCCGAATGAGCTCCTCCTGCTCCACCAGGTCCTGGTGAGTCACTTTGGGCACCTCTAAGGCTGGAAAGAGGGTCAAAGTGGCACCGGCGTAGATTGGAGGCGTGAGGCCGAGATAGTCCCGGATGAAGGCATCAGTCGCGCCATCGTATTTGGCACCGCCAATCCCGTGTAGGAAGAGATCGGCACAAAAAAGGCGCACAAAGAGGGTCAAAGTCATGCCCCGAGGCCGCAAAGCCACCTCTGCCAGATCTTCGGCCCAGACCTCAGAGTTGAAAACCTTCACCTCAGCCTCACCTGCCAAGAGCCTGATTTTCCCGCTATTTTCTACAACGACGTAAGCCGGGACTCTGGTTCCCTGGTGGCTGATCCAAAAGGGCAATTCGTACCTGCCTGCCTGTTCATCCCGGAAAAGGTCAGGAAAGGGATTGACCCTGTAGCGGTACCCGTGCTCCTTCCGGTACCTCTGGAGGGTCAGGTTGTACTGCTTGGTAAACTCAGCCGCCTGGGTAATTACTTCCCCGGCGAAACCCTTAAACTCAGGGAGCTCTGCTAAGCGAGAAACAGGCAATTCCAGGTAAGCGGCCTTTTCCCCCTCACAGCGACGGCGCAGGATAGTGAGCCATGCTGCCAAGGAAGGAGGTTGGACATCAGCCTCGAGCATTGATTCCAGGGCCTCAGTAAACCTGGACTTTGCCCGCACCGTCTCAGGACGATAACCTGCTGTCGGAAGGGCAGAGAGTTTCTCGCTGAAACTCCTGATCACCCGAGGCTTTGGAGCAGCCACCGTCTCAAAAGTTGAACCTGGAACAGTCTCGGCCAAGCTGATTTTTTCCACAGACCAGGTTCCTCTTTTGACCGGCAGCTCCACCCCAAGAGATCCGACCTCATCGGTATCAACGATCAGGTTGATGGGGATGGCTTGGGCTTCTGCTACAGCCGTACTCAAAAGGAAATTTTTGGCCCAAACCCCAGGGTGGTAAAACCGGGGCTGGTGCCCTGAGACGAGAAAGAAAGATTGATCAACGGACCGGTCGGCCCAGGTTTGAGCCACTTCTTCCTCACCTAGGACCTCCCTGGTGTAAGATAACGCCTCTTGATACACTCTCCTTCTCAGACTCTGACGCCTTTCTTTTAGCTTTTCAGACTCCAACAGTTGGTGGTTTTCGGCTAACACCGTGCCCCAGTCCTTTAGGGCAGGATGAATAAAGGCCTCCCGGTCTCCTTCCGGGATCAGCCAGTGTCCGTCGTATCCGTCTTGGTGTTTCAAAACTATACCACTCCGCTAGTTAAACAATACTTTCGAAATTTGTGATGCCCAAGGCTTCCCGGCTGAAGAAGGGTTCTCCGAAGGGCCGACGAATCAAGCGTCCAAAGTAGTGGTTGTATCCCACAATAGAGTCCAAAACCTCTTCGATATCGCGGCCGTTGCTGTTAAACTGGCTCTGATAGGCCCTGAGGGCCGCTTTTTTCGCTTCCATGCCCCTGGTACAGTCGAAGATAAAGGCAGGCTCCATGTGCATCCGGTAGTGGTTGGAGCTGAAGTGAAAGATCCGGGGTGGGAAGAACCTGTCGCCGGCCATCTGGGTCTTGCTGAGTTTGGCGTAGAAACGGGCCGCCTCGACTAAAGCAGCACCGGTTCGGTGGTCAGGATGGGCATCTGTCCAGTAAGGAGCAAAGATGATCTCCGGTTTCAAAAGGCGCAGAACTTCAGCAACTTTGGTCCGGTTTTCAATGGTGTCCTCCAGGTAGCGGTTGGGCATATCCATGGTAATACGTACTTCGATGCCCAGGGCTTCCCCTGCTTCCTTGCTCTCGCCCAACCGGGTTTCCACTGTGCCTTGTGGGGTTGGCTCTCCGTTGGTGAGGTCGACGATGGCGACCTTCTTGCCCTGCTGAACCAAGGTATTAATGGTGGCTCCCATGGCAATCTCAGCATCATCCGGATGAGGGGCTAAGACCGCAATGTCCACTCTCCCTTTCCGCTCTGTGTAGTCTTTGAGAAACTCAATGATCTCGGCATGGGTAGGCTGTCTCCAAACTCCGTTACGCTGGTATGAACTCAGTTCCAATCCTTGGTCTCCTCCTCGATGACTTGCCAGTAATAGCGCAGGCGTTTTTGAGGATCATCCAGACTGCCGCCGAAGGAACGTTCGAAGTGGTCCATGTAAACCAGGGGGACCGGTAGTTCTGTCACGGTCAGGCCGGCCTTAAATGCTTGCAGCCAAACCTGCAAAGGAAAAGCGTAGCCTGGCTCTGTTAAGTTGAGTTTTTGAATGGCCGCGGTCCGGTAGGCCTTCATCCCGCAGAAGCTGTCAGTTAAATTGTATGCGGTGAGCTCATTTATTTTCGCTGTGATCAGCCGGTTGATCTTGAGCCGGTCTCTGGGAACCGTCCCCACAGGCTCGACGTCTTCCAGATACCTGCTGCCTGAGACGATGTCCCAGCCCTCTGCCAGTTTGGCAAAAAACTCCGGAATCTGCTGGGGCTCATGCTGTTCGTCACAGTCGATGGTGACCACCGCCTCGTAGCCGTGGGCGGAAGCGTAGGCAAAAGCATCAATGAGGCTTTGCCCATAGCCATAGTTTTGGGGATGTCGAATGAGGTGGATGCCGTCAAACTGGTACAGGATCTGGCGCGACCGGTCAGTAGATCCGTCGTCGATGACCAAGATTTCGGCGGAACCGGCATACTCCACAATGGCGTTCAGCACTTTTTCAACTGAAGGTTCTTCGTTGTAGACCGGAACTGCGACAAGTTTCTTACTCAGGGCTTTTCCCTCCATGTGCCGACTTAAATCCTACCAGTTAAAGACAATCTTGCCGCCTAATTTATCCTCTACCGCATCGTAGTCAAATTGCAGGCCGTAGCAGTGGAACATCCGCACCAGCACAACCTGGCCCTCACTCCACTTTGCCTGGCTGAAACTATATTCGAGATTGGCGGAAATATCCCATTTCTGCCAGTTTAAGCTAGAGGAATAGGACACAGTATCTAAACGGTTTTGAATGAGGTCTTGTTTCAAATTCAGGGTGGAAGCATACTTCACTGTCCCGGTGCTGCCGCTAACGCCGGCGGTGTAAGTCGCGGTGTCAAAACGGGCGGTTTCCAGATCATACTTTAAGGTGCCGGCAGCTGAAACCCGCGCGTTGGTATAGCCGTAGTAGAGAAGCCCGTAGTTCTGCTCGGAAACCGGATCCAACTCTCCAAAGTAGGGAGCTCCCTCGGTCCAGGAACCTTGGTGGCCAAGACCAAAGGTAGAGTTCCCTACGCGTCTTTTTAAATAGGTGGTTTCTGTCAATTCTCTGTAAGGATCAGGGTCGATTGGGCTCCAGTAAGTCAGAGTCTTGATACCCCCAGTGGTCGTCAAATAAAAGTCAGGAGCCAAGAGATATTGTCCACTAAAGGTAGTACTTGCACTGAGCCGGAGTACTTTCTCTGCCGGATTCGCCGGAGAGCTAACAGAACCTGACCGAAGCGTCGGCGTGAAGCTCAGAGTCAAAGGTCCTTGGCTCCAGCTGTTTTTGGCACCGAAGAATCTCAGCTCCGGCAAATACCGTAGCACCTGGTCATTCTCTTCCCGGTACTGGCCGAGAGCTACGATCAGGTTTCCGTCGCCAGAGGTGTAGTCGTATTTGAGTCCACCCAGGTCATAAGGATGATCCGGGCTATGTAGCCAAGAAGCCGTCACGGTTTCATCGTGGCCGACCCGATGAATGTAGGTCAAGTCACCCTCCCACTTCGTCTCGGTGGCATAAATCAGGGTGGTCCGTAAGAGGCTGTCGGTATTGTCTTTGGCCAGGGTCTGGTAGGTAACACCGGCGTAAACACCTCTGGTGGTGTCAGCGCCTAGAATCGGCCTAGGCATTTCTTCCCGGCTCAGCCTGCCAAAACGGGAATCATCCAAGACCATAGTGATACTGGGTTCCGGGATGACTTTATGACCGTAGATCTTGATCCAAGTGCCTTTGGTGGTCAGACGCTGGGAGTCCAGTTCATAGGTCAAAAGCTTCGTGTACAGCTCGTACTCAGGCTGAGGGAGGTCGCACTTGGTGATGCTGGCATCTTCAACATAGATCACCCCATCCTCAATACGAGCCTTGGAACCGGTTATAATCAAGCCATCGCTCTCTGTCCGAAAGTCGGTGATGACTCCGGTGTTGTTTGCCCAATTGTACTTCATGAAGGCACCGGTGATCAACTGGCCGTCAATGGAAAGCCTAACCCTGGAATTCACACCGGTTCCCGCCAGAGCCGGCAGTGATATGGCCAGAATGATAACCAGAGCAAGGACTAGTTTGCGCATAATATCGTTATGTTCGCGACAACAGTCGCCGGTCCCTCTCCGTAGGCTGCGGTAATGGGTGGGCAGGCTACCTTCTTTTGAAAGACTAGGGACAGTGTTACAGATATCCCTGGAAGCGCTACCTCACCTCGCCCAGTCCTCCGACCGGAATCGGCCCATCTACCTGAACGTAAAACTCCGTCCCGATGGGGATAGTTACGTCTTTACCCTTGACGAAATAGCCTCCGACCAACCCGATGGGCCCCAAGAGCAGGACCCCGGCTAAGCTGGCACCGGCAGCCAGCTGCTCAGACTTGTTCTTATCCAGGGCCTCTTTGTCCATGACCAATGGAACCATGGTCCCGTCGATAGCCCGCACATAGCCAAAATCCACGACCACCCGGCCGTCTCGCCCTAGGTTGCCGGCTTTGGTCACCTGCTGGACCGTGCCTGTGCCTTGTGTGCCGGCGGGGATGATCAACCGGTTTTCTAACCTCAGATCCTCAACTAAGACATACTTGACCTCATCCCCCACCTTGCTTTTGGCGGAGCTCAGCTCAGTCTGCAGCTTGATTCTGATAGTCTGGCCGTCCGGCACTTTGACCAGAGCCACATCAAACTCGCCTTCGGGGAAGGTCATGCTCACCAGCCGGTCGATCCGCTTAATCAGACTGCCCTCCTGGGGTCCACCGTAATAGAGGGTTTCCAGACCGGCGACTCGCTCCTCCAGGGAACCTGGGTTAACCGACCTTGTAGAGTACCACTCCAAGGTGGAAACCTTGAGGTTGATGGAAACCTTATCCCCAGCTCCGTTTAAGAGCTCAGTGATGGTAGCGATCCTATTAATCAAAGGCCCGGTAGAAACCTCACCTAACAGGTCTTTCTCCAACTCCTCAACCCGTTCCACTATAGAGAGAGTGGGCGATGTCTCCCCGTACAGAGCCATTTCAGCCTCGCTTAAAGCCGAGAGGGGAGCCTCAGTTGCGTAAACCGGTACCGATAAACTAACTACAGTGAGCGCTAAGACCAGCGCCAATACTTTCTGCCCGATTCTCATTGGATTGCCTCCTATCATCTAAAAACTGATGCTTAACTCAGCACTGGCCACACCCTTTTTAGGACTGGGCTCAGTGCTGGAATCTTCACTCTCCGGTGTATTGGGGTTGATCAACTGGTAGCCTAACAATAAAGATGCGTTATCCAAGAAACTGTAGCCAACCCCGAACTTCGTGGAAGTCTGGTCTTGGGAGTATTCATAATCAGCCCGTAAACGGAGGTCATTATCCCAAGGGAGGCGCCATTCCAACCCGGCACTGGCTTTTTTGGTGTCAAAGACCTTTGTCCCGGAAGATTCATCCGTGTCCCAGCTGAAGGTTACCCCAGCCTCCACCTTGGTGTTAGGATCGATATTCAGATCCACCCCCAAAGAAGCCTCGCTTCTAGGTTGCTGCCCTAACGTGCCGGTGTCAGACTCGGTATCAGTATCGCTCTCGGCCACCTTATCCACATCCACGAACTGATAACCGGCCTTGAGAACCGCTCTGTCGGCGAAACTGTAGTTCAGGCGCAAAGCAGTTCGACTGCCGGTCTGTTCCGTCTCTCCCGCCCTGACCTTGTCATAGAGGGTCTTGAATGTCAGGTCCTTGAACTTCACCGAAAGCTCATAACCTGAAGATCCTGGAATTAAGTCGGGAGTCTCCAAAAGGGGGCTGAAATCCGAACTGACGTTTCTGACTTCGGCTCCCAGCTCCACATCACCTAATTTGACCACCGCACCCAGTTTTTTTGCTTCCGTCTTATCATAGGTGTCCGGTTCGGGGCTGTTCTGGACGGCTTGGGTGTACTCTCCGACAATGGCCACGTCGGGGTTTAACCGGTACTCTCCTCGGAGAGACTTGGTTATCTGTCCAGTTTCGGTGGGCCCGGAATCATCTAACACTAGGCTCTGCTCAGCGATCCAGACTGTCCCTAGGGTCAAACCCGAGAGTAAGCTGGACTCACTGTTCAGAATATAAAGGGACATCTCCTCGAGATTAACTGTACCGTCAGGATTAAATAGCTCTTCGCCCAAGTTATAGAGTTCCGGGCGTAATCTACGCCAGCCGACCTGGAGGGGCTTAGATATTGAATTATCACTTTCTCCTAAATCAACCAAGTACACCCCATCAGCTGGGGGAGTAACAGCTTCTCTCTCTAAGGAAACCGCCTCCAGCAGAGGTGGCTTCTCCATTTCATCGAAGCGCAAGACCAGCCTATTCGCAAAGTACCTCCTGGCCACAGCCAAAAGGCGCACTGAAAAATCAGGACGGGGTTCCTCCGAAGCTCTGGGGATCGAATCAACATCCACAAACCGCAGTCCATCAGAATTACTCTCCGCCTTTAGAGTGATTGCAGATTTGGCCAGCTGGCTTTCTTCTTTTTCCACCGACAAGAGCGGGATATCACCGGCAAACTCCTGCACCAGGAAGACCAGTGAGTCCTCAGCTTCGCGGCTGAGAGATCTGCCGGTTTCAGCTTCATATTTGGCAACCAAGTCCTCGACCCAGGTGCTGATCTCCTCTTTAGTCATAGTGGCGAGCTCCGGGATCTCGGGCTCCTGATGAGTTGCAGCTAAAAGCCCGGTCAGCACATTTTCGACCAGCATGGCACCCTCGAAACGTAGCAGAGGTTCACCGGCTCTGGGGTAAAGCAAAGTCAAAACCGAGGGTAAGTCAGAAGAAATCAGCCCGGTCAGGCCCAAATAGATCCAGCTGCCCGGCTCAATTTCCTCAAAGGGGTCTCCGCCGAAGGCAGGCATAGACAAGATGAGCACCCCTATGCAGACGACGGTGCTCACACGAAACCAGAAATTAGCGCTGAATCCGGAGCGTACCATAACATTAATATAATTCGTTAAACCGCAAGTTAAGTCCTGTTAAGGCAAGGTTTGGAAAAGGGCCGGATTTTTACCGGCCCTTAGTGTGTTCTGCTACAACTTCATCAGGTGAGATGCCCAGCGTCTTCAGCCTGTTGGCGGCACGCTCCAGCGCCACCTGAGCTCGGGTGTAGTTGACCGACGAGAGTTTGCTCTTGAGACGTTTCCAGGCCCGTATGTAAGCTCGTTTGGCCCGGTCCACGTCGATATCCTTGGCCCGTTCGGCTGTTTCAACCAGAATGATAGTCCGATCCGGCTGAACCTGAACAAAGCCCTTGGTGACTGCGATCTTTTCCACTTCATTGTCTTTCCTGACGGTAACGGTTCCGGTTTGAGACCCGGTGATGAAAGGTGTATGATTTGCCATCACACCGTAATAGCCGGACCAAGCAGGAAAAATTACTGATTCAACCTGGTCTTGGTACACCACCTTCTCGGGAGTGACAATTTCCAGGTTGAATTTTTTACCCTCAGGCAATGTTATTCACCTGCCTCCAAGCTTTTGGCCCTCTCAACTGCCTCTTCGATGCTGCCGACGAACATGAAGGCCTGCTCCGGTAAGTGATCATACTTACCTTCCAAGAGCTCGGCAAAGCTTCGGACGGTATCCTTGATGGGAACATAACGTCCTTCGTAACCGGTGAAGACCTCAGCCACGAAGAAGGGCTGGGAGAGGAACCGCTGGATACGACGGGCCCGGCCGACGATGACTTTGTCTTCATCGGAAAGCTCATCCATACCCAAGATGGCGATGATGTCCTGCAGGTCTTTGTATCTCTGGAGGATCTCCTGAACACCACGGGCTACCCGGTAGTGTTCCTCACCCACGATGTTGGGGTCAAGGATACGGGAGGTTGATGCCAGCGGATCCACAGCAGGATAAATACCAAGTTCAGCAATGCCACGATCAAGGTTAGTGGTGGCGTCCAAGTGAGCAAAGGTGGTTGCCGGCGCAGGGTCAGTGTAGTCGTCGGCAGGAACGTAAACCGCCTGGATAGAGGTAATTGATCCTTTCTTGGTTGAGGTAATCCGTTCCTGAAGTGCACCGACGTCAGTACCAAGAACCGGCTGGTAACCAACGGCAGAGGGCATACGGCCTAAGAGAGCGGAAACCTCAGAACCAGCCTGGATGAACCGGAAGATGTTGTCGATAAAGAGGAGCACGTCCTGTCCCTCGACATCACGGAAGTACTCAGCCATCGTCAGACCGGTGAGAGCAACCCTCATACGAGCTCCCGGAGGCTCGTTCATCTGACCGAAGACCATGGCGGTCTTGCTGATAACTCCGGATTCCGTCATCTCGAGCCAAAGGTCGTTACCTTCACGGGTCCGCTCACCGACACCGGCGAAGACAGAAAAACCACCGTGCTCAGTTGCGATGTTACGGATAAGTTCCTGAATCAAAACGGTCTTACCAACACCGGCACCGCCAAAGAGACCGACCTTACCACCCTTCTGATAGGGAGCCAAGAGGTCAACAACTTTGATGCCGGTTTCCAGGATTTCAATCTCAGTGGACTGTTCGTCTAATCCTGGAGCCTCACGGTGAATAGGCCAGCGTTCCTTAACCTCAACGGGCCCCTTCTCATCAATGGGGTTGCCAAGGACGTTAAAGACACGGCCTAGGCACTCCCGGCCCACAGGGACTGAAATGGGCTGCCCTGCGTCGAAGGCTTTCATGCCCCGGACCAATCCATCGGTGGAGGACATGGCAACCGCCCGAACTGTATAGTCACCCAAGTGTTGCATGACCTCTGCGACGACCTTTTTCCCGCCGGGTTTGTTGGGATCATCTTGATCAGTAACAATGATGGCGTTGTAGATCTTTGGGAGCTGTCCGGGAGCAAATTTAATATCCAAAACAGGCCCGATGATCTGGCTGACGTGGCCGATGTTCTTGACCTCAACAGTGCCGGACCAGCCCATTTGATCGATCTGCTCATCCATCACCCGGCCCACTTCTTCTACGCTCATAAGTATTCACAACCTCCTCAACTAAAGATCAAATATACTTTACTTCAGCGCCTCGGCACCGCCGACGATCTCCAGGATCTCCTGAGTAATGCTGGACTGGCGGGCCTGGTTGAACTGTAAGGTCAAATCGTCGATAACCTCACCGGCGTTCTTGGTAGCGTTGTCCATAGCGGTCATCCTGGCCCCGAACTCGCCGGCAGTGGTCTCCAAGAGAGCGTGAAGCACGATTGTCTCCAAGTACTTAGGAATTAAAAAGCTCAAGACCATCTCGGCATCTGGTTCGAAGATGTAGGGCGGGAGCCAGCGTTCGATGTATTCGACCTGGGGCTCTCCTTCTAAGCTCTCCAACTCGTCTTCCTCGGCCTTTTCAAATTCAGGCCGAACCAGGGGAAGGAGTTTGAAGACTGCCGGACGTTGCTGCATGACCGTGATGAACTGGGAGTAGACCACATAAACCTCGTCCACTTCCCCGTCCTCAAACATCTGAACCGCCTTCTCAGCAATCTCGGCAGCAAGGTCAGTGATGGGGACCTCGGTGATATTTAGGAACTCTCCGACCAGCTTGAACCCACGGAAATTTAGGTAATCCCTGCCCTTGCGTCCGACAGGAAGCCACATGGCTTCCGGAATCTCGGCGGAAAACCGCTGGACTTCTTCGGACTCAGCATCGTCTTCACCAGCCTGCCCGTGCAGCTCCAACCAGCGCCGGCGTTCCTCATTCTTGGCCTTGATCCTGTCTTCCTCAAAGGATAGGGCTTTTTTCATAATATTGGTATTAAAGGCGCCGCACAGACCGCGTTCGGCAGTGAGCACAATGTAAAGGACCCGATCATTGCCTCGCACCTCAAAGAGGGGGTGAGTCAACTCCCCGCTCTGCTCCAAGATACTCAGGAACATCTCCCGCATCTTGTGAGCATAGGGACGGGCAGACTCCACTGCTTCCTGGGCTTTACGGAGACGGGAAGCAGCGACCATCTTCATGGCCTTGGTAATCTGCTGGGTGTTTTTTACACTGCGAATGCGACGCTTGATTTCTCGCAGTCCTTGCACAAATCTTCACCCCTAACTGACATTCTCTTGATTACTGGGCCGCTTCTGCAGTCTCCTTGCCGACGAACCTGCTCTTGAACTCTTTGATGTAACCCTTGAGTTCTTCAGTCAGCTCGTCAGTGAGTTTCTTCTCAGTGCGGATGGTTTCCAAAATCTTTGGCTGAACTTCCTTGAGGTACTTCAAGAACTCAGCCTCAAACTGGCGGACGAACTCCACCGCAATGTCGTCAACAAAACCGTTAATTACCACGAAAAGACTGACAACCTGCTCTTCCACAGGCATCGGAGAGTACTGAGGCTGTTTCAGGATCTCCTGAATCCTTTCGCCTCGGTTCAACCGGGCCTGGGTGGCTTTGTCAAGGTCTGAACCGAACTGAGCGAAAGCGGCCAGTTCACGGTATTGGGCCAACTCCAGGCGGAGTGGACCGGCCACCTGTTTCATGGCCTTGATCTGAGCGCTACTACCCACACGGGAAACCGAAATACCAGCGTTAATGGCCGGGCGGATACCGGCGAAGAACAAGTCGGGCTCCAAGTAAATCTGACCGTCGGTAATAGAAATAACATTAGTAGGAATATAGGCAGAAACGTCACCGGCCTGAGTCTCAATAATCGGTAGGGCGGTCAAGCTGCCACCGCCGTTCTCTTCATTGAGCTTTGCCGCCCGCTCCAAAAGGCGAGAGTGCAGGTAGAAGACGTCACCTGGGTAAGCCTCACGTCCCGGGGGACGCCGCAAGAGCAGTGACATTGCCCGGTAGGCCGTAGCGTGTTTGGAAAGGTCATCGTAAACACACAGAGCGTGCATACCTCTATCCCGGAAGTACTCACCCATGGCACAACCGGCGTAGGGTGCCAAGTACTGGAGGGGAGCCGGCTGACTGGCACCTGCCACCACGATAATGCTGTACTCCAAAGCCCCTGACTCTTCCAGAGTCCTCACAATCTGAGCCACTGTGGAGTTCTTCTGGCCGATGGCCACATAAATACAGTAAACATCTTGCCCTTTCTGGTTGATGATGGTATCTACAGCAATGGCAGTTTTACCGGTCTGACGGTCGCCAATGATCAATTCACGCTGGCCGCGGCCGATGGGAATCATGGAGTCGATGGCTTTGATACCGGTCTGAAGCGGCTCGTGCACCGGACGGCGGTCAACGACGCCGGGAGCAGGGCTTTCCACCGGACGAGTCTCCTTAGCCTCAATGGGACCTTTGCCATCCAAAGGGCGGCCCAAAGGGTCAACGACACGTCCCAAGAGAGCTTCGCCCACTGGAACCTCAACGATTCTCTTAGTACGGCGGACAGTGTCGCCCTCTTTAATGCCGATATCTGATCCCAAGATAACGACACCAACGTTATCCTCCTCGAGGTTCAGGGCCATGCCCATTTCACCGTTGGGGAACTCTAAGAGTTCGCCGGACATGACTTTAGACAGGCCGTAGACCCTGGCGATACCGTCGCCGACCATGATGACGGTACCGATTTCTTCAGCTTGAGTTTTGCTTTCGTAATTCTCGATTTGCTGTCTAATTACCGCACTAACCTCTTCAGGTCTAATGCTCATTTGCCTACTCACCCCTGTTTAAATACTTAAAAATCTATATTAGTCCGCGTCGACATCAGCGTCAAACCGGATTGAGCTGAGAGTTCTCTCCAGTCCTGCCAATTTGTTGGTCACAGAAGCGTCAATCACTGTATCACCGATCCTGACTTTGGCGCCCCCGATCAAATTAGGATCAACGGTGATATCGAGTCTGATGTCTTTGCCGGTAACCTCCTTAAGCCGTTTCTTCAATTCTTCGCACTCGTCACCATCCGGCTCACGAGCGGTGGTAACATGGGCAACGACTATGCCACGGGCTTCATTAGCTAACTCCACGTACTGGTCAAAGATGGCTTTGAGGTGGTCGGTACGCTTTTTATCTACCAGGATTTTGAGGGTGTTTAAAAGATAAGGGTTGGTTTTTTCACCGAAGAGTTTTTGCAGGACGTCCTTCTTCCTGTCCGGCAGGACTTTGGGGTCTGCCAGCAACTTGGTCAGTTCCTTATCATCTTCGATGACTTCTACAACCGAACGGAACTGCTCCTCGATCTCATCCAGGAGATTGGCACCGGAAGCCACTTCAACCAGAGCCTCGGCATATCTCCTGGCAACTGCGTTTTTTATCATCCTGGACTTAACCTCCTAATAGAAGCAGCAAATATCGATGAAAACAAAATATAACACTATATAGTTCGACACAATTCTTCTTTTCCTTCTAAATAAGGCGAAGTTTTTGCTGTAAAGACCGATTTTTCGAATATTTCCGGGCATAAAATCTTTTCGGGAAGCGCTAACTTCCATTTATGGAATCTAGGTAACGTTGACCTAAAATAACAGCCACATAGTCATCGTAGGGTTCGGGAGGTGTTTGCAGGCCGAGCGGTATGAGCTTACGCCATCCAGACCTGTGTTCCGCGAGATACTGCCTTCTTGCCGCTTCACTGGTTCTGTACTCGTCAACCAAGACAATCTTACAGTCCTCCGGAACAAGTTTCCTCCTTTTTAATTCCTCTTTAAAGGACTCCGAACCGGTGCCGCTGCCGAGAACAACCACGTTGGGATTATACTTTCCCACAAGTTCGCCAAACCTCTCGGTAAGCTGGCTTCTAGCCACGACCGCCCGAAACAGCACCTCTTTGGAGTCGGTCAGGACAGCTATCCCCAGTTTATCTGTTCCGGGATCTAACGCCAAGATATTGTAGGACATTTACCCCACCCACCTATACCTATAAAAAGCCCCTGGGAAAACCCAGGGGCTTTCGGAAAAGCCGAGGCCTGCTTTAGAAGTCGAACTTGACACCGCTCTTGAGGACGAAGTAGTCGTAGTCACCGAGTATAGCATTAGTAGCGGTTTCATCGTAATTCAACCACTCGCCGCCAACGGTGAGGTCAACTGCGCCTACAGGGTAGGCATAGTTGAAGTCTAGTCCGCTGGCTT
>JACDOJ010000033.1 GCA_017656135.1 Bacillota bacterium | reverse complement strand
CGCTCTGGTTCGAGGATTTTAAAACCCTTGCCAGTCAACCGTTGTCTTTTGAACCTGGACAAGCCGCAGCCTTTTTGGGCCTGCTGGGTTTAGCCGCTGCCAACGACAGCTCGGTCCGGGCCCAGATCCAGCTGTACCGTACTTCCACCCGGGACAGTTTTTTTGAGGCTGTCACTTTCTTTGGCAGCTCTCCGGCAGCTGCAGCAATTACCGGTTCTCTTGCCCTTGCGGGAGAAGAGGAAGTGGCGTACAAGATGGCAAACTCAGTTCTTTATGCCGGCATCGGGTTCAGTCTCCTCAAAACCGTTGTAGGAAGACCCCGGCCATATACCGGAGAAGTGAAGAACCGGCCCCTGAGTTTTTCCAGGGACTACGCTTCCTTTCCGTCAGGACACACGGCCACAGCTTTTGCTATGGCCAGGGTTCTGGCTGAGGAGTACCCTGACTACAAGTATTTCTATTACGCCGGTGCGGCTCTTGTGGGCCTCTCCCGGATTTACTTGGATGTTCACTACGCATCGGACGTTGTGGCAGGAGCAGCGTTAGGATTGTATGCAGGTTCCCATGTGGAGGCCAACTCTCATCTCTTTGAGATCAGGTTCTAGGCGGCCTTTTTTTCTTTTTGGGCAAGGTAATACTCCACAAGAGGACAACTAGCCCTGTCCGGGAAAGGGAAAACGCCCTCTGATGCGAAGGAGATTAGGTGAGGTGAGTCCTGTGGGAGATATGCTGATCCTTCCCTCCAGAGCTTTGGCCAACAAATACCGGCGTCTGTTGGAGGGGCAAGCTGGACCTGACCCGGCGAACATCCTGACCTGGCCGGACCTCCTCCGGCTGATCGCTGCCGAACTGGAGGTTCCCAGCAAGCGGCTGCTCTCGCCGGTGGAGGTGGCCCTTCTGGTGATGCAGGCCTGCCGCACCCTCCAGCCTGACCTCAGTTACTATGCCGGCATAGCGGGCAAAAAAGGCTTCTGGCAGGGGATGGCCCGTTTCATTCAGGAGGTTCGGTTCACCGGAGCACCTTGGCAGGACCAGGTCACTCACCCTGCCAAACGCCGAGACATCGAACTCATCCTTTCCAAATACCAGAGCCTTTTGGGAACCACCGGCTGCACCGATTCCCCTGGCAGATATAGAGAGCTGGCTGCCGCTGTGAGGGAGGCCACAAAGGAGGGAAGGAGCCTTTTTGTTTCCCGAGGCCTTGCCCGGATTACGGTGATCGGACATCAATTGGGAGGGGTACAAAAAGATCTCTTGGAGGCCCTAGCAGATCAGGGGATCAGCTGGGCCCTTCAAGAGTCAATCTACTCTGGCTCCCGGCCCCGTGAGCTGAGACTCTGGAAAGCGGCCGAACCCTACGGAGAGGTTCATAGAATCGGCCGGGAGGTGGCCGGGCTCTTAGAGGCCGGCGTCCCGCTGCAGGAGATAGCCATCATCTACCCACAGGAGCGGTATTTAACCTTGCTCCGGAAAGAGCTGAACCTGCGGGGAATCCCAGTTAGGGACTACGCCCAGCGTCCGCTAGGCGCTTTTCCCCTGGTAAGTCGGCTGCTTGCCGGTTTTCAGTCCCACGAGTGTCTTAAGGCGCCCCTTGCCGACCACCTGGCAGGTTTCAGGGAGTATGTGGCTGAACAGGTGAAACCGGAGCTTTGGGAGTCGGAGCTGGCTGAAAACACCGATGAAGACACCAGGCGCCTGGCGGCCCAGGAATTCCGGGCTGTAGAAAGCCTTCTCCAGGTGATCGATGACTCCGGTGAGGTGCTTGCTTTTCTTTTTGGCAGCGAGCCTATCTCCAGGAGTGAGGTTTGCCGGGCCTTGGCCCTGTTGGTTGACGAATCTCCTCTCTGGGAGAAACCTTTCCCCGGCCCCGGCCTGACCTGTATCCCGTTAGGACAGGCCCAGAGTGTTTCAGCTAAGTATCTCTTTTTCGTCGGGCTCTCGCAAGGGGTTTTAGGTAAGCGCAGGACGGGTTGGCTGCCGGAGCTGGCCGAGCAATATGAATACACCCAGGTCATCGATGCCCTTCTCGCTGAAGGGCCTCTGTCTGTCACCTTGAGTTATCCGGCTACCGACACCGGCGGCAGCCTCCAACTGAAGCCCCTCTACTTCGACCGGCTTTATCAAGAGGGTTTGGTTACCTCCAGCGAGGAGATACCCTACCACCGGCCCGATGGGGGGCACGCGAGCGGCGCGGAGAAAGCCGTCATAGACCGCAAAGCCGAGGTGGAGAGAAAGAGGCGTTCACCTGTTTTCACCTCCTACGACGGCAATCTGGCCGGGGCGCAAACCGCCGCCTCTAGATCAGGGAAACACCACTTCCCGGTATCCCGGCTGGAGACTTACCTCCGCTGCCCTTTCGGCTATTTCGCCAAGTACCTGCTGGAGCTGGCCGGTGAAGAGGGTGAGATCCCTGAGGTGCAGCCGATTGATGAGGGTTCTCTCATCCACCACGTCCTGCACCGCTTCTTTTCTACTGTAGAGACTCCTTTGGATTCCCGTCTCGAACCGAAGTACGAAGCCCTCTTGGCCGACCTGTTAGAGGAGGCCATAGAGCAGAGGAAGGCTCAGGCTCCACAGGTTTTGCCGGGAGCCTGGCAGGTGTCCCGGTTCAGGGTCCACAACTTCCTTCGGGGCCTCCTGCAGGAAGAGCTATGCCACCTCTCTGAACCAGGGTGCCTCCGCCCGGCCCAGCTGGAAGAGGCCATAACTCCGGTGGAGCTGGAGACGAGCGCAGGTGTGGCTGAGCTCTCCGGCCGGATTGACCGGATAGATACCGACGGGGCCGGCAACTGGCTCCTAATCGACTACAAAAAAGGTGAGGTCAATAGGAAGGAGATCACTGAGTGTACCCGGCTGCAGCTTCCCATTTACGCCGGGGCCTGGTTGGAGCAGCTTTCAGCCCAAGGCGTTGCCGTCAAGTCAGTGGGAGTCTGCTACTACTCCTACCAGAAGGCTAAGCGTTGCCTCTATACACCTAAGGATTCCGACCAAGCCAGGGAGTGGCTGGAGAGAGCGAAGAGCGTAGCAGGCCGGGCTGTTGAGGGCATCACAGCCGGCCGGTTCCTCCCTCTTCCCCAAAAAGCGGATACCTGTGATTCCTGTGAGTTTCCTGACCTCTGCCGGGCCCGGGGGGGCCTCACCCATAAGAGACTACCCGAAGAAAGCGGTGAGTCCGGTGCATAAGGTGTTAGAGAACTTATCTCCTATCCAGAGAAAAGCGGCCCAGACTTACGGTAAAGACCTGGTGGTTACGGCTGGAGCCGGAGCCGGTAAGACCCGAGTGCTGGTCTCCCGCTACCTGTACTTTAACCTCATTTTAGGCTGGGATTTTTCCGAGATCCTGGCGATCACCTTCACCGAAAAAGCCGCTGCTGAGATGAAGGACCGGGTCCGGGAGAAACTCCTCGAGTTAGGGGAAGACCCAGCGGGCCTGGACACCGCCTACATCTCCACTTTTCATAGCTTTTGTACCCGCATGCTCAAAGAATATCCGGAGCTGGTCGGGTTGGATCCGGAGTTTGTAGTCTTAGATGAGCTAAAGGCCGATGTCCTGCTGCACAAGGCGGTGAGAGGCCTGATCACAGCAGGCCTGGAGGTGGACCCGCCTGATCCTGATATCGCCACCCTGATCACCATGCTGGCCGACGGCGTTCCCTCCCGTCTGGTCAATGCCTTGGTGGAAGCCTATCAAAAATGGCAGGAAAGCGGCTTGAGCCTGGCTGAGGTCGCGGAACTGTCTACCAGCATAACCTGGGAAGATGTGCGCCAGGCCCAAGAAAAGGTCGCTGCTGTAATAGATAGCCTATTACCTCTCGGTCCCCAGATCTCCAAGCGTAATTTGAAGAAGTTCAACCAGATGCTGGAGGTCTGGAATGAGGTTTCTTGCGACATCTTAACTGACAACCCCCAGGAGCTGGCGGGTGTGCTCACCGGGTGCGGCCGGCTGCTTGAGTGTCAGTCTAAGGCCGAAGAGCTCGCTGAACACTTTAATATAATACATACTGCTACCAAAGAGCTGCAGGGTTTAGCTGCCTCTTTCTACGCCCAGCCTCTCATCGGCTCCCTGCTCACTGTCTTAGAGAAGGTGGATGCCGACTACCGCCGGGCTAAGGCCGGGGAGAACGGGTTGGACTTCACCGATCTGATCTTAGAGGCCCGTAACCTCTTTCGAAACCCCGCCGTCCGGAAAGAGCTGCAGGGCCGGTTCAAGGCCATTCTGGTCGATGAATACCAGGACACCAACGGCCTCCAGAAGGAGTTGCTGGATCTGATTCGGGCTGAGAACACCCTCTTTGTGGTCGGTGACCCCAAGCAGTCCATTTACCGTTTCCGTGGGGCGGAGGTGGAGGTCTTTTCGGAAACCGCCCAGGAAGTCGTCGAGCGTGGCGGTGAAACCATTACCCTGCACGAAAACTACCGGAGCCGGGGTGAACTCCTGGCTTTCAGCAACCAGTTTTTTGCCGGGCTCTTTACTGCCGGCTCAGTCTGTGACATTGAATACACCAAGATAACCAACATGCGGCCGGGCTCCAAACTCCCCCGGGTAGAAGTGCTCAGTGCGACCAATGAAGCCTCGGTAGGGGAGAACCGGACTATAGAGGCAAAGGCCATCGCCTACCGGATTTATGAGATGGTGAACTCCGGGGAGAAGCTGGTCTTTGAAAAGGACGAAGCAGAGGAAAGAGAGATCCCGCGCCCGGTGCGCTACGGTGACATCGCCCTGCTCTTTAGGAGCAAAGGGGATATCGATCTCTACTACTCTGCCCTAAGGAGCCTGGGCATTCCCGCCCTCAACCTGGCCGGCACCGACTTCTTCTTCCGTCGGGAGATCAAGGACGTCCTGGCCTGCCTCAGAGCTGTTGCCGACCCTGAGGATGAGCTCTCCCTGGCGGTGGCTTTGCGCTCCCCGCTCTTTGCCCTGAGCGACCCAGAACTCTGGCAGCTGAAACAGGAATACGGTTCCTTTAGTGAAGCGGTGTATTCTGCCTCCAGCCTTGCCGAGAATGTTCCTCAGGGCCTGGCCGAAGCCCGTACTCTGCTTAGGCGCCTGCACCCCTTGGCCCGGCGGACCGGCCCCACCTACTTTGTGGACAAGCTCCTTTCGGAAACCGGCTATCCTCAGGTGGTCCTGGCCGGTGAAGGTGGAGAACAGGCCTACGCCAATCTGCGCAAGTTTCAGCAGATGGTGGAGGACCTAGAACGGGCCGGCCTCTCTGATCTGGAGACCTTCTTGGAGTATGTGGACAACCTCATCCGGACCGCCGGGAAGGAAAACGAAGCTCAGCTGGTGGTGGAAGGTGAGGACGCGGTTAAGCTCATGACCGTCCACGCCTCCAAAGGTCTAGAGTTCAAAGTGGTCTTCGTCGTCGACGGCTCCCGGGGGATCGAATACGCCGGGTTTCCACCACCTCTGGTCTTCGATAAAAGAGATGGTTTCGGCCTCCGCTTTTATCAAGGGGGCAGCACCTATGCCACTAGCAAGTATATAGCCATTCGGGAGCGGGATAAGCTGGCTGACTATCAGGAAGCCAAACGCATCTTTTATGTGGCGGCGACCAGGGCCGAAGACTACCTCGTCCTCAGCGGCATCCAGAGCAAGGACAGGGGAGACAAACTGGCAGGAGTGGACTCAGCCCGGAACTGGTTGGAGTGGGTACAGCTGCTGGCTTCTGAATACGAGACCGTCTGGCAGCGGGATCTTCTGGAGTACCTGGCTGATGCTGAAGAACGGCTGGGAGAGGTGGCTGCTACTGAGGAACCCGTACCGGAGTCTTCCCACCACCAAACTGTGCAGCGGGTCAGCATTGACTGGGAGAGCCAGGTTATTCCTGTTGGAGTTTCTGACCTGCTCCGCCTCAATCACTGTCCCCGTTCCTTCTACTACCAGCGGGTTCTGGGCCTGCCCCAGCGCCCAAGGCTGAAGAGGGTTTTGGAAAAAGAGGAGGGAGCAGAGGATAAACCCAGTGTAGACCCGATCCTTCGTGGAAACCTGGCTCATTTGGCCTGTGCCCAGCTGCGCCCGGGAGAAGCTGTGCCCGACCTGCTCTCCGCTCTTGCCGCCGAGCTGGGTATTCCCGCCGGGCAGAAGGAAGCCATAGTTGCAGAAGTGGCCCCTCTGATTCAGCGGTTTCAGGCCTCGTCCCTCTTTGAGCGCCTGCAGGAGGCGAGCTGGAGCGCTGTTGAAGAGCCCTTCCTCTTCAAGTTAGAAGGATTAGAAGTCCGTGGCACCATCGACCGGCTGGCGGTTTTCCCTGGAGGCAAGGGGCTGCTCATTGACTACAAGACCAACCAAGTGAGTAGCGCCGGAGCAGTCAAGGAGACTGAATATTATAAACTGCAGCTCCAGCTTTATGCGGCGGCGGTTCGGGAGATATATAAGGATAGAGTTTCTGAATTGGAAGTGGGCATCTACTACCTGGTCCCCGGCGAATATGTGGAGATTCCGGAGCTGAGTAGGGAAGAACTTTCGGCAAAGGTCAGAGAGCTCAAAAAGTACCTTGTTCCGGGAGAGATTTCGGATTATCCCCGAAAAACCGGCGATTGCGGCTACTGTGCCTACGCCTCCTACTGCCTGCCTGGTGCAGGTTATAACATCTACGCCCTGCTTTTACAACAATACATGCTTTGATCAGCCACGTTAATAAGTTCTTCCAGGGTTTCTCCGTCTTCAGGGTAGGTGGCGATTCCGAAGGAGAAGGTTACTTTCCCCTCGACCACTTCTTCCACCGCTTGGGTAATGCGCTTCATAATCTTCTCGGCTTCCTCCCGACCCGTGTAGGGGAAGAGAAAGACGAATTCATCCCCGCCAAACCGGGCCGCCAGGTCTCTCTCCCGGATGTTGGCGTGAAAAGTCTGGGACATCCGCTCCAGGATATCATCTCCGGCCAAATGACCGTAAGTGTCGTTGTAGACTTTGAAGTCATCGATATCCAAGACCGCCACAGCAACTGGCACGTTGTTTTTCTTGGCTACTGCCACTTCCTCGGCGGCCTTTTGGTTGAAGTACTTTTTGCTGTACAAACCCGTCAAGGAATCGGTGATTGACTCGTAGTAGGTGCGCTCACAGAGAGCGCCAAACATCCGGCCCCAGTAGAGATTGACAGCGGCCATGAAAGCGAATAAGAGCAAGTGCCTAAAGTGGTTGTTTCCGGTCGGGTAGATCACGTCTATGAGATAATCCATGCCCCCCCAAAACAACGTAAAGACCAGCGCCAGTATCATGCCACTGCGCTGATTTAGATGAGCTGTAAGCACGGTAGGGCCTTCTTTCAA
Source organism: Bacillota bacterium (assembly GCA_017656135.1). GTDB lineage: Bacteria > Bacillota > UBA5301 > UBA5301 > UBA5301 > JACDOJ01. The sequence continues at coordinate 9,366 of JACDOJ010000033.1, read as the reverse complement.
AATTCTTGGTGTAGTATTTTTTTCTTCTGTTATAAAATCCTTTGGGATATATTGGAATGACAGAAAACAGAAGATGCGGGCCGTACTGAAAGCCCGCATCGTTTCCGCATATTACCTTTTTTCCGCTAAAACCCTTTACCTTTCATGGCGATCGAAATGAAGTAGGCTGTTCCGCCGAAGAGAACCACTGCTCCAAAAATCGCCATCACAATTGCACTGGTGTCCATTAAGCCTGCACCTCCTCGGTGTTTGCCGGAACACTCTCGGCTTCAGCTTTACCGCGGCGGCCTAAGAGATAAGAGACGATGGGGATGGAGATGACCAAGAGCCACCCACCGACCAGGAGCGACCAGAGCGGGTAACCGCCGTAGGGACCCTGCAGCTCTTTGTACAAGGACATGCCGATGATGGTGATCAGGATGGCCGGGGTCAGATACTTGATGCAGAAATCATACCATTTCCCCAGCAGGATTTCGGAACGCTCGTTGGCGTACTTCCTGATTTTATCCGCACCGTAGATCCAACCGACAACGATGCACTCAATAAGACCCATCACTGTAAGGGAGAAGGCGTTGATAAAGTGATCAACGATATCCAACCAGTACAGGCCGGCACCGGTGACATAGAGCACACCGATCAAGAAAGCCGGCAGGGTCACCACCGCAACTGCTGTGTTTCTCGAAAGGTTCCATCTGTCAGCAACAGAGGTCACAACACCTTCAACCAGGGAGAAGGCGGAGTCGATACCTGCTGAGATGATCAGCAGGAAGAAGAGGACTCCAAAAAGCGGCGCTCCTGGCAGCAGGTTGATGGCCTGTGGGAAGACCACGAAAGCCAACCCGACCCCGGCTGTGGCTACCTCCGATACTGCAACCCCGCTCTGAGCAGCCATGTAGCCCAGGGTGCTGAATACAGCGAAACCGGCCAGGAAAGAAATGGCGCAGTTGCTGAAGCTGGCCAAGAAGGCGTTGTTGGTGATCTCTGCATCCTCCGGCAGGTAGCTGGCGTAGGCAATCAGGATAGCCATAGCCACTGAGAGGGAGTAAAAGATCTGACCGTAGGCGCTGAGCCAAACATCAGGGTTTAAGAGCTGAGACCACTCAGGCTTCAGGAAGAAGTTCAAACCTTCCATGGCACCCGGCAAGGTAACACCCCTGATGATCATGATAATTAAGAGAATGACCGGCAGAGGCATGGTGATCATGACCACTTTGCCGACGCCCTTCACACCGCTTTTGACGATGTAGTACATAGCCAGCCAGCCTGCCAGGTAGGCGAAGAAGAGGGGCCACTGGATACCGCCCAGAATCCCAGGGCTGTCAGTCAGGTGCAGCACCTGGCCAAAGAAGTATCCTTCTGGGTCTGAGCCCCAAGCCAGTGTCAAAGAGCTGAAGACAAAGCGGATTGCCCAAGCCATAATCACACCATAGTAAGTAATAATTACGAATGCTACCAGAGTGGCCCACCAACCGGCCCACTCGAACTTCTTGCCCAGGGAGCGGAAGGCAGTCACAGCTCCTTGACGGAACTTGTGTCCGAGGGAAAACTCCATGATCATCAACGGAATGCCTGCTGTCAGCAGGGCGACAAAATAGGGAATAAGAAAAGCGCCTCCTCCGGATGAATACGCCGTGTACGGAAAGCGCCAAATATTCCCAAGACCTACTGCGGAGCCGATGACGGCAAAGACGAACGCTCCGCGCCAGCTCCAAGTCTCACGCTTTTGGGACACTGTTCATTCTCCTTTCCTACTTATGCTACTTCTTATGGTGGTGTGAAAAAACTTCTGGACCTACTCAGCTCTGCCCTGACTTAGGAAAATGGCCAGCTATTCTCATGCATTATTCCAGGCTGAAAAGAAAAATCCTGCGATCTAAGACGAATTTCTCACAACTGAAACCTACCTCAGCAGGTTATTACTGACCGAATAGGGAACATGTTCTAACAAAACCCTTTTACCCCAGGAGTGAAGCCATTGTTTAGCAACGGGCATGGTAAAGTCTTACTGCTTGTGGTACTCGTCTTGCTTGGCACTGCAGTCCCAGCTTTTGGGGCAGAAAAATACACCTTCGGTTTTCAAACCGAACCCGGGGAGGTGCTCTACTACGCCGGGGAGGTGACTACAGATGTCCGGGTTCCCTGGCACCAGTCCGAAGACGCCGGAAAGAGCACCCTCTACTATAACTCTTCATTGACCACAGCCCAGTCTGATGCCGTTCCTTTGACCAGGCTGGAGCAGACTGAAGTTTCTTTGCCCAACGGCGAACGGGTCAGGGATAAAGTGACCTACCGCCTTTACGCCCCGGATTTCGTTTACGTCGAGGAACTGAAGAGCGCGGTTACCGCCGGCCTCAACTTCTTTCCGCCGATTGCTGTATCTCCGGGAATGTCCTGGACTGTTACCGGTGATCTCCTGGTCCCGTATATGAACGCTACCATTCCGGTTTCCACCACCTACTCGTTTCTGGATGTGGTTTCTGTCGGGTCTGATCAGGTAGCCGTGATCAAGCAGGAATTTAGCCAAGAAAGCTACGAGGTCAAGTATCTGGAAACCCCCGTCGAACTGAGTTTCGCTGGTTCCGGCTTTCTCCTCTGGTCACTGGAAAGCGGTGACTACGTCGCTAGGTTCGTTTCCTCTCAAATTACCATGGAGGTGCCGCAGGTGCTGGGAGAGGGAGAAATGGTGACCACGGTGACCCGGAGCGAGGTCATCGACGGCGGCAACAGCCTGCCGGCTCCTACTGAAGCCTACATCGATTTGTATCTGGACTGCTTATTGAAGCTGAAACAGTGAGGGAGAACCATGTGCGAAACCACTAGCCCCAAGGAAATCTTTGAGCAGACCTTCGAAATCAACCGCCGCCTGGCGGATGTGGCCTTAAACGGAGGCGGGCTTAGGGCCATCGCCCAGAAGCTCTCTGATGCTCTGGGAACCCCGGTAATAATTGAAGACGCAGGCTGGGAGCGGATCACCGTCCGTATGCCTTACCGGATCACCTCTATCATTAGTTGTGAAACCCTGGTTCAGCAGCTCACCGGAGCTTTCGTTTCTTATTATAAACGGGCAGGGTTCTTGAATGAACTGATCAAAGGCCGGAGGGTCATTTGGGAGGGGATTCCCCAAAAAGGGGTGAAAGCCAGGGTCATTGCTCCGATTTTCGTGGACAAAGAGCTGCAGGGGTACATCTCGGTTTTGAGCCTCGAGGGGCTTCCAAATGAGCTGCAGATCATGGCCTGTGAGCAGGCTGCGATTGTGGCAGCCCTGGAGATCTCCAAGGAGCGGGCGGTGGAACAGACCCGGTTTCGTATGGAGCGGGATGTCCTGCAAGAAGTGGTTTCCAACAGCTTGGAATCTCCCCAGCTGGTCATGAAACAGCTCTCAATGCTCGGTTGGGATCTGGACCGGACCGTTGTCGTCCTATCTTTTGAGCTGGATAGCCTTGAAAACACCATGTTTTCGGGCTCGGCCTTAGAACCGGAGAAACTGGACACCCTGAAACAGAACATCGTGCGCCGGGTCAAGACTGTGGTGATGCAGACCGATGCCAAAGCAGTGGTGTCCTTCCTCAGTGACAGCGATCTCACCGTCATCGCCAATCCGGCCACTGAGGCGGTTCCGGACAAAGAGGATATTCAGCGTTTCATTAGTGAGATTCGCCGGGTTCTTGACGAGCTGGTGCCGGATGTTGAGGTCAGGATAGGCGTTGGGGGAATCAGCCGAAAGGTTGACGATATTGCCAAGAGCTACTCCCAGGCCAGGCAGGCGCTGCGCGTCGGTGCGGTTATGATGTCCAAAGAGGAGGTTCACTTTTACGAGGACCTGGGTTTGTACAAGCTCCTCTTTGAACTGGCTGATACCAAGGAGCTCCAGGAGTTTTGCTTGGAGAACATCGCCCCCTTGCTGGAGTATGACCGCAAGAACAAGGCCGACTTCCTGCGGACTCTAGAGCGGTATTTGGAAACCAACGGTTCAGTCCGGGAGACCGCTGAGGACCTGTTCATTCACCGAAACACCTTGAACTACCGCCTGCGCCGGATCGAAGAGATCCTAGGGCAGGACCTTTCGGATTCGGAAACCAGACTGAAACTCCTCTTGGCTCTGAGAATTCGCCGCATCACCCAGGCCAAAGGCGGTGCTCTCGGGGTAGAGTGACCTCGCCATTTTCCGCTCTTGGAAATGGTTTCTTTTTTTTGATTCACTCCTTTACTTTTTTACTACAATAAAGTAAAATATGAATATATTTCAGATGAGGAGTGTGGAGGATTTGCGTAAGACGGTATTATTTACGCTGGTTTTAGCACTTTTGATGGGGCTGGTCGTTCCTGCCGCTTTGGCCGGTGACGGTTCCCTGGAGAGGGTGAAGAAAGCCGGCAAGCTGGTTATTGGTATTGATGATGCTTATCCACCTATGGAGTTCCGGGATGAGAACAACCAGCTGGTTGGTTTCGATATTGACCTGGCCCGGGAGATCGGTAAGCGGTTAGGTGTTGAGGTTGAGTGGGTCCCTACCGAGTGGAACGGTGTTATTCTCGCTCTTAACAGCGGCAAGTTTGATATCATCCTTTCTGCCATGAGCATTACTGAGGAAAGGGCCAAACAGGTTGACTTCAGCCCGCCCTACATCGACATGGGTCAGGTGGTTGTAACCAGAACTAATAGCAATATTAGTAACGTGGAAGATCTGAAAGGTAAAGTCATTGGCACTCAGTTGGGCAGCACCAGTGCTGAAGCTGCCAGGACCATCGAAGGTATCAAGGAGCTTAAAGAGTATCCCAAGTTCACCGAGGTCTTCTTGGATCTGGCCATCGGCCGTATCGACGCCGGTGTAGTGGACCAGTTGGTTGCCAACTACTACGCCAACACCCGGCCGAACGTCTTCAAGGTGGCCTTTCAGGTGGTGCCTGAACCTATCGGTATCGCTTACCGCAAGGAAGACGACAGCCTCCAGGAAGCCATCGACAGCATTCTGTTGGACTTGATTGAAGAGGGGTACATCGAAGAGCTTATCCAGAAGTGGCTTGTTGATTAGGCGTTGATAAGGACACAATGGGGGAGAAGTAGTGGATTTCGCAGTCATTTGGAAATACCTGCCCGTCCTGGCCAAAGGGGCGGTCACAACAGTTGAATTGACGGCATTGGCCGTAGTGATTGGTACCCTGTTAGGGTTAGTTATCGCCTTTGCAGCTATCTCCAAAAATGTAATTCTCAAAGGGTTCGCTCGCTTTTACACTTGGCTGATCAGAGGGACCCCCTTGCTGCTCCAGCTTTTCCTGATCTACTACGGCCTGCCTCAACTGGGTTTGACCCTAAGCCCTTTCGCCGCTGCTGTGGCCGGGCTGAGCATCAACTCGGCGGCCTACATCGCTGAGATTGTGCGGGCGGCTATACAGTCTATTGACAAAGGCCAGATGGAGGCGGCCAGGTCCATTGGGATGAGCTATTTCCAGGCAATGAGCAGGGTTATCTTGCCTCAAGCCTACCTGCGGATGATCCCACCATTGGGGAATGAGTTCATCGCCTTGCTAAAGGACTCATCTCTGGTGGCCACGATTTCCATGGTGGACTTGATGCGCACTGCCCAGCAGATGTACGCCACTACTTTCCGCCCGATGGAGATCTTCATTGCCGCTGGCGCCCTTTATTTGCTCTTGACAACCTTCTTCACGGTTACCTTCGGTCGCTTAGAGCGTAAGCTCGCTGTATACCAGTAAGTTAGGGGAGAGAACGGTGGTTAAAGTCAGGAACCTGCACAAATCTTTCGGTTCCCTGGAAGTGCTCAAAGGGGTTTCTTTCGACGTTTCCAAGGGTGAGGTGGTCTGTATCATTGGACCCAGCGGAGGTGGGAAGAGCACCCTCTTGCGCTGTATCAATCACCTGGAGGAACCGGATAAAGGATTAGTAGAGATTGACGGCAAACCTGTTGTCAGCACGACGCGGAGTATTTTCCGGAAGGACCATCACCTAAACAAAATGCGTTCTGAGATCGGCATGGTCTTTCAGCGCTTTAATCTCTTTCCCCATCGCACCGCTTTGGATAACGTAATCGAAGGTCTGGTCACCGTGAAGAAAATGCGCCGCAAAGAGGCCAGGGAGATCGGGTTGGAGTACCTGAGGAAGGTGGGTCTGGCCGATAAGGTTAACGAGTACCCCTCCCGGCTTTCCGGCGGCCAGCAGCAGCGGGTGGCCATCGCCCGGGCCCTGGCCATGCAGCCGAAGGTCATGCTCTTTGATGAGCCTACTTCCGCCCTAGACCCAGAGCTGGTCGGAGAGGTGCTGGCGGTTATGCGGGACCTGGCCAAAGGCGGCATGACCATGCTGGTGGTGACCCACGAGATGAGCTTCGCTCGGGAGGTCGCCAACCGGGTTATGTTCATCGATGATGGGCAGATTCTCGAGGAAGGCCCGCCGGAACAGGTGCTGGGTAGGCCTCAGAAACGCCGGACCGCTGATTTTCTCCGGCGGGTTGTTTGAATGGAAAGAATATGCTGAAAGTGCTAGTATGACTGACTTACTGATCACCAACGGCAAAGTTATTACCCCTGAGGGCATCCTGGTCGGTGGCGCAATCCGGATTTCAGAGGGCGTCATCACTGAGGTACAGCAGGAGGGAGAGGTTTCTGCTGAGGGCGCTGAGGTCCTTGATGCTGAGGGCGGTTATATTGCTCCTGGTCTGATCGATATGCATATTCACGGCAGTCAGGGCCTAGATGTCATGGACGGCAAGCCTGAATCCCTGATCAAGTTGGCCCAATACCTGGCTATAACGGGGACTACCGTCTTTGTTCCTACTACCATGACGGCGTCTAGCGATAAGCTTCATAAAGTGGCCCAAGCTACTTCCGAAGCGATTCGTAGGTTGCGTCCGGAGTGCGCTGAGATTATAGGTCTGCATTTAGAAGGACCTTTTGTGAACCCGGCTAAGCAGGGGGCCCAAGACCCCGAAAGTATCAGGCCTTTTAACCTTGAGGAGGTCCAGCGCCTTCAGGAAGCGGCTCAGGGCCTGATCAAAAGAATCACTTTTGCTCCAGAGCTGGTGGACCTTTCACTCGTTCCGAGGCTTTTGGAGCTAGGTGTTGCTCCTTCAGTAGGCCACTCAGCGGCCGACTACGCCACGGTTAAGAAAGCTGTCTCCGCTGGCTGCCGACAGGTTACCCACCTTTACAACGGGATGAGCGGTTTGAATCATCACAACCCCGGGGTGGCAGCGGCGGCTTTGGATATCTCTGACCTTACTGTCGAGGTCATTGCCGATGGGGTGCATGTTCACCCCGCACTTCTTCGCTTAGCTTTCACTGCTAAAGGGCCTGATAAAATGGTGCTGATCACCGATGCTCACTTGGCTGCCGGCCTGCCTGTGGGGGACTACCCGCGGTACGGAGTGAAAGTGACCAAGGACGCTGTCTACCTTAGCAATGGAGTGCTGGCTGGCAGTAAAATTTCACTTCTGGAAGCGGTCAAGTTTATGGTTAACATCGTAGGTGTCTCTTTAGTCGATGCATTTCGGATGGCCTCTCTCTCACCTGCCAAAGCCTTGGGCATCTGGGAGCGGAAAGGGAGCATCGAAGCCGGCAAGGATGCGGATATCCTGATCTGTGACGCCCAGTTAAGGCTCAAACACGTCTTAATACGAGGAAATGTACTCTTTTAACCTTCCCGTCTTTTCTGCTACTCTTTAAAAAAATCTGATTTTTTTGCCTACATTTGGCAGGAATCTACAAAATACTGCTCGAATCTAATCATAAACAGTCATAATTAATCAAAAGTATTCATCTGATTTACTGGAGGACCCATGTTACCTGCAGAGCGACGACAGCTAATCGTTGACCTGATCACCGAACATGGCAGCGCCAGCGTGGAGCAGCTTATGGAAGCCACAGGGGCGTCAAGCGCCACCATCCGTCGGGACTTGGACCGGTTGGCTAGCCTTGGATTGGTCAGTCGGACTCACGGCGGTGCTGTGTTGCCCCGAAACAGCACAACTTATGAGCGCCTCTACCCAGAGAAACGCAATATCAACACCAAAGAGAAGCAGAGGATTGGCCGGGTCGCCGCTCAGCTTGTTGCCGACGGGGAGAGTTTGATTTTAGACTCCGGTTCAACCACCTTGGAAGTTGCCAAAAACCTTACCGGAAAAAAGAATCTGACCATCATCACTAATGATCTGTTCATAGCCACTGAGATTCAGTATGATCCCTCGACTCAGGTAATGGTGACCGGAGGCGCGCTGCGCCCTGGTTTCAACGTCTTATATGGATCTATAGCTGAGGCTTTTTTGAGTTCAGTCAATGTGGATAAGGTCTTTCTCAGTGGCGATGCTGTCGATTTTGAGCGGGGTTTGACTAATGCCACTTTTGACGAAGCGGCTATAAAGAAATTGATGATTCGAGCCGGCCGGGAAGTCTATCTAGTTGTGGACCACAGCAAGTTCGGGAAAGTCGTTATGGCTAAAGTGGCTGATCTGCGGCAATTCAAATCTATCATCACTGACAGCAAACTCTCTGAGACAGACCAACGGGAATTAAAACGCCTGGGCATCGCCTACACAATGGCTTGAGAGAAGTGGAAAAAGGAGGAAGCGGAATGAGTCAGTTGCTGAAAGAACTAACCGGGGTTGAGAAACCAATCATAGCTATGGTGCACTTTCCAGCCAACCCTGGTTCTCCCTTATACGATGATGAAGGTGGGATGGAGAAGATCTTGGAATCGGTAGCTCACGACCTAAACGCTCTGCAGGAAGGCGGAGTAGACGCGGTAATGTTTTGCAATGAAGGCGACCGCCCCTACAACCTCCAACCTGGGTATGAAACTGTAGCTTCCATGGCCAGGGTTATTGGAGAGCTTCACTCGTCTATTAAAGTGCCTTTTGGAGTAGATATCCTGTGGGGGCCAAAACAGGCGTTGGCTTTAGGCAAGGCCGTTGGGGCCAAGTTTGTCCGCAACATCTACACGGGAGTCTACGACAGTGATATGGGCTTTTGGAATACGAACTGTGGAGATACCTTCCGCTACCGCAAACTGATAGATGCCGACAACATCAAACTGTTCTTCAACATAAACGCAGAGTTTGCCGCTCCAGTCTCGCCCCGCCCGCTGGATAAGCTGGCCAAAAGTGTGGTCTTCTCATCTCTTGCTGATGTGGTTTGTGTTTCCGGACCGATGACCGGTGAAAGCGGCAGCCTAGAGGATTTGGAAATGGTCAAAAACGCCATTCCTGATACGCCGGTGGTAGCCAACACTGGGGTTCGAGAGAGTAATGTTCGAGATATCCTGAAGATTGCCGATGGATGCATTGTCGGCACTGCTTTGAAAAAAGACGGTTATACCTGGAATCCCGTGGACTTAGAACGGGTTAAACGGTTTATGGC
>JACDOJ010000078.1 GCA_017656135.1 Bacillota bacterium | reverse complement strand
TGTGAAACATTATAGCCCTTTCTGCTATTCACACCATTTTACAGAAAAAATTGTATACTACTTCAGTACATCGATTCTAAAATTCTCCCCTAACCCAATAATAAAAAAATCCTGAAATTTTTTCCATCATAGAAGGATATTACCAAAGATGGTCATATATAATTAATTAAAACACTATTTGTATACAATCGGTATATTATTTGTCTACTAAAGGCTATTTGATCGTAATGGGTGGGTTGGCCCTATGAAGTCCGGCGTGGTTGAAATACGGTTGTGGGGCGGTTTACATGCGTACACCAACGGTCAGTCCAGGTTGCAGTTACACCTGGAAGAGCCAATCCCGGTACGAAATGTCTTATTCTTGATCGGCGTTCCAATAAGTAGTGTCGCTGTTATCTCAATTGACTCCAAGGTTAATAACTTAGACGCGTGTGTTGAGAACGGCAATACTCTTGACATCTTCGCCAGAATAGGTGGAGGTTAGTACTCTTTTGACGGGAGGTTATGAGTAATGTCTAAGTCTGTTCCAGGTTATACCGGTAGAATTCTGCGGGTAGATCTTAGCCACCAGACCATCTCTATTGAAACGCCTGATCCTGATTTTTATCGGACTTATTGGGGCGGGAGGAATATTGCAGCCTATTATCTGCTTAAGGAGCTGGCGCCAGGGGTAGACCCGCTAAGTCCTGAAAATATCCTGGTCTTCGCCACCAGCATGCTTACAGGATCTCCGGTTCCTGGCTCTTCACGCTATAGTGTGGCTGCTAAGTCTCCGTTAACCGGTCTTTACGGGGAGTCGGAGGCAGGGGGTTGGTGGGGGCCTGAGCTGAGATGGGCCGGCTTCGATGCAATTATTGTTAAGGGTAAAGCGGAAAAACCAACCTACTTATGGATTCACGATGGTGAAGTTGAGTTTAAGGATGCAACCGGCCTTTGGGGGAAGGAACCCGCTGTGGTTCAGGATTCGATCCGCAAAAAGCTGGGTGATGAACGTATCCGCGTTCTACAAATCGGCATAGCCGGGGAAAACCTGGTCAAATACGCCGGGATTTGTAATGAACTTAAGCATTATAGCGGACGGACCGGCCTGGGAGCTGTGATGGGGTCCAAGAATCTGAAGGCCATCGCCGTTCGGGGCACGGGCAAAATCACTTACCATAACGAGCAGGTATTAAAAGATAAGGCTAAGTGGTTTGCAGAGAACTTCATGAAGCATCCGGGTTTAAACCCCCACCATGAATTGGGTACGGCCAAAGGCGTCAATCCCATTAACGCTATGGGGCTACTTCCTACCTGTAATTTCCGGGAGGGCGCCATCGAGGGTGCTTACAACCTCAGCGGCGAAAATATCCGAGATACAAAACTTGTTGGAAGAAAAAGCTGTTATGCTTGTCCGGTCCGTTGTAAGCGTGTCGTCGCAGATGACGCTCCATTCAAGGTTGATCCTGCCTACGGAGGACCCGAATACGAGACAATCGGTGCCCTAGGTTCAAACTGTGGTGTAACCGACTTAAATGCAGTTCTTAAAGGTAACGAGCTTTGTAACAAGTACGGCCTGGATACGATCTCAACCGGTGTGACTATCGCGTTTGCTATGGAGTGCTTTGAAAAGGGCCTCTTGACCCTTGAAGACACCGGTGGGATCGAACTCAGATTTGGCAATGGGCCTGCGATGGTAGAAATGATTAATAAGATTGCCCACCGCGAAGGGCTTGGCGATCTTCTTGCTGAGGGTTGTTTGGCCGCAGCCCGTAAGATTGGGGGCGGCAGTGAGGCCTTCGCAATGCAGGTAAAAGGCATGGAATTTCCTAGCCATGAGCCTCGTGGAAAATGGGGAGTTGCGCTTGGATACGCGGTTTCACCCACAGGCGCCGACCACCTTCAGGCTGCTCATGATACCTGGTTTGAAGTTGAAGCTGACCCCTATGGCCGTTTTGAGCTTATGAACATTCGGGAGATGGAACCCTACGGCATCACTAAACCTATTCCGGCTCAGAGCCTGGGTGAAGAGAAGGTTAGACTCTTCCGTTACCTCCAGCCACTGTGGAGCATCTATAACATCTTAAATATGTGTATCTTTGTTGGAACGCCGGAGTGGCGTATGTTCACCGTGGAAGACCTCCTGGATTGTGTTTCCGCCGCGACGGGGTGGCGCACCAGCCTTCTGGAGCTTACCAACGTTGGTGAACGCGGAATCCAGCTGGCCAGGTGTTTCAATATCCGTGAGGGCATGAAGCCCGAGGCCGACTGCTTGCCTGAAAGAATGTTTGAGCCCTTGGAAGGGGGCGCCCTTAAGGGTGTGGCGATAGACCGCGACGAGTTCGAAGCAGGTAAGAAACTCTATTATGAGATGATGGATTGGGATCTGATTACAGGGGCCCCGAGCCGCGCCAGGCTTGCTGAACTAGGCATCAGTTGGGCTTTTGAAATGATGAAGGAGGACCAAGATGGCTAGAAGGCCCGGGGTAGCGCTGGAAGTCTATAGGTCGATCAAAGAAAAAATATGCGAGCTGGAGCTAGAGCCTGGTGAACCGTTGATTGAAGGTAAACTTGCCGAGGAACTCTCAACTAGCAGGACCCCGGTCAGAGAGGCTTTGCTAAAGCTGGCTTCAGAAGGACTTGTGACGTTGATACCGGGCAGGGGGGCGTTTGTGACGCCGATAAGGCTGCAAGACCTGGATGAAGTGTTTACAGTTAGAGAGGCCCTTGAAGGCATTGCCGCCCGTAAGGCTGCGACCAGAATGCCAGACGAGGTGTTGAACACCCTCAGGACTAGGTTTGAAGAGATGGCCGAAATGGTCCGCCAACCGGGCAATAAGGACGCAGTCGATGAGATTCATGACGTTATCCTAACTTTCGGGGGTAATAACCTCATCCGTGATATCCTGAAAGGTTTGCAAGGACCGATACGACGGCTCCAAAATTACGCTATTGTTTTACATGGCCGGGAAGAACAGTCGTTCTATGAGCACAGGTTAATCTTTGAAGCTTTGGAGAATCGCGATCCGGCTGCTGCAGAAAGCAGGATGAGGGAACACCTCGAGAGTACCAAGGAGTCGCTCGCTGAATCTTGGGTCGTCGACGTAGGCGACCGTAATGAAATGTGGCAACGATTGACTAACCACGGTGAGTAGCCAGGAGGTGAGAAATGAGGCGAGGGAGTTAGTCAACTGCGGTGTGTCTTAACGAACCTACAATATTTTTGAGGAGGGAGATGAATGAGAAGGTTTGCCGTATTGGCAGTGACGCTTCTTCTGTTAGTTTCAATGGTATGCGGTGTTGCTCTCGCGGGTGACGAAGATCTACCTGTTCCTAAGAGAAGGTATAGAATCGGTTTCTCCAATGGCGAAATGAGTAACCCTTGGAGATGGGCCTTTGTTGATTCCATGCAGCAGTGGGCGAACAAATATAGAAATATCGGGCCAGGTATTGAGTATGTGTGGACTAATGCCGGGAACGACTCTGCCAAGCAGCTGATGGATTGCGAGAACCTCCTGGCGATGGGTATTGACCTCTTGATAGTTTCGCCGAACCAGGATGAACCTCTAGATCCGGTTATCGACATGGCTACAGCGGCAAATGTACCTTTAATCGTAGTAGACCGCTCTCTTATCCGGAAACCAGGTGTGGGCACCTATGTGGCCAACATCACTCAAAACTACGCTTTGTCAGGGGCTTACCAAGCCGTTTATGCTCTGGAGTGGCTCAAGGCTCGTTATGGCGAGTACAAGGGTAACATCGTCGAAATCCAGGGTATCATCGGATCGTCTCCGACTACCGACGAATATGTAGGTATCCGGTCCATCCTTAAGCATTATCCAGATGTGAAGATTATCGCTACCGCTGAAGGCGGCTATTCCCAGGTCGGCGGTCGAAAAGTAATGGAAGACTTCCTGCAGCGTTTCGGCCCAGGCGAGATCGACTTGGTTATCTGCTACAACGACGCTGAAGCTCTGGGCGCCATTGAGGCTATTGAGGCCGCTGGGCGTACGGAACTACTAGAGGGCCGGATTTTGGGTAAGGACCAGATGGTCACCTTCGTGGAAGAGCTGCTTAAAGGCCGCGGCTTGATGACCACAGAATGTCCGCCCTATTACGGAATGTATGCTATAACTACGGCAATTCGTTACCTAAACGGAGAAGAAATTCCGAAGATGGTTTACCTCCCGCTACGCAACTGGGAAAACCCCCATGGTCCTGTCCATCTTGTTCCTGCTGACAACGTGGAGGAGATCTTAAAGAAACACATCAAGTTCGCTAAAGATAGGAAGTTGGCCCTCATTCCGCCTGAAGCGGGTGATTTTGAAGCCCTCACAGTAGACCTTACCCGTTGGAAAGGTTATGAAGACGTCATGGAATACACCAAGACCCGTATCTTCCCTAATGACATCACTGACTTACAGAATGTGAAATAAGGGATTAGTACAAGGGAGGGTTTGGCATCGAATTCCGTAACAGGGGATGTCAACCCCTCCCAAATCTGACTGCATTTAATACGGGGTTAGGGGCCTGCGGTCCGGAAAAGCAAAAAGGTCCGAGGAAGGAGAAAACAATGGGCGAGCTTCTTAAGCTTAGGGGTATAGTGAAGGATTATGGAAGTACCAGAGCATTGGATCATGTTAGCTTTACTCTGGAACATGGTAAGATATACGGTTTAGTAGGAGAGAATGGAGCCGGGAAAAGCACTGTGGTCAAGATCATCTCGGGCGGAGTGCGGCAAGACCAAGGCGAAATTTTCTTTGAGGGTTTGAAAGTCACTGAGCTCAACCCGAATAAAGCTCGGGAAATGGGTATCTCGATTGTCCATCAAAGCGGGGATCTTGCACCTAACTTAACTGTATTGGAGAACATGTTTCTCGGTCACGAACTGACCAAGTGGGGCGGTCGCCTGGACAAATCCGAGATGCAAAAAAAGGCCCGAGAGATACTTAGCACTTTCGGGGTCGATGTGGACCTGGATACAAAGGTTGAAACCCTATCTGCCGCATACCAGCAAATCATTACTATTTGCAAAGCCCTTACAGTTCCGATGAAATTGATGATTGTCGATGAGGGTGGAGCATCTCTTGATAAGGATGAACTTGCAAAGCTTTTCGCAGTGTTACGAAAGCTAAAGGCCCAAGGAGTCTCCGTAATCTATATTTCTCACTTGCTTGATGATGTACTGGAGTTGTGTGACGACATCATCGTGTTGCGAAACGGTGAACTAATAGACGTGGTTAGTGCGAAGGCGCTGACCGTATCCGAATTGTCAACTTACGTGGTCGGCCACGAAGTGAAATCCAGTGCAGAACAGCGGGCAACTAAACTTTCAAAAGACCAAAAAGAACTGTTCAGAGTCGAGGGTGTCACCTATTCTGGAAACAACGAGAAGTATAGCTTCACTGTCAAAGCGGGGGAGATTCTTGGGATTACCGGTCCGGTTGGCAGTGGCAAGAGCGAGCTTTTGCGGGCAATTATGGGACTTACTCCTCCTCCACAGGGAGCCGTTTACCTTAACGGGCGGGAGATAAAGAACAGGTCTCCGATAACCATGGTCAAAGAAGGCGTGGCCTTTATTCCCGAGGATCGCTTCGACGAAGGATTAGTGGTATTCAGATCAATTGAAGAGAATATCACCTTACCGAACCTCTGGCGCTGGTATAAGCTGATGATCGATCAATTGGAGCTTAACGAAAGGGCTGAGCAGGCCGCTGCTACAGCGCGAATCAAGATGGCCTCTCTACAGCATCCCATCTCTTCATTAAGTGGTGGAAACCAGCAGAAAGCACTTATCGCCCGGTGGTTAACCGGGAGCTATAAATGCTTCATCTTTGATGAGCCGTACAAGGGGATTGATATAGGAGCCAAAATGGATATAAGCAATGTTCTTACTGAGCTGGCTTCTCAAGGATGTTCGGTTATAATCGCCTCTACAGAGTTCTCCGATTTAATCGGGTTGGTTCATCGGATGATCGTCATGGTTAAACATCGGATCGTAGGTGAACTGGAGGCGGATCAGATAACTAATAGGAATATCATCAATTACTATCAGCGAGCTGCTGTGTAATCTTGGGGAGTGGCATCATGAATACAATTGTGGAGAAGAGAACTAGACCACTAATAAGTACGAGTCGATTGAACCAGTACAGCCTCGTCATGCTATTGGTGATTCTGCTGGTCGTGATGGCGGTCTGGAACCCACGGTTTTTCAATGTGAGGAATTTGGGTTCAATACTGAGACTTTCTGCTGTAGTCGGAATAGCAACCCTTGGAGAAAGTCTTGTTTTGCTCATCAAGGGTGTGGACATCTCGGTAGGTGCAGTTATGGGGCTTGTCTCGGTACTGACTGCCGTCCTACTGCCAATCGTCGGGATCTTTGGCACAGTAACCCTTACAGTAGCGGTTTGTGCCTTGATCGGATTAGTGACCGGGCTTCTGATTGTCAAAGGGAAGATCCCGCCGATTGTAACAACTTTGGGCATGATGTGGCTCTTACGGGGGATTTCCGGGAGTATCACTGACGGCCGGATTGTGAGGATTACCAATGAGTCTTTTGTGGCGCTGGCTAACTCTTCATTTTTAGGAAGTGTCCCCTACTTCTTCATTGGGTTTATCGTAGTCGGACTGGTGGCCAGTTATATCCTTGACAAAGTAAACATCGGCAAACACATTTATGCCATTGGCGGTAGCGAAGAGGCGGCCTACTACTCAGGGATAAACATCAGTCGGGTCAAAATTCTTGTCTTTATGATGGCGGCAATCACATACGGAATCGGCGGTCTGCTGCTTTCCTCTTACCTACGTGCAGGAATGCCTTTTACCGCTCAAGGGTACGAATTCCGGGCGATCACATCCGCGGCACTGGGTGGAATCGCGTTATCAGGCGGTAAGGGTAAGATAGGAAACGCAGTTCTAGGGGCCATCATCCTCACCCTGCTATATAGTGTTATCACCAGTTTTGGAATTTCACCCTATCTACAGGGTATGGTGGAAGGGATTGTTCTGGTGGTAGCGGTGTATCTCTGCCAAAGGGAGAAATAGAAATGGTGGGAGCTGTTACAAATGATAAATAAAAGGTTACAAAACGTTGCTAAGACCAGTCTTAAGCAGTACAACCAAGTCTTTATGCTCCTAATGGTAGTGCTAATCGCGGTTGTCATGACCGACGGCGTTTTTCTCCGCCCCAGTAATCTCATGGGTCTTGCTGCTAGGGCAAGTATTCTGGGGATTATCGCTTTTGGACAGGCATTAGTCGTCATCAGTGGTGGATTTGATCTCTCGGTAGGCTCTTTGGTGGCCTTTGCCATTACCATTATGGTAGTGATCAACCAGGCAGCCGGACTGCTTGCGGCAACCCTTGCGGGTATTGTGGCAACCACGATGCTAGGTGCTATAAACGGTACCTTGATCGCGAAAACGCACATCCCTCCGTTTATCGTAACTATGGGGATGATGTCAGCGGCGCGTTCCGCTTCTTGGTTGATCATTGGTGGCCAAGATATTGTCTTCTACTATTTCAAAGATCTCATCCAACCGCTCTTTGCCAACATTCCCGGTGGGCCCAACATCTTACCCATTTTGTTACTGGGATTGGCGTTCATCGGTGCGCTGCTCCTTCTGCATAAGAGCACTTTCGGCCGTTATCTTTACGCCATCGGTGGAAACGAAAAGGCAGCGGTGGTCGCAGGCATCCCAGTCGCTAAAACGAAGATCTTGGTCTATACGCTTTCTGCCTTCATGTGTAGCATAGCTGCAATCGTCTATTTATACCGAGTTTGTAGCGCCTCTCCGGCAATGGGGGAAGAATTCCTCCTCGAGTCCATTGCTGCCATTGCCATTGGCGGGGTGAGCATCCAGGGAGGTCAGGGCAGCATGTGGGGCGTCTTGATCGGTATATTCGTATTAGTCAGTACCACCAGCGTGCTGACCGTCGCTGGAATTCGCCCGGCCGTCAGCAGTGCTGTGCTCGGTGGCATTATTCTGCTCGTAATCCTGTTTCAGCAGTGGCTCAAGCATAGTCCATTATTTGTTACAGCGAAGGAGAACTGATAAGAGCTCCAGATTGGTCAGCTGCACAGTTACATGCTCACTATTCTAGGAGGGATCCAGATGAAAATCAAGGACATCTCTACATACATATTGAAGGCGCCGCTCGAACGACCGTTTTCCAGTGCCACGATGCACTTCGACCACCGGAAGTCTCTCTTGGTTCGTATCGAAACTGATGACGGAATTGTCGGTTGGGGCGAGGCGGGACAATTCGGACCTGCGGAAGTGCCCCGGAGCGCTATAGAATACATTTTTAAACCTATGTTGATTGGCAAAGACCCCCTGGAGACCGAGAAACTGTGGCAGGAGATGTATTGTTATACAAGGGATTACGGACAAAAGGGGTCTATCATCGAAGCCATTAGTGGTATAGATATTGCCTTGTGGGATATCAAAGGAAAAGCCTTAAACCTGCCTGTTTCTAAGCTCCTTGGTGGTCGGCTTAGGGAGAAGGTGTGTGCTTATGCCACCGGGTTGTATTTCCGGTCGGATTTCACCCTTGAGGATTATATTAAGGAAGCGGCAACTTTTGTGGATAAGGGCTTTAAAGGAATCAAGGTAAAGATCGGAAGCAAGAGTCTAGCCGAGGATATGGCGCTCATTGTCGGTTTCCGCAGGGAGTTTGGCGATGATTTCCTGATCATGGTCGACTGCAATCATGCATATAGCGCCAAAGTCGCCATCAGAGTGGGTAAAGAGCTGGAAAAACATGGTGTATACTGGTTTGAGGAGCCAGTCATTCCTGAGGATATCGATGGTTATATTGAAGTCCGCAATGCCTTGAGCATCGCCATAGCCGGAGGAGAATGCGAGTTCACGCCTTACGGTTTCCGAAACCTGATTGCCAGGCGTGCTGTTGATATCGCCCAGCCTGACCCATGTGTGGCAGGCGGCATTACAGCCTGTAAGCGGATCATTGATCTGGCGGATTTGTTTGGTGTGTTGGTAGTTCCGCATGTTTGGGGGTCAGCAGTGGCCATGCATGCTGCCTTGCAACTAATAGCGGTTATCCCTGACCAACCTTCGACGAATATGCCCAGACCTGGTATCAACCAGACGTTACTGGAATACGACCAGAGCGAGAATCCGCTGCGGGAGAATCTATCCCGGTCTTCTTTGGAATTTATTGACGGATACGTGACTATTCCAGGTAGGCCCGGTATCGGGGTGGAGATCGACGAGAGCATGATTGAGAAGTATAGTGTCTAATGCCCAAACGATCGGCTCTGACTCACTCACCTCTGGCAGATTGTATCAGGCTGGCCCGAGAAATAAAATGGAGGAGGCCTGAAAGTGGTGTTGCCTCTGCCTGACCTGGAGCGTTATGCAAGGCAAATTATACTCCCTGAGATAGGCGAAGCCAGACAAGATAAGCTTTTATGCTCCAGTGTGTTGGTTATCGGTGCGGGAGGACTCGGTTCACCTGTGGCCTATTATTTGGCTGCTGCCGGAGTCGGTCGGCTTGGGATCCTTGATAGGGACCAGGTTGACCTATCAAATCTGAACCGGCAGATACTTCATTTCACCTCAGACCTCGGGCGATTCAAAGTTGAGTCTGCCAAGGACAAGCTGACAGCGCTAAACCCTGGTATTAGGATAGAGCCTCTTAAGTGTGTGTTAAAGCCGGATAATGCCCGTAGTGTGATCAGCAATTATGACCTTTGTGTTATTGCGGTTGACGATATCCCAACCCGTTACTTGGTAAACGAAGCCTGCTATCAAGAGGGTAAGCCTTTCGTGGAGGGTGCTGTCAGTGGTTTTTTCGGGCATATCACAACCTTTATACCGCCTCGGGGGCCGTGCTATAGGTGTCTATTCCAGGAGTCTCAAGCTCTCGATCCCGTTCAGCCTCATCCCGAAAAGTTTGACCGGCGGGGTGTGATTGGGGTTACACCAGGGATAATCGGGGTACTCCAAGCGGCTGAGGCACTGAAGCTAATCATGGGCATTGGTGAATTGCTTATCGGCAGGCTATTGGTAGTTGATTTGCTAAAATGCGAGTTCGTAGAGTTAATTTATAGCCAAAGGTCGGAATGCCCGGTCTGCGGAGGAAACAGCCAGAGCGGTTGAAATGAACGGACTGCATATGGCAGTTCTCGATCTTTAGCTCAAGACCGCCGAGGTTGAGGAGAGGCGTTTGCCGATGAGAAATTAGCTGTACTTTTTTCCATCGTTGAGACGTCCGATGAGATGGTGTTGGCGTTACGTGATGCAGACGCCTTGCTCGTCCCTTGGGTGCCTCCCCTTGGAAGAGATCTGCTCCGTAGACTACCGAACTGCCGAGTAATCGTACGTTATGGCTCCGGCGTTGAGAATATCGATATCAGTGCCGCTACAGAGTGTGGCATATCGGTCCTCCGGAACCCGGGGGTGCATAGTGAAGAAGTTGCCAATCATACTATGGCCCTTTGTTATACTGTGTGCGGGAACTGATTTTCCTAAATGAAAACACGAGAGCCGGAAACTAGGAGCGTGATATTCTTCTGCCGATGGGATGGCTGACAGGTCAGACCCTTGACCAGGTTGGTTTCGGACAGGTGGCTCGGTTGGTTGCTAAAAGAGCTCAAGCTTTCTCCTCAAAGTCATTGCCCTTGATCCTTATTTGCCGGATGAGGTGTTTGTTGACGCGGGAGTAGAAAGATGTTCTTTGGAATACCTGTTGTGGCAGTCTGACTATATCTCTGTCCACGTTCCGTTGTCGACGGGTTAAAAAGTGGGAAGATTTCTGCAGCCGGAATGGACATGTTCTAAATGGAACCCATGGAGATGTCCAAACCCTTGCTCGAGTGTGAGAACGTGGTACTTACACCTCATGTGGCCTGGTACGGTGACCGCTTTTCTGAGAGGCTACGCTATCAAGCAGCTCAAGCTGCAGCGCGCTTTTTCAGAGGGGAGGAGTTAGAGAATGTTGTTAACCCCGAAGCAAGAAAGACCTGAACAAATGGGAGGTAGGAACATGACAAAGGAACAGCAGTTCAACGCCATCGTGGAGTCGGGAGTGGTGGCTATTGTCAGGGTGAACAGTTCAGGAGAATTGATTGACATTTGCAAGTCATTGGTGGCTGGGGGAGTAATTGCGGTGGAAATTACCATGACTTCCCCCGGAGCTTTAGATGCTATCCGCGAGGCGTCTCGGATCTTGGCGGGGCAGGCTATCGTCGGTGTAGGTTCGGTTCTGGACAGCGAGACAGCCAGAGCAGCTATCCTAGCGGGGGCTGATTATGTGGTCAGTCCGGTTCTGAACCTGGATGTCATCAAAACCTGCAAGCGTTACGGGAAAATCGTCATTCCGGGGGCCTTTACTCCTACAGAGATTCTAACTGCCTGGGAGGCCGGAGCAGACGCGGTAAAAGTTTTCCCGGCTACTAAGCTAGGCCCTCAATTCATTAAGGACATCCACGGGCCCATGCCTCAGGTGAAGCTCACCCCCACCGGCGGGGTCAACTTGGAGAATCTGGGCAACTTCTTAAAGGCCGGGGCTGTCTTTGTGGGCGTAGGCAGCGCATTGGTAGATAAAAAATTGGTGGCTGAGAAAAACTGGGCCGAGCTGACCAAGCGGGCGGCTCAGTACATTGAGGCTGCCAAGCTGGTAAGAGCACAACAATAAGCAAACAGGGTTAAGGAGTGATATCGATGAGCGCTAAGGTCGTCACTTTCAGGGAGATCATGCTCAGACTGTCTCCCCCAGGTTATCAGCGGTTTGTACAGGCTTCCTCTTTTGACGTGATCTACGGGGGCGGCGAAGCCAATGTTGCCGTTTCCCTGGCCAACTATGGCTTGGACTCCTATTTCGTCACCAAGGTTCCTACCCACGAGATTGGCCAGTGCGCCGTCAATGAACTTCGTAGGTACGGAGTCCACACAGAATATATCCTGCGTGGAGGCGATAGGTTGGGGATTTACTTCTGCGAAACCGGAGCGTCCCAGCGGCCATCAAAAGTTATTTATGATCGGGCCAACTCGGCTATCTCTCAGGTCAAACCGGGTGAATTCGACTGGGGAGGCATTTTTGCCGATGCAGACTGGTTCCACTTTACCGGTATAACCCCTGCTTTGAGCGATAGTGCTGCCCAGGTGACCCTGGAAGCCTTGAAAGCTGCCAAATCGGCAGGAGTCAAAGTCAGTGCCGACTTGAACTACCGTAAAAAGCTGTGGTCTCCGGAGAAAGCCAACAAGGTCATGACCGAGCTGATGCAGTATGTCGATGTGGCTATCGGCAATGAGGAAGACGCGGAAAAGGTTTTCGGGATCAAGGCCAAAGCCTCTGATGTAACCAAGGGGCAACTTGACACCGAAGGGTATTATGAGGTGGCCAGGGAGCTTCAACAGAGGTTTGGGTTTGAGAAAGTGGCTATCACCCTAAGGGAGAGCCTGTCCGCGTCGGACAACAACTGGTCAGCCTTGCTTTACGACGGGACTGAATTCTACCTGTCCCGTAAATATAACGTCCATATCGTAGATAGGGTCGGCGGCGGGGACTCCTTTGCCGCAGGGCTCATTTACTCGCTCCTTCTGGATAAAATGGGCCAGGATGCCATAGAATTTGCTGTAGCGGCGTCCTGTCTCAAACACTCAATTGTCGGCGACTTCAACCAGGTCAGTGTGGCTGAGGTGGAAAACCTGGCCAAGGGCGATGCGTCCGGGCGTGTCCAAAGATAAGCAAAAACATGTTATAGGAGTTTTGGCTTATGAAATCAGCAGTTGAAGAAAGATTGGCTCAGCTGGGGTTGGAGCTTTCACCACCCCTAAACCGGTGGTTGCATACGTCCCTGCCTTGGAAGTATTGGGGCCGGGTGTTCACGGGCTCCGGTGACGCCTCGAACCGAGACATAGTAGATAAACCCGGAGCCTTCCGCCACCAAAGTTTTCAGGCGGGCCGGGGGAGTAGTCGGTGCTACTAGCGGAATGATAGCGAGGCCGTTCCGTCTAGCTTCCCGGCGCAAAGCAGTACCTTCTTCCGGAGGAAGGTCCGGCACTACAATGCCATCAACTCCAGCTGCTACAACGTCGGCTGGGAAACGGTCCTCAGTAGTGTCCAGTAAAATGATGTAAAAAGAAGTGGGCCTCAGTAGCAGGAAAGGGCCACCGTCCCTCTGGAATGGGTGATATACCAGCAACACACCCAAAGGAGGGAATCAGATGGCTCAATTCTATGTTACCGTAGATGAGGACGTAATGCGAGCGGTTTTTCAGGAAGATGGCGGATACAGCTTCCTGGATGCATACCGGGAGGTCAGCGAATACATGCGTTACTACAACGAACGCCGCCGCCACGGAAGCTTAGGATACATGTCTCCGCGGCAGTATCACGAAGCTATCAGGAACAATTCTATAAAGCCTAAAGTTTTCGTAGCATAATGTCCAGAATGCGGGGGTCAAGCCGGTTGGTACTGCAGATACCAAAACCACTATTGAGCTAGCTAAACATGCCAAGGCGGCCGGTGCTTCCGGTGTTGCCGCAATTTCACCGTATTATGCTCCAAACCTGCCAGAAGATTTCCTTTTTGCCTCTGTATGTAGTAAAAAATTTATGCTGTTTTAGAAGCTATTTAATTAGCTTTGATATTGCCTTAAACTCTTCTGAGCCTGCTTTTTTCAAAAGCTGAAATAATACTGTCTCAGTTACAGTAATTTTTGCTCCAGCATCTCTCATGTATTCTAATCCTGTCCTCCAGTTAAATTTACTGCGTGAGACAACCGCATCAGCAACAACATGGGTGTTGTAGCTAGCGTTTATCAGATCAATGGTCGTTTGTAAAACGCAGATGTGAGTTTCCATGCCAACGATTACTACATTTTTGATATTTAATTCATTCAGTTTTCTGTTAAAGTTTTCTTCGCCACAACAAGAGAAGCTTATTTTTTTCTATATGTTCACCTTCTATCAGTTCTTTGATATCTTTATCTGTATCCCCAAGTCCTTTTGTGTACTGTTGGGTATAAAGAATTGGCAGATTTAAGAGTTTAAAACCTTCAATGAGGGTGATCACATTTTTTTTCACATTTTCATAAACAACTTGTGGCATCACTTTTAATAGCCTTTCCTGAATGTCAATTATCAACAGAGCTGTGTTGTCTTTATCCAGTGTGTACATATGTCCTCCTTTTTTCGAATTCTATATGCTCATCCAGCCATTTGTACAGCTGGCCGTTGCGGCTTGACCCCCTTAGTTTGGACAACTACGCCGTAATAGGTACGAGTTTCACAGCTTTTCGATGTAATGCTTCGTAGAACTCGCTGGGTCATGTAATTAACCCCTGAGTGAATACGCTGCTGATTATAGAACTTTCGAAACCGGGTAACTGCCTGTACTGATCCCCTTATTGTCAACACTCTTTTTACGGAGAGTTGTCAGTTCATAGAATGCTCTTGGTGACCTATAGCCTAACCTTGAGTGCATCCGCTCCTCGTTGTAATACCTAATCCATTCACTGATGACCTGTTCAGCTTCTTGAAATGAGGTAAACCTGTGCTGCCAAACGCATTTTTCCTTCAGTGTCCTTTCAGCGACGGTTTTTTCCCCACGCAGTCCCTCCAGAACTAGAATTCCTCCCTCTGAGTTTTTCGAGGCGAGCGGATACAAACCCTCTGTTAACTACGTGTTAACCCCTCATGGGGGTCAGTATAACTATGACGTATAATGTTGTTCATTATTGTCAATTCTGTTAAAATGTTTATTGAATTCTGGCAAGACCTGGGACGGTGAACTCAGTGAACAGTATCTCAAAGGATCAAAGCATCATTGTAACATCAGTTTCCCGGGCATTAGACATCCTTGACCTTCTGGGTAGTTCGTCTAAGGAGCTTGGCGTTACTGAGATTTCCAAAGCAATGGGTCTGCCAAAAACCACAGTTTATCGCCTTTTAACTACTCTTATGGCTCACCAGTATGTTAACCAGGACGTAGATACTGGGAAGTACCGACTGGGTCTTCATCTAGCTAAACTGGGTAGGCAGGTTTTGGATCACATAGATCTTCGTCAGGCCGTTCGACCTTTCTTAAAGAAACTGGCAACTCTTACCGGCGAGACAGTCCACCTTGGAATATTGGATAATAACCAAATGATTTATATTGATAAGGTAGAGAGTGACCAAATGTTAACCATGAAGTCCCGCATTGGAGCCAGCGCTCCTGTTCATTGTACAGCAGTAGGCAAGGTATTACTGGCATATGCTTCAGAGAAGATTATAGAAACTATTCTTGCACAGCCATTAACTGGCTTTACTTCCACAACAATAACTGATCCAGAGGCTCTCAGAAGGCATCTAGCTACTATTAGGGAGCGGGGATATGCTATTGATGATGAAGAACACGAAATCGGTATCAGGTGTATCGGTGTTCCTGTAAGGAACCATGCGCGAAAAGTAATCGCAGCCATTAGTGTTGCTGGTCCGGCCGTTCGGATCACTAGGGAAAGACTCGAAGAAATTAAGCCGTTAGTTATAGAAATAGGGCACGAAATATCACACGCTTTAGGTTATAGTGACTTGAAGTGTGCAGATGGCAAAGAGTATCTCCTAAAGGACTGGCAGGTCAAGAAGGCAATGAAGGGATGCTAAGGAAAGTCAATTTCAGAAATCGCTGATGGGTTGCAAGCGGCTTGCCGTTGCTTGAAAAAATCTCGCCTTTTTTGCAATTTGCTTTCCATCCTTGCCCTGCCGGACATTTTAAAACGCCTTTTCCTTGAAGTCTCACCAAACTTTCTGATAATACCCTCTTTTTACCCTATTATTTCTTTTTCTTATTTTCTATAATTGTGGCAGGAATTACTTAACAACAATGGAATTACTTACTGTAGCGAAAATGGAACAGCATTCCGCATACTGGAACAAATTAGATATATATCTTAGGAAAGGAGCTTTGTCATGCTGGGTGGATATATGGGAAAAATCTTGTGGGTTAACCTCAGTGACGGTACAGTGAGTGAACAAGAAGTCGATGAACAACTATACAAAGACTATATTGGCGGCTACGGTCTCGGGGCACGCTTGCTGTACGACGAATTGAAGCCCGGGATTGATCCTTTAAGTGACCAAAACATCCTGGCTGTCTGCACGGGGCCTTTAACCGGTACTCCTACTATAGAAGGGAACCGCTTTATGGTCGTCTGCAAATCGCCGTTGACCGGCGGCTGGGGTGATGCTAACAGCGGTGGCAGTTTTGGCCCATATCTCAAGTTTTCCGGTTTCGATGCAGTGTTTTTCAAGGGTGCATCTGAGAACCCTGTTTATCTTCTAATTGATAACGGTCAAGTTCAGATAAAGGATGCCACCTTTTTGTGGGGGCGGGTTACCGATGAGACGGAAAGGCTGTTAAAGGAGATCCATGGTCAGGATGCCCGGGTGCTCACTATAGGCCCCGCCGGGGAAAACATGAGTAGGATTGCTGCGATCATCCACGAAGGACGGGCAGCTGCCCGGTCTGGTTGCGGTGCAGTAATGGGGTCAAAAAAACTCAAGGCAATCGTGGTCAAAGGGAATAAGGAAGTACCTTTGGCTGATCCGGAAAAAGTTAAGGAACTACGGAAGAAGTACATGCGTCTTCCATCCAGGGAATACAAGACATTGACGGAAACTGGGACCATTGGCATTTTAGCGACCGCCATCGAAACCGGCGATTCCCCCGTTAAGAACTGGAAAGGTGATGGGCCAACTACCTTCCCCAACGGAATTGAAAAGTTTGCTAAAGATAAAATAATGAAATACCAGAAGCGGCGGAAAGGCTGCTGGCGTTGTACAATTGCCTGCGGTGGAATAATGGAAGTCAAAGATGGGCCGTATGCAATTGAGACAGATAAAGTCGAGTACGAAAGTGCCGCTGCTTTTGGTCCGCTGATTCTCAACGACGATTTTGAATCCATTATTTACATCAATGATCTGTGTAACAAATTGGGTTTTGACACCATTTCAGCCGGCTCGGTAATTGCCTTTGCCATGGAATGCACGGAACATGGCCTCTTTGAGAGCCCGGAACTGCAGATTCAGTGGGGAGATGCCCAAAAGACCATTGAGTTCCTCAAGAAGATGGCTACTCGCCAGGGAGAAGTCGCCCTGCTTACTGACGGAGTCAAAGTGGCTTCAGAAAAGATTGGCCCCGAGTCTTACGAGTATGCCATCCACGTCAATGGCCAGGAGCTCCCTTTCCATGACCCCCGTTATCAATCAGGGATGGCAACAACATATGCCACCGAGCCAACCCCGGGTAGGCACTGCCCGGCTGAGTGGATCCTCCCTCCGGGGCTGGATTTCCCTGAGGATCTTGATCGCCATTCCCCGGAAAACAAGGGTTGGTGGCAGAAAAAAATGGTCTGCCAGATGCAGGTCATCAATTCTACGGGCCTTTGTCAGTTCGCCTACTACTCATACCCTGTCAATGCCTGGCCTGAGTTCTTGCAGGCGGTAACCGGGCTGGAATTTGACTTGGACAAATTCGACCTTATTGGTGAGCGGATCCTCAACCTGCGTCATGCTTTCAACCTGCGGGAGGGATTAAACCCGCTGAAATATACCTTCCCCAAGAGAGCCTTGGGCTGGCCGCCGTTGGAAGCCGGCCAAACCAAAGGCGTGCAAGTTGACTTGGAATACCAGATTACTGACTACTTCCAGCAGCTGGACTGGGATTTGCAAACTAGCTATCCGAGCAGGAAAAAACTGGAGCAATTAGGTTTGGATTTTGTGGCTCAAGACCTCTACAGAGAGGGGGATGGTGGCGAAGAAAGGGTTTCCTAACACTTCTGTTGCTTCAATTTTAACATGAGGGGGTTGAATTATGAGGAGATTGTTAATTGCAGCAACGATTATTGGGTTGGTTTTAGGGTTGGGGATGGTTTCCTCGGCTACAGACTTACGGGCTTATGAGGGGACCACGCTGAACCTGCTGCTGAAAGAAGGCTATGAGATTGACGTTATTAAGAGCTTTAAAGATGACTTCGAAAAAGATACAGGGATCAAAGTTAACATTGAAATCTACGACGAGCCGACTACACGCCAAAAATACATTTTTGATGTGACTTCCCGCACCGGCATGTATGATATTACCTCCGTTTCCTTCTGGTACTTGCCTGAGTATTACCGGAACGGCTGGTTGGCCCCGCTGAATGATCTACTCAAGAAAGACGAGCATCCCTGGGACTTCCACTACGAGGATATCCCGGCTTCAGCCATTGAGACTTTCTCGGTAAAAGGTGAGCTGTATGCCATGCCGCATACCATTATCGGCGGTGCCTTCTACTATCGTAAAGACATCTTTGAAAAATACGGTTTGACCCCTCCGTCCACCACAGATGACATTATTGCACTGGCCAAGAAGATTGATAGCCTGGGCATTGACATCTACCCCTTCATTGGTCGCGGTGTAGCTAACTTCTCGTCCCTGGGAAGCTACGCCGGCTGGGCTTGGACTTACGGGGCCACTCTTCTGGACAAAGACTTCCATGCTCAAGTGAACTCCCCAACAATGGTCAAAGCCATAAGCGATTATGTCTCCCTGCTTAGGGATTATGGACCGCCCGGAGTGGCTTCCATGAACTTCAACGATATCGGCCAAATGTTCGCCGAAGGTAAAGTGGCGATGATGTATGACACCACAGGCTGGGGCGGCATGTTCAACAACCCCGATGCCTCTAAGGTAGCCGGGAAAGTCGGTATCCGAAACATTGCCGGGCCCACCGGTGAATACCTCCAGTGGATTTACATGGAAGGGCTGGGCATCAATAAGTATTCCCGGAATAAAGAAGCTGCCATGCTCTTCCTGAAATGGCGGATGAGCCGGGAGACCACCAAGAGAGAGGCCTTCGAGTTGAAGCGCTGGGATATTCCGAACCTGTATGTAATGGGCTTGGCAGACTATAAGAAGCTGGCCGCCAAATATCATGCTGGTGATTATGTGGAATTCCTGCCCAAGGCCTGGGCAAGTGCCAATATTGCTTACTGGCCGTGGATCCCTGAGTTTGTCCAATTGGGAGATGCCTTCATGAAGGAAGTCTCCGCTGCTGTAGCCGGGGATAAGAGCCCCAAAGAAGCTTTGGACAATGCGCAGGTATCCATTGAAAGAATCCTGAAGAAAGCCGGCTACTACAAGTAAAACGACGAGAGACGTGCCCCCGCCCGCCCCGCCCGCCGGGGCCCGACCCCCCAGTTTTGGGGGCGCAACAATTGTTTAAAAGGAAAAGGCTTCTTCGACACCCCACGGGGGCC
>JACDOJ010000032.1 GCA_017656135.1 Bacillota bacterium | reverse complement strand
AGCTGGAGCTGACACAAGTTGACAAACTTTCCTTTTCTGTTATAATGGACAAGCCAAAAGAATATCCTAACCTTTATTTGGGGATACCAACAATATCTGGAATTTTTCAGGAGGGGAAAAGTGAGGTCTAAACCTAAGTGGCTTTACGGAACCGCTGCATTGTCTGTGTTGGCTGTAGTCTCACTGACAGTGTACTCAGTCTCTTTTTCCGAGCCTAGAATGGGACTTGCTGATGCCAAGGTGCAAGACCGTGCCGGCAACCCAACGCTGGCTGAGGCTGCTCAGGTCCGTGAGTTCATAATGGAACAGAATTTCTACCTTACGGAGCCCGAGATCAATAAACTCACCATGGCCTTCCTGGAGGCCAGCCGAAAGCATGGGGTTGATTTGTGGCTCTTGTTGTCGGTGGCCGCCAGCGAAAGTCATTTCCGGGCTAACGTTGTTAGCTCTGCGGGCTGCATTGGCATCATGCAGATCAAGCCTTCCACTGCCCGGAGCTTTGGGGTTGATCCCAAGCGTCTATATGATCCGGTTGTCAATATTGACTTGGGGACCAGATATCTGAAGCAGCTTTTGGACAGGTACAAGGACATTTCCTTGGCTATAGCTGCTTACAACGCCGGTCCAAGTCGCGTGAGGACAACCATTCCGTCCATTCGGGAAACCAGGCAGTATGTCAGCCGGGTTGCTAGCGGCCGGACTGAGTTGATTGCCCGGGAACAGAGGCTTTAAGTGGAAGTCAAAATGGACTAAGACCAGAAAAAAATAGGCGTGCTTAGCAGGCAAAGGGTTATTCCTCTTTGCTTTTTCTTTTCCAAATTTGGAGGAAATATATAGCTTTTCTTCTAATATATAGAAAAAAGGGGCGATGGTTAATGGCGTTATCCGCACTGAATTCTGTCAAAGCTGCAGAAAAAAAGGCAGAGGAGATTGTTGCAAATGCCCGAAAAGAAGCCAATCAGATAATCAGAGACGCTTCTGCCCAGCGGAAAGAGATAGTCGCCAAAAGCCGTGAAGAGGCTGAGGCCAAAGGTAAAGCCCTTGTAGAGAAGGCCGAACAGGAGGCGCAGGCTGAAGCGGCGACCATTCATTCCGAGGCTGCGGAAAAGGTCGGGCAGATACTGGGCGTAAGCAAATCCAAACAAGAAGCTGTGCTAGCTTTCGTGGCAGAGGGGATTGTGAAAAGATATGTCTCTGGCTCCCATGACCAGAATTGCCATAGTAACACCTAAAACCCTTCGAGATGAATTGTTGAATCTGCTGCAGAAGGTAGAGGCGGTGGAAATCACCGACCTCATCGAGACCGATCTTCTTCCGCCGGAAACCGAAACGGCTGAGGAGATTTCCCAACGTATACAGCAGTTAACCGGTGATCTCAAAAAGGTTCAGAGTACCATTAGGTTTCTGCGGGAGACATTTCGTCCCAAACAAAGCATCATCGACCAGTTTGCCAGCACTCGGCTGCCTGTTCCGGAAACGCTGTATTATGAGGTAGCAAACGATCCAAAGAGCGTCATTGACCTGTGCAGCAGGGTTCAAGACCTGGAAAGGCAGTGGTCTGAGCTTAACAAATTAAAAGCTCACTGTGAACAGGAATTAGAGTCTCTCAAACCCTGGCTCAATCTGGATGTTCCATTGAAGGATGTGGGGGAGACCGCCTACTGCCAGATTAAGCTGGGTGTTTTCAAAATCCAGGTATATCCTGACTTGGTGCTGGAGGCCCAAGAAGAGCTCGTTGATTGTCCCATTCACCTGGAGGTAATCAATGAGACCAGCCAGGAAGTTTATGTATTTGTCATCTATCAAAAAGATAAGGCCTCACAAGTCTCCACTCTGCTGAGTAAGTACGGATTCAGTGAGGTTGTTTTGCCGGAAGACTATGGCTCGATTCACGAGGCCTATCAGGATACCGTTCAAAAACTTGAATCCATCCAAAAGCAGATGGAAAAGATTCACCAACAGTTGGCAGAGTGGAACGAATCCGCTGCCCAAGTCTATTCCCTCAGTGATATCCTCCGTTCCGAGATTCAAAAGGCAGAGGCCGCCCAGAAGTTTGGCTACACAGGTCATGCTGTGGTTGTCAACGGCTGGTGCAGAGCCGACCGCTATGCCGACCTGAAAAAAGCTGTGGAAGAAGCGATTCCGGTCTGCGTAGTGGAAGCCAGGGAACCGGCTGAAGATGAGGTTCCTCCGGTGGACTTCGATAATCCCAAACTGGTGAAGCCCTATGAGATTATCACCACCACAGCAGGCATTCCCAAGCAGGGGAGCCCTGACCCCACTCCCGCGCTGGCACCGTTTTTCTTTGCTTTCTTCGGAATTGCCTTGGGAGATGCAGGATACGGCATAATTCTCACGATTTTGGCCATTTGGCTGATGAAACGAACCCGAGCGGTGGGTGACGGTAAGAACTTTCTCAAGGTTCTGATCATGGGTGGGGTTTCCACCTTTGCCTTCGGGGTCGTGACCGGATCCTGGTTCGGGGACCTGCTTCCTATCGGACCCATCTGGTTCAACCCGGTTGATGACCCGATCAGGATGTTAATTGTGGCCTTGGTGTTGGGCTTACTACATCTTTATGTTGGTCTTGGGGTAACTTTTGTACACAACCTCAAGAACGGCCGGGTCTGGGATGCCATCTTTGATCAAGGGCTCTGGTGGGTGTTCATCTCCGGACTGGCCCTGATGATAATCGGAGCTGGGAAGCCGGCTCAGTATGCCGCCATTGCCGGTGGCCTTGGTCTGGTTTTGACCCAGGGCCGGAAGGAAAAATCACTTCTTAAAAAGATATTTAAGGGGATTGCCAGCTTGACAGGGGTCTCTGACTACCTGAGTGATGTCTTGTCCTATTCCCGCTTGCTGGCTTTAGGGCTGGCAACCAGTGTAATCGGTGTGGTAATCAATGATGTCTCGGCGATGGTTGGTGATATCCCAATCATCGGAATCTTCATCGTTGCGGTGATACTCGTTTTCGGTCATCTTTTCAACATGTTGATCAATGTTGTCTCAGCCTATGTGCACACAAGTCGTTTGCAGTATGTGGAATTTTTCAGTAAGTGTTTCGAGAGCGGAGGGCGACTCTTTAAGCCCTTTGCTCTGAGGACGAAAATGGTCCAAATAGTTGCAGATAGAGAAGAGCAATTCACAATAGACTATAAAGGAGGAGCATTAAAATGGAAATTGCATGGGGGTCAGCACTAGCATTTATGGGCATAGCGTTTGCAGTAGTGCTACCCGGTATTGGTTCTGCCCGGACCCTGGGCATTTTAGGTGAACAGGCTGCCGGTGTCATCACCGAAGAGCCCGAACGTTTCGGGCAGGCTCTACTCCTGCAGGCCCTGCCTGGCACTCAGGGGATCTACGGTTTGCTCATCGGATTCATGATTATGAGCAAGATCCACGTTTTTGACCTGGCCAATTTCACCCACCTAACCGTACCTCAGGGGTGGATGTTCTTTATCGCCGCCCTCCCGGTGGCCCTGGTGGGCTTGCTTTCCTCCATCTTTCAAGGCAAGGCCTGTGCCGGAGGGCTTGGGGTCATCACCAAACGGCCTGAGGATGTAGGTAAGGCGATAACTTTGGCTGCGATGGTTGAAACCTATGCGGTATTAGGGTTTTTGGCCAGCCTCCTGCTGATAAACGGCATTCCGTTGTAAGGTGGTAGGGTCATGACTGAAGTACTAGCCAGAGATGCGGTAGTAGTCGGGGGAGAGAGCAGCCCGAATCTACAACGGCTGATAGAGGAAATAACCAATCAGGCTATAGCAGAGGCTGAAGAGATTCTGGCCCAGGCCCGCCAAGAGGCCGAAAAGATTCTCAGTGAGGCAGCAGAGGAGGCTGAGGCGCAAGCAGCTGAGATTGAGGCCCATTTTGCCCGAGCCGCTGCTGAAACCCGAGCCAGAATCATCGGCAAGGCAAAACGGGACGCTACCAAGCAGCGTCTGGAGGCGATGGCCAAGGTGTTGGATGATGTGGCGAAATACGTTTGCCATGGCCTTTCCAAAATGAAACCACAGGCCTACGTCAAATTAATGAAGAGCCTTCTGATCCAGGCGGTGCAAACCGGTGATGAAACTGTGAGCTGGGCCCGTGGTGATCAGGAAATAGGCAAGCAGGTGGTTGCAGACGTCATTACCGAGCTGAAGAGAGCGGGAAAGAAGGCCGCCCTAACCCTTGGCACTCCTCTGTCTGACGAGTTCAGCGGTGGTTTCATTTTATATGGTGATAGCTATGAAGTTAATGCCACGACTGATGTGTTGACGGAGATTTTCTTTGAAGACAAGGAACCGGAAATAGCCCGAATTCTGTTCGGAGAACTCTAGGAGGTGCTCCTGTGCCGGAGTCACCTGTAACCACAAAAAAATTTAATCCCAGTGATTACGCTTATGCTTCTGGTGTAGTTCAGGCCTTAGAACGCCACCTGATCTCTGCGGAGACCCTTAACCAGATGGTTGAGGCCGAAAACTGGCAAGCAGCCGTCGAGTTTTTGACGGACACTGATTATGCGGGGCGGATTAACGCCGGACAGGGACCTGAAGAACTGGTTAAAAACGAGCTGAGAAGGCTGCGGATTTTGCACGCCAAATTGCTTCCTGATGACCTCTTAACAGGGACTCTCTTTGTGGTCAATGATTTTCAGAACCTGAAGTATCTGGTAAAATCGATGGTCCAAAGAGGCGAGCCCCAGGAAGACGACCTCATACCGGGCTGGTTGTCCGCTGAGGAGTTGGTGGAGCTGGTCTATGAACAGCCGGCGAAGCCCCGGCGCCAGGAAGCTGCCGCTTTCACTGGGACTGTCCAAAGAGCCTTAGGGGAGTATGAAAAATGGCAGGACCCTGCGGTCATTGACTACAGTTTAGACCGCGCTTGCTTTCAGTATCTGGCAGCCTTGTTCAGATTTAGGAAAGCCTCCTTCGCCTTGGGATATCTCACCCTTTGGGTCGACTTAATTAACCTCACCACTCTCTTGCGGCTTCTTGCTCGTGGGGAGAAGCAGGGATGGTTGCCTAAAGCGCCGCTCATGGATCTGATCTTTCTTCCTGGAGGAGCAATACCCGAAGCGAAGCTCAAGACCTGGTCACAAGGGGAGAGAAATGAGGTTGCCACCGCCCTCTTGGGAACTAAGTACAGGCGCTGGCTTAGCGATGGTTTAGAACGTTTCCTTTATGGAGGCAGTTGGGTTTCCATCGAGCGGGGCGTAGAAGAGGCCAAGATAACTTACTTGCGCCGGGCTCGCCTGGTGGCTTGCGGGTACGAGCCTGTCTTCGCCTACTTTTTGGCCAAGGAGAACGAATGCCGCCTTTTGCAGGTCGTTTTGAAGGGGAAGACCTTTGGCCTTCCGCCGGCGGCCATCCGAGAAAGGTTGTGGGGCACATATGTCTAGAGTTGCGGTAATCGGCAGCTCCGGAAGCTGCGAAGTCTTTCGGGCTCTAGGAGCCGAGGTCTTCACTGTCGCCACCCCCGACGAGGCCAAAGATCTTTTGAATAGACTGGAGTCTGACTACGCCGTGGTTTTCATCACCGAGGATGTCGCTCCTCAGAGTGAGTTTCTGGCCAAAAAGAATCTGGAGCGGGACCTTCCTGCCATAACTCTGCTGCCTGTGGCAGTATCACAGGATAAAGGGCTAGCTAAACTGAAAAGAGCGGTGGAAAAGGCTGTAGGCGCGGACATTCTGGGCTTAGGAGGAGAGTAACTGTGTCAACTGGAGAAATAATCCGTGTTGCCGGCCCGTTGGTAATTGCCACTGGATTGACGGGAGTCAAAATGTATGATGTGGTCTTGGCCGGGCACGAAAAACTGATCGGTGAAATAGTCGAAGTCAGAGGGGACAAAGTTTACATTCAGGTTTACGAGGAAACCACGGGGATTGGACCGGGTGAGCCGGTGGAGTCCACCGGGCAGCCTCTTAGTGTCGAGCTGGGTCCCGGGATTATCGGCGGTTTTTACGACGGCATCCAGCGTCCTCTTAACTTACTGTATGAAACCTCCGGAGACCGGATCAGCCGAGGTATCAAGGTCCGCAGCGTAGATTTAGAGCGCCGTTGGGAGTTCGTCCCGGTGCTGGAAGCAGGGGCGGAAGTTGGGCCCGGCGATGTCCTGGGTACTGTGCAGGAGACAACACTGGTGGTGCATAAGATTATGGTTCCTCCGGGAATTTCCGGGAAACTGGCCTGGATTAAAGGAGGCCGGTTCACGATAGAGGAACCGGTGGCCGAGGTCCAGACCGCCAAGAGAGTGGAGAGAATAACCATGCTCCAGAAGTGGCCGGTGCGGATGCACCGTCCCTACCGGAAGAAACTTAATCCTTATGCTCCTCTGGTTACCGGCCAGAGGGTTATAGATACCCTGTTTCCGGTGGCTAAGGGAGGCACCGCTTGTATTCCAGGTCCCTTCGGCAGCGGAAAAACTGTGGTTCAACATCAGTTGGCTAAGTGGGCCGATGCTGACATCATCGTCTACATCGGCTGCGGAGAACGGGGTAACGAAATGACCGATGTGCTCCTCTCTTTCCCGGAGTTGAAGGACCCTAAGAGCGGACGTCCTCTGATGGAACGAACCATTCTGATCGCCAACACCTCGGATATGCCGGTGGCTGCCCGAGAGGCATCAATCTACACCGGCATCACCATCGCCGAGTACTTCCGGGATATGGGTTATGATGTGGCCCTGATGGCGGATTCCACCTCCCGTTGGGCCGAGGCACTTAGGGAGATGTCCGGCCGCTTGGAAGAGATGCCCGGCGAGGAAGGTTATCCCGCCTACTTGGGCTCCCGGATTGCGGAGTTCTACGAACGAGCCGGGCGAGTGCTCTGTTACGGGTCTGAGCCCGGAAAAGATTCCAGAGAGGGTACAATCACCGCCATCGGGGCGGTCTCGCCTCCAGGTGGTGACTTCTCGGAACCGGTTACCCAGAATACCCTCCGGGTTGCCAAGGTGTTCTGGGGCCTTGACGCCAACCTGGCCTACCGGCGGCACTTCCCGGCCATCAACTGGCTTCAGAGTTATTCTCTCTACCTCTCCACCGTCGACGCGTACCTGGCCGAGCATAATCAGTTCGAGTTTAGCAAGAATCGTCAGCGGGCCATGGCCTTACTGCAGGAAGAATCAGAGCTGGAGGAGATTGTCCGCTTGGTCGGAATGGACGCGCTTTCCACCAATGACCGGCTCAAGTTGGAAGTGGCTAGGCTAATCAGAGAGGACTTTCTCCATCAAAACGCCTTTGATGATGTGGATACCTACACCTCCTTAACCAAACAGGGCCGGATGTTAAAGCTAATCCTTCTGTTTTACGATGCTGCCAAAAGCGCCCTCCGAAAGGGAGAGAGTCTGGATAAGCTGCTGAAGGCGAAGGTATTGGAAAGAATGGCCAAGGCCAAGTTCATTCCAGAAGACCGGCTGGCTGAATTTGATGACATTGAAAGAGAGATTCTCGAGAGTTTGGCCGGGGGTGAGGAAGTTGCTTAGAGTTTACCGAACCATCAAAGATGTAGCCGGCCCTCTCATCTTGGTGGAGAACGTCAAAGGGGTAAAATACGGTGAAGTGGTAAGTGTGGAGATGCCCAGTGGGGAAGTTCGCCAGGCCAAGGTCTTGGATGCCGAATCCAATCGGGCCCTTCTCCAGTTGTTCGAGGGTTCTTGGGGTTTGGATGTCCGAGACACCAAAATATTCTTCCGAGAGAAGGCCCAAAAACTGGATGTCTCCCGGGATATGCTGGGCGGTATCTTCGATGGGGTCGGCCGAGTTCGGGATGGTGGCCCCCGGATTATCCCCGAGAAAAAGCTGGACATTAACGGTCAACCCATTAACCCCTACGCCAGAGATTACCCCTCGGAATTCATTCAGACCGGGATCTCGGCGATCGACGGGCTGAACAGCCTGGTGCGGGGTCAAAAGTTGCCGATCTTCTCAGGTGCGGGTTTGCCCCATGCGGAGTTGGCTGCCCAGATCGCCCGGCAGGCCAAGGTTCTCGGAGATGAGGCCAGTAACTTTGCGGTTGTTTTCGGTGCTATGGGAATCACCTTCGAAGAGGCCAATTACTTCATCACCAGTTTCGAAAAGGCCGGTGCCTTGGAGCGAACTGTTCTCTTTTTGAACCTGGCCAACGAGCCGGTTATCGAACGGATTTCTACGCCTCGGGTGGCTTTGACAGCTGCTGAGTACTTCGCCTTCGACCTGGGCATGCATGTGCTGGTGATTTTGACGGATATGACTAACTACTGCGAGGCCCTGCGAGAGGTCTCCGCTGCCAGACGAGAGATCCCCGGCCGCCGGGGTTATCCAGGTTACATGTATACCGACCTGGCCACAATCTACGAACGGGCCGGCCGGATCAAGGATAATCCCGGTTCTATCACCTTGATTCCGATTTTGTCTATGCCTGAGGATGATAAGACTCATCCCATTCCTGACCTTACAGGCTACATCACCGAAGGCCAGATCATTCTCAGCCGGGACCTGCACCGCAAGGGTATCTATCCCCCCATTGATGTTTTACCCTCTTTGTCCAGGCTTAAGGACAAAGGTATCGGGGAAGGCAAGACCAGAGAAGACCATGCCGACACCATGAACCAGCTATATGCAGCCTACGCCCGGGGGCGCGACGCCCGAGAACTCGCCGGCATCCTGGGCGAATCTGCGCTGACAGAGACTGACCGGATCATGGCTAAGTTTGCCGAGGCCTTTGAGGAACGCTACATTAAGCAGGGAATTGACCAAGACCGCTCGATAATTGAAACCTTGGAGTTAGGTTGGGAGCTCCTTTCCATCCTGCCCAGAGAAGAATTGAAGCGGGTTCACCAAGAGTACATCGACAAGTACCTGCCGGCTTCCTAGGAGAGATTGGTATGCAAAAAACAGTGAATGCCACACGCATGCAGCTCATTACCTTCCGCCGCCGCTTGAAGATAGCTGTCAGAGGGCATAAGCTGCTCAAAGACAAACAGGATGAACTGGTCAAGGCCTTTCTGGAGTTGGCCAGAGAGTGCCAAAAACTTCGTAGGGATCTTAAAGAGCGTTTGGCTGAGGCCTCGTCTTACCAAAGGCTGGCCGCTCTTTCTATGCCGGCCAGCGCACTAAAAGAGGCTCTGCTCTTTTCAGGAAAACGGATGATCCTAGAGTACCGGCAAGAATCGGTTTTAGGGATCAATGTCCCCCATTTCGAGCTGCAGAGCGGCGAGGCGGAGAAGGCCCAAGTAAGATACCCCTATGGCTTTGCCTTCACCTCAGGCAATCTCGACGAAAGCCTGGAGCGGCTTGCTGAGACTTTTCCTTTGTTAATTAAACTGGCTGCTATGGAGAAGGCGGTGGACCGGCTTGCTGACGAACTGGAAAGAACGAGACGCCGGGTGAATGCTCTGGAGCATATTTTGATTCCTCAGCTGAAAGAGAACGTAAAATTCATCGAAATGAAACTGGATGAGATGGAACGGAGCAATGTAGTAAGGCTGATGAAAATCAATGAGCAGCGGGAGGCGGCCCACTGATTCTCACCAGCCTGAGCTTTACAAGAACATGTATCCGATAACAGCGCCAGCCACAATGGCAATGGCCGGGTGAATGTGCGTAACCACGAGAGCTACCAGGGTTAGGGCGGCCAAAGCCAAAGTCGGGAGGCCGCTGATACTGCTGGGCCAGAGGTCAAAGACAACCATGATCAAGAGAGCGATTACCACTGCTCTGATGCCTTTAAGGACTCCCTCAACTTTCGGGTTTCCATTTAAGGAGACCAGCGTCTGATAGAGCACCAGAATCAAGAAGGCCGTCGGTAAGACCATGCCCAGCGTCGCTACGAGGCTCCCCCAAAACCCGGCAACCTTATAGCCGACCACTGCTGCCGTCTTAGTGGCAATGGGCCCCGGCAGAGCGTACCCAGTGGCCAGGGCATCAGTGAACTCCTGAGCCGTCAACCACTTGTAGACATCGACAACTTCTGTTTCCACTAAGGGGATCAGGGAGGGGCCTCCACCGTATCCCAAGATACTTACCTTTGAAAAAGCCCAGAAGAGTTGCGCTAATTTCATCAGCATGATAATACCCACCTCTACATCTCCAACCTGATGAAGTCATCCAAAAATTCGGCCAGCTTTTCCAGGGCTTCATCACAGATCTCTTTGCCAATCTCCCTGCTGGCCTTGGTGGCATCACCTAAGCAGCCGTTGCCTGTCCTCAGGTTGAACTCGTAAGGGAGTCCAATGGGGCCCCGGTTAGCAGAGGTGTGTCGGCAGGGGTGGGTTTTTAGGTCGCCTTTGGCCAGGGCATCAGGTTTGAAGATCTCTGGTTTCAGGTAGAGGATCTCGGAGACCTCCCGTTCGCAGGAGTGACCGTAATCCGGGCTTTTCACGTGTTTTTGAATACTCTCTTTGGCCAGGGAGGTGTACTTGACGAAACCAACCTTAACCCCTTCGACCTCCTGCTCAATGATGGTACAGGCCACATCTAAAGTAGTGTCATTGCCCCCGTGGGAGTTCAAGATGAAGAATTTCTTTATCCCGTAGGTCTTCAGGGACTTCACGATGTCTTTGATGATTGAGATCAGAGTCTGAGGGTGCAGGGAAATGGTCCCTGGGAAACACAGATGATGGTAGGAGATCCCAAAGTTTACCGGGGGAGTTACCAGGACTTTGGGAAACATCCTCTCGGCCAGTAATTTGGAAAACTCATAGGCTCTGACTGCATCGCAGCTGGTGGCCAGGTGAGGACCGTGCTGTTCGTTGGCGCCCACCGGAATCACAGCCACTTCCACGGTTTCCAGAGCCTTTTTCACCTCCGGCCATGTCATTTCCGCGAGCAAATATCGTTTTTCAGCCATCTTTTTTCACCTCATATTTCGGCGCTGGCTTCGGCCATGCGCTGTTTAGTTTTCTTATGCTGCCAGAGTGCGTAGATGATGGAGGCAGCAGCAATCAACAGGAAGACCAGGGAAATCGGACGGGTGAAGAAGAGGGTCCAATCGGGGGAAGCCATTAACGCCCGCCTAAGGT
The DNA here is from genome assembly GCA_017656135.1 of Bacillota bacterium. Lineage (GTDB taxonomy): Bacteria > Bacillota > UBA5301 > UBA5301 > UBA5301 > JACDOJ01. The sequence goes on along the minus strand of JACDOJ010000032.1, from coordinate 8,775 downwards.
TGCGCTCGGCAATCGGCCCCAGAATGACACCTAAAATGACCGGGGCCAGGGGGAAGTTCAGCTTCTTCATGATGTACCCGAGAAGGCCCAATGCCACCAGTCCGTAAACATCAAAGAGTCGATTATGCAGAGCAAAGGAGCCTAAGACACAGAAAGCCAGTACAACCGGGATGAGGATGTACTTGGGAATGTTGGTCAACTTCAAGAAGATCCGCACACCCAAAAACTGGATGAGCAACATCATCACCGCAGCAATCATGAACCCGGCAAAGATGGAGTTGACCAAGACCGGCTGTTCCAAGATGAACATGGGTCCTGGATTGATCCCGTGCACCATCAGTGCCGCGATCATTACAGCCGTAACTGCATCTCCGGGGATACCGAATGCGATCATGGGAATCAGAGAACCTCCGGCAGTTGCGTTGTTACCCGCTTCTGAGGCTACAGTTCCATCGGCAATGCCGGTCCCGAATTTCTCCGGGTACTTGGAGGCTTTTTTGGCCTGGTCGTAGGCGAGCATATTGGAGATGCTGCTGCCTGCGCCGGGAATGGCCCCAATAACGGCTCCGATGATGGTGGAGCGAATCAGGTTGACTGGCTGTTTCAAGACAATCCACATGGATTCAATGGGCTTGAACTTGAATTTTCCGGAGATGATCTCTCCACCTGCCTTAAGCTCTTCTTTCTTCTCCAGCTCGGAGAAGAGCTGGGAAATGGCGAAGATTCCGATGAGCACAGTCAGGAAGGGGAGTCCGGCCCCTAAATCATAAAGACCAAAAGTAAAACGGGGCACACCACTGATGGGGTCGGTACCGACGGTGGCAATGGCCAGTCCAAGCAACCCGGCAATAATCCCTTTGACCAGCGAGGTTTCCGAGATGCTGGCGATGATGGTCAAAGCAAAGACGATCAGGGAGAAGTACTCCCAGGGGCCCATCTTTACAGCAAAACCTGCTAGCTGTGGTGCGGCAAAGATCAGGATAAAGGCACTGAGAATTGAGCCGAAGAAGGAAGCCCAAATTCCAATGCCTAGGGCTTTACCAGGTTCGCCTTTCTTGGCCATAGGAAAGGCATCAAAGGTAGTAGCCACACTGGAGGGGGTTCCTGGGATGCCCAGCAAGGCAGCGGTGATGAGACCGCCGGAGAGCCCACCGACGAACACCCCCATCATGGTGGCGATACCTTGTATAGGCTCCATGGTGAAGGTGAAAGGAAGGGTCAGAATAATCGCCATGGTGATGGTGAAACCAGGAATCGCTCCGGCCACGATTCCCACGAAGACCCCGACAAACATGTCAATAAGAATGACGGGGTTCATGAGGGCCGCAGCTCCGGCTAGGAAGTTCTCTAACATAGCACAACTCCTCTCTTCGTTTTACCTACTGAAAGAAAACTCCCAAAGGTAGATAGACGTATAGATAGACTCGGAAAACGTAGAACATTCCCACTGAGAAGGCCAGCGCAATCACGGTGATCAGTGGGAGAGAGCGTTTGGTCTTGGGTCCAATCAGCCACATAGTGACAATCAAGAAGAGAGCGGTGCTGATGATGAACCCTAGGAAGTTGAAAACTGCTACATAAAGGGTGAAAAGAAGAAAAACCAACCCCACTACTTTGTACTGACTGAAAGAAAACTTCTCTCTACCTGTACTTTTCCGGTATTCTCTGACTTTTTGAATAAGCCCGACCAAGCTCAGCACTGCCATGAGCCCGAAGACCATCTGGGGAAAAGACCCTGAACCCAAAGGCTCCCAGGGCGGAGAAGGAAGGGTACCGGCATTCAGGTATAAGACAGAGCTGGCGATGATCAGGGCGATATAGAAGACTATTTCTCCCATGGTCTAACCTCCAGGATAAGTGGGGTGGACGAGCTCCACCCCACTTAAGTTTACATTTCGTACCTACTATGGCTACTGCTGCAGTTTCGGTGCAATTGCCTTGATCACTTCATCACGTTTTTTCAAGTACTCAGTGTAGGTCTGGCGGTCTCTGTAAACCACCAGAGAACCCAGATTTTCCACCTCTTCCCGGAATTTCGGGTCCTTGGCAAGTTTGGCAAAAGCATCGTCCAGAACCTTCAGCACGCTCTCCGGAGTGCCTTTAGGAGCTACAATTCCTCTGGGCACGCTCCAAACCAAATCTGGATAACCGAGCTCAGCAAAGGTAGGAACATCCGGGAACTGGGGCAGCCGCTCATCATGTCCCAGAGCCAGCAGGCGGAAGTACCCGGCTTTTACATATTGTTCACTGGAGGCCTTATCTACCACAATGGCGTCGATGTGGCCGCCCATCAGCGCCTGGACCCGCTGACCGGTTCCCTCATAACCTACATAGCGGAATTTGACTCCGGCAGCCTCTTCCAGTTCTTTGCCCATGACGTGAGCAGAACCCAGCATGGTGACACCGAAGGTTACTTCACCAGGATGGTCCTTGGCGTAGCTGAGGAAGTCGTCTAAAGTCTTCCAGGGCGATTTGCTGTTGACCGCCAGGAACTGAGGAGAAGCAGTCAACTGGGTAATAGGAACGAAGCTGTCCCAGTTTAGCGGGGTGACACCGGTATAATGAGAGGTGAGCAACCCGTCATGGATCATGGCCAAGCTATAACCATCGGGCCGTTTGTGGCTGAACTGCTGCAAACCAATGGTCCCAGAGACACCGGGGATATTGATAACCTGCATCGGTACACCCAGGTACTGGCGGATGTGCTTGGTAACCAAGCGCATCAGGGTATCACTGCCACCGCCTGGAGCCCAGGGTACAATTAATTCAATAGGACGGTTTGGATAATTTCCTGCTAAGGCAGTTACATTTGCCATTGATAGGGTCAAACCCATAATGAGTAAAACAGCTAAAGCAAGTTTTTTTCTCATCTACTCTTCTCCTTTCGATGATGAGTTTAGAGTATGAAGTGAAAGAACTCTCGCTACTAGACTACCGAATAGGCGACACCTCCTCAAATTCTCAGACCACCACGGCGGTTTTTGTACCGAGTGAGTACTAAATGGCTCTCCACCCGGGTTACCCCCGGCAGAGAGTAAATGGATTCATGGACAAACCTCTCCAAACTCTGGTTGTCCTCTAAAAGGGCATGGACATGGAGGGTGCTGGGGCCGGTCATCAAATAGATGCTGAGCACCGCGTCATGTTCTGCTAAGGCTGTTGCCACTTCATTAAGTTTGTGTGGTTCCACATCTACTTCAAAAAAGGCTGAAACGTGTTTGCCAAGTTTTTCTGGGTTGACTACTATTGTGAACTTCTCAATGACCCCTGTTTCGATTAAGTGGTTAATCCGGTCTCTGATGGCGACCCGGCTTAAATTATATCTCCGACCCAACTCGGCATAGCTTGTCCTAGAATCGGAGATCAAGTCATTAATGAGTCGATAATCGATCTCATCCATCAAACTACACCCTCCATTTCGGGGAAGTTATAGTTATTTTACCATGTGATTGACAGAATTGTAAAGAAATTAGACCCCTAACAGTCTACAAACGGAGGAAAAATATTGTATACAATAACAAAGGTAACCAAAATTACCGGCCAAGTATGGAATGTAAATTACCCCAGCTAAAGAAGAGATTGAATTCTCCGCGCCTTTATACTACAATTTATTAAGACAGTGAAGGAGTTTAGTGGGCCTGTAGCTCAGCTGGGAGAGCGCTGCACTCGCATTGCAGAGGTCGAGGGTTCGAGTCCCTTCAGGTCCACCAAAAACCTACAAGAGGAGGACTTATCTTGTCTAAACATATCACCACTCTCATCAAAGGTAACCTGAGTATCACTGCCAGCACCGGCTGCGGCGAATGCGAAAACTCCTGCCAGTCTGCTTGCAAGACCTCTTGCACAGTGGGAAACCAAGAGTGTGAGCAGAAGTAACCAAGGAGAGTTGCACCCAAGAGGAGCCATGAGACGGCCATAAGCCGGTTCATGCTCTCTTTTTTTATGGGAGGAAATCTAAGCGATGTCGACACCGTTCTGGAAACCACAACTGCATAAATTCACACTAGGAAACCGCCGTTACGTTCTGGATGTGAACAGCTCCAGCTTGCACCGGGTTGACGAGCTCACCTGGGAACTAGTGGACTATCTGGAGTCAGGAGAGCCTCCGGCCACCCCTCTGGAAGGGTATTCACTTAAAGAGGTACAGGAGGCTTGGTCTGAACTGCAGGATGCGGTCAAAGCCGGCTACCTTTGGACTGAGATTGAATCAGAGCCGCCGACGGAGCAGAAGAAGTACCTCAAATCCCTTTGCCTCAACGTGGCCCATGACTGTAACTTACGCTGTAAGTACTGTTTTGCCTCCACTGGGCACTTCGGCGGCACAAGGTCTTTGATGCCTTATGAGGTGGGTAAGGCAGCGGTGGATCTCTTGATCGAGTCTTCCGGCCCCCGTAGACACCTGGCCATCGACTTTTTTGGCGGCGAGCCGCTTTTAAACTGGGAGACCACCTGTCGGATCCTGGAGTACGCCGAGAAGCAGGCGGCCGCAGCCGGGAAAACCGTGAAGTTCACTCTGACCACCAACGCTACCGGTCTCACTAAGGAGATCGGGGAATACTTGAACCGGCACAAGGTCAATGTAGTCTTGAGCCTGGACGGCCGCCCCGAGGTCCATAACGCCATGCGGGCTACCGGTACAGAAGGTACCTACGCTCAGGTTCAAGCGAACATCTCCCGCTTCCTTCAGGAAGAACCCCCGGGAGGTTACTATGTCCGGGGAACCTTCACTCACCAAAACCTGGATTTCGCCCAGGATGTTTTACACCTGGCGGAGCTGGGCTACAGGGAGGTTTCCCTGGAACCGGTGGTAACAAAGACGCCCGGCCTGGCCTTGACCGAGGAGGATCTGCCGCGGCTCGAGCAGGAATACGAATACCTGGCGGAAGAGATCATTCGCCTGTACCGGGCAGGGCGGCCGGTGAATTTCTACCATTTTAATATTGGTACCTTCAAGGCGCCGTGTTTGGAACGGAGGATCAGGGGCTGTGGCGCCGGCCAGGAGTATGTGGCCGTCACCCCCAGCGGCGAGATCTATCCCTGCCACCAGTTTGTCGGGGAAAGCGACTTCCTAATGGGCACTGTCTTCACAGGCCTCCAGCGCCCTGAGATCACGGAAAAGTTTGCCGCCGTTAATATCCTGACCAAGCCGGAGTGTAAAGAGTGTTGGGCCAGGTTTTACTGCAGCGGCGGGTGCTATGCCAACTCTTATGCTTTTAGCGGCGACATCAGTGGAAACTATAAGCTAGGGTGCGAGCTACAGAAGAAACGCATCGAATGTGCTCTGGCAGTATCAGCGGAGGTATCCCAGCTTGAAGGTTAAACCCGAATGTATCCCTTGTACCTTTCGACAAGTCTTGAATGTGGCCAAGGTGGCCACAGATAAGCCTGAAACCCAGCTGGCGGTGCTCTACGCTGCTGCCAAGCAGATCCCCAATACAGATATATCCGGAGCTCCAGCCGAACTGCTGCCCCTTTTTCTTCAGGATGTCTACAAGGTTTTAGGTGTCCGTGATCCCTATGCCGAAAAGAAGCGGCAGATCAATGCTCAGGTTCAGGAGCTACTACCTCAGCTGGAGCGTGAGGTGGCTGAGTCCGAGGACCCGCTTTTTACCGCTTTTCTCTTGGCGGTGGCCGGCAATGTCATCGACCTGGGGATTCTCCCCGAATACGATCTGGTTTCCACAATAAATGAAGTCTTTGAACTGCAGTTTGCCGTCAATGACTACCCGAAGCTCCGGGAGGCGGTGGAGAAGGCCAAGAAGATTGTGTACTTAGGAGACAACGCCGGCGAGATCGTCCTGGACAAACTGGCCGTCAGGGAACTGGCTAGAAAGGCCCCGGTGACCTACGTCGTTAAAGGCGGGGTTATTCTCAACGATGCCACCTTAGAAGATGCCCGACAAGTCAAAATGACGGAGCTGGCCACCGTGATTGATAACGGTTCCGCCTATCCAGGAACTGTTCTGCGAGATATTTCTGACGAGGCGAAAGAAGAGCTAAGATCCGCTGATCTCATCATTTCCAAAGGACAGGCCAACTACGAAACCCTTGATGAATTGCCTGCACCGATCTTTTTCATTCTCCGGGCCAAGTGTGACTACGTGGCCCAGAACCTAGGAGTGGAGCTGGGGGATGTGGTCTTGAAGGCCTCGGATCACTATTCTCCCCGGGCTAAGATCTAGGAGGGGACAGCTTGCCTGAGCAGCTTACCGGCCTGGTAACCAAGATTGCCTTTCATAACCCGGAAACTGGCTTTCTGGTCCTTAGAGCCGAAAACGAGTCCGAGGGGGAGTTTGTGGCCGTCGGCAACTCACCCTTGCTTACGGAGGGTAACACCTATACCTTTCTAGGAGAGTGGGTCGATCATCCCCGCTTCGGGCCTCAGTTCAAGTTCACCCAGGCCGAACTGCAGCTGCCGGCAAGCACCGAGGGAATCGTCAACTACCTGGCTTCCGGGCTGTTTCCAGGTGTGGGCATGGCCACCGCTAAGCGGTTGGTGGGTGTCTTCGGTGAAGAGACCCTGAAGGTCATCGCCGAAGAGCCCCATCGCTTGGAGGAGGTTCCCGGGATTGGACCGGCTAAGGCCAAGGCCATTGCCGAGGCTTACTCCTCTCAGGTTCAAGGTGAGGAGGCTTTTCTCTTCCTGTACGGCCTGGGCCTCTCAGGAGGCTTGGTGGCCAAACTCTATAACCACTACGGAGACTCGGTGCAGGAAGTCATCAGCGTCAATCCCTACCGGGCAGCTGAAGAGGTAGAAGGGATCGGTTTTAAGACCGCAGACAAAATCGCTGCCCACCTAGGCCTACCTTCAGACTCGCCGGAAAGGCTCCGGGCCGGTCTCTTCTACACCTTGGAGCGGGCGGCAGAAGAGGGTCATCTCTATTTGCCCGAAAGTGAGCTTCTTTCCACCTGCAGTGACCTTTTGGGGGTCGAACCCGAGAGGCTAGCCACCGTCCTGGCTGACCTGGCCCAAGAGTTTTCTTTGGCCTACGACTATGACGATGCTGGCGAGAGTCTTTATTACTTGCCATCGTTGTATTTCGCCGAACGGGGAAGCGCCGGCCGCTTGGTTTCCCTGCTCTTCGCCAAAAGTGACCCAGTTTCCGTGGACGTGGCTCGGGTAGTTGGGGATTTTGAGGCTGAGCTGGGGTTTCCTCTGGCTCCTGAACAGACCCAGGCCATCAAGGCCAGTCTGGACGAAAAGGTGCTGATCATCACCGGTGGCCCTGGTACCGGCAAAACCACCATCATCCGGGGAATCATCCAGCTTTTAGAAGGTGCAGGCCTCCAGTTGGCCCTGGCAGCACCCACCGGCCGGGCCAGCAAACGTCTGGAAGAGACCTGTTACCGAGAGGCCAAGACCATTCACCGACTTCTGGAGTATGCCTACACTGAACAAGAGGGTATGGTCTTCGGCCGCAATGAAGACAACCCCTTGACCGTTGACGCCTTGATTGTCGATGAGGTCTCCATGTTGGACCTGCCTCTTTTCTACAGCCTCCTCAAAGCCTTGAAACCAGGCACCCGTCTGATCCTAGTCGGCGATGAAGACCAGCTCCCCTCGGTGGGCCCTGGCAACGTCCTGCGGGATTTGATCGCTTCTAAAGTGGTGCCGGTGGTGAAGCTCAACAAGATCTTTCGGCAGGGTGAGACCAGCCAGATTGTGGTCAATGCCCACCGGATCAATCAAGGGCTGCTTCCGGAAACTAAAGGCAGAGGCGGAGACTTCTTCCACCTCCGAGAGGCGGATCCCCGGAGAGTAGAGGCCCTCATTAAGGAGCTGGTCACCGAGCGGATTCCCAAAACCTATCAGGTGGACGCCACCACTGATATCCAGGTCCTTTCCCCGATGCGTCGTGGAATTGCCGGAGTGGACAACCTCAACAATGTGCTGCGGGATGCTTTGAATCCGCCAGGCCCGCTGAAGGCTGAGCTCACCGTCGGCAGCAAGAGTTTTCGGACTGGAGACAAGGTCATGCAGACCAAGAACAACTATCAGAAGAATGTCTTCAACGGTGATATCGGTCGAATCACTGCTATCAACCGGGAAAGCGGGGAAGTGGTGGTCACCTTCGCTGACCAGCAGCGGGAGGTGGTCTACATCCGGAGCGAGACTGAGGAACTGACCCTGGCCTACTGTATCAGCGTCCACAAGAGCCAGGGAAGTGAGTATCCGGTGGTGATCTTTCCTCTCCTGACGCAGCATTATGTGATGCTGCAGCGCAATCTGTTGTATACTGCGATAACTCGCGGCCGGGACCTGGTGATCTTAATTGGCCCAGATAAAGCACTCTCCCTTGCCGTGAATAACAATCGGACTGTGGGCCGCAATAGCCGCCTGCAAAAACTCCTCGCCAAGAAGGCCAGGAAGTGGCGGGTCGTAGCTGAAGAAACCGGCATGGCGCAGCCGACACTCACTTCTTATTAATCGCATCTCTCAAACAAGATAGGACAATTTCCCAATCTACCCTCCCAAGCATAAGGTGTTTACTGAGCTAATGCTTAGGGAGGTTGATCTATTTTGAAGAGAAGAGTAGAGGTCTGTAGTTTACTTCTCGTCTTAGCCCTTGTCTTTTTCCTGGGTGTTTCTGCGACTGCCGGGGAACTGACGAAGGTGCGCTTGTCCGAAGTCGTGCGCTCTGTTTTTTACGCCCCGATGTATGCTGCCATATCTCAGGGGCTCTTTGCCGAAGAGGGAATTGAGATTGACCTGTCTACTGCCTGGGGAGCCGACAAAGGAGCCGCTGCCTTGATCTCCGGTTCAGTGGATATCGG
>JACDOJ010000031.1 GCA_017656135.1 Bacillota bacterium | reverse complement strand
GCCTATGAACAAAAACTGGCCCACGCCCGGCAGATTGCCCTCAGGGAGATGGAGGACAAGGCCAGGGCGCTGGGAGCCAGTGCTGTGATCGGCATCGACTTGGATTATGAGGTTATTCGGGAAGGCATGCTCATGGTCACCGCCAGCGGTACAGCGGTGAGGGTGGGCTAGCTCCAGAGCCGGCTGAAAGCCAGAAAGATCAGGATCAAACCCGGAGCCAAGGCGAACCTGTCTCCGATGTAGGAGAAGAGTTGATGCCGGGCAAAGACGTTACCCAGCCCAATCATGGCAAAGTGAGTGAAGCCAAAGAGGAAGGGCGTTGTGTAGGGGTTCACCCCGTTGAGGGCCAGGGCAAAGGCGGCGATTGAGGCGTCCATGGCTACTGCCAGGCCCAGAAGCGTTCCTTCCGAGGGCTTAATATCATTTTCTTTGTCAAGGTCCGCCAGGATTGGGTCCCGCAAGATGCTGAGAAGCGTGGAAAGAGTCAGGCGGGGCTTCGCACCAATATCCACGCTCCGTGCTTTTTTGTGCTCCAGCCCTTCCTTGAGGGCCATAATTCCTACAGCGAAGAGCAGGCCTGCACCAATCCAGGTGGCTATTTCCAGCGGGATGAACTTAGCAAAGTAGTGTCCGGCGAGCATGGTGATGCTGGTGCAGATGACGGACCAGGCAGAGATAATAACCAAGGATGCCAGGGGAATTTGCGTCTTCCGCAGCCCAAAGGCGAAACCACCCCAGAATCCATCGATGCTGACCGCAATGGCTGTCATGATGATCTGCCACATAAAAGCAAAACCCCCCGTTTCAGTACACGGTATGAAACGGAGGATGTTTGTGCTACTGGCCCAGGTTCGGAAAGCCTATGACAAGATGTATTCTTTAATGGCCTCAGCCAGCCTGGCCTGATCGATGTTAAAAGTTATGTTGGCAGGGGGAAGCGGCTCCGAGTAGCAGAATTCAGGCAGCCTGTCATCGGCTGGGCTGAATCCGGCAGCTTGGTTAAAACGGTACTCAAGGGCGATGGTCCTTCGTGCCTCCTCTTCAAGCTGCGAGAAGTCCTTCTGTTCGCCGGTGACCAGGTTGTACAGCTCCACTACCACCTCTTCCTTTCCGTTCAGTGCTCCGGTAGCAAAGAAACAGATGCCCAAAGTGTCGTAGACAGCGGCTTGAATCTGGGTGGTGAAGGACAGGTCCACCTGCCCGGCTACTTGGTGGTGGTCTATCTTTTTGCGGATAGTGTGTCCTGCGGTGTGGTCCGCTCCCTGAGGAGAGGTGGCGTAGGTCACCCCTAATCCTTTGATGGCTCTGGGATCAAAAGCGGCGAAGGCCATACCTTTGACTGCGGCGATGCGGTCCACCCCTCTATGCTTAGCTGTGACCACCAGGCCGTTCGCAATCAGATATCCTGGATAATCGCCGGTATAGGCGGTCTTCAACGCCTTCTCGCAAGCCCCAGCGTCTCCCCAAGGTAAGACTCCCTCATCCATGAGCAAAGCTAAAGAAGCCCCAGCCTCAATTACATCGATTCCCAGGTCATTGATGAGCCAGTATAGTCTGGCAATGGCATCGATGTCATCTATGCAGAGGTTCGAGCCGATGCTGGCGATGGCTTCGTAGTCCAGTGGTGAAACCAATTCTTTTCCGTTTCGGTCGGGGAAGACGTTGGAGCAGCCGACTATACAGCCAGGGGTACAGGTGTGGGAAGGGTTGCCGGCGCCCCCTCGCTCCAAGATTAGCCTACGTACCGTCTTGCCCAGGATTTTCGGTTTGCCCTCGAAACTGCCCCGGTGGAAGTTTTGGGTTGGCAAACACCCGATGGAATCAGCGATATCCCCGGTAAGAGCAGTCCCGTATTGATGGTAATTCTGGGTGTTGGTGCTTTCTTTAATCACACGGCAGTACCGGTCCACCACCGGCTGGAGCTCGGGGAAGATGGTGGCTTTTTTCGCCAAGTTCACCTTGGCCGGGGGAATCACTACCACCGCCTTCAAGCCCTTGGAGCCCATCAGAGCCCCCAACCCCCCTCGGCCGTTGGCCCGGCTGGGCCGGCCTTGATAATCTAGGTTTAAGGCACAGGCGGCCAGCGAAAGTCTTTCGCCGGCCGGGCCAATCAGGAGCGCAGCCGTGTTGGGACCAAAGCGTTTTTTCAAAGCGCCGGCTGTCTGATAAGCTCCTAAACCGGCCAGTTCCGGGTTTTCAAGCAGTTCCGCTCCTTCCGGTCTGATCACTAAGATGAAGGTCTGGCCCGGCTTGGGCCTACCGGAGATTACTACGCTTTTAAGTCCCAGAGAGGCTACGGCCCGGGCAGTGGTTCCTCCGGCATTGCTTTCACGGATCCCTCCGGTTAAAGGGCTTTTTCCTCCGACGGAGAAACGCAGTGCAGAGGAGATTCCTGCTCTAGCGAAGAGTCCCGGGGCCAAGATGAGTTTGTTTTCCGGCCCCAAAGGGTCGCACCCAGGCGGTATCTCCTTGTTTGCTATAGCAGCTACCAGCCCCCGGCCACCGAGGGTCCTCTGGTCGTCGGGTACAGGCTCAAGGTCGATCTTCTGTGTGGTCATGTCGATCTTCAAGTTAATCATGCCTATATTTTTTACGGCCTGCGCCGCTGCCATGCCCGCCAAAGACTGGTGCTGAAAATAAACTTTAGAAAGAGGGTTGACAGAAGGGGGGGCGGTTGGCGTATTATATAACTGAACAAGTAAGTTATATTAACTTATTGCCAAGGGAGGAAAATTTTCATGTACTGTAACCAGTGTGCACAAACCGTAGGCGGAGTAGCCTGCACCAAAGTGGGAGTCTGCGAAAAGAACGAGGACATTCAGAGTCTGCAGGAAAACCTGATTTACTCGCTCAAAGGTTTAAGCGCCTATGTTTACCATGCGCGGGAGCTGGGCTATGAGGACCCGGAAATCGATGCCTTCATTCCCAGAGCGCTTTACAGCACTTTGACCAATGTCGACTTTGACCTGAACCGCTTCGTTGAGCTGAACTTAGAGGCGGGTAAAATGACCTTGAAGGCCATGGAGATGCTGAAGAAGGCTCATATCGAAAAGTTCGGGGAAATGCAACCGGTCCAGGTCCCAACCGGTACCTTCAAAGGTTACGGCATTCTGGTCACTGGTCACAACCTCAAGGTTCTCTACGAGTTGCTGAAGCAAACTGAGGGCAAAGGCATTAACATCTACACCCACTCTGAGCTGCTGCCGGCTCACGGTTATCCTGAGCTGAAGAGGTTCAGCCACCTCAAAGGAAACCTGGGCAAAGCCTGGTTTGACCAGAAAGAGCTCTTCAGCAAGTTCCCAGGAGCCATCTTGGCCACTTCCAATTGCACCTTGATTCCGAAGCCGGAGTATGCTGACCGGATCTTCACCGTGGGTATCACCGGCCTGGAGGGAGTTCGGCACATTGACGGCTACGACTTCACACCGGTAATTGAGAAGGCCCTTTCTCTGCCGGAGTTACCTGAGGAGCCTGGGGATTACGTGCTGACCACCGGTTTCAGCCATACTAACGTCCTCCCCTTGGCCGATAAGATCATCGCGGCAGTCAAAGCCGGCAAAATCAAGCACTTCTTCCTGGTCGGCGGCTGCGATGCTCCGGGTCAGGATCGGCAGAGCTACCGGGAATTCGTCCAGAAGCTGCCTCAGGACACCGTTGTACTCACCTTAGCCTGCGGTAAGTTTCGGTTCAATGATCTGGATATGGGCGAGATCGACGGTATTCCGCGTCTCATTGACTTAGGCCAGTGCAATGACGCTGTTTCCGCTATTAAGATTGCCACTGCTCTGGCTGAGGCCTTTGAGTGCGAGATTAATGACCTGCCGCTGACTCTGGTCCTCTCCTGGATGGAGCAGAAGGCGGTGGCAATTCTCATGGGCCTGTTGTCCCTGGGCATCAAGGGGATTTACCTTGGGCCAAAACCCCCAGCCTGGATCACACCAAACGTCTTGGCAGTGCTACAGAAGAACTTCGACTTGCGACTCACCGACAACCCAGTAAAGAGCATGGCAGAAATGCTAGGTTAGGGTTGGGGTTTGCTGCGCCGGGCGGGAGCCCGGCGCTCATTTATTTTGCAGCCCGATCTTTTTCGATGACTCGTTTGAGGGCGGTGACAGCTGCCTCCACTAGGTCATCCTCTCCGGAAACCTCTCGTCCAGGTGTGATGTTGTCATTGATCATCACTTTGACGATGGCTCCGGTTCTGATCCGGCGCACAGTGCCGATGACGAAGAGGGCTGAGCACTCCATCTCGGTGGCCAGCACCCCTGTTTCTGTCATTAGTGCCCACCGGTTGTTTAGGTCTGCTCTAAGCGGCATGGTTTCCGCTTCCACCTGGCCGTAAAAAGAGTCTTTGGTCTCGATCAATCCTACATGACACCGGTAACCGTTTTCAGTCAAGGCCTCAGCTAGGGTGAGGGTGAGCCAAGGATCGGCTACTGCCGGGAAAGACAGCGGTAGGTAGCTGGAGGTCAGCCCTTCGTGCCGCACGGCGGCGATCGGCACCACCAGATCTCCCGGTTCCACTTGGGTGCTGATGCCGCCGGAAGTGCCGACTCGAATGATGGTCTTGACCCCGGATTTGATTAGCTCTTCCACAACGATGGCAGCTGAAGGGGCTCCAATTCCCTGGGTAACAGCGCCTACCCGAACTCCGGCAAGCTCACCTCGGTAACTCACATAGCCTCTGTTGTCGGCGACCAGTTCCGGGTTGGTAAAGTGCTGAGCTATCTTGGGAATTCTGCCTGGATCCCCTGCCAGTAGCACGTACTCACCGACATCTCCGTACTCCAACTGAATGTGATGCTGTTTGGCCATAGAAACACCCCTCTCAGCTTACTTGTTCAGCCTCTATGCGCTCCAGTGTCTCCAAGAGGTCCTGGGGAGTAAGGATCTGGCCCGTCAATCCGGCGGCAACTGCCAGCCTCGTGGCCAAGGGCTGCACGACCTGGGCCAGTTTTAGCGCTTCTTCATTGGCAAAGACCTCTCGGCAGGGCCCGTCTGCCACCACTTTACCGTGGGCAATGACTATAATCCGCTGGTAGTTGTTGGCGACGAACTCCATGTCGTGGGTCACGGTGATGACCGTCTTGCCTAGAGAGTGTAACTCTCTTACCAGGTTTTCTAAAATCTGAATGCTCTCGTAATCCTGCCCCGTGGTAGGTTCGTCTAAGATAATGATGGGGGTATCCATGGCTACTGCCGAGGCAATAGCCACTCGTTTGCGCTCGGAGAAATTGAGGTCAGCCGGGTTTTCGTTGGCCAGCTCGGTTAGGCCCAGAAGTTCCATGGCCCACTCGGCGTTGCGGGTTGCTTCCCTTTGGTCCAACCCAAGGTTTTTCGGGCCAAAGGCGACCTCAGCCTTGACAGTGGCGTTGAAAAGCTGGTCATCAGGGTTCTGGAAGGAGAGGGCTACCTGCTGGGAGATCTGGGCTACCGATTTTCTCCGGATATCCTCGCCGTTGATCAAAACGCGGCCGACAGTTGGACGGAGGAGCCCGTTCAGGTGTTTCATGAGCGTGGTCTTACCACCGCCGTTTCGGCCGATGACTGCAACGGTTTCTGTTCCAATTTCAATGTCAATGCCTTTCAAGGCCTGGATTTCGCCAGGATACTCAAACTGAACGCCTTCCACTTTGATGCTAGGCACTTTGCGCCACCTCCTTCAGGACCCGAATGCAGGAAGCAAAGTCAGTGATGGTTTCCTCAGGCTTCAGATGCCCTTTGGCCTTAAGTAATTCCGTCAGTTCTGAGTAGAAGAGCCTTTTAACCCCGTATTCGGTTATTATTGGTTCTCCCAGTACCGAAACGGGATCGCCGGAGAGAACCTTCTTGCCCTTTGCTAAAACAATCACGTGGTCGGCGATTTCAGCGATCTGTTCTACCTTGTGTTCAATGAGAATGATGCTGGTGCCCTGGGCTTTTAACTGGGCGATCAGGCTGAAGATGGTTTCGGAACCGGCCGGGTCCAACTGGGAGGTTGGCTCATCCAGGATTAGCAATTCAGGCTCCATGACCATGATGGAGGCGATGGCCACGCGCTGCTGTTCGCCGCCGGAGAGGCCCAGCGGGTTGCGGTCGGCCAGGTGACTGATACCCAGTTTTTCGATGATTTCATCTGTTTTGCTCCGGATTTTAGCTTCTGGCCAGCCTAGGTTCTGGGGGCCAAAGGCGATTTCTGAGTAGACGTCTGAGGCTATCCCGGTAATTTGGTTAAAAGGGTTTTGCAGGACCAATCCAATAATACCTGCCGTCTCTCCTGGCCCCAGGTCCTTTAGGTCCTTGTCGCCTAAGACAATTGATCCCCGAAAGACACCGGGAATGGCCTTGGGAATGAGCCCGGCGAGAGCCAGGGCCAGAGTGGACTTTCCAGCCCCGCTTTTACCTAAAACGCCCAGGACTGTGCCTTTCTCTAGCGAGAACGAAAGGTCATCCAAAACCAGTGGTGCGCTCGGGGTGTACTGGAAACTGACATTCTTCACCTCTAGAAAAGCCATGTTATAACCCTCCCGACTACTCCTAAAGCGGCCAAAAGCCATAAAACCCTGCGCAGCAGGTTCTCTTTGGCGGTACCGCCAAAGCTCTGCAAATACGTCCTGCTGCCTTTGCGGCTGAACCCCCTGAGCTCTAAGGCCACCGCCCGGTCCTGAACGTCATTGATGGTCCCTACTACCAGCGGGCCAATCAAAGAGAGGAGAGCCTTGGCCCGAGTCGTGATTTTACCTTCGGTCTCTAGCCCCCTGGAACGTTGGGCATCGAGAATGGCGTTGGCCCGTCCCAACATGAAGGGGAGGATGTTTAAGGTGGCGATGATAACGTAGGAGACTTTGGGGGAGAGCCCGTTTTGTTCCAGGTCGGTCATCATTTCCGCAGGGTCGGTGATGAGTTGGACCAAGACCAGTCCGGAGATCATACTTAAGATCCGTAGTGAAACCACAGTGGCATAGTGGACACCCTCGGCGTAGATAGTAAACCAGCCAAGCTGACCGATTTCGGTTTGGCCTCCTGGGTAGAAGAGACTCTGCATTGCAAAGAGCATCAACAGGTAGGGCAGGGCGCTTTTGAAGACGATATCTGCGAAGCGTTTAGCCACTCGGGCCTGGTAAGCTACGAGGAACAACCCCACCAGGAGAAAAATGGGAGTCCAGTGCCAGGGAAAGAGGAAAGCTAGGCTGAGGACTGCCAGAACCCCGATGAGTTTGGTGGTCGGTGCCAGCCGGTGCGGGTATGAGTCTTGTTCGATAAACAGCTGTCGAATCTGCACAAGCTACTCCCCCAATCAAGTTCTTGTTGGCTATGCGCCAGTGCTCTGGCTAAATCTGGACCGGATGCGCTCCGGCAGGTTTCGAGCGATGTAGAAGGCAATGCCGGCAGTAATCAACTTGTCCGCTAAATCTGAGAGCATGCTGGAGGAGAAGACAGAGAAAAAAAGCTGCTTGCCAGTGGCCAAGAGGTAAGCGGTGATGAAAGTGGACCCGCTGCTGGTTACGCCCCCGAATAGGTAGACCACGATGGGGGTGGAGACAATCGCGCCGACCAGCCCGATGCAGAAACCGCTGATCATCGATTTGCCGAAGGTTTGGAAGTAGCCTTTTTTGGCTAGGAAACCGGCAGTGAGGCCGATGAAGAAGGAAGTGATGGCAAAGGGCATGGCCACCGGGTCCATGATCAAACCCCAGATGATGTTGGCTAGGGCGCCGGTAACCGCTGCTGCCCAGGGGCCAACCAAAATGCCTACCAGGACGGTGCCGATAGAGTCCAGATAAATCGGGAGCTTAAGAGCAACAATGAAGATACCGCCGACAATGTTGATGGCGATGGCAATCGGCATCAAGACCAAACTCAAAGTGGTAAATTCACCTTTCAAGCGCTCAGGCAATGACATCTCATCAAACCTCCTTAGGCTGAAGTTAGTTGAAGACCTCTCTCGAGGTCAGAACGGGTAATGACGCTACCCACAGTCCGTTTCATTGTAAATTCCATTACGCCTACGGCATCCACGGTCAGGTAGACATAGACATTGGGTTCTTTCTTAAGAAAGCCGAACCGGTCACAAATCGTCTGTCCTCTGGTGAGCCCGTCTGTGGTGCAGACATCTACATACATATTCTGCCCGCCGCCCCAGTCAGGGTTGATAGTTACGGCCACTGCCAGAGGATCATTGACTATGCACCCATCGAGGTTTTCGTATTCACGGTGAAAGTCAACGTAGAAACGCATCAGTTCGCCGAGAAAGGCGGCTCTCTCGTAGCTTGAAGCGGCCAGCTTTTGTACCACTGAATTGTGAAAGACAATAGGTCTGGTCACATCTAGCCCCACCATCCTGATGGGGACGCTAGAGTGGAGAATGGCTTTAGCAGCTTCAGGATCAGCCCAGAAATTGAATTCCGAAACCGGGGTCGTGTTGCCTGGGGCCCCTGCCGACCCGCCCATCAAGACAATTTCCTTGATTTTTTTCGTGAAAAGCTCTCGTTCCAGACTCAAGGCCAGGGCCAAATTGGTTAGCGGGCCGAGAGCGATGATTGTCACCGGGTCAGCGGCCTTCTTAAGTATTTCTAGAATCGCCAGGGAAGCTTGGATGCTAGGTGGCTTAAACTCTTTCGGCAGCTTAAGATAGCCGGTGCCTGTGGGGCCGTGGGTTTCGTCGGCAACAACCAGCTCCCTTAAAAGAGGCTGGGTTGCCCCGGCATAGACCGGTATATCCCCGGAGCCGAACTTTTGCAGAACGTGACAGGCGTTTTGAAAGCTGTTCTCTACGGTGGTATTACCAAAGACGGTTGTCACTGCCAATATTTCCAGCTCCGGCGAATTAAGGGCCAACCCCAGAGCCACTGAGTCGTCTATGCCTGGGTCCGTGTCGATAATGACCTTGGTAGCCATCTTCAGATCACCTCCTTTCTAGGTAGATCGGTATTGGCTAGGAAAGCGCGGACCGCCTCTTCCCAGGGCAGCGAATCCTGCGCCCCTAATTTGGTGGTTGTTAAGGCTCCGACAGCGTTGGCGAACTGCACGGCATCAGGAAGAGGGTTTCCCTGCAGCAAGCTGTGAGCCAGGGCCCCGGCAAAGGCATCTCCGGCTGCGGTGGTGTCAACGGTGTCCACGGTGAACGCTGGGATATGTATAGTCGACTGATCTTTAAGAATCAATGCCCCTTGTTTTCCCAGTTTGACCACGAGGGTATTACACCCCCGGTCGATCAGCTTTCGCCCGGCGGTTATCGCCGACTCAATCCCGGTGACTTCCATGCCGGTATAGGCAGACAGTTCGGTCTCATTGGGGATGGCGATGTCGATCTGGGACCATATTTCCGGAGGCAGCTGCTGGGCAGGTGCCGGATCCAAGATGACCGTAGAGCCTAAGTCACGGCCAAGTTTGGCGGCGTGAAGGACGGTTTCTATAGGTATTTCCAGTTGTAAGAGGATGATTTCTGAGGCGGCAATACGCTCCTTGGCCTTATCTATATCCTCCGGTAGGCACTGGCTGTTGGCTCCGGCAATGACTACAATGCTGTTTTCACCGCCTCTTTCCACTAAGACGAAGGCTGTTCCGGTGGGCAGCTCACAAGGTGTGATGTGGTCCACATTGACCCCACTGCTCTGCAGGTTTTGGCGCAAGCGGTCGGCGAAGTCGTCCTGGCCAAGCTTGCCAACCATGTTCACTTTACTTCCTAGACGGGCGGCAGCTACAGCCTGATTCGCTCCTTTGCCTCCGGGAACCATGGTAAAAAGGCTTCCGCTCACAGTTTCACCTGGTTTAGGCAGGCTATCCATTGTGGCAACCAGGTCCATATTTAGGCTTCCGATCACTGTAATCTCTTTCACTGAATTGAACACCCTTTTCTCAGTTTGCTGGCCTGCTACAGGTTGACCGGATTACCAGCTGCGGCTCAAGGAGGATGGTCTCGCCCCGGTAGGGGGCCGGTTTGCCGCTGGGAGTTTTCTGGCTTCGTTCTTTGATGCGGGACAGCAGCATCTGGACAGCGGCTTGTCCCATTTCATAGATAGGTTGACGGACCGTAGTTAAAGGTGGGTCTGTATGTTCAGCTAAGAAGATGTCGTCAAAGCCGCAAATAGAAACTTCCAGAGGGACATTCACTCCCCGTTCCCGGCAGGTCTTTAAGGCACCCAAAGCAATCATGTCGTTGGCGCAGAAAACCGCAGTGGGCACCTCCCCGGCTGAGAGAAGTTGGGCCATTCCCGCTTGGCCGAATTCATAAGAAAAAGGACCGTGAATCACCTGCTGGTCATCAGGGTTAATACCTGCCAAAGCCAGAGCGGCCCGGAAGCCGGCAACCCGTTCCTTGGCTGTGGTCACGTTTTCCGGTCCGGCCAGGTGAGCTATCTTGCGGTGACCCAAGGCTACCAGGTGGAGGACAGCTTCTTGGGCCCCCAGAAAGTTGTTGACTCGGACTGAATCTACGTTGAGGCCTTCCAGGTCTCTGTCTAGTAGAACCACCGGCCAGTCTTGCCCTAGCCGCTCAGGAGTCACTTGATTGGTCGAGGCCAAAAGGACACCGTCCACCATGCGTTGCCTCAACCAGGAGAGGTAGCGGGTTTCCGATTCTTCCATGTTGCCGGAGTTGCAGAGGATGACAACGTAACCGGCGGCGCTGGCTGCATCTTCCACACTGCGGGCGAGAGCGGGGAAGTAGGGGTTGGCGATATCTGGAACGATGAGCCCTAAGGTTTTGCTCTCCCTGTGGACTAGACTGCGGGCCACATGATTGGGCCGGAAGTCCAGTTTGGCCACGGCGTCCATGACCAGCTTTCTGGTCTTGGCGCTGACGTAGCCGCTGGAGTTGAGAACCCTGGAGACAGTGGAGACGGAAACCCCAGCTAGTTTAGCGACTGACTTAATGGTGGGCATTTTTTATCGCCTCCGGTGGCCAGCAACACTGGGATAGTGTGGAAACGTTTCCACATTGTTACATATTGGCTTCGTGAATATTAATTCCTGCAAGAAGATTGGGAATATTCTGCGGTTGCCCTTTTTGTTCCTCGGTGGTATAATGTTGGTAACACGATTGCTAAAATTTGTGGCACGAACAAGAGGAGGAAATGGTAGTGCATATACCTGACGGTTTCCTAGATGCCAAAACCTGGGGGAGTTTGGCCCTGACTTCCACAGTGGTGCTGGGGAGGGCCCTTTCCAAGAAAGACAAGCGCTTTTTGGAAGAAGATGTTCCTTTGATGGGGGTCGCTGCAGCCTTCATCTTTGCAGCTCAGATGCTAAATTTTCCGATTGCCGGCGGTACCTCCGGGCACTTTATGGGGGCTATGTTGGCCTGTCTCGTTCTGGGGCCCTGGGCAGCTACCTTAGTGATGACCACGGTGCTTGTGGTTCAGGCCCTGGTTTTTCAGGACGGCGGTCTGTTGGCTTTAGGTGCCAACATCTTCAACATGGGTATTGTGGCGGTCTGGGCCGGCTGGGGGGTTTATCGGTTGCTGGCCCACTTGACCGGTAAGCCCTTTTCCCGTTGGGCTGTTATGGCAGGTTCTTGGTCTTCCGTCGTGGTCTCAGCGGCTGCCGCCGCTTTGGAGCTGGGCCTATCTGGAACTGTTCGGCTCTCCCTGGCCTTGCCGGCAATGATCGGTGTTCACGCCTTGATCGGTGTGGGGGAAGCCCTGATTACCCTGGCTGTCCTGGAGTTCATCGCTAAGGTCAGGCCCGACCTCTTACTCGTAAGGGGTGAAGGCCGGTGAACAGATGGATATGGATCGGACTAGGTGTTGCGCTGGTACTCGCCGTATTTGTCTCGCCCTTTGCCTCCCAGGATCCTGACGGCCTGGAGCGGGTCGCTGAGGACTTGGGTTTCAGCGGCTACGCTTGGGGAAACCCGGTCTTTAATTCGCCCATTCCTGATTACACTATGCCTGGGGTGAAGAGCCAGGCATTGGCTACGGGCCTGGCCGGTCTCGCCGGGACGCTGTTGGTCTTCATTTTAGCCGTCCTTTTAGGGAAATACCTGAAAAGCAGAAAGGAACCGGGAAGTCGTGTCTGAGAAAGGTGTACAGCCCGAGAGCAAGGGGCTGGCCATTTTTCTTTATACTTTGGCGGCTGTTCTTGACCCGAGCCTGCCCCTCTGGCGGTTCGCCATCTATCTTGTCTTCGTTACTGGCTTCTGTGTCCTTTTTGGGGTTCCCCTCGGAAGGGTTGCCAGGCGTAGCTTGTTTCTTCTGCCTTTTTTAGGCTTGATCATCATCTTTGGTGTCCTCCCCAGCGGTGATTATGCCAGGGGAATGTTCTTGGCGGCCAAAGGGTGGTTGGCGGCCTTGGGCCTTGCCGCTTTAGGTCTCAGCACCGAGTTTGCCCAGTTGCTCAAGGGCCTGCACCGCCTGGGTCTGCCCAGAGTTTTGACGATGCTGCTTTCTTTCATGTACCGGTACTTGGATCTTTTGATTAGCGAGGCCAAGAGAATGGAGATAGCCAGAAACCAGCGCTACTTCGGCGGCAATTATCTGAGTCAATTCCGAATCCTGGGCAACATCATCGGAAACCTCTTTTTGCGTACCTATGAACGAGGTGAGAGGGTTTACCAGGCCATGGTCTTGCGGGGTTACACCGGTCAAATGCAGGTGGAAAAGGTATCCTACCACCTCTTGGACTATCTGGTAGTGTCCGGAGCCCTCTTGGTGCTGCTCGCTACAGGAGTGGATTTTTTGTGCCCCTTTTGGCTGTAAACCAGTTAAAATACAGGTACCCTGATGGTCGGGAGGCTCTCAAAGGGGTCTCTTTTCAAATCAATGCCGGGGAAAAAGTCGGTCTCTTGGGGTTAAACGGGGCCGGTAAGTCAACTTTGCTCCTTTCCATTGCCGGCGTGCTCAAGGCCGAGGGAGAGATTACCCTGGCCGGAGTAGAAAACCTAAAAGCCCGGAGTAAACTACGTAAGCAGCGAATCGGTCTGGTTTTTCAGGACCCCAATGATCAGCTCTTCATGACTACGGTCTACGAAGATGTGGCTTTCGGTCCGGAGAACCTGGGGTTATCAAGGCCCGAAGTGGAGAAGCGGGTGCAGGTCGCCCTGGCTGCGGTAGGAGCCGAAGGCTTCGAGGACCGTCTCACCCACCACTTGAGTTTCGGGGAGAAAAAGAGGGTTGCCTTAGCTACTGTTTTGGCCATGCAGCCTGATCTGCTGCTTCTGGATGAGCCCTCAAGCAACCTGGACCCTAAGAGGCGACGGGAGTTCATTGAAATCATCAACCAGGCAAAACAGGCGATGCTGATCGCTTCTCATGACCTGGAGCTGATCAAGGCCACTTGTTCCCGGGTAATCATTCTGGAAGCAGGTAAGGTAGTGGTGGACGAACCTGTGGCGATCTTAGAGAATGAGGCCCTTCTTCGCCGGCACGAGCTTTATTAAACCTTAAGTACAGGATAGGAGCCCAGTATTTTGATCAAGGCTTTCTTGGCCTCAAGTTCAGCCAAGGCTTCAGCGACTGCACTATCCTCCAGCCTGCCTTCTAAGTCGATGAGGAAGATGTAATCTCCTAAGCTCTTACGGGCCGGACGAGACTCGATTCTGGTCAGGTTGATATTTCTTTTGGCAAAGACATCCAAAATCTCCCATAAGCCTCCGGGCCGATCTTTCTCTACCCCGCAGACCAGGGCACTTTTATAGGAGTGGTTTCCGGTGAGAGAGACCGGCTTTCTGCCCAGAAGGAGAAAACGGGTGTAGTTCTCTTTGACGTCCTGAATGTCTTCGGCCAGAATGTCCAGACCGTAGAGGTGGGCGGCTTTGGCTGAAGCGATGGCTGCCACCGGCAGGCGGTTGACGGAGACGATCCGGGCGGCCTCGGCGGTGCTCACGGTCTCGTACTCTTTGGCACGAGGTAGGTGTGTTCGCACGAACTCCCGGCACTGGGCCAGGGCCTGGGGGTGGGAGAGCACAGTCCTGATCTCGCCGAGTTTTTGCGCCCGGTGGCCGACCAGAAAATGGCGGACCGGCAGGGTGCACTCGCCGACAATCTGCACTTCCAAACGAAAGACCAGCCAGTCCCAGGTGGTGTTGACCGACCCTTCCAGTGAGTTCTCGGCTGGGAGAACTGCCAGGTGATACTCGCCCTTGTTCAGCCCTTCTAACAGGCTAGGCAGGCCGGCGACGGGGTCGGTTTCTTGGATAGGGATATCCAAGGCCTGAGTGAACACCCCCACCGCCTCTTCAGTCAGGGTTCCTGGGGGTCCGAGATACCCAATCTTCATCTGCACTCAGCTCCTTTCCGTACTTCCTCAATTAATTGGGAGAGTTCTTTTGCGGTTAGAGCCTGGAATCCGTCACATTTGGCCTCACAGGGTTCAGGGTGCACTTCGACCATGACCCCATCGGCACCGGCGGCTGTCGCGGCTCGGGAGAGAGGGATGATGAGCTCCGGCAGTCCGGTGGCGTGACTGGGATCGACCAGGACCGGCAGGTGGGAGTAGACCTTGGCTGCCACTACCGCTGAGAGGTCCAGGGTGTTACGGGTCAGGGTTTCAAAGGTGCGGATCCCTCGTTCACAGAGAATAACCTGCCTGTTTCCTGTCTTGAGGATGTATTCGGCGGCCATCAACCACTCTTCGATGGTGGCGGAGAGCCCTCTCTTTAAGAGAATGGGCTTGCCGGCTTTCCCGGCGGCCGCAAGCAGGGCAAAGTTCTGCATGTTTCTGGCGCCAATCTGCAGAACATCGGCGTAGATAGAGACCAACTCCAGATCGTCGGTGGCGACCACTTCAGTAACTACGGGCAGACCTACGCTCCGGCCGGCCTCAGCCAGAATCTCCAGACCCCGGCGGCCCAGCCCCTGAAAGGAGTAGGGTGAGGTACGGGGTTTGTAGGCACCGCCTCGGAGTAGGTGGGCCCCGGCAGCTTTGACCATGAGAGCGGCTTTGTAGGTCTGTTCTTCATCTTCGACGGCGCAGGGGCCGGCGATGACTACCGGTTGGCCGCCGCCGATTTTGACCCCGGCAACGTTCACAACCGTATCCTCAGGGCAGGTCTCCCGGCTGGCCAGTTTGAATGGGCTTAGAACCGGCCTGACCTCTTGGACACCGGGGAGAAAACCGATATCTTCCGGGGCGATTTGCCCGGAGAGGATTACAATGCGCCAGACGCCCGCGGCGGGGACCAGGATTGCATTGGCTCCTTTGGCTTTAAGATGATCCAGAGCACCGGCTGCCTCAGCCTCTGTGGCATCTGAGCTGAAGGTAACTAGCACAAAGACCCTCCTTTCCGATATACAAAAACCCCCCGTCCGGTTAGGGACGAGGGGTAAACTTCGCGGTACCACCCTAATTGGCTCTGAAAGAGCCCACTCTGTCTCGAGTACGGGAAGGGTTTCCTTCCGATACCCGCCTCCTTTTAACGGTGAAGGTTTCCGCAAACGGCCTACTCGCGGTTCAGCCGTCGCACTCCCAGGAGAACTTCAACTCAGGGACCCGGCCTGTCTCTCACCTGGCACAGGCTCTCTGTACGGTTAACTGAGCCTACTTTTCCTGTTCATCGTGTTTAATTCGACCTGCTTTTTAAATGTTATTATTTGTATCTTATCACATCCATCCTCTTGATGTCACTACTTTTTCACCGGAGCCTATAAAAGGAATCCCTTTCGCCCTCGTGGAAAAGAGGAGTAAACTACCGAAAACAGGAGTGGCATCAGGTGACTTCTTTTTCTTTTATCCACGCCGCTGACTTACACTTAGGAACCCCCTTCAAAAACTTGGGGGAGTGTGATGTAAAGTGGCGAGAGCGTCTCCGGGAAGCTCCTTTTCGGGCTTTTGAAAGGATCATCCGGCTCTGCATTGAAAAAGGGGTGGACTTCCTGGTCTTGGCCGGGGATGTCTATGATTCTTCTGAACAAAACCTACGGGCTCAGGTGCGTTTTCGAGACGGTCTGGCCCGCCTCGCCCAACACGGTATCAAGACCTATATCGCCAAGGGAAACCATGATTACGGCGATGCCACCGGCGCCCGGTTCAGCTGGCCGGATGGGGTCTGTTTTTTCCCTGAGGGACAGGTGGGCAGCTTCCTCCACCGGAAAAACGGGGAGGTTGTGGCCGAGCTATTGGGCATCAGCTACCCTGACCAAAACACCACCCAGAACTATGCCCGCTCTTTTAGGAAGAGCGGCCGGGCGAACTACACCATCGGGGTTTTGCACTCCAATGTGGGGGGACAGCCCGGCTATGACAATTACGCTCCCTGCAGCCTGGCCGACCTGCGGGCCGCTTCCCTGGATTACTGGGCCTTAGGGCACGTCCACAGGAAGCTGGTTTTAAGCCAAATGGATCCGGTCATCGCCTACCCGGGGCCGCCCCAGGGACGCTCGGCCAGGGAAACCGGGCCCAAGGGCTGTTTTCTGGTGGAAGTGATAGGTACCAAGACCAGCTGCACTTTTCTGCCCACGGCAGAGGTTTTACGGGAAACCATCTCCTTGGATATTACCCCTTGGGAGAAGTTGGAAGATTTGTTCTCAGGCTTAGAGGAGGCCATCGAAACTTATGCAGGTTCCGCTGGGTACTTGGTGGCCAGAGTGGAGCTTACCGGCCGGGGCCTCCTGCATAAGGAACTGGCAGCGGAGGAAACCCGGGCCGAACTTTTGGAGGAGTTTCGAGGCCGGAGTTTCCGGGGCTTTCGCGGAGTTTACCTGGATGATCTGGTGATCCGCACTGACCCGGAGATCGACAAGGAAGCGGAGCGTCGTTCCCAGACTATAACCGCTGATTTTCTGAGAGCCCTCGCGGAGCTCACCGAAGAGGAGGGCGCCCCACAGGTGGCAGCCGCGCTAAGCTCATTGTATGACAGCAAGTACCGGCGTTATCTGGAGCTTCCCCGTGGAGGGGAGCTGTCTGAGCTGATCCGGGCCGCCGAAAACACCGGTTTGGATTTATTACTGGGGGAGGAAGACTGATGCGGATAAAGGCTATACACATCGACGGCTACGGAATTTTTCGGGATTTTTCCCTGGAAGACCTGTCCCCCGAGTTGAATATCTTTTTCGGAAACAATGAGGCCGGTAAAACCACCTTAATGCACTTTATCAACTGTATTCTCTTTGGCTTTGACCGCAGCACGGCCCGGGATTTCCATGCTCCTCTCAAGGGCGGAACTCACGGCGGCAGGCTGGTCCTAAGCACGGACTCTGCCGGAGAACTGGTGGTGAAGCGGCATACTGATAAACGGATCTCGGCTCCACCAGTGGTTACTACCATAGGGGGCACCACTTTACCTGAGACGGCATTCAGCGTTTTGTTAGGCAACCTCTCCAAGCAGAGTTACACCCAGTACTTCTCCTTCGGCCTGGATGAGCTGGGGGGATTGGCTGAATCGGAGCTCCAATCCGGTCTCTACAGTGCCGGGTACACCGGCCGGGGCAGGTCGCTGCCTGAGGTGGAGAAGGTGTTAGAGAAGAAGATGGGTGAGCTCTGGAAACCAGGGGGGCGGAAAAATCGGCTCAAACAGCTTTTCTCCCAGCTGGAAGCCCTAGAGGTCCAGATTGAGGAGTTGAAACAGCGGCCCGAAGAGTACGCCCGTCTTCAGGAAGAACT
The DNA here is from genome assembly GCA_017656135.1 of Bacillota bacterium. Taxonomy (GTDB): domain Bacteria; phylum Bacillota; class UBA5301; order UBA5301; family UBA5301; genus JACDOJ01. Next base: position 2,890 of record JACDOJ010000031.1, on the reverse strand, counting down.
CTTTGAGGTCGAGAGGGAAATCAGCGCCCTGGAGACAAAGGTTGAAGAGCTGAATAGGCAGCGCCTCCACTACCAGAATCTAGCGGAGCTCTGGCCCACCTGGCTAGAACTGCAGGAGATCAACCTCAGAGTAGAGCAGCGGAGCGAGTCCGCCCCTGACCAGTCTGTCATAACTCAGTACGCTGAGAAGATAACCGCTTTGTACCTAGGGCTCGATTCTTTCCTAGAGCTGTTGTCCGTATACCAAGGCTACAAACAAGAGCTGACCGGTGCTGTGGACCGGGTCAACCGTTCTTTGGAGGAACTCGGCATGAACTGGTCTCCAGAGGAAGCTCTGGCCTTTCCGACGGATATCGTCACCGAGCAGGAGATCAGGAGGCTGGCCAAAGAGTTGGGCCAGGCCGAGGAGGAGGTTAGGTCCAAAAAGGAGGCGGTCGCCCGGCAGCAAGAAGTTGTGGCCGAGCGCCGCAAACCGGTGGAACGCCTCGAAGAGGATTTGGCTGAAAGCGGCGAGGTGGAAACAGATCTAGACCCAGCTGCCGTCAAGTCTCTCACCTTGGAGGCAGAAGAGCTTCTGCAGAGGCAGGCTGGGATAACTGCTGATTTGGCCCTCTTAGAAAAGGAGCAGGAGTTTCTTGAGCGGGAGAAGGCCGCCCAGAGGCAGGTCCAGCAGGGTGGCGGCAGGTTCGGAGCTTATCTGCCTTGGGGTGCGGTTTTGGCCGGTGGGTTGATAGCCTTGGTCGCAGGCCTCTGGCCGCTGGCCCTCGTCTTCATCCTCGGGGGCCTGGTGGGACTGTGGTTTGTCATCGGGAGAGGCAGCCGTAAAGAGAACATTGCTCAAATGCAGTCCATTCAGGCCAAAGAGGCGGAGCTCCTGCAAAGACAAGAAAGCCTGGAGGCGGAGAGGGGTAAAATCGCAGTGCGCCTTGGGGAACTGGCTCAGGTTCTGCCGGTGGAAGGGGAGATCCTAGACCACCGCAGCCTGCAGGAGGCCAGAGACTTTTTAGTCAAGCTGGAAGAGGCGGCCAGGCTGCGGCGGGAGCTGAAAAGAGCCCGTCAGGACCTTGCTGACAGCGAGAGCCTGCTTCGTCAAAAAGAAGAGGAACTGGCTGAAGCCCAGGGTTTGCTCGCCCAAAAGCAGGCAGAATGGCAGTCTTATCTTACTAGACTGGGAGTTTCCCCGCTGTTGGATGGGGAAGGGGTCGCCAGTTTCTTGAGCAGCGTGCGGGCTGTGCAGGGAGAGATCAGGCGGCAGGAAGAGATCAGAGCCAAGCTGGTGCAGGCCAAATCCCAATTGGAGACGACGAAGAGTGAAGTTAATCGGATATTGACCGCTTTAGGCAAAACTGAGGTCAGTGAGTACTCGGCTGTGGCCGAAGCTGTCAGTAGGCTGCGGGAAGAGGTGACTTCAGCTCAGGAACTTCAGGATCTCTACACAGAGCGGGAACGGTTGGTGGCCAATATTGCGGTGAGAATGGGGTTGGCTGAGGCGAAGTTTGGCGAGGTTCAGAGGGTCTATTCAGGTCTCGATGAAGCCAAGATTGAGACTGAACGGGATAAGTGGCAGCGGGAGTACCAAGGGACCACAAAGCACCTGGACGAACTCAAGGCACAGTTAGGCCGGATCCAGGAGCGCATCAGCGCCCTGGAAGTGGATGACCGGTTGGCGGCCCTGCGTTTGGAGTATAACCTCAAATTGGAAGAGGTCCAGCGAGGCGCCAGAGAGTGGGCCAAATACGCCTTGATTCGATACGCCTTGGATAAGGCTAAAGAACGTTATGAACGGGAGAAACAGCCTGAAGTTATGGCCAAAGCCTCTCAGTATTTCGAACGGGTCACCCAAGGTAGGTATCGCCGGGTGGTCAAGCCCATCGACCAAGAGGGGATCTACGTTGAACGGGCCAATCGGGAACGGCTGAACCCTGAGGAGCTGAGCAGAGGTACTGTGGAAGAGCTCTATCTCTGCCTGCGGCTGGCTTTGGCCCAGAAGTTCTCCCGGGATGCCGAAGCCCTCCCCCTGATCATGGATGATATTCTGGTCAACATGGATGCAGAGAGGTTCAAGGAGGCCTGTGCCCTGATTGGGCAGGTGGCCCAGGAACAGCAGGTCCTCTTCTTCACCTGTCATCGGTGGGTTGCCGAGGCGCTCCAGGCAGAGGCCCTTGATTCCCGCCTGATTGAGCTCGCTGCCGGCAGCTTGGCAAGCGGAGAGCCTGCCCAGGGAGAGCTACCCTTCACAGGTTAGGAAATTGAACCTCAAAAGTGCTGCCTTTGCCGGGAGTGCTGGTGAGGTTAATCTCACCTCCCTGAAGCTCCACCAACCGAGCGGTGATGTACAGCCCCAGTCCTAATCCTTCGGTAGCGACTCCGGCCAGGTTGCTGCTGCGGTAGAACTTGGAGAAAACAGATTTCTGGTCGGCCAGGGGGATTCCGATGCCTTTATCCTCCACAGCGATACAGGCCCGGTTTTCTTTTGCATAGACGCGGATTATCACCGGGGCGGTTTCCGGCGAGTACTTGGCGGCGTTGGAGATCAAATTGCTCAAGATCTGCTGCAGTGCACTCGGATCGACCTTAGCCCTTACCTCAGGGTCTATGACTTCTAATTTTAGCCTTTCCTCGCCCAAGTTAAGGGCTAAGGTGGAGGCCATATCCCTGGCTAAAGGGACCAGATCACACTCGACGAGGTTCACGACCATCTTTCCCGAGTCAATCTTGGTGATCTGCACCATCTGTTCGATGATCTTATTCATCAGGTCTATCTCTGCAATCGTCTTGGTGAGGCAGGTCTCTTCAGTGGGCGGGCTGAGGATTTCCGGGGTCACCGCAGCCAAGTTCTGCTCCTTTAAGGCTTTGGCTCTTTTTTGGTTGATCATCATCTGCAGTTGGG
>JACDOJ010000030.1 GCA_017656135.1 Bacillota bacterium | reverse complement strand
TGATACTTACGACAAACTAACCGGGCTTTTCAACAGGGCCTACTTTGAAAAGACCTTTACCCGATTGGATACTGTATCATCTTTACCACTTAGCCTAGTAATGGGTGATATCGACGGGCTAGAACTGATTAATAATGCCTTTGGCTATTCTACCGGAGATGAGATGTTGGTCAAAGTTGCTACCATTTTCAAGGAAGCTGCCAGAGAAGGTGATATTGTTGCTCGCTATGGTGCAGATGAGTTTATAATTTTGATGCCAAAGGCAAATGAAGAGGTTTTACGCGAAACCTGTGAAAAGATTCATAAGTTATGCGATAGTGATCAATTGTTCTTCATCAAGCCTAGCATATCGCTGGGATATATGACCAAGACCAAGATTTGCCAGGATTATGAACAACTTATCAAGGATATTGAGGATAAGATGTACCAACATAAGTTGTTTCAAGGTAAAAGCATTCATAGTAAAATCCTGGCTTCCTTTCAAAAGACTTTGCACGTAAAGAATCATGAAGCAGACGACCATGCCAGGCGAATGCAGGATATGGTCTTGAAGATGGCTAAAAAACTCGGTCTTTCGGATTCAGAAACTGATGACCTATGTCTCCTGGCTGCTTTGCATGATATTGGCAAGATTGGTATTCCTGAAGAGATTTTAAAAAAGCCCGGCAAGTTGAGTGAGGCTGAATGGGAGGCGATCAAAAAACACCCGGAGATCGGCTACAAAATTGCCAGGGGAATCCCCGAAACTGCTCATATAGCTGAGGCCATCTTGCATCACCATGAACGTTGGGATGGGACAGGGTATCCTCAAGGTCTGAGGGGAACGCAAATTCCATTTTATTCCAGAATCATTTCAATTGTAGATGCCTTTGATGTTATGACTCACGAAAGGGCCTACAAGAGGGCTTACTCAGCCGGGCAAGCTCTAGATGAGTTAGTTAGGTGTTCAGGAACTCAGTTCCAGCCAGAACTGGTTTTAATATTTCTGGAGTTGATAAAAGACCTTAAAAACGTTCAAAGTTGGACCGCTTGAGATTCCATTATATGTCTTACACAACAAATAACCCCTTCCAGCTTGGAAGAGGTAAAACAACATTATTGGTAGCCCCTAGGGGATTCGAACCCCTGTTACCGCCGTGAGAGGGCGGCGTCCTAGGCCTCTAGACGAAGGGGCCACATCTGTGACATTTGATAGTATAACACGGTATCCAACCTGTGTAAAGAGGTATTAGAAAATAAGTTATATACAATCGAACACCGTACCAAAGCACGTCAACAACATGATTATGCCTCTCTCTTTGGGGTAGACTACTGCCTAGATTCAAGTAAAGAAAGGAGGAGAGAAGAAGATGCTCGAACTTTGGCGTCGACTGGGCAGGAATTTCAACGAGGAATACGGCATCGAGGTCTCGCCAACTCCTATCACCGCCGGTGAGACAGTGACCGTCAGATATAACGGTACCTTAGCCGAACAAGGTGCTAAACAGATAACGCTCCATGCCGGTTACGGCACCGGCGACAACTGGGAAGAAGTCTTCGATGTTCCCATGACCAAACAACCGGATGGTTCGTGGACAGCAGAGGTGGCCATTGATACTGACAGTCAGTTCCACTTCTGTTTCACCGACGGCAAATCCTGGGACAACAACTACGGCAAGAACTGGACCTATGAGGTCCACAACGGGTTAAACCCTGGCAAATAAATCCAAACAAAATCTTTATAAAAAGAAAAGATAAAACCCGTCAAAATCCGACGGGTTTTGTCTAGCTTGAACTCCTCCAAAGTCCCAGGTCCAACAATCATATTCTTTAGCTTGTCTGCATAGCTTTATGTGAACAACAAGGAGGTAAAAGCTGTGCAGATATACAAATTTCTAGCAGGGACAAGGCTGGCGGCGACCGGTGCTATCTTGGCCTTTACACTGACTCGAGACCCGTCGGCATGGGCAAGCCCCCAGAAACAGGCCGTTGGATTATATTGGCTCCCCTGGCTTCTGCCGCTCTTAGCCGTGGCTCTGGAGCTACCAGTCGCGGGCAATCCAGTTGCCGTCGGGGTTTACAAGCGGGTTGGCGAGAGTTGGACCGCTCTCCTCAAGTGGGTTACCTTTCTGCCCTTATTGGTCTTCGCCGCTTCCCATGAACCATTAAGGCTCGTTTTAGGGTGCTTGGCTGCAGCCGCTGTCTCCCTTTACTTGCTTTCTGAGGCCAAACTGATGCCAGTTAGCGAGGTTTTCTTGACCTCGCTGTTGGCCGAGCCTTTGAGGTACGCCCCCTATTTTGCTTTCTCTTTGGTTGCTGGGTTCAGTCTACGCCTACCTATTCCTGGGCTCGTTCCCCTTTTCACCGGTTATGCGCTGGCACTAGCCAAACCACTATACCTGACCGGGTTGGCTTCAATTAGCGCCTGGCTTTACCACTATTTTTCCCCGGCAGCTCGTACTTACACCGCCACTTTGGTCCAGCAAAAGGCCTTCTGCAGCCTCCTGCTCCCAGCGCTGGCCTTCTTCGTTAAAACCATCCTAGACCGGCAAAGGACTTTAGGCCAGCTAAATCTCTTTCCGGCCTCTTCAAGCGGGCACTGGGAGAAGAAACTACTTAAAGGCAGCATGGTGCTGGTCCTTTTGGTGGCCGCCACCGGTAAAGAGGCTCTGTTAGTCGCGCTGGCAGCAGCTCTGGGTTACATCTACACCACTTTAGCCAAAGGGACAGTAGGGTTGATCCTCTTTCCTAGCTGGGCCTTTCTTGGTTGGCTGGCTCCAGGGCACAGCGGCATCTTCCTTGAAGTGGCCCTGGGCCTCATGGCAGCTTTGGCTGCAATCTTGGTAGTGAGCTACCGTCAGGAAGGGGAGAGGTATAGCCTGACTAAGCACTCCGGTTTTCCGGTCACCCTCCTGTTTTTCTCCCTCATCTTCGCTGTCTTGCTCTTGAGCTGGCAGCCGGTGGCCCGAGGCCTTGCTGAGTTTCCGTCTGATGCCGGGAATTGGCTGGCAAGTTTGACTGGTGTGGGTTTCTCTCCTTTTATCTGGATTCTCTTCATGGTTTTAATGATCGTCGGCATACTTAGGGAGGCTCCAAACTACATCTATTTTGCCTGGGGATTGCTCCTGCCTGCCCCTTGGGGCGCCTCCCTCTTGATAGGCTGGGCGCTGCGCTTGGCGCTCCCGGCCAAGATCGGCCTGAAACTTGCCGTGGGCAGGGGATTAATTACCGGTGATATCCTTGCCAGTTTTTTGTTACTATTTAACTAAGAAGGAAAAGGATATATTTGGGGTTCTAAGAGGAGCCAAGGGCCTCAAAGGCCAATACTCCCAGTAGAGCATATGTACAAAGGAAGGTGGAAGAGGTGTCCGATTCTAATCTGGACCGCACCATGATGTTCAGGGCAGTAGAGAGTGAGCGACCTGACCTCAAGGCTGTCCTGCAGGAGGTCTATGAGGCTCTCCGCCAGAAGGGCTATAACCCCCTGGACCAGCTGGTCGGCTACCTGATGACCGGCGACCCTGCCTACATCACTAGTCACAATAATGCGCGGATGCTGATCAAAAGAATCGACCGGGATGAACTGCTGGAAACTTTGTTACGCAATTATCTGCAGAAAGAGAACTAGTACAGTGGGAGTGTAAGATTTGGAGAAATACGTTGTTTACGGTGGAAACCGCTTGAAAGGGCAGGTGGCCGTCAGCGGGGCGAAAAACAGCGCCCTGGCTATTATCGTGGCCGCGGCCCTGGCTGATGAAGAGTGTTTATTGAAGAATGTTCCGTCTGAAGTAGACGTTTATACCATAGCTGAAATCCTGCGGGACCTGGGGGTTAAAGTCGAGTTTCATGGTAATACCATGCGAGTGGACGGCAGCTGCATCCGCTCTTACCAGGCCCCGTATGAACTGGTGCGCAAGATGCGGGCCTCTTTTTACACCGCCGGCCTGCTCTTGGCCAGGCTGGGCAAGGCCGAGGTGCCTCTGCCGGGTGGTTGTTCGCTGGGTTCCCGGCCGGTGGACTTTCACATCAAAGGTTTCCAGGCTCTCGGGGCCGATATCCATATTGAGCACGGGCTGATGAAGGCTGAGGCCACCCGGCTCACCGGAACCAAGATCTACATCAATCGCTCCAGCGTGGGGACGACCATCAACCTGATGATAGCTTCCAGTTTGGCTCAGGGCACTACTATCTTAGAAAACGCAGCCAAGGAGCCGGAAATCGTCGACCTGGCCAGTTTCCTCAATTCCATGGGGGCCAAGATCAAGGGGGCCGGCACCAATGTGATCAAGATCGAAGGGGTGAAACGCCTACGGGGGACAGAGTACTCCATCATCCCTGACCGGATTGAGGCCGGAACCCTGATGATAGCCGCGGCCATCACCGGTGGTGATGTGGTGATCACGGATATGGTTCCGGAACACGTTCGCTCTGCTGTCTTGAACCTGCAGGAGGCCGGGGTCCAGATCGAGGAGAGCCTCAGTGAAATCAGGGTTTACGCCCCGGAGCGCCCCCGGGCCGTGGATGTAGAAACCGCCCCTTATCCCGGGTTTCCTACTGACCTGCAGCAGCCATTCGTCTCCTTGATGAGCATTGCCCAGGGCACCAGTATCATCAGGGAGAACATCTTTGACCGCTTCCGCTACGTTGATGAACTCCGGCGTATGGGTGCAGACATCAAGGTCGAACACGGCACGGCTATTGTCAGGGGCGTCCCCAAGCTTACCGGCGCTCCAGTGGAAACCACCGACCTGAGGGCCGGAGCGGCGCTGGTTTTGGCCAGCCTGGCCGCTGAAGGGGTCACGGAGATCACCGGCATCGAACACATCGACCGGGGCTATGAGGCCTTGGACAAAAAGCTGAACTCCTTAGGGGCTAATATCAAACGGGTGCAGGCGGATTAAAGTGGATGCTTCCGGTTTTGTACACCTACACGTGCATTCCGAGTACAGCTTGCTGGACGGCTTTTGTCCCCTGGACAAGCTCTGCCGGCGGGCTGCGGAGCTGGGGATGAAGGCTTTGGCTGTCACTGACCACGGCAACCTCTACGGGGCCGTGGAGTTTGTGCGTACAGCTCAAAAGTACGGGATCAAACCCATTATCGGCTGTGAGGTCTATGTGGCACCTGGCTCCCGCTTTGACACCAACCCTAAGGATAAGCCCTACCACCTGGTGCTCTTGGTCAAGGATGAAACCGGATACCGCAACCTGGTTTCCCTGGTCTCGAAAGCACACTTAGAGGGTTTCTACTACAAACCCCGAGTGGACAAGGAGCTGCTCCAGAAGAAGAGCGAGGGTTTAATCGCCTTAAGTGCCTGTTTGGCCGGGGAGATCCCATCCCTGATTGCCGGTCACGATCTAGATGGAGCCCGGGCCGCTGCCCGCTGGTATCAGGAGGTCTTTGGTCCGGGGAACTTCTATCTGGAGCTCCAGAACCACGGGCTGATCGAGGAGAAGCAGGTCAACGCCGCTCTGATCCAGTTGGCCCAGGAGCTCTCCCTGCCGCTGGTTGCCACCAATGATGCCCATTACCTCTCCCAGAAAGATGCTGAAATCCATGATGTCCTGCTCTGTATCGGCACAGGGGCCAGACTGGCCGACAACGACCGGCTGAAGTTTCCCAATGACCAGTTCTACTTGAAGTCCGGCCAGGAGATGGCTAAACTCTTTTCGGCAGTGCCGGAGGCAGTTGCCAACACCGGCGAGATTGCCCAGAGGTGCCAGTTTCAGTTGGAGCTGGGCGGCATGTACCTTCCGGTGTACGAAGTGCCGGACGGAAAGACCGCCGACCAGTACCTGCGGGAGTTGTGCCAAGCGACCCTCCCAGAAAAGTACCCGGCAGAGAGGCTGAAAGAGGCTCAAAAACGCTTAGAGCGGGAGCTTTCAGTCATATCCTCTTTAGGCTACAGCGACTACTTCTTGATTGTCTGGGACTTCATTAGCTACGCCAGGAGCCAGGGGATTCCGGTGGGACCAGGCCGAGGTTCAGCCGCCGGCAGCATTGTGGCCTACCTTTTAGGAATTACCGGCGTGGACCCATTGAAATACGGCCTGCTATTTGAACGTTTCTTAAATCCCGAACGGGTCACCATGCCTGATATTGATATCGATTTTGATTACGAGCGCCGCGGAGAGGTCATCGAGTACGTACGACAAAAATACGGCAGCGAACGGGTTGCTCAGATCATCACCTTCGGAACTCTTCAGGCTCGGGCGGCCATCCGGGATGTCGGGAGGGTCCTGGACTGGCCCATCAGTAAAGTGGACAAGCTGGCCAAACTGGTCCCCAATGAGCTGGGTATTACTATCGCCGAAGCCTTAGAGCGGGAGCCGCGGTTGGCCGCTCAGTACCGCCAGGATCCTGAGGTCAAAAGGCTCCTGGAGATTGCCAGAGGGATTGAAGGCTTGCCCCGGCACGCTTCTACTCACGCTGCCGGAGTGGTGATCGGCGCCGCTCCTTTAGAGAAATTAGTTCCTCTGCAGCAAGGGTCCGAGGAAGGGGCGGTTACCCAGTATGACATGTCTTCTCTGGAGGCCTTGGGCCTTTTGAAGATGGACTTCTTAGGCCTCAGGACCCTGACGGTGATTGATAAGACCTGCAGACTGGTGGCTGAAACCACCGGGAGGAAACTGGATCTGGCCAGGCTCGAACCCAATGATCCTGAGGTCTACCGGATGCTCTCCCAGGGTCAGGCACAGGGTGTCTTTCAGATGGAAAGCAGGCTTTTTCACCGCTTGCTGACCCAGGTTCAGCCCACCTGTTTCGAGGACCTTATTGCCCTGATCTCCCTGGGCCGTCCCGGGCCGGTGAATATGGTCCCGGATTTCGCTGCCCGCAAACACGGCGAAAAACCTGTGGAGTACCTGCACCCGGCTCTCATTCCTATTCTCAAAGAGACCTACGGGATCATGATCTATCAGGAACAGGTGATGCGCATCGCCTCAGAATTAGCCGGTTTCAGCTTAGGTGAGGCCGACCTGCTCCGGCGGGCTATGGGCAAGAAGAAGCTGGATGTCCTGCTCTCTCTGAAAGAACGGTTTATCCAGGGGGCCACCGAACGTGGTGTGGAAACTAAAGTGGCCGAAAAAATCTTTGAGGCCATGGAGTATTTCGCTAATTACGGCTTCAACAAATCTCATGCTGCCGCTTACGCCTTGATCTCCTACTGGACAGCCTATTTCCGCAAGTACTATCCAACCCAGTTTTTCGCCGCCCTCTTGACCAGCGTTAGGCATAATACCGATAAGCTGCGTTCTTATGTGTCGACAGCCCGGAATGAGCTGGGGATCAAGGTTCTGCCTCCCGATGTCAACCAGAGCAAGCTGGACTTTTCCATCACAGATTCAGGAATCCTCTTCGGGCTCAGTGCTGTGAAGAACGTCGGGGAAAACGCGGCAGCTGCCATCATACAGGAACGAGAGGCGAGAGGCCCCTACACCAGTTTGGAGGATCTCTGCCGCCGGGTTCCCGGCCGGGTGTTGAACAAGTCGGCTCTGGAATACCTCATCAAAGCCGGAGCCTGTGACAGTTTGGGAGAGCCCCGGAGACAGCTTTTGGCCCGGTATGAAGAGGTGCTCTGGCGAACAGGCCGTAAGCAAGACAGTGCAGCTCGGGGTCAGGGTTCTCTGTTTGGGGAGATGCTCCAGGATACGGAGACCGCCGGAAGTGCTTTGGGCGAAGAAAACAACTTGACCCCAGAGGAGCTCCTGGCCCAGGAGAAGGAGGCTCTAGGGTTCTATCTCTCCGGTCACCCCATCGCCCATTGGCGAGAACTACTGGCCCAGTTCACCGACAAAAACCTTTCCGATCTGGAACTACTTGCAGACGGCGAAAGTGTTATAATAGGCGTAGTGGTTGGCGGTATCCAGGTGAGGAGGACCCGTAAGGGCCAGCAGATGGCACGCCTTACCTTAGAGGACGAGTACGGGTCCATAGAAGCCATCGCTTTTCCCAGGGTTTATGCCTCTCAGGCGGAGTTGTTTAAAGAGGGGGAACCCCTGGTGGCTTTGGGACGGGTGGAACAGACTGATGAAGGCAGCCAGCTCCTGCTTTCCAAGGTTATCCCTCTTGCGCCCGGACACCTAGCGGTATATACCAGGGAAGACTTTGCCATTCTTGCCCAGAAAGGGGAGAGACCTTTTAAGACTCCGGCGCTGGTCAAGGTTTGTGGGCCAAAGAAGAATATTATCTTTACAATTCCCACGTAAGGGCATATACTGGTAACTGCCAATTTTTGACTTGGCCTGATTTAGATGGGGTGATACATGTGTTGAATTCCGTACCTGAGTATGAGAACAAAAGAGATCTGAAGACTGAGGTCATGCGCTGGCTGTCCGCCCGGGGGGTGGAGGTTCAGGATCTAGCCGATATCGTCTACAAACTGCAAAAAAAGTACAACCCGAAACTGACCTTCAAAGAGTGTTTGGAGAGTGTCGATGCCGTTCTGGATAAGCGGGAGGTCCAGCATGCGGTACTGACCGGGATAACCCTGGACATCCTGGCCGAGGAGGGGTCTCTTCCCGAGCCCTTGCAGAGTATCATCGCCGAAGACAACCCCCTTTACGGAATCGATGAGATTCTGGCCCTCTCCATCACCAATGTCTACGGTTCCATCGGCTTAACCTCCTTCGGCTACCTGGATAAGTGCAAGGAAGGGCTCTTGGGCCGCTTAGACAGAGGGGAGAACGGTTTGATCAACACCTTCTTGGACGACATCGTGGCGGGTTTGGCCGCCGCTGCCTCTGCTCGCATTGCCCACCGGGTGGAAGATTAAGCTTGCCAAAAGCCAGAATCTAATCTAGGGAAGGAAAGATGTTACAAATGGACTTGTACGCTGAAGCCTTAAATTTGCACCGTGACAGGCAGGGAAAGGTCTCCATTGTCGGCCGAGTTCCCCTCAAAGATAAGCACGATCTTAGCCTTGCCTACTCTCCTGGGGTCGCCGCTCCCTGCCGGGAGATAGCGGAAAACCCGGAAGAAATCTGGACCTACACCGGTAAAGGACGGACGGTGGCTGTGGTCACCGACGGTTCCGCTGTCTTAGGGCTGGGCAATATAGGGCCGCGGGCGGCCCTGCCGGTCATGGAGGGCAAAGCCGTGCTCTTCAAGGAGTTCGGTGGGGTAGATGCCTTTCCGGTCTGTATAGATACTCAGGATGTAGATGAGTTCGTCCGGACGGTCAAACTCATTAGCCCTGCCTTTGGCGGCATCAACCTGGAGGATATCGCTGGTCCTCGCTGTTTTGAGATCGAGGAGAGGTTAAAGGCGGAGCTGGATATTCCCGTCTTTCACGATGACCAGCACGGCACAGCCATTGTGGTCCTGGCCGGTCTGCTTAATGCCTTGAAAATCGTGGATAAGGAGCTCTCTGAGGTTTCCATTGTCATCAACGGCGCTGGGGCAGCGGGAGTAGCCATAACCAAACTGCTTATGAATGCCGGAGCCAGGAAGATTAAGGTTTTAGACCGCCAGGGAATCCTCACTCCCAAACTGAAGATGCTTGATGCCAGCAAACAGGAGATTGCCAGGCTCACCAATCCTGAAGGGGTGGAAGGCGACCTAGTTCAGGCTCTCCAAGGAGCCGATGTCTTCATCGGGGTTTCGGTGGGTAACCTAGTGACGAAGGAAATGGTCAGGTCCATGGCTAAAGACCCGGTGATTTTTGCCCTGGCCAATCCCGATCCAGAGATCAGCTTTGAGGAAGCCGTGGAAGCGGGAGCCAAGGTCGTGGCCACCGGCCGCTCTGACTACCCGAACCAGATCAATAACGTCTTAGGCTTTCCCGGGATTTTCAAAGGGGCGCTTTTGGTCGGGGCCTCTGCCATCACTGAAGAGATGAAGATGGCAAGCGCCCGGGCCTTGGCCGACCTTGTAGGGCCGAATCTTTCCGCAGACTACATCATCCCGGGCCCCTTTGACCCCAGGGTTCCAAATCATCTGGCTTACGCTGTGGCCAAAGAGGCTTTGACCCAAGGCTTGGCCCGTCGGCAGATGGATGAGAAGGCCCTCCGTGCCGAGTTGGACCTAGACTAACGTAAGGAGGCTGTGTGATGGTTTTGGATTGCGATTTAGCGAGCATCGCAGGTGATTACATTGTGGTGAAGGCCCTGGAAAACGGGGTAACCATCATTGGCATGACCAGAGGCAAGGAGACCCGGTTTCACCACACCGAGAGGCTGGATAAAGGAGAAGTGCTCCTGGCCCAGTTTACTGAGTTGACTTCGGCCATTAAGATCAGAGGCAAGGCTCAAATTTTAACCAGACACGGCTCTCTACAGTCAGGAGCCGAGTAACCAGGAAAGATTTGGCGAGCCGACTAGGAGTATTTTTACCTCCTTTCAGTGCAGATTAAATGCTGAAAGGAGGTAAAGCATGAAAGGTTCAACCTGGGTAACAGTATTTTTAATCGTGGCCTTAGGAGTAGTCGGATACTTATGGTTTGCCAGCACTAACCGGGATAATCGGATCGCCAGGGACTTGGACAACGACAACGCGCAGGTTGGCGAGGGGGTGGATATCGACAACGACAATGATGATGACCGGAATAACAATAGGGTCGGTCAGCTGAGCGATGTCGCAGCGGATGTCCGGGGTGAGAACGCCAAGGAGTGTAATGAGTGTCATAAACCCGGCAGTAAGTATAGTCTCTCCAACGAGGCCAAAGCCATTGAAGGTCATCCACCGGTGTCCAGTGATGACGTTAACAACTGCATGAAATGCCACAAAAACCCGAATAAAGATTACGCCTTCCGGTATGTGCTTCACACCGCACACTTAGGTGAAGATGACTCTAATTTCATTACTAAATACAATGGAAGGTGCACTACCTGTCACCGGATGGAAGAAAATGGCAAAATCGTAGTGGCCGGAATCAAGTCGGACTAATGGTTTAAATAATAGCAGTTAAAAAGCGGGCTGGAAGCAGCCCGTTTTTTTATTAGCAGGTAATAATAAATGGGGCGGAGAAATAACCAGGAAGAGGGCCTTTCTGGCAGGAGATGCCTTAATGGAGAAGAAGGATTTAATGATGCTTCTCTGCGTACACTAAGACCGGTTTTCAACAACTTCGCAAGGAGGGGGAACCGGTGTGGCAAGTAGTCTACATCGCAAGAGACAAACAAAGCGCTGAGGAACTTCAAGCTAAGCTACAAGCCGAAGGTGTCATGGCTAATATCAGGCCTTTAGGAAATGAGGGCACCTCCCAGTACGAGATTTTGGTGCCCGAAAGCGAGCTGGAAGAGGCCCATGAAGTGTTGACCTCGGTGTGAGGGTCCTTTCGTTTGGGGAGGATAGGTGATCGTTTTTGCCAACACTCAAAGACTTTTTTCGCAGTAAACCGAAGTATGTTACGGTTCACCCTATCGGTAAACAAGAAAAAAGGGAGATCCCCGACGGTCTCTGGGTAAAGTGCGAAGAGTGCGGCAATCTGCTCTTTAACAAAGAGCTGGAACGGAATATGATGGTTTGTCCCAAATGCGGCTACCACTACCGGGTTTCGGCCCGGTTCCGAATCGCCGGTATCTGTGATGAAGGGACTTTTCAGGAGTTTGCTGACGATCTGGTGACCGCAGATCCACTGGGTTTTCCAGCTTATCCGGAAAAAATCAGGGCTGCACAGGAAAAGACGGGTTTGCCTGAAGCCGTCATCTGTGGGACCTGCGAGATTGAAGGGTTTCCGGTGGTTCTGGCGGTTATGGATTTTTCCTTCATCGGAGGTAGCATGGGCAGCGTGGTCGGGGAGAAGGTGACCTTGGCCATCGAGAAAGCCCTGGAAGAGAAGAAACCCTTAATCATCGTCTCCACCTCCGGTGGTGCCCGGATGCAGGAGGGTATTTTGTCCCTCATGCAGATGGCCAAAACCAGCGCCGCCATCGGTAAACTGAATGAAGCCGGAGGCCTTTATATTTCCGTGCTGGCAAACCCCTGTACGGCTGGGGTCATGGCCAGTTTCGCTTCCCTGGGCGACATTATCATCGCGGAACCCAAGGCCCTGGTGGCTTTTGCAGGGCCCCGGGTTATTGAGCAGACTGTTCGGGAGAAGTTGCCCCCCGGATCTCACCGGGCGGAGTTTTTAATGGAGCACGGGTTAATAGATCTCATTGTGGACCGGCGAGACCTCAAGGAGACCCTAGCCAAACTGTTGCGTTTCCACGCTCCGGCCCAAGTAGGAGGTGGAAAAGCCGATGCCTAACGGAAATCTGGATTTTGAGCGCCCTCTGGTGGAGCTGGAGTCCCGTATCGAGGAGCTGCGTCGGTTCACTAAAGAAAAAGGGATTGACCTCAGTGCGGAAATCGCTACCCTGGAAAAAAAAGCGGCTGAGCTGCAAAAAGAGATTTATGACAACCTGACTCCGGGACAAAGGGTTCGCTTGGCGCGTCATCCCAAGCGGCCGCTGGCTTTGGATATTATCAAGTTGGTTTTTGAGGAGTTCACCGAACTCCACGGTGACCGCTTGTACCGGGATGATCAGGCCATCGTCGGTGGCTTGGCCTTTTTGGAAGGGATACCGGTAACAATCATCGCCGAACAACGGGGCCGGGATACCAAGGAGAACATCGCCAGAAACTTCGGCATGCCATATCCGGAAGGTTACCGCAAGGCCTTGCGCCTGATGAAGCAGGCGGAAAAGTTCGGCCGGCCGGTGATTACTTTCATCGATACCCCAGGTGCTTTCCCGGGTCTGGAAGCGGAGGAAAGGGGACAAGCAGAGGCCATCGCCGTTAACCTCATGCACATGAGCCGGCTGCAGGTTCCTATCGTAGTGGTGGTTCTAGGGGAAGGAGGCAGCGGCGGAGCCTTGGCCATCGGTGTGGGAGATCGGATCTTGATGCTGGAGAACGCCCAATATTCGGTGATTTCGCCTGAGGGGTGTGCAGCCATCCTTTGGCATGATGCATCATTTGCCAATGAGGCTGCGGCGGCCCTGAAGATCACAGCCAAGGACTTGATGGAACTGGGTGTTATCGACGAGATTGTCCCAGAACCACTTGGTGGTGCCCACCGGGATGCCACCCAGACCGCAGCCAACATTAAAGAGGCCGTACTCAGGAATTTGCAGGATTTATTGAAAATCGATGTTAAAACTCTCTTAGAGCAGAGATACGCTAAATTCCGTAAGATGGGAGTCTTTTACCGGAGAAAGAGTGCTGACGCAGAAAGCGAGGGATAATGGTGAAGCGCATCGGAGTGTTGACTAGTGGGGGAGACGCTCCTGGAATGAATGCTGCCATCAGGGCGGTGGTGCGCATGGCCTCCCACCATGGGCTGGAGGTCTACGGTATTAAATACGGATACGCGGGTTTGGTTCGCAATGACATGGACAAACTCAGCAACCGGTCTGTGGCAGACATCATTCACCGGGGCGGTACCATTCTTCGGACCGCTAGGTCGGCAGAGTTTACCCGAGAGGCAGGGCTGCTCAAAGCCATCGAGGCTCTTAGTCTAAATGAGATCGACGGCCTCATAGTAATAGGAGGTGACGGGTCTTTCCGGGGTGCGATGGCCTTGTCTGAGCGGGGCATCAAGACAGTTGGGGTACCAGCTACCATCGACAATGATATCCCCGGAACGGAGTATTCCATAGGTTTTGATACAGCGGTCAATAACGTGGTGGATGCGGTTAACAAGATCCGGGATACAGCGACTTCCCACGAACGGGTTTATGTGGTGGAGGTCATGGGTCGCGAAGCCGGCCACATTGCTCTTTCCGCCGGCCTCGCCGGCGGGGCGGAGTCCATCTTGATCCCTGAGGATGAATCTTGCTCTTTGTCGGAACTCTGCAAGAGGGTGGTCAGAGGCTACCAGCGGGGCAAGGCCCACAGCATCATTATCGTGGCTGAGGGCTTTAAGCCTAACGGAGAAGATGTAGAAAGCCCCGGAATGTATGTGGGCAATTACATCCGGGAAAAGACCGGGTTCGAGACCAGGATCACCATCCTTGGGCACACTCAGAGAGGTGGCACTCCTACAGTCATGGACCGGATTTTGGCCAGCAAATTCGGAGCCAAAGCGGTGGAACTACTTTTAGAAGGAAAACACGGTGTGATGGTCGGAATTCGCGGCAACAGAATAGTCAGTGTGCCCTTCAGCGAGGTTTTTTCCGGACACCAGGAGATTGACCGGGATATGTTCGAACTTGCGGAGATACTTTCTCGCCCGTAATCTGACTTGATGATAGGGGGCAAATGGTATGTGGCGTAAAAAGACCAAAATAGTGGCGACCCTAGGGCCGAGCACGGATGGCAAAATCAAGGAAATGTTGGAAGCCGGCCTCAATGTCGTCAGGGTGAATTTTTCCCACGCTGACTACGGCGAGGTGGAGCGGAGGCTGGCTGAGGTCGATAAAGCCGCAGCTGAGCTAGGGGTCTTCGTGGGCAAGATTGCGGATATCCAGGGCCCCAAGATTCGGACGGGAAAAATGCCAAAAGGGGTGCACCTCCGTAAGGGGCAATCCTTCACCTTGACCACCGTACCAGGACCTGGTTCCAGTGAGCGGGTTTATGTGGGCTATCCTTACCTCACCCGGGATCTGAAACCAAATAACACCGTTTACCTAGATGATGCCAATCTGGAGTTGGTGGTGGAGGAAGTCACCGAAACCGAAGTTCGCTGCCGGGTGGTCATCGGAGGAGAGCTGGTTTCCCACAAAGGTGTGAGTTTGCCTGGGGTTAAGGTGGAGCTTCCGGCCATCACTGAAAAAGATGTCCAGGATATTAAGTTTGCGGTGGAACATGACTTTGATTTCATTGCCGCTTCCTTCGTCCGGCACGCCTCCCACCTCAAGGAGATCAGGCAAGTGGTCCAGGAAGCCGGTGGCAATGTCCCTCTCATTGCCAAGGTCGAAAACGAAGAGGGCCTGGCCAACTTGGATGAGATCATCAAAGAGGCCGACGCGGTGATGATTGCCAGGGGAGACTTAGGTGTGAGTTTGCCTCCCCATGAGATACCCCTGGTTCAGAAAAGGATGATCAAGCGGAGCAATTCTTTGGGCAAACCGGTAATTACCGCTACCCAGATGCTGGATTCGATGCGGCACTCTCCAAGACCGACCCGGGCTGAGGTCACTGATGTGGCCAACGCCATTTTGGACGGCACCGATGCAGTCATGCTCTCCGGAGAGACTGCGGTGGGGGAGTTCCCGGTCCAGGCCATTAAGATGATGTCCCAGATTGCCATCCACACCGAGCAGTCCATTGATTACAGCAACCTGCTTCGCAAGCAGAAGACTATCTTCAGGACGGTGGCTGATGCCATTAGCCACGCCACCTGTCAGACCGCCGAAGACTTGGCCGCTAAAGCCATCATCACTTCCACTGAGTCTGGAACCACCGCTAGACTGGTGGCCAGCTACCGGCCGAAGGCTCCGATTGTGGCCGCCACGCCCAACCCACGAGTTGCTAAACAGCTTACGCTGAGCTGGGGTGTTTCCCCGGTGTTGGTGCCCAGGACCTCAGATATTGACTCGATGATTGAGGTCACCATCAGGGCCGCTGAGGAGCAGGGGTTTGTCCAAAAGGGCGATACGGTAGTGATGACCGCCGGGCTGAGACCGGGCATTGCCGGCAGTACCAATCTCCTCAAAGTCCACATTATCTAAGGGGCGTTGCCAGTGCTGTTCAAAGTGCTCTTAGTTTTGTTTCTGGTGCCCATGGTGGAGGCCTTGCTGCTTTTTAGCCTGGCACGGCTCTATGGAGTGGCATTCAGTATGGCCTCGCTGGTGACCAGCGGATTGGTGGGGTTATTATTGATTCGGACCCAAGGGGGCCAGTCTTGGCAGGAGATTCGAGATGACCTCTGGGAAGGCCACCTTCCCGATGCCGAGGTGATTAGCCGGTTGCTGATTTTCCTGGCCGGTCTTTTGCTCTTAATCCCCGGCCCTCTCACTGACTTAGTGGGTGTTTTGCTCTTGGTTCCGGTGGTCAGACGGATGATGGTGAAGCTGTCCCGAGGATATTTAGAGCATCTAATGCAACAGGGCCAGATCAGGCTCTATCAGTGGCACTCGTAACATTCAGAGGAGGAATCTAGATGAGCTTAGCAGAGCAGTATCAGGAGAAGTTTCGGCGTTCAGGGGAGTTATACACCAAGGCCAGTGAAGTTTTCCCCAGCGGGGTCACTCATGATGCCCGCTTTATGCGTCCTTTCCCGGTTTACGTGGAGAGAGCTCAAGGGTCCCACAAGTGGACTGTGGAAGGCCACGAGCTCATTGACTACTGGACAGGCCACGGCTCCTTGATGTTAGGTCACAGCCATCCGGATTTGGTTTCCGCCGTCAGTGAGCAGGTTCGAAAGGGGACTCACTACGGGGCTAACCACGAGAACGAGCTCAAGTGGGGGCAACTAGTGAAAGAGCTGGTTCCCGGAGCAGAGAGGGTCAGGTTCACCAGTTCCGGTACCGAGGCCACGTTGATGGCCATTCGTTTGGCTCGGGCCTTCACCGGGAGAAAGGTCATTGTCAAGTTTGCCTCCCACTTCCACGGCTGGCACGATATTATGACCGCCGGAGTCCATCCTCCGTATGATGTTCCTGATTCAGTGGGGATTCCTGAGGAGGTCTTCCAGAATGTACGGGTGGCGCCCCCTAACGAAATCGATTTTTTAGAGAAACTCTTCGCCGAGGAAGGCCAGAAGGTGGCAGCAGTTATTCTGGAGCCGACCGGCGGGACCTGGGGAACAACTCCTTTTATCCCGGGTTTTTTGGAGCAGTTGCGCCAGCTCTGCACTGACCACGGAGTTTTGCTCATTTTCGACGAGGTCATAACTGGTTTTCGCTTGGCACCAGGCGGGGCTCAGGAGTACTTTAACATTGACGCCGATCTCTGCTGCTTCGCCAAAGTTCTGGCAGGGGGGTTGCCCGGTGGCGCGGTAACTGGTCCGAAAGAGATCATGGACCTCATCGCCTACAGTGATGACCCTAAGCGCAACCGGTTCAATAAGTTCTCTCATCCCGGAACCTACAACGCCAATCCTCTCTCGGCAGCAGCCGGTATCGCCATGCTGGAACAGATCAAGGGTGGGGAACCTAGCCGGCTGGCCAATGCGGCCACCAAATACCTCATCGACGGGTTGAACCAGGCCTTTAAGGCTACTGGCGTCAAAGGATTCGCCTACGGCGAAGGTTCCATGTTCCACATGGCCTTTGGTTTGAGCGGTTATGAATCCAAACAGGACTTTGTCAACTGGAGGCCACTCATGGAAGTGCCTTTCGGCCGGTTTGGCGATGCCTTCCGCCAGGCCATGCTGCTTGAGGGCGTGGATATGTTGCCGATGGGGGGCTGGCTCAGCGCCGTTCACTCCTGCGAAGACCTCGACCGCTCGATTGAAGCCTTTGAAAAGACGCTGCGGACTCTGAAAAACGAAGGGATTTTGGAGTAATCATGCAGAAACGTCGCCTTGGGAAAACAGGTTTGCAGGTTACGCCGGTGGGTTTCGGTGGTATCCCGATTCAGCGGCTCTCCGAAGAGGATGCGGTTTCCCTGGTCAGAAAAGCGGTGGAGTTGGGAATCAACTTCATCGACACTGCCAGAGGTTACACTACCAGTGAGACCCGGATTGGCTTGGCGTTGGCAGATGGCCTCAGGGATCAGGTTTACCTGGCTAGCAAATCCATGGCCAGAGATGCCGACGGGTTTCGGCGGGAGATCGAAACCTCTCTGACTAACCTGCGCACGGATTACCTGGATCTCTACCAGTTCCACAACATCAGAAACTTGGAAACTTGGGAGAAGGTGTCGGGCCCCGGGGGAGCACTGGAGGCGGCCTTAAAGGCAAAGGAAGAAGGGTTGATCCGGCACATCGGGGTCTCCGGCCACCTCAGCGATGTGCTCTGCGAAATAACCAAGAATGAGCACTTGGAGACCATCCAGGTTCCCTTCAACCCCGTGGAGACCAGGCCGGCGGATAAACTGCTGATGCTTGCTCAGGAGCGAGATTTAGGCATCATCGTCATGAAACCCTTGGCCGGCGGGGCTATTGACCGGGCCGACCTCTCTCTGCGCTGGATCCTGCAGTACCCGGTCTCTGTGGCCATACCCGGCATGGACTCGCTTAAGCAGCTGGAAGAGAATATAGCGGTAGGAAGAGACCCCCGGCCTCTTGAGCCAGAAGAAAAAAGAGCCCTCTCTGAGCTTACCAGGAAACTGGGGAAAGACTTCTGCCGGCGCTGTGAATACTGTTTGCCTTGTCCGGAAGGGATCGATATTCCAAGCATGTTCCTTTTCGAGGGGTATGTCCAGCGCTACGGCCTCAAAGACTGGGCCACAGAGAGGTACCGTGCGTCGAAAGTCACAGCCAGCGCCTGTGTGGAGTGTGGAACCTGCGAAACCCGCTGCCCATATAACCTTCCCATCAGGAACAAGCTCAAACGGGTGCGGGAGCTTTTCGAGGAGTAACGATCAGTCTTCTGGAATCCATGTCCTCTCTCCCCTAACTCTGCTCCAAGGCCAGCTTTTCGTGTTTGTCGGTCAGGTTTCTCAGCTCCAGGTAGAGCCAGATTCCGGTCAAGATCGCTGAACCCAGGTCAGCGGCGGGACCGGCGTAGAGGATACCGTTCAAACCGTAGAACCGGGGGAGTATCAAAATCAGTGGAATCAGCAGGATCACCTGCCGGGAAAGAGTCAAGAACATGGCTGCCTTGGGTTTGCCCACAGCCTGGAAGTAGTTGGCGCCGACAATCTGGAAACCGATGATCGGCAAAAAGAGCATGAAAGTTTGAAGAGCCCTGCTTCCCAGGGCAATCAGCTCCTGGTCTCCGCTGTTGAAGAGGGCCACCAGCTCTTCCGGATAGAGCCTGGTGATGACGAACCCCACGGTGACAATTGCCGTGGCAGCGGCGATGGCCAGCTTGAGGGCCTTTTTAACCCGGTCATAATTCTGCGCCCCATAGTTGTACCCAATGATCGGTTGAGCGCCCTGGTTGATTCCGATCACCGGCATCACCAAGAGCGTCATCAGGCTCATGATAACCCCCATAGCCGCCACCGCAATATCTCCTCCGTAGTGGGTCAGGGTTCTGTTTAGGATGGTGTTCAAGACGCTGGAAGCCAACTGCATGGCAAAGGGGGCGGCACCGATGGTCACAATCATTTTGACTATGGGCAGACGGGGTTTCAGGTTTTTAAGGTGCAGTTTGAGAACGCTCTGGCCGCTGAGGAAATAGTAAAGGACCCAGGCAGCGGAGAGGGTTCGGGCAATCACTGTGGCCCAGGCCGCACCTTTAACCCCCCAGCCAAAGACGAAGATGAAAATGGGATCAAGGATGATGTTGGTGATGGCCCCAATCAGCATGGTCAGCATGGCGATTTTGGGGTTTCCCTCAGCCCGAATGAAGTTGTTCATCCCGAAACCCACCGAGGTGATGGCGGTAGTGGCCATGATGATAACCATGTAGTCCCGGGCATAGGGCAGGACCGCCTCGCTGGCTCCAAAAGCCTTTAAGAGCGGGGTGATGAAGACCAAGCCAACCAAAGAAATGGCCAGGGAGATCAAAACCAATAGGCTGGTTCCGTTTCCCAGGATGAGTTCAGCCTCTTCTTTGTTCTGCTCTCCCAGTTTGATGGAGATCAAAGAGGTGGCCCCAATGCCGATCAGCATGGCAAAAGCCATGATCACCAGCATTATTGGGAAACCGATAGTGATTCCAGCAATGGCCAGGGAGCCGACGCCGTTGCCAATGAAGATCCGATCCACAACATTGTAGACGGCGTTTACGATCATGCCAACAATGGCCGGGATAGAGAACCTTGTCAAAAGTGTTGAGATTTTTTCTTCTCCTAGTTGTTTGGACCTGTCCACCGCTATCGCCTCTCTTATCATCATTTACGCCGTACCACTTATTATATTGCGGATTAGTTGCAAATGCAATCATTTTTGGAGAAATTGTCGACACCACGGGCGCCACCGGAAACGTCGGCAGCGAAGTAGTCAAAGGGCTGGCTGAGAGGGGAGTTCAAAGCCGGGGTTTGGGACATCCAGAAAGGAACAGCTGGATAGCAGCGTGGAGTGTACCTGGTTCGACTTCACTCGGGGAGTACGCCTTGCGCGCTCAGGAGCTTGTAGATGTAGTAGCCTATGACCGCAAAGACGGCTAAGTAGAACAGAGTGCGGTAATAGGAATTGCTGTCCCAGAACCAAGCTAACATTTGGGCACCTCCTGGTTTAGTATTGGCCAGAAGAGGCATCCTAATTACCGGCTGAACGGGACAGGGAAAAACCTCTTGCCTGCTAGGCCAGGATATGATATATTATTATTTGCAAATTGAATTAATCTGTTTTGAAGTGCCGAAGTGGTGGAATTGGCAGACGCGCCGGACTCAAAATCCGGTCCTGGCAACAGGGTGTGGGTTCGAGTCCCACCTTCGGCACCATTTTTTTGTCCTTTGTTTACAATATCCCTATCTCATTCATTTGTGTTGTTCCATCTACACCCGATCCGGTAATG
>JACDOJ010000029.1 GCA_017656135.1 Bacillota bacterium | reverse complement strand
TAAATATCGAGCAAGATCAGGTCGATGTCCTGAAGTTTGATTTCTTGCGAAAACCCGTTTTGCTTAACTTGCTCGATGGAGGTGGCTTCGAAGACCCGGCAATTTTTCCGACGAAGCAAGTTGTAGAGCTGAAACCTTATTAAGTTGGAATCTTCTACAACTAGTACCTTTTTCATCGCCGATATTCACACCGACCTTAACAATTCCACGTCTGCCATTTTTTATCCTTCTTGCTTATTAAGAGAAATCACTACTTTTGACCCACCTCTTTCTGGTATACAACAGCATAACAGTATGTTGTATAAGAAAGAAGTGCCGGATCAAAACATGTAAAGGAGGTGAGCCATATGTTCCGGGACAGGGCGGAAGCAGGGGAAAAACTTGCAGACAGGCTCGGGCAGTATAAAGGTCAGGAAACAATTGTCCTGGCAATCCCAAGAGGGGGTCTCTTAGTAGCCGTCCCGATCATCAAACAGATACACTGCCACTGGGACCTGATCATTCCCAGAAAACTTGGTGCCCCTCACAACCCCGAGTTCGCCATCGGTGCCGTCAGTGTAGACGGGACTTACTATCTTCAGGAAGACTACGTTAAAATGCTGGGAGTTCCTCAGGCCTACATCGACCAAGAGGTAAAAGAGCAAACCCGAGAGATCAAACGCCGCATGGAGAAATACCGGGGCAAAAGCGAGCCCCCGGAAGTTAAAAATCGGAGGGTGATCATCGTCGATGACGGGATTGCTACCGGATTGACCGTACTGGCAGCAATCAAATCCATCCAAAACCAAAACGCTGCCAAAACCGTCATCGCCGTCCCTGTAGGGCCTCCGGACAGTATCGAAAAGCTTCGGACCTTCGCCGACGAAGTTGTCTGCCTGGCAACACCGGAGCCATTTTACGCTGTCAGCGAACACTACGAGAATTTTCAGCAAGTGGAAGATGATGAGGTCTTCGCTCTACTGACTGAACTTAAGGGCATTGGGAGGGTTTAGCCCTTGTCTTATCCCACCTGAGAACATAAAAAGACGGCTGCTGGGGCGTTAGCGTACTTTCCTGAAGCAACAGTGGCAATCATTTGGTTTGCTGTCCAAATGTACCGGCCATCCGGTGAGATAACGACACCGTGGGGGCCCTGAACCCACCGGTATGCTGTCAACAACCTTAACCATGTCGGCGTGAGGGTACAAGAATCTTCATCAAGGATGTGAGTGACCGACTTTTTCTCACATATTGTGACAAACTAGATGCAGGAAGAAAAAGATTCCGGCCCTCATACATAGAGTTATATGTATTTATTGAACTCTTCCTTGGAAACCCTCAACTGCTTCTTAAGGATTTCCTGAAAAAGGTGTAGAGGGATCTCTTTACCAAGGGAGTGACTAACCTTCGTTCTCAAAACTGTCCCGTCAGGAAGGATTTTACGAAAATAATAATGGTCAGCACCGTTTTTATATTGCTCCCATCCCGTTCGTTGACAATAGTGGAGGAGATCACGAAATTTAGGCAAGGTTCAGAAGTCCTTTAACCTGTTCTTCCGAATCGGAAAGTAGAACTTTTACGACTAGGGCCAGATGGGAGCGACGATTTGGTGAGCGGGAGTATAATAGAAAGTTCTCGGGTTCAAAATACTCTTTAGCATAATCAATAACATCATCCACAGCATTATCTATGGCTTTTTCCCTAGTTTCACCGTTAACGATAATGCCAAATGGATCCACCGAGACAGTTACTGAACCATCGTCTTCAGAGAAGAATTCCACTGAGAACGCAGTGACCTGATCTTTATCCAACAAAGCCTTTAATAGGTCTCGTCGTAACAAGGCACTAAAGTCCTCAGACTTCTTTCGTGGCTGAATAACAGGAATTTCAAAACGCTGCGCCCGGTCTACTACTTCTGTGAAACTCGCACGGGCTTCCGAAAACTTCCATTCCGTAAACATAGTCATTCCTCCTTCACCTCCACTATATCATATTTGTACAAATTGTCCAATATGTACTTATTCTGTTCACTCGTTTTGAAGATTATTCACCTTAGACTGACATTGACAAACCAGCGCATTGACAAGCATAAAGGAAAAACTCCCGGGTTCCAAAACCGACTCCAGGAGCTTAAATAAAAAATGGTGCGCCATCAGGGACTCGAACCCCGGACCCGCTGATTAAGAGTCAGCTGCTCTACCAACTGAGCTAATGGCGCACTACTCTTGATATTAAAATTTGGTAGCGGCGGCTGGATTCGAACCAGCGACACTACGGGTATGAACCGTATGCTCTAACCAACTGAGCTACGCCGCCACATTTTATTTGGTTGCGGGGGAGGGACTCGAACCCTCGACCTTCAGATTATGAGCCTGACGAGCTACCAACTGCTCCACCCCGCGTCGAATGCGATTCGTTTCAACGAATCGCAAAAATCATTATACCAAATTCACAGCTCTTGTCAACACAATCTCACTATTATATTTTCCCAGATTCAACGAGTTAAGGAAGAGTTTACTTAGTAGCGGGAACCGCTTTTACGCTTAGCATCGTACCCCCTCTTCAAGTCCGCCTGGCGCTCATCGCTCATCTTCATGAACCTAGCAAGCTTTTCTTCAAAGTCCTTCTGAGACTGCCGCGTGAATCGAGGACCATCGTTGTAAACCTGCCGGATAGATAAACCGATTTTGCCATCACTCATGTTTATGACCTTGACCTTGACATCTTGCCCTTCTTGCAGGAAGTCATGGATGTCTTTAACATAGGTGTCAGCAATCTCGGAGATGTGTACTAACCCGGTCTGGCCATTCTCTAGGTCAACAAAAGCACCAAACTTCGTAATTCCCGAAACGCGGCCCTCAATAATAGCGCCAACTTCTACCGGCACGTAAAATAGTCCTCCCTTTATTTGTAAATGACTAGTCTACTATATTATATAATCTAGCTCTAGCAGTGTCAATTGGCTTAAAATGCCTAATAAAGGGGCTCGTCGTATTTTTTGGCCCGCCTTTTTACATCTTTTTCCTGCCATGAACCATCGCCGGCAGAGGTAACCACGTACTTAACCTCACCAGGTTTGACTAGACCCAGCTTTTCCCTGGCCACTTTCTCAACGTACTCCGGAGACTCCACCAGAGCCTTCTCCTCCTCCAACTTGGCAATTTCAACCTTGATGGCGGCGATCTCCTTCTGGGCCCCAGAGATACTGGCCCTCAACTGTACGATCTTGACCAGCCCGCTGAGGTATCCAAAGAGGAGGCCTGCGGCCAAAACCGCCACGGCCCCCAGTAATAATAGCTTCCGTAAACGCTTGCGTTTGATCGCTCTGCGCCGTCTGCATTCAGCTTTCCCACCAGTCAGAAACCACTTTTCGTAGGAGCTGACTTGCACATTCTCCTGCTGGTAGTCATAGGCCAGTGGCATCATTCATCACCTTCCTCTGCCGGGTCCTCAGAAAGGCCCCAGCTCTCCAAAGGGAGGACTGCAACAACCTGGTAACCCTTGCTCCGGGCCCGCTTGTACAAGGTTGCAACAGTACCCGGGGCCACCTGCAGCATTCGGGCTACCTCTTCATTGGATTTGCCCGCCTCTTTTAAGACCACGACCTGGCGCTCCCGCAAACTTAAGCGTTCCAGGCCCCTGATTTCAATCTGCATGGGTCACCTCAGGTTGTCCTCTTTGGTGGCATGTTAAAGCAAAAGGGTACAATATTGGTACATTCGGGGTACAAATTCTACATAAATAACCGGTTTCCTTCTTTCAATTGGAAACCGGTTCCAAAATTTACCCTTTGAATTTAAACCCCCGACCCAAACCCCTGATGATGTTTTTGCTTCTGGCCGAGATCAACCGGGCCGTCTTGTTGAACCTCTTACTTACCTTCGGCCTTTCCTTGTGGCTCATCCTTACTTCGCCTTTTGGCCGCCGGGATTTGGCCTCTTTATGCCCCATCTTGGGTTTCATTTTGTTTAGCCGTTCCCGGAAGATTCCCACTTTCTTCCTCCCCCTCATCACCAGTCTATCCAAACCTGCCTTCCTAGCCAGCCTGACACCAAAGTTGCACCCTTGGTAGTACACGTATTTGGCTCCGACCCCGAGAGCCCTAGTGCTTTTGGCCAGGAAGTGAACCACGGCCAAAAGAAACCTCAGAGTAGGCCTGCTGAAGATAGTAAAATAGAAGACCAAGCCCAGAAGGACTCCTAGGACCAAGTGGAACCTGAACTCGCCCCAGCTGCCAAGGATTAGAAAAGTGTAGATAACAACGGCACCGACCAGACTGAAGACCAAATCTCCAACGAACGTGGCCAGGGTCCCTGCCGGAAAAAACCGTCCCCGCGAAACCCGGTAGAAGTCGAAAAGCAGTCCGGTGATGAGACCCGCCACCACCATCAACCCAAAGGCATTAGCTTGCTCAGCTAAGGAGTACACCATCTAACGCTACTTAAACAGCTTACCGAAGAGTCCCCGGCTGCGTTTACCCATAGACTCGCCGGTGTACTGCAGTGTGTCCACAAAACCGTGAACCGCTAGATTACCGGCCTCTAGGTTGAGCTGGCCAATGTGCAGGTCTTCACCCCGGATGATCAACCCACCGGCATTGGTATCCACAATTATTTCCTGGTCGTCAAAGGATTCCACATTGAGGACACCGGTCAAGCGCAACTCTTCCCGTTTTTTAAGACTCAGCTGATGATCGCCGGTCTCCATTTTGCGTTCTTCCGCCACGGCAGACTCCTCCCCCTACAAACCTAGTACATGTCTGTAATAGATATGCACCTTGCCGCAGCTTCATTACTTCTGGAAACCCTACTTCCACAGCTGAACGATTTTGATATCTTTGAAGTAGTACTTGATGATGTCTTTGGCGCTCTTTCCATCTTTGGCCATGGTGTAAGCACCCCACTGAGAAAGACCGACCCCGTGTCCGAACCCCCTGCCTTCCATGACCACATTGGAGCCCTGCACATCGATCCTTTTGAGCATAGTGGACTTCATCTTTTCCGGATCCAGTGCGACTCGCACCCCGTTGGCTTTGACCTCAGTAGTCCCACCGGAGTGGATCAACCGCAAGGTCACCGCCCGGCCGCCGTTATCCTTTTTGCCGATCTGGACTTCTTTTAGCCCCTTGATGTCCACCCCTGTACTACGGGCAGCCTTTTCAAACTCGGCCAGGGGGAAAGTGGCTTTCCAGGACTTGACCTTGGGATCCGCCTTCTCCTCCTTGGAGGTTACCTGTTTAAGATAAGGTGGTTCCTTATCCACCAGGCCCATATCGGTAGCCTTTGCCGTCTTACCACCGGTGGCAGAATGGAAGAAGGCTTGGACAAACTTGTTTTTGTACACTATGACCTTGCCCCGGGTTTCTTTGACGGCCTTACAGATAATGTCAGTGACGTTTTCAGGCTTATAGGCCTGAGCCTGTTTATGTGTGCCGGGAATCTCACCGGCCGGATCCTTGGTAGCGTTGTCAGTTAAGAGCTGCATGGCGTAGCTGCGGGCTAAAATGGCCTGGGCCTTATAGGCCTCAAGTGGCCAATTAGGTTTCATCTCCCCAGCCACGACCCCTTCGATGTACTTCTCCAGTTTAATTTGGTGTTTTTCCCCATCCTCCGTCTGGACAGTTATCGTCGGCTCCTGGTTGTAGCGCCTGGTGATATCGGTTTCATCACGCTCCGGCCCCGGGCAGCCCATGACGAAAGTCACCAGAGATACCACTAGGACCAGGCTTAACGTAGCATAGTATAACAGAGAACGCTGTGTCATCTTGCCCATCTACTACCCCTCCTGCATTTATTGGGCTTACATCTCTAGTTTGTTACCCGCTCCTGGTTTAATTCATAGGTGAAAAGCTTGGGAGTAGAGGGAAAAACGCATAAAGATGGGCACTCAAAGAAACTAATAAACTGAATCTACTAGCCGGATGGAACATGAAAATCTGCTACTTTTTTGGCAAAAGGAGGCTAACTAAAAGGGTTTAGCCTTGTTGCAGCGAATATAGTGATTCGATAACCCACACATTTGAAGGAGGGAGTTCATTGAACAAGACGGGA
Organism: Bacillota bacterium; assembly: GCA_017656135.1. GTDB lineage: Bacteria > Bacillota > UBA5301 > UBA5301 > UBA5301 > JACDOJ01. The sequence continues at coordinate 14,429 of JACDOJ010000029.1, read as the reverse complement.
CTCGTTTCCGCGGTCGCCGAGAAGACTGGGTTGACTAAGAAGGCCGCGGGAGAAGCTGTGGATGCTGTTTTGAACACCATTTCTGAGGCTCTAGCCGCCGGTGATAAGGTTACCTTAATTGGCTTCGGTACTTTCGAGGTCCGTGAGCGCAAGGCTCGCAAAGGTGTCAACCCCGCTACCGGAGAAGAGATCACCATTCCTGCTTCGAAAGTTCCTGCTTTCAAAGCTGGCAAGGCTCTTAAAGACCAAGTTAAGTAATAGGACTTGTAATAAGCTAGTTTTCCAGCCTCCCTTTGGGGAGGCTTTTTAAGTTCCGTCAGTTCATCGCCTCTTTGCTCTTCGCCCACCACTTTAGGAGTTCGTCTAAAGAAAGGTCCTGCATCTTTTGACCTTTACTGCTCACCTGCTCTTCCAGCCAGCGAAAACGTCTCTCAAACTTGGCGATTGCCGTGTTCACGGCCACCTCCGCTTCCACCCCTATATACCGAGCTAAATTAGCCAAAACCAGCAAGACGTCGCCTAACTCTTCCTCGACTCGCTGCTTTTGCCTCGGGCTCTCGGGCCCGCTAATGACCTCCTCCAGCTCTGCCAGCTCTTCCTGGAGCTTAACCCAGACACTTTTCCAGTTCGGCCAAGCAAAACCCACTTTAGCCGCCTTGCTCTGCAGTTTTTGCGCTTTGGCCAAGCCAGCCAAATGATTAGGAACCCCGTCTAAGGCTGAGTGCCGTTCGCCGGTGTGTTTCTCCTGTTTCTTGATGGCCTCCCAGTTAACCATAACATCTTTAACCCCGTTAACTTTGGTTTTGCCGAAAACATGAGGGTGACGACGGACCAGTTTGGAGGTGATCGCCTCCACCACATCGTTCATATCGAACTGGTGGTTTTCCGAGGCAATTTGGGCGTGAAAGACAACCTGCAAAAGTAAGTCCCCTAGCTCATCACAGAGTTTATCGGGGTTTCCGGAGTCGATGGCATCCCAGACCTCATAACTCTCTTCCAGCATGTAGGGTTTCAGGGATTCGTGAGTCTGTTTTCTATCCCAAGGGCAGCCTTCCTCCGAGCGGAGCTTGGCCATCACTTCCACAAGGGGGTCCATGGGGTAGGCACACGAGGCCGCTTGGCCAGCCTCAGCAGCCGGGACGTAGACACTGGTCAGGTGGTCGAGCCAGTCCAGGCGGTCCAGCTCGTACAAAGGAACGGTGGCGATGCGCTCTTCGCCATCAACCCCGGCGGCTTTGACCACGGTGATCTCCTGCTCACCGTCAAGGTACTCTAAGAGCCACAGCTTGACTTGGGAAGCAACCAGCCGGGAATAGACCTGGGTGATAAGGAGAGCTTGCCCAGGGTAGGTAGCCGGCAAGTCCAGTCCGTCCAAGATCGAGAGCCCGTCAGTAGGGTCGATTTTTAGCCGCTCATAGACGGCATCCAACCCCCCGACTGAAGTGATCACCTGAACCTCGAAACCAAGCTCTTCTCCCTTCTCCACCAAGAGGCGGACTGATTTTTCGGCCACCCAGGGGCTGCCGGGAACCGCGTAAACCAGCGATTTTCCGGTCAGCACCAGTTGGCTTAGGCTCTCCGCTATTTGCCGGTAAACGCTCTCAAAATCAGCGGCCTCTTCGTAGAAGTGGTCGAAACTCTCCCCGCTGATTCCCTGCTCCCTTAACCAAGCTACGGTAGGGTGTTCGTGGGTTCGAAAGAAAACGGTCTCGGCTTCCTGCAGCACTTTAAAAGCCCCGAGAGTGAGAGCTTCTGGCGCGCCGTAGCCCAGACCGACAATAGTCAGTTTCCCGCTTTTTTTCCCCGACAAGATCCTAACCTCCTGTGCTATCCTCCCCCTTCTATTATCCACTAGACCCGAAGAATCCTACCATTAGATGCCCGTAGGAGATGGTAAAAGCGAGGCGGCACACCGCCTATGGCGAGCATCGCCAACAAATAAACCACTAAGGCCACGATGATCCCACCGGAAACCGTAAAGGCCAGGTTAACCTGGGTAAAGAGGTACATTGACCAGATTTCCAAAAGCGGGTAGGTCCTGGCTACAGCCACCCCCATTAGCGCCGCTGCCAAGCCTGGTTTTATCAGCAGCTGAATTAGGTCTGGCAGGTAACCGCTATACTTGTATAAAGCTTTGAAGTTCAACAACGCCGGGATGGCCAGGCCCACTACGGTAGCGATAGCGGCCCCTTTTATCCCTAGGCTGGGCATTCCGGTTAGAAAATAGGTCAGAATCACCTTAACAACCGCTCCAAAAAAGAGGTAGCGCACCGGTACCATGACCTTGCCCATGCCCTGCAGGATTCCGATGGTGGTTTCAGATAATGCGATGAAGACTGTGGCGAAGGCAGCGGTCCGCAAAGGAATGGCTACCTCCGGGATTTTAAAGAGAAAGGTAGCTATGGGCTTAGCCAGAACAACGAGGCCCACCGAAGCCGGCAAACCCACGGCTACACTCAGCCAGAGGGAGTTACTAATTCTCTCCTTAAGCACTCGAAACTGCTTCTTGGCCACCGACTCGGAAACCGCGGGAATCAGGGCCGTAGCCAGCCCGATAGTAAGCACGCAGGGGAAATGCACCAGAGCCATAGCCATCCCAGTTAGCTGGCCGTATAGGGAGCGGGCCATCTCCAGGCTGTACCCGATGTGCTGAAGCTTCCTGGGTACCAGCACCGCATCCAGGGACTGGGAGATCGGGAAAATTAACGTCCCGCTGACGATGGGTAGGGCCAGTTGGTAGATGCGCCCCATTATAGCCAGAGAGGAGAGCCTCTTTCGGGAAGGTCGGTGGAACACACCATCTTCAACCAGGTAAGACCTGCCTTTGACGAAATAAGTGCCAGAGAGAAAGAGCAAAGTCAAAGTGGCTCCTGCCACCGTTCCGAAGGCCGCGCCGGTAGCAGCCCATTCTACCCCCCGGTCCATGAAAAGCACAGCCAGAAAGATCATCACTGCCACCCGGGCACTCTGTTCGATAACTTGAGCGGCGGCGCTGGGGCGCATCTCCTGCACTCCCTGGAAATAGCCGCGGTAGGCAGCAGAGAAAGAGAGCAAAAAAACGGCAGGACTCAGGGCCCGCAAAGGCAGGATGGTCCCACTGTCTTTGATAATATACTGGGCGATGAAAGGAGCAGCCAGATAGAGCAAAGCCGAAAGGCTGAGCCCGGCCGAAAAGAGCAAGGCAGTGGCCAAATGAAAGATACGCTTAGCTTCTCTGGGGTTACCTAAGGCCACTTGCTCTGAGACCAGTTTGGAGATGGCCACCGGCAGGCCAGAAATGGATATCACCAAGAAGATGGAGTAGACTGGGTAGACCATCTGGAGCAGGCCCACCGCTTCCGGTCCGATGACCCTGGGCAAAACAATCCGGGCGGCTGCCCCAATCACTCGGCTAATAAGTCCTGCTACCGTAAGAAGTAGCGCACCCTTGATGAACGAATAACCTCTTTGGGCCAATAAAATCACCCCGCAAGATTCGTTCAATCTTACGGGGTTTCACTGAGTTTTAGACCTTGTTCACCTTGTCTACTGTTCCATCTGTTTTGCCAGGAACCCGGCGGCGGTTTCAGCCAGTTTCAGCTCCAGCTCACCTAGACGGACATTTTCCTCCTGAGTGGCGATGATCACACTACCGATCGGGTCACCTTCGGCTATAATCGGGACGATGACCTGACTGGTAAAGTGGGCTCCTTCGATTATCTCGGTGCCCTCTTGGCCTCCTTTGGCCTTGGCAGTGTCCTCCACCAGCTCGGCCCGACGGTCTTCCATGATCTTCTCGGCGGCGGCGGTGATCGGTTTATCCATAAACTCCTTGGCGGAAGCCCCTGAAACTGCAATGACCGTATCTCGGTCAGTGATTATAGCAATGTGTCCGGTGGAATCGTGAAGAGAGTCGGCGTATTCTTTGGCGAATTCGCCCAGCTCTCCAATGGGGGAGTATTTCTTCAGAATCACTTCCCCATCTCGGTCCACGAAGATTTCTAAAGGATCGCCTTCCCGAATGCGTAGGGTACGTCGAATCTCTTTGGGGATAACCACCCGGCCCAAGTCATCTATTCTTCTAACTATTCCAGTGGCTTTCAAGGTTGGCTCCTCCTCAAGGTTATTTTTCCGAATTTTGTAAAAACCTTGCCACAAGTATTATATATCCAAGATTTTTGGTTTATTCGCTACCGCCTGATAACTCTTACAAGCAGAATACTTCCCCTTAGCTGGTATTATTATTCCTTATTCTCCTGCCGCCAGAGATCTCACGGTCTCATCCACAAGCCCCAAGAGCCGGTCCTCGCTGAGCCGGCCTTTTTTTATTTTGATTTTAGGAATCTTGCCCTGGAGAGGTACCACTCTCCCCCTCTGGGCCTTGATGACCTCCACCAGTTTATCCATGGGCAGTTCCAGGCCGGTGTGGAACTTGATCATGACTCCATCGGGTATGCTCTGGATGGACGAAGCCGCGATCTTGATCCCGGCGTGTTTGATCCTGACCACTTTCAACAGGTTCAGAACCGGCTGGGGCGGTTCGCCAAAGCGGTCAGTCAGCTCATCGATGATATCCTGCTGGGCCTCAGGGGAAGGCGAGGCCACAATCTTCCTGTACATCTCCACCTTCTGCTTGATGTCGGGGATGTAGGTGTCCGGGATGTAGGCGTCGACCTTCAGGTCCACTAGGGGTTCCGGCGGGGCTTTCTCAGACTCACCCTTGAGCTCCTTAACCGCCTCTTCTAGAAGCTGGACGTAGAGGTCGAAACCGACCGCCGCTATATGGCCATGCTGCTCAGGACCGAGAATGTTACCGGCGCCCCTGATCTCCAAGTCCCGCATGGCAATCCTGAAGCCCGACCCTAATTCGGTGAACTCTTGAATCGCCTTGAGCCGCTTCTGGGACTCTTCGCTAATCGATTTGTCCGGCCGGTAGGTGAAGTAGGCATAGGCCACCCGATTGGAGCGGCCAACCCGGCCCCTTAGCTGGTAAAGCTGGGCCAATCCCAACCTGTCCGCATCGTAGACGATGAGGGTGTTGACATTAGGGATGTCCAGCCCCGACTCGATAATGGTAGTAGAGAGCAGTAGGTCGGCATCGCCCCGCAGAAACTGCATCATCACGTCTTCCAGCTGATGCTCATCCATCTGCCCGTGAGCTACAACCAGATCAATCTCGGGCACCAACCGCCGCAAGTAGCCGGCCATCCAATCGATGTCCTTGACCCGGTTGTAGACAAAATAGACCTGGCCCCCTCTGGCCACTTCCCGGAGAATGGCGTGGCGAACGGCCTCGTCATCAAAGGGTTGAACGTACGTCCGCACTGGGTAGCGCCCTTCCGGAGGAGTTTCAATAAGACTCATGTTTCTCACCCCGGCCAGGGCCATGTGGAGAGTTCTGGGAATGGGAGTCGCCGTCATGGTCAGGACATCCACATTGAGGCGCAGCTCCTTTAGCTTTTCCTTCTGGGCCACCCCAAAACGTTGCTCCTCATCGACGATCACCAGACCCAGGTCTTTGAAATAAACATCCTGGGAGAGAATTCGGTGGGTGCCGACGAGAATATCAATCTCGCCCCTAGCCACCCCTTTGAGAATGGCCTTCTGCTCCTTGGGAGTCTGGAAGCGGCTGAGGGCCGCGTATTTGACCGGAAAACCCTCAAAGCGTTCGGCAATGGTGTTGTAATGCTGCTGGGCCAGAATTGTGGTGGGCACCAGAAAAGCCACCTGCTTGCCGTCCATAACCGCCTTGAAGGCAGCCCGCAAGGCCACTTCGGTTTTGCCGAAGCCCACGTCACCGCAGAGCAGCCTATCCATAGGTTGTTCCTTCTCCATGTCGGCCTTGATCTCAGCGATACTGCGGAGCTGGTCTTCGGTCTCCTGGTAAGGGAAGGCGTCCTCGAACTCTGCCTGCCAGACCGTATCCGGCGAGAAGGCATGGCCCTTGACCAGCTCCCGCTCACTGTAGAGCTTGAGGAGGTCCTGAGCCAGCTCCTGAACGGACTCCTTGACCCTCTTCTTGACCTTGGCCCAATCGCTGCCCCCTAGTTTGCTAAGTTTCGGCACAGCCCCTTCAGCCCCGATGTACTTCTGGAGCAGGTTGATCTGATCAGTGGGAACGTAAAGCTTGTCGTTGTTGGCGTAGACCACTTCCAAGTAGTCTCGGTGGACCCCATCGATCTCCATGGTAGTCACGCCCTGGTAGATCCCGATGCCGTGGGTTATATGCACCACGAAGTCACCGACTTTCAAGTCTCCGTAGCTGCTAATTCGGGCCCCTTCCTGAACACTCAGGTGGCGCAGGGAACGCCGACGCCGGCGGCCCATGATCTCAGTCTCAGTGAGCACAACCACCTTGGCATCTGGCAGCTCTATCCCTTCACTGAGCTGCCCTTTAACCAGGTAGACCCGATCATCAGGTAGGGAAAGATGGTTACCGAAAGAGCTGGTTTCGATGCCGTGGTCAAAGAGGTCGGATTTGAGGCGTCTGAGCCTATCATCCTTGCTGACCATCAGCACCGGCCTGAAACCGGCCTCCACCCACTCTTTGAGCCGGACCGAGAGGGAGGGAAGGTTGCCGTTAAAGACCTCCGGCCGGCGGGAGGGAAAATTGTAGCTGGCCACCACGTTGCTTCCGGAAACCCGCTTACCCAGAGGTGACAAGTGAATGAGCTGATGTTTTTGGGCCTCAGCGAAGACATCGTGCCAAGGGGCAAAGACGGTGGTGACTGCAGGCAACACCCGCCCCTCTTCTAAGAGAGAGGCATACTGCTCTCCCAGCTCCTTGATTTCGTTGTTGACCGCCTCTTTAACCCGGTCCGGGTCATCCAAGACGATCAATCCCTCCTCGAGATAAGCCCAGAGGTAGTCCAGCTTTTGATAGAAACACGACATGAACTGGTCGATCCCGGGGAAATAGTGCTGTTCTTTAAGTTTTTCCAAATGGCTACTGATGGTGTCTTCCAGGCGCTGGGCCGCTGCCTCAAGGCCCTGATTGCGCAAGGTATTAACCTGCCTCTTCAACTGATCAGTGACCCGTTCCTCCACCACTGGAAGAAACTCAGGCAGGTAAATGCTATCCCGAGCAGGCATCAAGGTGAAAGCATCTTTATTCGCCGTAGAGCGCTGGGTGTCCGGATCGAACTCCCGGATGGAATCAACCTCGGTATCAAAGAGCTCTATGCGCACAGGGTGTTCCTGGGTGAGGCTGAAGATGTCGATGATGCCGCCTCTGATGCTGAACTGTCCAGGCCCCTGAACCATATCCTCCCGCTGATAGCCCATGATGACCAGGAGTTTGGTTAGTTCTTCCAGGTCGATTTCGTCTCCCAAGGCTATCCGGCGGACATGGCGTTTTAAAATAGGTTTAGGAATCAAGCGCCTGGCGATGGCCGCCGCCGGAACTACGACCACCCCGGACTTGCCGGTCAAGAGCAGTTCCAAGGCTCTCAACCGCTGCTGCATGATGCCGGGGTCCTGAGTGACTTCCTCATGAGGAAGAGGTTCTTTGGCCGGGAAGACCTCCACAGGAACCTCAGGAGCCAGGGTTTCCAGATCATCGGCCAGGGCCGCTGCCCCGTAAGGGTCAGGAGTCAATACCACTGTGACTCCCGGCGCCCCCAGGGTTTTGCCCCGCTGAGCCTCCAGGTATCTGGCCTCGATCAAAGCCCCCAGAAAAAGAGACCGGCCCGCGGAATCCAACCCGGAGACCAGGATCTCTTTCTTCCCTTCCTCAACTGCCCGGCGGATTTCCCGAAAACTCTTGGCGTATCTGATTTGTCTCAGCAAACTTTGCACCTTGCATCCTCCGGTTTTTAGGCAAGTCGACAAGGGCTCTGGTGAAACCACAGCCCTCTATCAGTACAGTTTCAATTTATATTTTCGCAGGTCAAATTATACCCCTTGCGGGCCACATATTCAAGAACGGAAAGAACCCAGTCCCAGATTCCAAAGATAGTGACCGGCGGCAGCGGCCAACAGCCCGGCCAGCCAGGTGCCCGTCCAATACCAGACCTGAAAGGTAACTACCCCTAATAATCCGTGGAGCAGCACGCTGCTCAAAGCGGGCAGGACCTTGCCCCCTGCTCCCAAATCCCAGAAAACCTCGGCGATGCCAAAAAGCAGGTGTACTGTGACCAAAGGCGCCCCGATGGTCACCGCGGCCACAGTCTTGGCCACCTCTTCGGCCAGCGGACTGCCCCACAGGACATACTTTTCTCGCCAGTAGCGGGTACCAGCCAAATTAAAAGCGGCGGAAAGAAAGAGGGCCGCCACCAGTGCCACTATTGCCACATCTATCCCTCACCCCAGCTCAACCTGGACGGATTTTCCAGCGGTGAACCTGGTGATCTGCTGATAACCTGCCTGTCTTAAAAACTCTACTGCCTGGGGATAGTCTGCGCCGGCATCCTGAGGATAATGTGCATCAGAGGCCATGGTCACCGGGATCCGGTGTTTATAGGCGAGCTCCAAAAACTCCGGTTCCGGATAGAGCCTGCCCACCGGTTTGCGCAGACCCGCCGTGCTGACTTCTATGCAGAGGCCGGGATTTCTGGCTATGACCTGAACGACCTCTTGGTAAAGTGCCCGCAAATCCCCTTCCGGGCGATGGCCGAAGACCTTAATGACGTCAGGATGACTCAGGGAGTTGAAAAGGCCTGAGGATGCAGCCTGTTTGAGCAGGTCGAAGTACTCTCGATAAACCTGGTCCAAGTCCCGCCGCTCCCACTCGTCGGCCCACTCCGGGTTGTCAAAACCCCAACTACCGAGCCAGTGAATAGAACCGAGTACATAGTCAAAGGGGTAGGAATCCACCAGTTTTCTGATGGTCTCTTCCTTCTCCGGGAAATAGTCGATCTCCAGGCCCAGTTTGATGGGATACCCTTCCGCCTGCAACTTCTGAATGAGGCTGACATAGGCATCCAGGTCTTCGGTGCAGCGGACCCGGGCCCAGTCATTGTCCACAATGTCTATGGCCTGACGAAAACGGTAGACGTGCTCGCTGAAGCCAATCTCGCTGATGCCTCGGCTGGATGCAGTTTCCCAAAAAGAAAGAGCCCACTCTTTGCTAAAGTCGCCGTTTTCCAAGTGCATGTGATAGTCTAGAAGCATATTTACCCCCTGTATAAGGTTAAAATGATGGCTCCCAAGGCCAGGTACGGTCCGAAGGGAATGGCGTCTTTGCGTCCTTTCTTGCCGGTGGCCATGAGAAAAATACCCACAACTGAGCCTAAGACTGCGGCGAGAAAGAGGTTATAGGTCGCAGCCTGCCAACCTAAAAAAGCGCCGACCATCGCATTAAGCTTGACATCGCCCAAACCCATCCCGCCTTTGGAGAGGATTACCACTAAAAGAACGATTCCACCGCCGACCAGAACACCTAGAGCGGCGTTCAAGAAGGAGAAAGAAGCCACATAGGTGCCTAAATTGTAGAGAAGAGAGATCGGATACCGGCCAAAGGCATGCCAAAGGTCGTTGAAACCGCCCCAGGCGAGGCCCACCAATATTCCTGGAATCGTAATTACATTAGGCAGGATCCCGTGGTGGAAATCGATGAAACTCAGAACCACCAGCCCCGAGAAAAAGGCAGCGAAGATCCAAAACTGAGGCTGGAAGCGGAACTGGCTGAAAAGAAGCAGGTACAAAAGGGCATTAACCATCTCGACTAGGGGATACTCCCAGGAAATCGGTTCTCTACAGTACCTGCACTTTCCCTTGAGGGCCAAGTAACTGTAGACTGGGATTAAATCCTGGGGAACCAACCGCACCCCGCACTCAGGACAATACGACCCCGGAGCGACGATGGACTCGTTCCGGGGTAAGCGGTAGATGACTACATTGAGAAAACTACCTACGACCAGCCCCAACAGGGCTGCCACCAGCCAGGATAACAGCACTAAACTTCACTCCGATTCCTACTGTATCGGTGCCGGGAGAATCGTTGGGGTTAAGAAGATGATGATCTCCGTCTGCTTTTTGTCTTTCGAGGTGGTTTGGAAGAGCTTTCCAAGGATCGGCAGCTCCCCAAGAACCGGCACTTTACTCAGCTTCTCAATCTCCTCTTCCTGGATTAATCCGCCTAGAACCATAGTTTCTCCGTTGGTGAGGGTCATCTTGGTCTCGGCTGTCCGGGTCCGAATCTCCGGATAACCTTGATTGGTTTGACCAACAATGCTACTGACCTCGGGTTTCACCTTGGCGGTGATGTAACCTTGACTGTTGATGCGAGGCACAACATTGAGCATGATGCCCACATCGATGTATTCCACAGAGGTGGTAATCACCACATTACCATTGGCATCGGTTTCTTTTTTGTCGATGACTATCGGGATCCGATCCCCGATGTGAATGTTGGCCTCTTCCCCGTCCAGAACCGCCACCTTAGGGTTGGCTAATACCACCGATTCGCCTTGTTCCTCTAGCACCTTCAAAGTGGCAGAGATATCGGCGCCCACTTTGGCCAGAGAGAAATTGTTATTAGTGATCTCCGTGGCCTGCTCCAAGGTCCAGCCCTCACTCACTGCTTCCCAGTCGATACCCAGCTCCCTAAGGACATCCAGTGAGATCTCCTCTACTCTGGCCTCGATGAGCACCTGACGGACAGGCTTATCAACTTCGGCCAGGAGAGCTAAGGCCTCATTCACTTGCTTTTTGGTTCCGCGGATGGCCAGAGTTCGGTTTTCTCTTAAAACCCGGATGTTCTCTGCCGGCAGGACCAAGATCAGGGCCTCTTTTGCCGCCTCCGTGGTGGCATGTTCCAAGTGGATAACCTCTGTCACCATGGGCTCTTCAACTTTTTCTTCGCCTGGCTGAACCGTCAGGGCAGGCTTGGAATCGGTAGGTTCCCCTTCTACCAATGCAGGCTGGTCCAGAGAGGACAGAAGCTCGGTCACCGTCTCCAGCTGTTCAGTAGTGCCCCGCACGACCAGCGCGTTGCCTCTTGGCACCAACAGCAAATTCCCGGTAACTGCCTCTTTAATCGGATCCATAGCCTCCATTGGGTCCAGGTAATTTAAAGTGATAACCTTAGTCAACAAGTCTGGTTTAGCAGTTTTGGCCTCCACATCGATGGTGTCGATCAGTTTCTCCACTGAACCCAACTGAGAAGGCAGAGCTTTGACAATGACAGTCCGGGAGCCTGGCTCCGCCACGATGTTATCCACGCTGACAATCAGGGAAATGGCTTTTTTGACATCCTCCGGGTCGGCGTGCTCCAAAGTGAAAGTCTCCACCACCGGTTCTTCCAGAGCGGCGCTCATTCTGTCCTCTGAGGCCACCAAAAGAATATCACCGGCCCAGCGATAAACAAATCCATTGGCTTTGATCACCATATCCAAAGCCTGCTGGAAGGGGACCTCATTCAAGGCCACCGAGATCTCACCGCTGACACTTTTGTCGGCAACGATATTAGTCCCGCTCATTTTGGCCATCATCTGCAGGACGTCCCGGATATCGGCGCCTTTCAATTCCAAGCTGATTGTCTTGTCCATACCTTTGGCCTCGGCGACCTGGACCGCTCCGGCAGCCTGGATCGGTGCTACCAAAAGCAGCACCAAGATGAGCAGCCCAAGAAGGCTGGTGCATAATCTGGTAAACGACTTCACTTACTTCCCCTCCCAAGCCAACATCAGGCTCTGTTTACCTTTAGTCAGCCTAACTTCTTTCTCTGTGACCTTGGTGAGTTTCCACCCGTTAAATACCTCACCCTCGGAGAGAACCTGGCTGTTCCCGTTGGCATCAGCAATGATAATTAAAAACTCTTGTCCCACCCGGGCTATGCCTTCCAACTTCAACTGATTCTGAGGAGAGGGAGCGGTTTGTTCCACCTTTTCCTGGGGTTTTTCCGCTGGTTTCGGCTGAACCAAAGGGACAAAGGGGTTATCTACCCTCTCCGTTCTAACCTGCACCTCATCTCCAAAGGACTTGGGCTTCTCAGTAATCAACTCCGCTTGTTTGGAAACTAACTGCAAGATTTCGTTAATCTCCGCGTTGGTTACGGCTAGAACCTTTGAATCCTGCTGAGTCAAGAGTTTGTTCACGGAATAAAGGGATTTATAGAGGTGTCCGGTGGTAAACCAAACCGCCAGCACACAGAAGGTAGCAACCAGTAGGTAGCCAGTGGCTTTCTTGATTAAGTGCCAGCGGATCGGATCATTGACGAGCTTCCCCGAAATCTCGCTGAAGGAGATGTTAAGGTCCATCAAGCCCCACCACCTTTCAGTGAGTGCATGACAATAATTAATTCTCCGCTGATCTGATTGGCGTCATCTTCCTCAATTAGCCGGAAACTTGCTTCCCTGATTTCATTAGGATAAGCTAAATTCTCGATCTGCTCGATGAAGTATTTGGCTCTCGTCAGTGATCCGGTGAAAGCCACCCGGACCGGCTGTTCCACTATTTCGTTCTTTGTCTGGACCGGCAACGGATCCAAATCAGTGAGGGAGATTCCTGCTCGCCTGCTGCTGTCCTCCAGGGCCTGAAGGAAAAGGAGGATCCTGTTACCCCCAAGAAGGCGGCTTTCGACCTGATCTACCTGGTCCTTGAGCTCCAAAACCTTTTGAGCATACTCCCTGAGCTCAGCCGTCCTTTTGCGCCCAAAGACAATCTCCTGCTCAAGTTGGGCATATCTCTCTTCAGCAACCTGGAGAGCAGCCCTGGCCGGCTGGTAATACCAGAAGTAGTAACCTGCCCCTAAGAGCAGAACCAGGAGGATCAACACCTGGACACGGGTTTTGGGGTCAGTGAGGGAGAAATTCATTGGATTTTGGTACCTCCCCACCAGGTGGCAGCCTTTAAGGAGAAGACCACCAGATCATCTTCTTTGGTGCTGCCCTCTAACGTGACCAAGAGATCCCGGTCTTCTTCCAACCACTTGATAAAGGCGGCTACATCAGTGTACTCCAGAGCCTTGCCCTGTAAATACATCTCTCCGTCCAGCCCCAACTCCAATGAGGTCAGCCAAATGTTCTCAGGGAGTTGGCCGCTGAAGTAGTTCAGATATGGCAGAATCGACTCCTTCTTGTTCACCAAGGGAGTTGCCAAGTCCAACCTGTGCCGCAGCTGTTTTTCAGCCTCCCTCAGCTCTTTGAACCTGCTGTTCACCTGGCGGTACTGTTCGGCAACAGCCTGGAGCTTCTTGGTTTCCAGCCGGTACATCTCGGTCTTTGTGGTTATAGTCGCCTGGAGACTGACCATAGCGGCCAAGCAGACAGCCAAAACCAGCGAGGTCAAGAAGAAAAACCTCTCCAGTGCTTTGGCCTCCCGGTATCTCTTTGGCAACAGGTCTACACTGATCATTCCCTAGTCACCTTCCACAAGGCCAACCCTACGGCCAAGGTGTACACCTCAGCGTTTGCCGGGAACTCATCGGTTTCCCCCAAGTTGACCAGGGGATTGGCCAGCTCCACGGTGGAGTTTAGGTTGTTGCTGAGATACTCCATCATGCCGGAAAGCTTGGCTCCCCCTCCGGTAACAACTATTCGGTCGATGGGAATCCACCCATTTTGAGCCCGGTAGTAGTCCAGGGAGCGTTGAATCTCTTCGAGCATCTCTTCAGCCACTTCCTGAATACTCTGGGCAATCAGACTGGCCCGATCCTTGCCTAGGGGAACTATCCCGTCAGCATTGAGGTGAGCTTCGGTCCACTTGATGTGTCTGGCCTCTTCCAGGCTCACTCCCAGCCTTTCCGCCAGTTTCTCGTCGAATTTGCTGCCGCCGATAGTGAAACTCCTGGCAACCCTCAGATACCCGTCGCGGAAGATGGAAACGTCCGTAGTGCCGGAGCCTAAATCGATAATGGCCTCGGAGATGCTGTCCAGACCAAGCTCATAGCCTACTGCAGCAGCTTCGCCCAGCGGATCATCAATAATCTGCCGGGGAGGGTAAGTACTGATATCCGTTTTCCCGATGCCTACAGCCCTAGCCAAAGCCAAGGGACCGGCGTCAATGCCTAAAAGCTCCAGCCCAGCCAGCTGACAAGCCTTGACGATGCCTTCCACCTGATCCGCCCGGGTGGCCAAGACCAGAAGCTCGGTATCCTGCATCTGGTCATTTTTCTTCTGTTTTACAGGAACGAAATCGTAGACTGCTTCTTCAATGGGGTACGGCAACTGCTGGGCAGCCTCCCACTTGGCAGCCTCGTAGAGCTCGTCAGAGGTCATGTTAGGCATGAGGATACTACGAACCACTAAGGAGGCTGCGGGAACCATGGTCACAACCCGTCTGGTCTTGATGCCGGCCTCCTGAAGGGCTGATTTCAGGCCCTGGGCGAAGAGGGTCGGATCCAGCACCCGGCCCTCGATATCTATAGCATCGGAAGGCATCCGAGCTGCACCCCACTTGGTGAGCCTGGCGCCTCCCCCTTTGAGTTCCACTTCAACGGCCTGGATGTGGTGGTAGCCATAGTCCAGGCCGACAACTTTCTTAGCTCTGCCTTTAAAAAACATGGGGAT
>JACDOJ010000028.1 GCA_017656135.1 Bacillota bacterium | reverse complement strand
GAACTCAAACTAGGCGATCGCACAATCCGGGTACGAAAAACCCCTATTCATACTGAGTCCAGCGACCAAAGCGGGTTCCTCTACCTATTAGAAGATGTCACCGAGTCTAAGGCCTTGGAGGAGTATGCCATGCATAAAGACCGCTTGGCTCTGCTTGGCCAGTTTTCTGCGGGAATCATGCACGAGATCAGCAAACCCTTAACCGCTATTTCCTTAGCTTATGAGCAGCTGGCAAGTTCAACGGCTGAACCATCCAAGCCTTTGCGCATTTTAGGACGGGGAATAGATGACCTCACCGAGATTTCCCGTCAACTTTTAACCTTCAGTCGCCCCCAACCCAGCCGCGGGCAGGCGGTCACCAACCTGAGCCGGGTTGTGGCAGACGTTATTGAGATTGCGGAAGTGTTGGCCAAGAAGAAACATATAACTATTGAGAAGCAAGAGGTTAAAGACATTTGCGTTGACATCAATGAGCAAGAAGTGCGCCAGGTGCTTTTAAATCTACTCTCCAACGCCATTGAAGCCACACCGGAAGGCGGTTTGGTGAGAGTGACATACGGCAAAGGTTGCTACGCCCAACAAAATGACCCAGTGTGGGAAAAAGATTATCTGGAGAGCAGGAACACTCAAGGATGGCTCCTCGTTGAAGATGAAGGACCTGGTTTTGACAGTGTGGTCGTGAAGAAGTTGGGGAACGCTTACATTACCACCAAGGAGGAAGGACACGGTTTAGGTTTGGCCATCGTCTTTCTCCTCTTGAAACGCTGGAATGCCAGGATTCGCATTTATCACCCATTGACTGGGGGATCGAGTGTTCTTATCGAGTTCTGACTCCCCATCCGAATTTTTGTTGCTGCCAAATAAACATGTTATAATAATTAAGATGCTTTTATAAAGCCAAATTTTGGGGATGATTTTGCATGCTTAGCCTCCTTAAAAACCTGTTTGATTCGAACAGGAAAGAGATCCAGCGATTGGAACAGATAGTTGAAGTTATCGACAGTTGGGAACCAGAGATTCAGAAAATCAGCGACGCCGACCTCAAGGCGAAGACCGGCGAGTTCAAGGCTCGCTTGGATAAAGGGGAAACCCTGGATGACCTGCTTCCCGAGGCCTTCGCGGTAGTCCGGGAAGCTGCCAAAAGGACTCTGGGTCAGCGCCACTATGGCGTCCAGCTCATGGGCGGCATCGTTTTGCACGAGGGCAATATCGCCGAGATGAAGACCGGTGAAGGTAAGACCCTAGCGGCCACTGCGCCGGTCTATCTGAACGCCTTGACCGGGAAAGGTGTCCATGTCGTTACCGTCAACGACTACCTGGCCAAACGCGACGCTGAGTGGATGGGTCAGGTCTACCGGTTCCTGGGCTTGTCCGTGGGTGTGATCTTGCACGGCATGGATAGCAGGCAGCGCAAACAGGCATACGCCTGCGACATCACCTACGGGACCAATAATGAGTTTGGTTTCGACTATCTGCGGGACAACATGGTCGTTCATCCCGACCAGCTGGTTCAGCGGGAACTCAATTATGCCATCGTTGACGAAGTGGACAGCATCCTCATTGACGAGGCCCGTACCCCGTTGATTATCTCCGGTGAGTCGGACCAGCCAACAGAGCTATACTACCGGGTGGCCAAATACATTCCACTACTTAAGCCTGAAGAGGACTACACTGTGGATGAGAAAGCCAAGGCCTGCGCTTTAACTGAAGAGGGCGTGGCCAAGATGGAGAAGTTCTTGGGAGTGGAGAACCTCTTCGATCCAGAACAGATCGAACTTAACCACAGTGTTAACCAGGCCCTCAGGGCCTATACCCTGATGAAGCGGGACCGGGATTACGTGGTCAAAGACGGCGAGGTTATCATCGTTGATGAGTTCACCGGCCGCCTGATGCCCGGCCGCCGATACAGTAACGGTCTGCACCAGGCCATCGAGGCCAAAGAGGGAGTTACCATCAAAAAGGAAAGTCAGACCTTGGCCACCATCACCTTCCAGAACTACTTCCGGATGTATAACAAGCTGGCCGGCATGACCGGTACAGCCAAAACCGAAGAGGAAGAGTTCCGCAAGATCTACGGTTTGGATGTTATTGTCATTCCCACCAACAAACCGATGATCCGCGTGGATTATCCGGACGTGGTGTACAAGACCGAAAAGGCCAAGCTAAACGCCATTGTCGAAGAAGTGGCCAGCTTGTATCAGAAGGAAAGGCCGGTACTAGTGGGCACCATTTCCATCGAGATGTCTGAGCGTCTGAGCCAGATGTTGAAACGTCGGGGTATTCCCCACAATGTCCTGAACGCCAAGTACCATGAAAAAGAGGCTGAGATTGTGGCTCAGGCTGGTCGGTCCGGAACGGTCACTATAGCTACCAACATGGCCGGCCGGGGAACCGACATCGTCCTCGGCGGGAACCCGAAGCTTCTGGCCCAACAGGAACTGCGGCGCAAAGGGTATGACCAGGAGGTCATCACCTACCTGACCGAGCTCCGCCCTGGAGAAGAGCCGCCGGCCGACCACCCAGAGGCGGAAGAACTGCAGAAGGCCTTCAAAGAGTACCAACAAGCTCTGGAGAAATACAAAGCGGAAACCTCTGCCGATGCCAAAAAAGTTAAGGAGCTGGGCGGGCTCTTCATCATCGGCACTGAGCGCCACGAGAGCCGCCGGATCGATAACCAGCTCAGAGGGCGTAGTGGGCGACAAGGTGACCCTGGCGCTTCCCGCTTCTACGTCTCCCTGGAAGATGACTTGATGCGTCTCTTTGGCTCTGAGCGCATTGCCTCCATTATGGATCGACTGGGTTGGGAGGAAGACCAACCGATTGAGCACCCCCAGATCGCCAAGTCCATCGAAAACGCCCAGAAGAAAGTAGAAGCCCGGAACTTTGACATTCGCAAACAGGTGCTGCAGTTTGACGATGTCATGAACCAGCAGCGGAAGGTTATCTACGAACAACGGCGTAAAGTTCTTCTTCAGTCCAATCTTCAGGAGACTATTCTTTCGATGTTGCGCGATGTGGTACAGGACGCTCTGGACACCTTTATCAGCCCGGAGGCCTATCCTGAGGATTGGGACCGGGAGGGTCTGGTCAAACACCTCAGTAATATCCTGATCCTGCCGGAGAATACCGCTGAATTGGTTGCGGATATCAATGACCGGGATGAGCTCCGAGATAAGCTGGTGGAGCTGGGTGAGCAGACCTACAAACTTAGAGAGGACTATTTAGGCTCAGATCAGATGCGTCTCATTGAGAAACTGGTCCTCTTGAGGGTGATTGATTCCAAGTGGATGGATCACCTCAAGAACATGGATGACCTGAGGGAGGGCATCGGCCTCAGAGCCTACGGCCAAAGGGATCCCTTGATGGAATATCAGTTTGAGGCCCACAACCTCTTCGACGCCATGATCAGCGCCATCAAGGTAGACACCGTCCGCTATGTCTACCGGGTTGAGCTCACCACCACCGAGGCTCCCCGCCGGCGCGTTCGCAACGTTCGCACCAATCGGGACACTACCGGCAGCGTGAACGGCACCAAGCCCACCCAGCGGCGGGTGAAGAAGATCGGACGTAATGACCCTTGCCCCTGCGGCAGCGGTAAGAAATACAAAAAGTGCTGTTTAAATAAAGACAGAAACATTGGAGGTCAGTCTTAGGCATGTTGGAAGAACTGAAAGCTTCAATCCACGAACTTTCCACCAGAATAGCTGAAATGAGGAGCTATCTTTGACCTGGCCGGTCTGGAGAAAGAAGCCGCTGAATTAGAAGCCAAGATGGCGGAACCGGATTTCTGGAACGACGCCGCCCGGGCCGGGAAGGTCTCTCAGCAGCTAAAAGCTGTTCAAGATAAGATCAAGACCTGGAAACAGGTGGAACAGGCCGCCTCTGACCTTGAGGTTTTGTTGGAGCTAGCCGAGGAGGACCCAGAGAGCGGTTTGGGAGAGGAGATTCGCCGCACATACAGCAGCCTCAAAAAACAAGTGGATAGGCTGGATCTGGAAATGATGCTCAGTGGCGAGTACGATGGCCACAATGCCATCTTGACCATTCACCCAGGCGCAGGAGGAACCGAAGCTCAGGACTGGGCCCAGATGCTTATGCGCATGTATACCCGGTGGGCTGAAGACAAAGGGTTTAAAGTGCAGATCTTGGATATGCTCCCGGGTGAGGAGGCCGGAATCAAGAGCGTCACTCTGAGTATTGAGGGCCCAAACGCCTATGGCTTCCTTCGCTCGGAGAAAGGGGTTCACCGCCTGGTCAGGATATCTCCTTTCGATGCTTCCGGTCGCAGGCACACCTCTTTCGCCAGTGTTGATGTGATGCCGGAAATCGAGACCGATGAAGAGGTGGAGATCGACCCCAATGACCTCAGGGTGGATACCTACCGGGCCAGCGGTGCCGGGGGCCAGCATGTGAATAAGACGGATTCCGCCGTCCGCATAACCCACATTCCCACTGGAATCGTGGTCCAGTGTCAATCCGAAAGGTCTCAGATTAGCAACAGGGAGACCGCCATGAAGATGCTCCGGGCCAGGCTGGCCGAGCGGAAACTGGAGGAGCAGGAAAAGAAGTTGGCGGAGATCAGAGGCGAGCAGTCCGAGATTGCTTGGGGGAGCCAGATTCGTTCGTACGTCTTTTGCCCGTACACTATGGTCAAAGATCACCGGACCAATGTGGAAACCGGCAATGTGGACGCGGTGATGGATGGAGACCTTGATGATTTCATCGAGGCTTACCTGCGTTCACAGAGCATGCGGAAACATTAGAACCAGTCAAGGTGGAGTCATGAGGAAGAGGTCCGTCAACATCTATATGGTTTCGGCTCTAGGAGCGGTCCTGCTGTACAGCCTCTTGCTGTACGGTGGGACCGTTTATTTGCAGCAGCTTGCCGCCGACGGCCTCCTCCGTAGCACCGGTGCCAGCAGGGTAGAGGTAGAGCTCAGGCCTGAGCTTCCTCTCGGCCTTTTGACCGGCAATTTTTCATCGGCCCGATTGGTCTTGGAGGATGCGGTTTTAGGGCCTATTAATTCGGAAAGAGTTATCGTAAACGCCAGCGGGTTGAACGTGGCAGTACTGCAGTTGCTTACCGGTGGCCAATTTGTCCTGGAGGAGGCAGGGGAGGTCAGTGCCCGTCTGGATCTGACCGAAGAGAATCTCAATGCTTATTTCGATACCCTGTCACTGCCTAAGGGATTGGTCAAGGCCGAAATTGCCAGTGATTCTTTTCAACTGACCGGGGAGATTCCCATAGCCGGCCGGGAACTCACAATCAGCCTCCTGGCAAAGTTAGAGGTGCTTCCCAGCAACTATCTCCAGATTCTTCCCCAGAGGTTGCTGGTGCAAAACGCCGAGATGCCGCCGATTTTAGTGGAAAGGCTTCTAGCGGATTACCTGGTGATCCCCGTTGATTTATCCGCTCTCCCAGTGGAACTGGCTTTAACCGGGATTGACCTCAAGGAGGGTCAGGTGAGTGTCTACGCCGAGCACCAAGGGGAATAGGCTGGTCTTGTTTCTGCTCCTGCTAAGCCTCGTGGTGGGAAGCCTTACGGTCTACCGGCGCTACCAAGTGGAAACCGGCTACACCCACTACGAGATTGTCTTGGACTACCCCGCCTTACGCAGTCTAGCAGCTTCCAGCGGGATGTCCTTGAGAGAGGTCGCCGTATATTTGAAAGAAGCAGGGGCAACCGGTATCAGCCTGCCCGTCCAGACTGTCTCTGACCTGTTGGCAGCCGGAGAGGCGGTGTTTGTACCTACAGGTTATGAACTGATCCAGTCCAACAAAGCTTTCGGAAACTGGTCCCGGTATGAGCTGCCTGAAGGCACCCTCATGGTTCCCAGCAGCCTGAATCTACCCAGAGACCTGTCTTTTCTTGATTTTGAACGCACTTTCGCCGGGCCTGATCCTAAGGCTCTGGCTTTAGCGAAAGAAGTCGGCTTGGCACCTGTCTTGCGGATTCCCTTCTTTCCCCGGGCCACAAAAAAAGAAATCGAACGAGCCTTTTCTGAATTGGGCGATTTTGCCGGAAGGCCCGTGGTTTTCGAGGGCCAGAAATTGTTGGGTTATCCCCAGCAGCTAGGAGAGGTCCAAGCCAAACTTGCCGAGTACGACCTGTTACTAGGGGATGTGGAGTTTTCCGGTCAGCGGGGGATTGACCGACTGGCTGAGGATTCTCCTCAGAGACTGGTGCGGGTCCACACTATCACCGCCGAGGAAATGGACCTTCTCAGCTACGACCGGGCTCTGGCCAGGTGGATCCGGGCGGTGAAGGAGCGCAATATCAGGGTTCTATACCTGTATCCCTTCACCCCTGACTCTCTGGCCCTCAGGGTCTCTAACCGTTCTCCTTTGGAGCTCACCGCGGAGATGATCAGGGATATCCGGGGGCAACTGGTTGAGGCAGGATATACAGCAGCACCTGTGAAAACCCTCTCCCCTCTGAAAACCTCCCAGCTCTCTTTTCTTGCTGTAACTTTAGGCCTTTTGGGCGCAACTTATCTGACCGCCAGATTTCTCTTGGTTAGGTGGTGGCAGCCGTGGTTTGGCCGGACCCTCTGGCTCTTGGGGCTGGCAGCGGTCTTAGCTTTAAACATTCTGTTTGCCTGGGAATATTCCATCTTAGCCGGGCAGATTACTGCTTTCGGCGCGGCTTTAGTTTTTCCGGTTCTGGCCGTCCTCTTGGCGGCCAGGCGGGAGCAGGGTCTCCTCTCAGCCTTGGGAACCGCCATCGGCACAACGTTCATCGGAGTCATCGTGATCGTGACCGCTTTGGCTCAGGCTCCCTTCTTGCTTAAGGCTGAGCAGTTTTTGGGGGTCAAGTTGATGCACCTTCTTCCTCCGCTGGCGGTGGCTTTCTTCCTCTGGAGCCAGGGCTATTTTCGTACCTGGAGCTGGAATCGGCTGACCCTTTTGGCCCTCCCGGTGGTTGTTTTGGCCGGTGGATACCTTATCGTGCGCACCGGGAACATCGGCGCAGTCGCCGACTGGGAACGGGAGCTCAGAGATGCCCTGGAAGCCCTGCTGGTAGTTAGGCCCAGAACCAAAGAGATGCTTTTAGGTCACCCGGCCCTGGTTCTCGGGTTGTGGCTGCAGCACACCGGACGAGGCAGCAAGGTCATCACCGGGTTGGCTTTGGTAGCTGGGACCATCGGACTGCTCTCTATTCTCAATACCTTCACTCACGTCCACACCCCCCTGACCGTTTCCGCAGTTCGGACCCTCCACGGCTTGTGGATCGGTTTGGGTCTGGGTTTCTTGGCTGTCTTAGTGTACGATCTCGTTGAGCGGCTTTTACTTCACTCCGGAGGTCGTTTTCAATGAAAGTCCTCCTCTTGGGGTACTTCGGCTACGGCAATTACGGAGATGAGTGGTCTCTGCAGGCCGTTTCCTCGGCTGTATCCCGCTGCCTTCCTAATGGGGAGGTCACAGTGGTTTCGGCTGACCCTGAATACACTCGACGACTGCACGGCCTGCCCGCCGTTGGCCGCGGCTTCTCCTCGCTGAGGAACGCTGTCTCCGGCTGTGATCTTTTGGTGGCCGGGGGAGGGAGCCTCCTGCAAGATGCAACCTCCCTACACAGCCTTCTCTTTTACCTGGCGATCATTGGCTATGCCCAGAGAAAGGGCAAAAAAGTGGTGCTCTGGGGACAAGGTCTCGGCCCCTTGAAAAGGCGGGTTTCCCGGCAACTCACGGTTAAGATTTTGAACGGAGTGGACTTAATTACTCTCAGAGACAGCGCTTCCTGGAGATTGCTAACTGAGATCGGGGTTACCAGGCCGGAAATCCACTTGGCGGCGGACCCGGTATTCGGAGCTGACTTGCCGGAGATTTCTGCTAAGAGGGAGCCTGTGATTACCGTGGTACTCAGAGACTGGCCGAGCCTTGCACCTTCCCGGTGGCTGCCTCCTCTGGCCCAAGCCGTAAGTACCTTGGCTATGGAAAAGGGCTTGAAGGTCCAGGTCTATTCCTTCCAAGCCGAGCGGGACCGACCAATCGCCTGCTCCTTCCAAGAGCTCCTGGCCTACGCCGGCCTTGAGTGTGTTGTTCACTACGGGTGGCAGAGCCTGGAGGCGCCATTTTACACCTTTGCCAAAAGCCGCTTAGTGGTTGCCCAGCGCTACCATGCCCTGGCCTTGGCCGCCTTAGCCGGGACCCCCAGCCTGGCCTTGGCTTATGATCCGAAAGTGGTGGCTCTCGCCGGAGAACTGGGCATTTCCAGCTTAAATCTGAAAAACAACTCCAATCCCGACCGGATCCAGCAGGTTATCCGGGAGGCTTTAACGAAAGACCAATCTGGTGTCCAGGACGCAGTTGGTAAATTGCAGAAAAGGGCGGCGGTTTCCGGTATTGCTTTTAAGCGGTTGGCGGCAAAAATGTAGCTGGAGGAGAATAATTTGTCAGGCGGGACTATATTAGGCCTGAGGGTGGATAACTTAACATTGACGCAGGCTGTGGAATTTCTCCTCGCCCACTGCCGGGGCGAATCCCAAGAACTCCTACAGGTAGTGACTTTAAACCCGGAGATGGTGGTCCGGGCGCAGCGAGATGAGAAACTGGCTGCCGTCATCAACTCGGCTGGGCTCGTAGTCCCCGACGGAATCGGAGTGGTCTGGGGCTTGGGCCAGTTGGGCACGCCGGTTTTGGAGCGGGTCCCAGGGGTCGAGTTGGTGGAAAGGATACTGGCCCAGGGAGCTGAAACCCTAGGGAGAGCCCTAAGGGTATTTCTTCTGGGAGCCGCGCCTGCGGTCGTCCCAGAGGCCGCTCAGGCTGTGCGTGAAAAGTTCAGCGGTGTGGAGGTAGTCGGCTTTCACCACGGCTATTTCACCCCAGCCGAGGAGAAGAAGATTGTGCAGGTCATCTCAGCCCAGGCCCCTGACCTACTCTTGGTAGGGCTAGGCTCTCCCTATCAGGAGCTCTGGATCGACTACCACCGAAATGAACTGAAGGCGAAGGTGGGTATCGGGGTCGGGGGGACCCTGGACGTCCTGGCCGGCCGGGTTTCCCGGGCACCTCTCGGCTGGCGGAAGTTGGGTTTGGAGTGGTTGTACCGCCTCCTCCAAAACCCCTCGCGCCTCTCCCGGATGCTGGCTTTGCCCCGGTTTGTCCTGATGGTGATGGCGGAGAAGTATCGCAAGCAGAGGTGAGAGTGTGATCTATAGGCAGAAAACGACTCTCTTCAGTTACTTGATGATCACCATCGGTGCTTTGCTGACCGCTCTCGCCTTAGACTGGTTTTTGGTTCCCGGCAAAATCGCTGCCGGCGGAGTCAGCGGGTTGGCCACGGTCATTTACCACCTTACCGGGATCAGCGTCGGACTGACCATGTTGGTCATCAACATCCCCCTGCTGATCGCCAGTTGGCGGATGATCGGCCGTACCTTTGTGGTCAGAACCCTCTACGGAGCGATTATTCTTTCCGTTTTTACTGATGCCTTGGCTTTTTTACCGGCCCTGACCAAGGATCCGCTGCTGGCTTCTTTCTACGGCGGCGTCCTTTCCGGCGTGGGAATTGGCATGACCTTGAAGTGGGGGGGCTCAACCGGCGGAACAGACCTGGCGGCACTGCTTTTGCAGAAGTTTTTCCGGACC
Organism: Bacillota bacterium; assembly: GCA_017656135.1. GTDB lineage: Bacteria > Bacillota > UBA5301 > UBA5301 > UBA5301 > JACDOJ01. The sequence goes on along the minus strand of JACDOJ010000028.1, from coordinate 12,045 downwards.
AGCGTCGGTCAGAGCCTTCTGATCATTGATTTTGCCATCATCACTTTCGCCGGGGTGGTCTTCGGTGCTGAGCTGGCTCTCTATGCCCTGATCACTTTGTTCATCACCTCCAAAGCCATCGACCTGGTCCAGGAGGGTATGGTTTACGCCAAGGCTGCCTATGTGATCTCCCAGAAGTCCGAGGAGATAGCCCGAGCTGTTCTGGACAAGATGGGCCGGGGAGTGACGGCGTTGAACGGAAAGGGCATGTGGACCCGGACCGACCGAGATGTGCTTTTTATCATCGTGGCCCGCTCGGAAATCGCCACCTTAAAACGAATTGTTTCCCAGATTGACAGCGATGCTTTCATGGTCATCCATGATGCCCATGAGGTTTTAGGAGAGGGTTTCAAGGGCCTCTCTCAGTCCCAGATTTGAAGGAGGTTGTGCTTGTGGAAGTAGATGAGAAGACCATTGCTGTGTTGGAAGAAAAAGCCTGGCATCTGCGGGAAAAGATCATCCGGATGATCGGCGCAGCCGGCTCAGGCCATCCCGGCGGTTCCCTGTCCGCTGTGGAAATCGTGACCGCTCTCTATTTTCATCTGATGAACCACGATCCTAAAAACCCAGACTGGCCCGAGCGGGACCGATTTGTGCTCTGTAAGGGGCATGCGGCACCGGTGTTGTATGCAGCCCTGGCTGAGGCCGGCTACTTCGACCCCTCGGAACTGGACGGTCTGCGCAAGTTCGGCTCCATCCTCCAGGGCCACCCGGACCGGAAGAAAACCCCTGGTGTTGAGGTTTCTACTGGCTCTCTAGGCCAGGGTCTATCCATCGCCAACGGGATCGCTCTTGCAGGCAAGCTGGATGGCAGCGACTGGCGGGTCTTTGCCCTGCTGGGAGATGGGGAAATCCAGGAAGGGCAGGTCTGGGAGGCGGCGATGACCGCCGCCCACCGCAGTTTGGATAACCTGGTGGCCTACGTCGACAACAATAATCTGCAGATCGACGGAGACATCCGCAATGTCAAAGGGTTAGATAACATCCCCGCTCGCTGGGAGGCCTTTGGCTGGCATGTCCAGGAGATCGACGGGCATGACCTTGCGGCCATCATCGAGGCCACTGAGAAGGCCCTGGCAACCAAAGGGAAACCTTCGGTTATCGTCTGCAGGACCGTCAAGGGCAAGGGAGTTTCCTTCATGGAAAACCAAGCCGGCTGGCACGGCAAGGCTCCAAACAAAGAACAGGTGGCTGAGGCTTTAAAGCAGCTGGCTCAGAGGAGGGATGGCTAATGGCTAAAGGAGACATGATCGCGACCCGGGAGGCCTACGGCAAGGCTCTGGTTTCCCTGGCAGAAGAATACAAGGATTTAGTGGTTTTAGATGCTGACCTCTCCGGATCCACCAAGACCGCTGCTTTTGCTGAAAAATACCCGGAGCGCTTTTTCGAGATGGGCATCGCCGAACAGGATATGCTGGGCACGGCGGCGGGGCTGGCGGCTGCAGGCAAAAAGCCCTTTGCCAGCACCTTCGCTATCTTCGCCAGCGGCCGGGCTTGGGAACAGGTCCGCAATTCCATTGCCTACGCCCAGTTCAATGTGAAGATTGCCGCCACCCACGCCGGAGTGACCGTCGGTGAGGACGGCGCGTCTCACCAGGCTATTGAGGACATTGCCTTAATGCGGGTAATTCCGGGGATGACGGTAGTGATTCCTGCCGACGCCGTCGAGACGGAGCAGGCGGTCAAGGCCCTGCTGGAGTACGACGGACCGGCTTATCTCCGCCTAGGCCGGAGCAAAGTGCCGGTGGTTATGGATGACGACTACCAGTTCCAGCTGGGGAAAGCGGCGACCATGCGTGAGGGGGATGCCGTCACTATCATTGCCTGCGGAATCATGGTGGATGCGGCCCTCACTGCTGCTGAGGAACTGGCCGGGGAGGGCATCTCGGCCCGAGTGCTGAACATGTCCACTATTAAGCCTTTGGACGAAGAGGCTGTTCTCAAAGCAGCCAAGGAGACCAGGGCTATCGTTACCTGTGAGGAGCACAGCATCATCGGCGGGCTGGGCTCTGCAGTGGCCGAGTGTGTGGTTAAATCCTACCCTGTTCCCATGCGGTTCGTGGGGGTCAAAGATCGCTTCGGACAGTCCGGGAGCCCTGCCGAGCTCGTCAAAGAGTATGGGCTGACGGCTGGGGATATCGTCCGGGCGGTGAAGGAAGTCCTGGCGGCGAAGTAAGCGTTGAGCTAGAGAAAGTTCAAGGCATCAGGGCGGAAGTTTCCCTCTGATGCCTTTCTTGTTGCAGGGGAACCAAGGATAATCTCTAATTTTACTAGTATGATTCACTTTATTGATGTTTCGAAAATCTATCCCAACGGTTCGGTGGGGCTGGACCGGGTGAACCTGACCGTGGAAAAAGGGGAGTTTGTCTTTTTAGTCGGTCCCTCGGGTTCCGGAAAGTCGACTCTCCTGCGCCTGATCACCCGAGAGGAGAAACCCACCGAGGGGAAGGTCCTGGTAGGCAGCAGGAATATCGCCCGTCTGCGCCGGAAGGAGATTCCCTATCTAAGGCGCCGCATCGGCGTGGTCTTTCAGGACTTTCGCCTTTTGCCCAAGCTGACGGTGGCTGAGAACGTGGCTTTTGCCTTGGAGGTCAACGAGCTTTCCCGTAAAGAGATTCGCCGCCGGGTCGCGGAGGTTCTGGATTTGGTGGGGCTGGCCGGCAAGGAACGGGCCTGCCCCCGGGAGCTCTCCGGCGGAGAACAGCAGCGGGTCTCCATTGCCAGGGCTATCGTCAACAACCCCTTGGTCCTTTTGGCTGATGAACCCACCGGAAATCTGGACCCTGAAACATCCTGGGAGATCGTCAAACTCCTAGAGACCATAAACATTCGAGGGACCACTGTAATCATGGCCACCCACAACGAAACCATCGTTAACACCCTCCAGCGCCGGGTAGTTGCTATGGCTGAAGGAAGAACTGTCCGGGATGAGGTGCGAGGTAGTTACCAGCAATGAAGATCATCACACTAGGCAAACTGGCCGGGGAGGGCATGGCCAACCTGCGGGCCAGGAGCGGAATGGGCCTCACGGCTATCACCATCATCACTCTGGCCTTTGTGGTCTTAGGCCTCTTTTTGGTGCTGTTTTTTAACCTGAATAGCTTGGGGACCTCTCTGGCCCAAAAACTCCAGCTCCGTGTCTTTTTGACCGACGGAGCTAGCATAGAGACCGTGGGTGAGAGCTTGCGGAGCCTGCCGGGGGTTGAGGGTTTGGAGTTTGTCTCCAAAGCCCAGGCCCTGGAGGAACTCCGGAAGCAGCTTGGTGAACGTTCGGAGTTGCTGGACTTGGTTGAAGAGAACCCGCTCCCCCATACCTACATCGTGCGGGTTCGGGAGGCGGAACTGATCCCGGGCATCGCCGAGGAGGCGAAAACCATAGTCGGTGTTGAGGAGGTCGTCTACGGCCGGGAGTCCCTCGGCAAGGTACTGGACTTCATCAATACGGTTTCCATCCTCAGTGTAGTAGGGATGGTCATCATCTTCCTGGCAACCTTGTTTATCGTGGTCAACACAATTCGCTTGACCGTGATTGCCCGTAAAGAGGAGATTGCCATCCGCAAACTGGTAGGTGCCACTGATGCTTTCATCCGAGCGCCTTTTGTCTTTGAGGGGATTTTCATGGGCCTGGCCAGCGCCTCTTTAGCCAGCCTGCTGGCGGATTTCACTTACCGGTTAGTTTTAGAAAGAGCCCCCCAGGCTATTCCGTTCTTGCCGATCCTGCCCAGAGAGGCGGTTGTTCCCCAGGTCACTTTAAGCCTTTTGGGACTGGGCGTCCTGCTGGGAATCGTCGGCAGCTGGGTTTCGGTCCGCAAGTACCTGCGCTAGGAAGTGGTTTCCCGGTGAGAAAGTATATCAATATGATAGCTGCTTTTACAGCTCTCTGCTCGTTGCTGTTTGTTTCCTTTCCGGTTGCGGCCGATGAGTACAGCCTGCGCAAGGCCGAGCTGGCCCAGGTGGAGAAGGCCCAAGAGGAGGCCAGGGAGCTACTGGCGGAGCTGGCAAAAGATGAGTCTGCTGTCATGGCAGAACTGCGCCAACTTGAGCAGGAATTGGCATCGGCTGAACAAGAGTTGGCAGTGGTGGAACAAGATTTGCAGAGGACTGAGCAGGGCATCAGAGAAGTAAAAAGGGATATCAAAAGGGCCGAAGAGGTGGCCAGAGAGAGTGAGGCGGCCCTTAAGTCGGTGCTGAAAGACTACAACCAGCGACTCCGCCAGATTTACATGAGCGGAGGCGCCGATATCTTCGACCTTCTATTGGAAACCGGAAGCGCCGGGGACTTGGCCCTCCGGATGAGGCTCTTCACCGCCCTTTTGGCAGAGGATGTAGCCTTATATGAAGAGGTAAAGGCCAAAAAAGAGCGGGCTGAGGCTGATAGGAAAGACTTAGAAGTCAAATACAGCGCTCTGAGCCAGAAGGAGGGGCGTCTGGAAGAGCTGCGACGGACAGCGGTAAGCCGGGTTGAAGAGGTCAAAAAGGCCAAGGCTAAACGGGATGCCCGACTCAAGGAGATTTTGAGCCAAAAACGCACCCAAGAGCAAGTTTTGAATGAGCTGCAGGAGACCTCCCATAAGCTGGAAGCTTGGCTCAAAGAGCATGAAACCCCAGCCCTACCCAAAGACCAAACGGGTAAAGTCAGATTGACTTGGCCCGTGAGAGGTCAGGTGACTGCTGAGTACGGCTGGCGGGTTCACCCTATTGATAAAGTTAAGCGGTTTCATGAGGGTATCGACATCGAAGCTGCCCAGGGGACTCCGATTAAAGCCGCGGCAGCCGGCAGAGTCGCCCTAAGTGGGTGGGTCGGAGGTTACGGGTACACTGTGATCCTGGAGCACGCCGATGGTTTCAGCACCGTCTACGCCCATGCTTCTAAGCTCTTAGTCCAAGCCGGTGATTTGGTTCAGGCTGGGCAAACTATTGCTGAAGTGGGCAGCACAGGCCTGAGTACCGGACCCCACCTCCATTTTGAGGTTCGCCGGTCGGGACAGGCAGTTGACCCCAGGGAGTATTTGAAAGAATAGCACTGTCAGCCCTGGCATAACGATAGGAATGTAATTTACAGATGAAGGTGATTATTAATGCCCAGTCACCGAAAGGTGCCAGTTGTCATAATCGTCTTGGCAGCAGTCATCATTCTGGCTGCCAGTGTACTCATAACCGCCCAGCAGCGAGTGGGAGCCGAAGGTGACTCCTCTCTGCGCAAGGCGCTGGAGGTCATGGCTCTAATCAAACTCCACTACGTTGAGCCTGTGAGTGTGCTGGATCTGGTCCAGAATTATGTCGCAACCGGAACGATCCAGGGGATGATGCGGGCGGTCAAAGACCCCTACTCCCGGTACCTGACCGCTGACAGCTTCAACGAAATGCAAATCGACACCTCCGGGGAATTCGGCGGCATCGGTATCTACATGGGCATGCGGAACGACCGGATCACCGTGATTTCTCCTATAGATGGGACCCCGGCCGCCAGAGCAGGGATTAAGGCTGGTGACATCATCGTCAGAATTGACGGCAAGAGCACCGAAGGTATGACCCCCGATGAAGCGGCCAATCTCATGCGGGGGCCGGAAGGGACTGAGGTGGTTATCGGGATCGAGAGAGGGTCGGAACCGGAATACTTAGAGTTCAACCTGGTTCGGGAGACCATTCATGTTCCCAGTGTGGAAGGGAAAATGCTGGAGGATGGCATCGGCTACATCCGAATCGCCTCTTTCACTGGGACCACAGTCAGCGGCCTTTACGAAAAACTACACGAGCTGGAGAAGCAGGGTATGAAAGGACTGATTTTGGACCTTCGTTTCAACCCCGGCGGTTTGTTGACTGCGGCCATCGATGTGGTCGACGAGTTTGTCACCGGTGGCCCGATCCTCCATGTCGCCGGCCGGGGAGGGCAGGGCAAGCGCACCTTCTATGCCACCAGTGAAGCCGAATACCCTGATCTACCCCTGGTGGTTCTGGTGAACAAAGGGAGCGCCAGCGCCTCGGAGATTGTGGCCGGCGCTTTCAAGGATCTGAACCGAGCCACTTTGATCGGTACTCAGACCTTTGGCAAAGGTGCTGTCCAAACCATTTTTCCGTTGTATGATGAGAGCGGTTTGGTCCTCACCACCCAGAAGTGGTACACTTCCGGAGGCCACTCTATTCATCTGCAGGGCATCGAGCCTAACATTGTTCTGTACAACCCAGGCGACGAGGAGATGGAGGAACACCTCAAGCAGATGCAAAAGGAACAGCAGGAAGAGGCTGAGCACCCAGAACGGCAGCGTGAACGTCAAGAAGAATCTGAGTATCAGGAGGAGATAGAGGACGCCAAAGAGGAGAGAGTAGAAGAAGAGAGAGTAGAAGAAGAGGAACCTTTTCAAGACCTACAGCTGGAGAAAGCCATCGAAGTACTGCAAGCAAAGCTACAAACCGAACAGGATAAAGCAGCCTAAATCGCAGTTATTGACAGAGAAAGGAAACCCGCTATGAGGCGATTGAAAGAAAGTACCCTGCTGGCCTGGTTTCTTATACCTTTATTGGCCATCGCCATTTTTTATTTCACTCTTTCTCGAACCCTTTTCACTCCCGCCCCAGGAACAGTAATTGATGAGGGTAGGGGATATGAAGGGGTTCGCCAGGCTAACAGCATCACCTACAACTTCACCGAAGGTTATCGTCAGGTGGAGAAGGCCCTGACGGAACTCTTCGCCCTCTCCGGTTTTGAACCCAGTGAGATTGCGCGGGTCAATTGCCAGGCAACCTATACTCAGCCACTCCAGGAAATCAGCGGTCAAAGCTGGTTTCGCTCTCGCCTCCCTAAAAAGTTGACCTGGCCGTACAAAGAACTCACGGTTGTTACTCCCTTCACCGACGCCGGGCTCTTGGTCTTTGATTACCAGCGGATGCTCGAGAGCAAGCTGTGGTCCTTCGGGGCCGAAGTCCTCACTGAAGAGATTGTTGAGCTGGATCCCGCTGCTCTAAACTTGGACAAGCTCGACCAGTTGCTGGCTGAAACCGAAGCTAAAAAGGTCGTAGGTTTGACCTTGGAAATAGGTTACCAGGCTGCCATAGACGGAACCCAGGTTACAGTTGTCACCCACAAAGTAACCTTGGTGCAACCCTGGGTGGAGAGCTATGCTCAAAGGTATCCATATCGGGTGAAACCCCGGATTGCTCTGATCATCGATGACTGGGGCTATGACCACTCGCAGGCGGTTCAGGCCATGTTTGACCTGCCGGTGAAACTCAACATGGCCGTCATTCCAGGGCTGCCCAAATCCTGGGATCAGGCTTTAGTGGGTTTCTCCAAGGGGTGGGAGGTCATGCTGCACCTGCCTATGGAGCCGCGAAACCCAAACTGGCGGCTGGGTGAGTATGCTATAAAGACCGAGATGACCGAGACTGAGATCAGGGAGACGGTGCGCAAAGCGTTAGACGCCGTCCCGGCCATCTCCGGAGTCAATAATCACATGGGCTCTAAAGCCACCGCAGATCCCCGGGTAATGCGAGTGGTTTTAGATGAAGTCGTCAACAAGTCCGGGCTCTTCTTTGTCGACAGCCGGACCACCGGGGCCAGCGCTGTTCCGCAAGTGGCCAGGGAGATGGGGATCTCCATCGTCCAGAACTCAGTTTTTTTGGATAACGAAGACGATATTGACTATATCTTGAAACACCTCAACCTCCTGGTTGAGGTGGCTAAACGGCAAGGTGAGGCTTTAGGAATCGGCCATCTGCGCCTCAATACCGCCAGGGCCCTGGAGCGGTTTGTCCGGTCCGAGGCCTTTCAAGATGTGGAATTAGTGCTGGTTTCTGAACTGATTTCCAAGTAAAACTGGATGAGCTTTGAAGGAATCTGCGTCTAAAAATTGAAATTACACAAGTAACTGTAATTACCCCTGCCACTGGGGTTATAACTTCTGTTAGTCATTCGATGTTATTGATGCAGTATTGTTGGAGGGTGTAGGTTGGATAACAAGGACTTAATCAGAGTAGAAAACCTCAAGACCTATTTCTATACCGATCAGGGTGTGGTCAAGGCTGTGGACGGAGTTAGTTTCTCAGTTAAGTCTAAAAAGGTCTTGGGGGTTGTCGGAGAAAGCGGTTGCGGCAAAAGTATTACCGCCCTTTCCATTATGCAGTTGTTGCCCAAGCCTCATGGCAAAATTGAAAGCGGGCACATCTACTTCGACCGGGGCGAAAAAGGCATCCTGGACCTGGCGGCGCAGAAGCCTCGGAGCAAGGTTATGCAGTCCATCCGGGGTAACGAGATTGCTATGATCTTCCAGGAGCCGATGACCTCCTTGAACCCGGTTTACACCATCGGGGAGCAGATTGTGGAAGCAATTCTGCTGCACCAGAAGGTCTCTGAGAAAGAAGCCTGGGAAAAGGCCACTGAGATGCTGGCTCACGTGGGGATTCCTAGCCCCAGCCAGCGGGTGAAGGAGTATCCTCATCAGCTCAGCGGTGGTATGCGCCAGCGAGCGATGATTGCTATGGCTCTAAGCTGCAACCCCAGGTTTCTCATCGCCGATGAGCCTACCACGGCTTTGGATGTTACTATCCAGGCTCAGATCCTGGATCTTATGAGACGGCTCCAGGGAGAGCACCAGATGTCGATTATGATGATCACCCACGACCTTGGTGTGGTGGCGAGGATGTGTGATGATGTGGTCGTCATGTACACCGGCAAGATTGTGGAGCGGGCTGATGTGCGCACCCTCTTCAAGAATCCACTGCACCCGTACACCCAGGGTCTCTTGGCCTCCATCCCAACTATGGGCCAGCGCAAGAGGCGGCTGGATCCCATTAAGGGCACGGTTCCTGAGCCCTTCAATCTCCCCAGCGGCTGTCGGTTCCGGACTAGGTGCCCTAAGGCGATGGACATCTGCAGCAGGCAGGAACCGCCTGAGGTCAAAATGGATGAGGGCCACGAAGTCAAGTGCTGGCTGTACGAGAAGTCTGGAGAGGTGTTAGCAGGATGAGCATGGAAAAAGCGGAAAACAATGAGCTGCTTCTGAAGGTAGAGGGGCTGAAGAAATATTTCCCGATCATGGGCGGGGTTATCCGGAAACCTGTAGGTTGGGTCAAGGCTGTGGATGACGTCAACTTGGAGGTCAGAAAAGGCGAGACCCTAGGTTTGGTGGGTGAGAGCGGCTGTGGCAAGACCACCACCGGCCGGTGCATTTTGCACCTCATCCAGCCCACTGCAGGTAAGATTCAGTTTAACCGGGACGGCCAGTGGATAGATGTCAATTCCAAGAGCATTAACGGCCTCCGTAAAGATATGCAAATTATCTTTCAGGATCCCTATTCGTCCTTAAATCCCAGAATGCGGGTAAAGGACATCATCGCAGAGCCGATGGAGGCCCAGAAGGTCGGCCGCAATCGGAAGGAACGCTACGAGCGGGTCGAGGAGCTTTTGAAGGCTGTTGGCCTTAGTGCTCAGCACATGAACCGCTATCCTCATGAGTTCAGCGGCGGTCAACGGCAGCGCATCGGGATTGCCCGGGCGCTTTCGGTGAACCCGAAGCTGGTTATCTGTGATGAGCCGGTTTCCGCACTGGATGTGTCAGTACAGGCTCAGGTCATCAACCTTCTAGAGGACCTGCAGGATCAATTTGACTTGACCTATTTGTTCATTGCTCATGACTTGAGCGTGGTTCAGCATATCAGCGACCGGGTTGCTGTTATGTACCTGGGAAAAGTTGTGGAGCTGGCTGAAGTAGATGAGCTCTTTGAAAATCCCAAACACCCTTACACTGAGGCCTTGTTCTCGGCTATTCCGGTCCCTGATCCGGATGCCCAGTTCAAGCAGATTATCTTGGAAGGGGATGTGCCTAGCCCGTCCAATCCGCCTAGTGGGTGTTATTTCCACCCCCGCTGCCGGTACGCGAAAGATGTCTGCAAACAGGAGACACCAGAACTAATTGAGGTTGAAGACGGTCATAAGGTGGCCTGTCACCGGGCGAAAGAACTGGATCTCTTGGGGCTCAGCCGGCTTTCGGAGCAGACAGGAGCCTAGTAAGGGAGTTTAGAGCCATGAGGCTCTAACTATAAAAAAGTAGTGGAGAAGGAGGATGTATTGTATGAAGTCAGCTGTCAAATGGCTTGCGCTAGTAGCAATACTAGCAATGGCGCTGACGCCGGTAGCTTCGGTTGAGGCTGGGGCGCCAAACCCGGAGACCTTTGTTTTTGTCACCATTGGTGGAGGTCCTGACTCACTGGATGGCGCTTATGCTTACGACAGTTCCAGTGGGGCGATCATCTACCAGCTGTACGACAATCTTATCCAGTACGATGGTGAAAGCCTCGAGAGGTTCAAGCCGATGCTCGCCACCAAAGTCCCGTCTGTGGAAAACGGTTTGATCTCTAAGGATGGTTTGACCTACAAGTTCCCCATCCGCAAGGGCGTTAAGTTCCATAACGGTGACATCCTGACACCGGAAGACGTCGAGTATACCTTTGAACGGAACATGCTGGCGGACCCGGATGGGGGTCCGATGTGGATGATCCTGGAGCCTCTCTTGGGTACTATGACTATTGAGGAGTACGCCATGAAGAAGGCCGGGGTCGACAGCTTCGATAAAGTCGATGAAGCAACCCTGCGAGAAGTTGCTCAGGATGTTAAAGACTCCATCACCGTTGAAGGTGACTACGTAGTCTTCCACCTGGCTAAACCGTATCCGCCTTTCCTCGGCGTGCTGGCTAAAAACAGTTCTTGGAGTGTTATTATGAACAAGGACTGGATGATTGCCAACGGCGCCTGGGATGGCAGCGTCGACAACTGGACCAAGTGGCATAATCTACCCAAGGAAAAAATGGTCGCCTACGACCGGGCCAACGGTACCGGCCCCTTTAAACTGAAAGTTTGGGATCACAACAACGTCCAAGTTGTCTTGGAACGGTTTGATGACTACTGGCAGGGTCCTGCCAAGTTGAAGACTGTTTACGTAAAGTACATTGACGAGTACAACACCCGTAAACTGATGCTGGAGAAGGGCGAGGCCGACGCTGTCTACGTTGACCCGCAGTACCTCTCCCAGGTTCGGATGATTCCTGGGGTGGTAACCTTAACCAAACCGGAGGTTGCCAACAGGGTCGCCCTCTTCAATGAGAGCATCCCAATTGAGGGCAACCCCGACGTCGGTAGCGGCAAGTTAGACGGTAACGGTATTCCGTCCGACTTCTTTGCGGATGTCCACGTCCGGAAGGCCTTCGCTTACTCCATGGACTACGATGCTTTGATTGACCAGGTCCTGGCCGGTCTGGGTAAACGGATTGTCGGTCCGATTCCGTCTTCCATACCTTTTGTCAATCCGGACCAGAAGGTCTACAACTTTGACCTGAAAAAAGCTGAGGAAGAGTTCAAGAAGGCTCACGGCGGTAAACTCTGGGAGAAAGGTTTCAAGATGACCATCACCTACAACTCCGGTAATGAAGTCCGGAAAACCGCCGCTGAGATCATCGAGGCTAATATAGAATCCATCAACCCGAAATTCCAGATCGATGTTCGGCCGGTTGAGTGGGCGACTTACCTTGACAACCTGCGTTCCGGTTACACCACCATGTTCTTCATGGGCTGGATTGCTGACTACGCAGATGCCCACAACTTTGTACAGCCGTACATGCAGAGCTCCGGTGCTTTTGCCGGTTACATGGGTGATCACTTCATCCAGCGGGCTAAGGAGAAATACGATCCTCTGATCGAGAAGGGTATCAACAGCATCGATCCTGAGGTTCGGAAAGAAGTCTACTACAAGTTGCAGGAGCTGGCTTACGAGGATGCCACTGCCATCTGGTTGTATGAAGCCGAGAGGACCTTCGCTATGCGTGACTGGGTCAAGGGCTTTGAATATAACCCGATCTGCCCTGCTGACTACAACTTCTACAAGATCTATAAAGAGTAGTCTAAGTTAGGCTCCGGGGAGTGGGGGGCCCGCATCGGCCCCCCCCCCGGGTGATTTTACGCATTGAAATAATACGGGGAGATGTTGCTAAACAATAATTAGTAACGACAAAATGCAT
>JACDOJ010000027.1 GCA_017656135.1 Bacillota bacterium | reverse complement strand
GGTGGGCAAAGCGGTCTCGGAGTACCAGCCAAGGAGCTCGTTGCACAGCTTGCCGACATCAGCAGCGGGGACTACCAGGTTGATCATAGCGCAAGCTCCGTTAAGGGTGCCGCAGAGGGTGCCCCAGAGGGCTACACCGCCGCCGCCGTAACGGTACATATCAGGGGTAAGCATGGTGTAGGGGTAACCTACTTTTTCCTGCAACTGCAGGAGGATGGCCCCAGCGCCGGCCTTCATTCAGCCACCCTTGAATTAAAGTTCGTAGCCATCCTTCTTGGCTCTTTCCGGATCCAGTTTTGCATAGGGCCAGGGCCACTCGGGGGTTTCGGCAGCCTTGGCAGTCATCAGGTTGAAGATTCCACCGCCTAAGACAGAACCCACAGCAGCACCGGCAGCAAAACTGCTGGATCCTACTAGAAATTCTCTTCTGGTCAATTTGTCTTTCACGTATTGCACTTCCTAATAATGATTGATAAATACTTGTGAATATTTTCACTAATATATCAGGCTTTACCTCCCAAAGTTTCCCTTAATTAGAAAAATATTGAAAGTTATGACAAATGTACCCAATGGTATTGCTATTCTTTAACGTGTTATTAAATTGTGGAATGATTTGCGGTTGTTCCCTCTGACTCTGCGGAAATGAATACCTGCTATTGCATTTTTATACATTTACTAGTATAATTATAAATCAAATTAGGGGGAGACTACCGTGAAAAAAAGCAGAGTTGGGATCATCGGCGTCACCGGTTACGCCGGAGCCGAGCTTTTGAGGCTGCTCTTGGAGCATCCAGGAGCCGAGGTTGTTAAGATAGCCGCCCGTTCTGCCGAAGGGCGGCCTTTGGGAGAGATCTACCCTGGCCTGGCCGGCACCGGGCTGGTCTGTACTTCACCTTCTGACTCTTTTAGCGAGTGTGATTTCGTTTTCACCGCTTTGCCTCATGGAGTCTCTATGGAGTACATCCCTGCCTTACGGGCAGGCGGTTCTCGGGTCATTGACCTGGGAGCCGATTTCCGGTTTCAGGATCCTGAGCTCTATGCAAAGGTCTATCAAAGTCAGCACCAGGCTGCCGACCTCTTGGCTGAGTCCGTCTACGGGCTGGTGGAGTTCTACCGGGATGAGGTGAGGGAGGCCAGGATTGTCGGCAATCCCGGGTGCTATCCTACAGCGGTTTTGCTGGGGCTGAGACCGCTCCTTGCAGCCGGCATCGTTCACTCTGAGGGGATCATCATCGATGCCAAATCCGGGGTCTCCGGTGCCGGCAGGGGGCTGAGCCAGGACCGGCTTTTTGGGGAGCTAAACGAGAACTTCCGGGCCTACAAAGTGGTGGGCCACCGGCACACCGCTGAAATCTCCCACTACAGCGGTGCGGACATCCAGGTCACCTTCACCCCTCATCTTTTGCCACTGCAGCGCGGCATTTTAGCTACCATGTACTTGACGTTGAAACCGGGGGTTCCAGCCTCGACAGTATTTGAAGTCTGGGCAGAGGCCTATCATGAGGCACCCTTTGTCCACCCTCATCCTAGAGGTGTTATTCCGGAGCTGCGCTGGGTTGTTAGGTCCAATTGCTGTCACCTAGGCTACGATTACGACCCTGAGCTTTCCCGGGTGATCGTAGTTTCGGTAATCGATAACCTGCTCAAAGGCGCCGCCGGTCAGGGGGTGCAGAACTTTAACATCATGGCTGGCCTACCAGAGGAGACGGGGCTGCCTCTGTATTCGCCGGTAGTTTAAATGGAGGAATGGAAATGGAGCTTTTGACTAACGAAGAAGCCAGGCTGGCCCAGGGCTACCAAGCGGCCGGGGTTTGGTGCGGGATCAAGCGGGCCAAGAAAGATCTGGCCATCCTGTATTCCCAGACTCAGGCGGCGGCGGCCGGGGTCTTCACCAAAAATGTGGTCCAAGGTGCGCCGGTCAGAGTCTGTCGGGAGCACCTCTCGGGAGGAACCGCCAGGGCCCTGGTGATAAACAGTGGAAACGCCAATACCTGTACCGGAGCACAGGGGCTGGCCGATGCCACCGAGATGGCTGCTATCTGCGCTAAGGCCCTGAATGTACCGGTGACTGAGGTCTACCCGGTTTCCACCGGTGTTATCGGAGTGCCTCTACCGATGGATAAGATCAGGGCCGGAATTGCCGAGGCCCTCAAAAAACTTTCCACCGGTGGCCTTCTCGACGCTGCTTGGGCCATTTTGACCACCGACTCCAGGATTAAGCTGGCCTCAGTTTCTTTTGGACCACAAGGGCGCTATACGTTAACGGGGATCGCCAAGGGCTCGGGAATGATTCATCCTAATATGGCCACCATGCTGGCATTCCTATTAACTGATGCTCCCGTTTCTCGAGGGGTGCTCCAGCCCTTGTTGAACCAGGTGGTCGATGATACCTTCAACTTGATCAGCGTCGACGGGGATACCAGTACCAACGACAGTGTCCTGCTACTGGCCAACGGTTATGCAGGTGGAGAGGAAATCGATGTCAACTCCCCCTGCTACAGTCAATTGGTCCAGGCTCTCCAGGTGGTTTGTACCTACTTGGCCAAGGAGATCGCCAGAGACGGTGAAGGAGCCTCAAAACTGATCACCGTCAGGGTAACCGGGGCCGAGGATGTGACCCAGGCCAGAGCGGTGGCCAGGGCAGTTTCTGCCAGTAACCTGGTAAAGACCGCTGTTTTTGGCAGCGATGCCAACTGGGGCCGGATCCTCTGTGCAGCGGGCTATAGCGGGGCTGCCTTTGACCTGGAAAAGATTCGGGTCGAGATTATGGGCCTGACTGTCTTCGCTCAGGGCCAGCCGGTACCTTTTGACGAGGTCCTGGCAGCAGAGCGCTTGAAGTGCCCGGAAGTCACCATAACCTTGGACCTGGGGCTTGGTGAGGCCAGTGCCACCGCCTTCAGCTGCGACTTCACTTATGATTACGTCAAAATAAACGCCAGTTACCGGACCTAGGGGGGGAGAAGATGATTGCGGCGGCTACAGACAAAGCGGCGGTTCTAATTGAGGCCCTGCCGTACATACGCAAGTTCTATGGAGCCACGTTTGTGGTGAAATATGGCGGAAGTGTGATGCGGGATGAGGGCCCGAGGACCTCCCTGATGTTGGACCTGATCCTCTTGAAACACATCGGCATTAATCCGGTCTTGGTCCATGGTGGGGGGCCGGAAATCAACAGTCTCTTGGCGGAGTTTGGCCAGAAACCGGAGTTCGTTGGCGGCCTCCGGGTGACCACACCTCAAACTATGGAGGTGGTCCAGATGGTCCTCTCCGGGCGGGTAAACAAAGACATTGTTTCTGGTTTAAACCGGCACGGCGGCAAGGCCGTAGGAGTCTCTGGGCTAGATGGACCGATTCTGGAGGTGGAGCCGGTTTCAGCGGAGCTGGGCCGGGTCGGAAGAGTGATTAAGGTGGACCCTGCTCCCCTCAAGATGCTGAGCCGGGAAGGGTACATCCCGGTGGTGGCGTCTTTGGGACTGGGGCCCGGTGGTGAGAGCTACAACATCAACGCTGACCTGGCCGCCGGGGAGCTGGCGGTGGCTCTCCAGGCAGCCAAGTTAATTATCCTCACTGATGTAGAGGGGGTTTTCACTGACGAAGACGGTCGGCCCCAGCTGGTGAGCCAGCTGACCCCGAAATCTGCCCGTGCCCTCTTGGAGTCCGGGGCCATCAAAGGGGGAATGATCCCGAAATTAGAATCCTGTCTCAAAGCTGTGGAAAGTGGCGTGGGACGGGCCCACATCATTGATGGACGCCGGAAGCATTCTCTGCTCTTAGAGATTTTCACTGATACCGGCATTGGGACCATGTTGGCCCAAGAGGAGGTGGAAGAATGAGTCATCTTATGGAGACCTACCGGCGGCTCGCGGTGAGTTTCGTCCGGGGCGAAGGGCTAAAGCTCTACACCAAGGAGGGGGAGGTTTACTGGGACTACCTTTCCGGCCTGGGCGTCAATAACCTAGGGCACTCTCACCCGGTGGTAGTTAAAACCATTCAGGAGCAGGCCGCCCGCCTGCTGCACGTCTCAAATCTGTACCGCATCGAGGAGCAGGAACGGCTGGCGGCTCAGTTGTCCGAAGTTAGCGGATTGGCCAAGGCCTTCTTCTGCAACAGCGGGACAGAAGCGGTGGAAGGCCTGATCAAGCTGGCTCGCAGATACCAGCGGCAGGTACGGGGAGAAGACCGTTTTGAAGTTATTACTGCCTACCGCTCCTTTCACGGCCGGACTCTGGGAGCCCTTTCCGCCACCGGCCAAGAGAAGTACCAGCGCTTTTTTGAACCCTTAGTTCCTGGTTTTAAGTATGTTCCCTACAATGATTTAGCGGCTCTGGAGGAAACTATCACCCCCCAAACGGCGCTGGTTCTCTTAGAGCCGGTCCAGGGGGAAGGTGGAGTCTATCCAGCTGAACCCGGTTATCTGAAGCAAGTGGCTGAACTCTGTCGAGAGAGGGGCGTTCTCTTCGGACTCGATGAGGTGCAAACCGGGGTGGGCCGGTGTGGATCCTTTTATGCTTTCCAGCGGTATGGAGCTCAGCCGGATTTGGTGAGTTCGGCCAAGGCTCTGGCAGGCGGTCTGCCTATCGGAGTGGTGCTGGCCTCTGAGGAGGTGGCCCAGGGCTTTGCTCCCTCAAGCCACGCCTCCACCTTTGGGGGAAACCCGTTGGTCACCAAGGTGGCCTCCCAGGTAGTACAAATCATCTCCGATAGCGAGTTTTTGGCCCAGGTGGAGAAGACCGGAGCCTATCTGGAAGAGCAGCTTCTATCCCAGGCAGGTTCCGCCATCAGCCAGATTCGCCGGTTAGGGCTGATGCTGGGTATCGAGCTCAGCTCCGAGCTGGACGCCGGGGAAGTCAACAAGGCCCTGTTTACAGAGGAGAAGATCCTGGCCAATGCCATTGGATCTCACATCTTGCGAGTTTTACCGCCTTTAATCAGCACAGAAGCAGACTGCGACCGTTTTGTCAAAGCCTTTTGTCGCCAGGTTTTATGAGCAAAGGAGTGTTACAGATGTCTGAAATCAACTTCAAAGGCCGGGACTTCATCTCACTGGCTGACTACACCAGGGAGGAGCTCTTTTTTCTCTTGGAGCAGGCTAAAGAGCTCAAGAAGAACCCCCTCCAGCCGCTGCTTGCCGGCAAGAACTTGGCTCTGCTCTTTGAGAAACCTTCGGTGCGCACCCGAGTTTCCTTTGAGGTGGGCATGAACCAGCTGGGAGGAAGCGCGATTATGCTCCCTCCGGAGCAGGTCCAGTTAGGAAAGAGGGAATCAGTGGCCGATGTGGCCAAGGTTCTCAGCCGGTATGTGGATGGAATTATGGTCAGGACTTTCGCCCACTCCACCATTTTGGAGCTGGCCGAAAACGCCGATGTTCCGGTGATCAACGGCTTGACTGACCTCCTTCATCCCTGCCAGGTCTTGGCCGATCTTTTCACCATCTGGGAGAAAAAAGGAAAGTTAGAAGGCTTGAAATTGGTTTACTTAGGAGACGGCAGCAACAACATGGCTCACTCCCTGATGTTGGGTGGCGCTATCATGGGCCTGGAGGTGGTCATAGCCTCTTCCGGTGAGTACCGGCCTGACCAAAGCATTGCTGCCAAGACCCAGGAGCTCAGCGCAAAGTACGGCGGCAGGGTTTCCTTCGAAACCGATCCTCAGGCTGCCGCCCGCTCCGCCGATATCTTATACACCGATGTTTGGGCCAGCATGGGCCAGGAGTCTGAGGCCAATCTACGCAGAAAAGTCCTGGCCAAGTACCAGTTGAACCAGGCTCTCTTGGAGTGCGCCAAACCGGACTGTTTGGTCATGCACTGCCTGCCAGCCCACTACGGAGAAGAAATCACCTTGGAAGTTGCCCAAAGCGCCAATTCGGTCATCTACGACCAGGCGGAGAACAGGCTGCACGCTCAAAAGGCTGTTTTGGTCCAATTATTAGGTTAGAAGGGAGAATTCGAGTATGAAAAAGCAGTATAAAAAGGTTGTGTTGGCCTACTCAGGGGGGCTGGATACTTCAGTTATTATCCCCTGGCTCAAAGAAAACTACGGCTGTGAAGTCATTGCTATGGCAGCCGATGTGGGACAGGAAGACGATTTCAAATCCATCGAGGAGAAAGCTTTGGCCAGCGGAGCCAGCAAGTGTTATATTGTAGACCTTAAAGAGGAGTTTGTCACCGGTTACCTCTGGCCCTTGATCAAAAGCGGTGCCATTTACGAAAGTAAGTACCTTTTAGGGACTTCAGTGGCCCGGCCCCTGATCGCCAAGCAACAGGTGGAGATCGCCCGGGCGGAAGGGGCTGACGCACTGGCCCATGGTTGCACCGGCAAAGGCAATGACCAGGTTCGGTTCGAGCTTACTTATAAAGCCTTGGCGCCGGACCTGGATATCATCGCTCCTTGGCGAGTCTGGGAGATCAGGTCTCGGGAGGACGCTATGGACTACGCCGCCAAGCACGGGGTTCCGGTGCCGGTCACCAAGGCCAAACCCTACAGCCGGGACAACAACCTCTGGCACATCAGCCATGAAGGAGGGGACCTGGAAGATCCTTGGAACACCCCCCAGGAAGATATGTACGTACTCACTGACTCCCCCCTGGAGGCGCCGGACCAGCCGGAGGAGATTGTGATCGGTTTCGAAAAGGGTGTACCGGTATCCCTGAACGGCGAGGAGCTGCCCGGTCTGGAGTTGGTTAAGCGGTTGAACGCCCTGGCGGGCAAGCACGGGGTCGGCCGGGTGGATATTGTGGAAAACCGCTTAGTGGGCATGAAGTCCCGGGGTGTCTACGAAACCCCAGGAGGAACCATACTTTACCTCGCCCATCAGGATCTGGAGTCCATCACCTTGGATCGGGAAACCCACCACTACAAAGAGCTGGTGGCTCATAAATACGCGGAGCTGGTCTACTACGGTCTCTGGTATACCCCGCTGAAAAAGGCCCTGGATGCCTTCATCGATGTAACTCAGGCCAATGTCACTGGTGAGGTCAAAATGAGGCTCTACAAGGGAAGCTGTACCGCTGTTGGCCGCAGGTCTCCTTACAGTCTCTACAGCCCGGATTTGGCCACCTTCGGTGAGGATGCCGTCTATGATCAGAGTGATGCCAAGGGCTTTATCAACCTCTTTGGTCTGCCCCTCACGGTACAAGCTCTCTTGGCCCAGGACAAGTAGAACGGAGGAAGACTGAATGGCAAAGATGTGGAGCGGTCGGTTCAGTAAGGAGACTGACGCTAAGATGGATGATTTTCATTCCTCCTTATCCTTTGACCGGCGCCTGTACAAGGAGGATATCGCCGGCAGCCGGGCCCATGTGCGGATGCTGGCCAAGTGCGGCATCATCACCGACCAGGAGCGGGATCTGATTCTCGAAGGCCTGAAGAAAATTGAAAAGCGTCTGGATGAGGGGGCTTTGGAGCTTCCTCCTCAGTTGGAGGATATCCACATGGCGGTGGAGCACTACCTCATCCAGGAGATCGGTGAGGTCGGCAAGAAGCTGCATACCGCCAGGAGCCGCAATGACCAGGTCGCCACTGATCTGCGCTTATACTTTAAAAAGACCGTGCTGGAGACGGCCCAGTTATTGGTGGAGCTCTGCCAGGTTCTGCTCGTGCGGGCCAAAGCTGAAACCGAGACCCTGCTGCCAGGTTATACCCACCTCCAGCCGGCTCAGCCGATTTCCTTAGGCCACCACCTCTTGGCCTACTATGAGATGTTCAGCCGGGATCTGGGCCGGCTCTTGGACTGCCTGGCCCGGGCCGACTTCTCACCCTTAGGATCCGGGGCATTGGCTGGAGTTACCTACCCCATCGACCGGGAAATGACCGCCAAGGAGTTGGGTTTCAGAGCTCCGGCTGCCAATAGCCTGGATGCCGTCAGTGACCGGGATTTCTTGGTCGAGTTTTTGGCGGCGGCCAGTTTAATTATGACCCACCTCAGCCGCCTCTCGGAAGAGTTGGTGCTCTGGGCCACCCCGGCCTTTGGTTTCGTGGAGCTGGATGACGCCTACAGCACCGGCTCCAGCATCATGCCCCAGAAGAAGAACCCGGATGTGCCGGAACTGGTTCGGGGTAAAACCGGCCGGGTCTTCGGAAGCCTAATTGGGCTCCTCACTGTCCTCAAAGGCCTGCCTCTCGCTTACAACAAGGACCTGCAGGAGGATAAGGAGGCCTTCTTTGATGCAGCGGACAACCTCAAGGCCTCGCTCTCCATTTTCATTCCGCTCCTTGAGACCATGGGGTTCAACCGAGAGCGGATGTTCGCCGCTTGTGCAGAGGGGTACCTTAACGCCACCGATGTCGCTGATTACCTGGCCAAAAAGGGGCTACCCTTCCGGGAAGCCCACCGGATAGTGGGAGAAGTGGTCCGCCAGGCGACCTTCTCCGGCAAAAAGCTGGAGGACCTCACTTTGGAAGAGTGGCAGGAGTTCAGCGACCTCTTCGAGGCTGACATTTTGCAGGTAGTCGAGATCAGGGCCTGCCTGGAGGCCAGGCAGAGCTACGGGGGCACCGCGCCCAGGCGGGTCCGGGAGGCGGTGCAAGAAGCCGAAGAGAGAATCAGGCAAATTAAGGAGAAATTGCAGGATTTTCTCCGCAGGTAGACTAATTATTTGGAAATACTTTTCAGGGGGAGGCTGAAGCATGAGAAGTCGAGTAGCAATTGAGGGCCTGCAAAGAGCCCCCCATCGTTCTTTATTCAAGGCCTTGGGCCTGGATGATGTTGATCTGGCCAAACCGCTGATTGGGGTGGCCAATGCCGCCAACACCATCATACCCGGTCACCAGCACCTTGGAAACTTGGCCGAGGCGGTGAAGGCCGGAATTTGGGAGGCCGGCGGGGTGCCGGTGGAGTTCGGTGTTATCGGGGTCTGTGACGGCATTGCCATGGGCCACCGGGGGATGCACTACTCCTTGGCCAGTCGGGAATTGATCGCCGACAGCATCGAGATTATGGCCGAGGCCCACGCCTTAGACGGGTTGGTCCTCATTCCCAACTGTGACAAGATTGTTCCAGGGATGCTCATGGCCGCCGCCCGTTTGGACATTCCGGCGGTGGTGGTCAGCGGTGGACCGATGCTGGCCGGGCGCTATGCCGGTCAAAATGTGGATTTGAATACCGTCTTTGAGGCGGTAGGTGCCGTTCAGGTCGGCCAGATGAGTGAAGAAGAACTCCGGGAGTTGGAGGGTGAAGCCTGTCCCGGCTGCGGTTCCTGTAGCGGAATGTTCACTGCCAACTCCATGAACTGTTTATCCGAAGCTCTGGGTCTAGCTCTGCCCTATAACGGCACAGCTCCGGCGGTTTCTGCCGCCAGGCTCCGTCTGGCCAAAGCGGCCGGCCGCAAGATCCTAGAGCTGTTGGAGAAGGATTTGAAACCAAGCAGCATCCTGACGGAGCAGGCATTTATCAATGCCTTTACCCTGGACATGGCTTTAGGCGGTTCCACCAACACCATCTTGCACCTGACGGCCATCGCCAAGGAGGCAGGGGTCTCTTTCCCCTTAGAGAAAGTAGACGAGATCAGCGGCAAGACACCCTACCTCGCTTCACTCCGCCCGGCAGGGCCTTACCACGTCCAAGACTTGCATGAGGCCGGGGGGATTCCGGCGGTCCTGAAAGAACTTACCAAACTGGGTTTAATCCGAACCGATGCCATCACGGTGAACGGCCCCTTAGCAGCGGTCATTCAAGGGGCCAAGAACCGCAATCCTGAGGTGATCCGGGAGCCGGAGCGGGCCTGGCGCCCTCAGGGCGGGTTGGCGGTCCTCTGGGGCAACCTGGCTCCGGAGGGAGCTGTGGTCAAACAGGCTGCGGTGAGAGAGGAGATGCTCAGGCATACTGGGCCGGCCCGGGTTTTTGACTCAGAGGAACAGGCGGTGGAGGCCATCTTAGGTCGCAGAATTAAACCGGGAGATGTGGTGGTAATCAGGTACGAAGGGCCCCAAGGAGGACCGGGAATGCGGGAGATGCTCAGTCCCACTTCGGCCTTGTGCGGGATGGGCCTGGACACCTCAGTTGCCTTGATCACTGACGGCCGGTTTTCCGGGGCAACCCGCGGTGCTGCCATTGGCCACGTCTCACCGGAGGCCATGGCCGGCGGCACCATTGCCTTGATTCAGGAAGGGGACCGGATCGAAATTGACATCCCTGGGCGCAGGCTGAATCTCTTGGTAGATGAGGCTGAGCTGGTCCGGCGGCGAGAGAAGTGGCAGAAGCCAGAGCCGAAGATCTCCCGGGGTTATTTAGGCCGCTATGCCAGGTTGGTGTCTTCCGCCGGCCAAGGGGCTGTCTTCAAAAACTTAGAGACTTAGAACGGAAAAAGGTGGCATCTAAGCAGTGAACATCAAGTTCTTGCGGACTTTTTTAACAGTGGTGGAGGAGAAGAGTTTCTCGTCAGCGGCCCGGCGCCTGGGTTTGACCCAACCGGCAGTGACCAAGCACATTCAGGCTCTGGAGAAACACTTTGAGGCACTGCTCTTCAAACGCAAGGGTTGGCGTTCAGAGTTGACCGAAGCCGGACAGGTCCTCTTGGTCTACGCCAGGCGGATAGTTTCCACCTTTGACGAAGCCGAACGCCAGCTGAAGAAGATAGGGGAAAAGGTCAGCGGAGCCTTAAAGGTCGGGGCCAGCACGATTCCCGGCGAGTATGTGCTGCCGCTCTTGGTGGGTGAGTTTACCCGCAAGTACCCGGAGGTCCGTCTCCAGGTGGAGATCGCCGACTCCGGCCGAGTCATCCGGATGGTGGCCAGTGAAGATTTGGATGTCGGGGTTGTGGGAGCCAAGAGCGAAGAAGCCGGCTTAGAGTTCTATCCCTTTGCCCAGGACCGCTTGGTTTTGGTGGTTGGACATGGTCACCCCTGGGCCAAAAAAGAGGCGGTGGATCCGGCCGAACTGACGAAGATTCCCCTGATTTGGCGGGAAAAGGACTCAGGGACCAGGAAGACGGCGGAAGCGATCTTGGCCCAGCACGGCGTAAACCCGGAGGATCTCACAGTAGCCATGGAGCTGGGCAGCACCGAAGCAGTGGTTAATGCCACCATTTCCGGTAGCGGTGCCACCATCATCTCCAAGAACGCCGCCCAGCGCCACCTGATTTTGAAGAGCCTGGTTGAAGTGGAAATCCGGGGAGTGGAACTGACCAGACCCCTTTATCTCGTCTACCGCAAAGAAAGGGCTTTAAGCCCAGTAGTTGACGCTTTCGTCTCCTACGTCAAAGAGTCTACCCCAATAGTTTCTTGACAACCCCAGCTAGGCCAAATATAATGAGAAAAATACCTCTTCAACCAGTTGGTGGAAGAGGTCAGTTTATATTCAAAACGCCTCCGAAGGAGTGAGTAGAGTGAAGTTATCGGGAGCGGAGATCTTGATCCAGTCGTTGTTCCGAGAAGGTGTAGAAGTAGTCTTTGGCTACCCCGGCGGAGCCGTCATGGAGATCTATGATAAGCTCATCGGGGCGCCTATCACCCACTACTTGGTCCGGCATGAGCAAGGAGCAGTACACGCAGCTGACGGATACGCTCGGACCACCGGAAAGCCGGGGGTGTGCATCGCCACCTCAGGCCCTGGGGCCACCAACTTAGTCACTGGTCTGGCCACAGCCTACATGGATTCGGTTCCGGTGGTGGCTTTCACCGGCCAGGTGGCTACTAGTTTGCTGGGAACCGATGCTTTTCAAGAGGCGGACATCACCGGCATCACCTTGCCGATCACCAAACATAATTACCTGGTCAAGAAGGTGGAAGACTTGCCTAGGGTAATCAAAGAGGCCTTTCACATTGCCACCACCGGCAGGCCAGGCCCTGTCCTGGTGGATCTCCCCAAAGACATTACCCAAGCCGAAGCAGAATTCATCTACCCTGACAAAGTTGAGCTTGCCAGCTACAAACCTACTCTATACGGCCACCTCCGACAGATCGAACGAGCGGTGAATTTGATCCAAGAATCGACGAAACCACTGCTCTACGTAGGCGGAGGAGCCATCGCCAGTGGGGCCACTGCGGCTCTGCACAAGTTGACCGAACTGGTTCCCATGCCGGTAACAGCCACTCTTATGGGCCTTGGCGCTTACCAAGGTACCGACCCCTATTTCCTTGGGATGCTGGGGATGCATGGTACGCCGGCAGCCAATTACGCCACTTTGGAAACCGACCTCCTAATAGCCGTGGGGGCCCGCTTTGACGACCGGGTTACTGGAAACATCGAAAAGTTCATCCCCAATGCTCAGGTGATTCACATCGATATTGATCCAGCGGAGATCGGCAAGAATGTGGTCGCTGATATTCCCATTGTCGGAGATGCCACCCTCGTCTTGGAAGCCATCGTAGAAAGCCTGGCCAAAAGGGATCTTTCCGGGCCCAAGGCTGAAGCCCGCCGAAAGTGGTTGGAACAGACCCTGGCCTGGAAAGAGCAGTTTCCCTTGGAGTACGGCCCCGAGGAGAGTCCCCAGGGTGTTGCACCCCAATTTGTAGTGGAGGAGCTGTACCGGCAGACCAAAGGGGAAGCAATCATCACTACCGAGGTTGGACAAAACCAGATGTGGGCCGCCCAGTTTTACTGTTTCGATCGGCCCCGTTCCCTGGCCAGCTCCGGTGGTTTGGGCACCATGGGCTACGGCCTGCCGGCAGCTATCGGGGCTCAGATTGGCAATCCCGGCCGTACGGTGATCGACATCGCCGGGGACGGAAGTTTTCTGATGAATGTGCAGGAATTGGCGACCGCCGTTCAGTATGGTATTCCTATTAAAGTGGCAATTCTTAACAATCAGTTTCTGGGCATGGTGAGGCAGTGGCAAGAGATCTTCTACCAGCGCCGTTATTCCCACACCTGCCTGCGGTCAAATCCGGATAACGTGAAGATAGCCGAAGCCTTTGGAGCGGTGGGTCTCAGAGCCACCAGCGCCGATGAAACCAGGGAAGTAATCGCTGAGGCCCTGGCCATCAAAGACCGGCCGGTGGTCATGGACTTCAAAATCGACCGGGAGGCCAATGTCCTGCCGATGGTGCCGCCTAATGGATCCTTAGACCAGATGATCGGAGGTGGTACCCGGTGAAAAGGCATGTCATCAGCGTGCTGGTCAACAACAAGCCAGGTGTGCTCACTAGGATAGCCGGGCTCTTCGCCCGTCGGGGTTTCAACATCGACAGCCTGGCGGTAGGGGAAACCCAGGATCCTGAGGTCTCTATGATGACCATTGTGGTGACCGCCACTGATTCCACTTTGGAGCAGATCAACAAGCAGCTGAACAAACTCATCGATGTCATCAAGATCATCGACATAACCGATGTGCCCAGTGTGCTCCGGGAGTTGATGCTGGTGAAGGTCTCGGCATCCCCGGCCACCCGTTCGGAGATCATCCAGATCGTCGATATCTTCCGGGCGAAGATCGTGGATGTGGCACCCAATGCTCTGACCATTGAAATCACCGGGGATGAATCCAAAATCGAAGGCTTTTTGAAGATGATTGCCCCTTACGGAATTAGTGAGTTGGCCAGAACCGGCACTATTGCCCTGGTCAGATCCAACTGTAAATAGCAGCAGAAGTTTTGAGGAGGGAGAAGTATGGCGAAGATGTTTTACGAGAGTGATGCGGACTTAAGTTTACTGAAGGACAAGGTGATCGCGGTCATTGGGTACGGGTCCCAGGGCCATGCCCAGGCGCAGAACCTGAAAGACTCCGGACTGGATGTCATTGTCGGGCTGCGGGAGTCCAGTCGGTCTTGGACTAAAGCTGAGGAGGACGGTTTGACGGTACTGACCGTGGCGGAAGCCGCCCGGGAGGCCGATATTATTCAGATCCTCACTCCTGATGAAACCCAAGCGGACCTGTACAAGCGGGAGATCGCTCCCTATCTTGAACCAGGAAACGCCCTTTGTTTTTCTCACGGATTCAATATTCACTTCGGCCAGATCCAGCCGCCGGAGGATGTGGATGTGTTCATGGTTGCCCCCAAGAGTCCTGGACATCTAGTTAGGCGGATGTACCAGGCTGGTCAGGGAGTGCCGGCGCTCCTCGCGGTTTACCAGGACTACACCGGCAGGGCCCATGATCTCGCCTTGGCTTATGCCAAAGGCATCGGTTCCACCCGGGCCGGGGTCATCGAAACCACTTTCGCCGAGGAGACCGAGACTGACCTCTTTGGGGAACAGGCCGTTCTCTGCGGCGGTGTGACCGAGCTGGTGAGAGCCGGTTTTGATACTTTGGTTGAGGCAGGCTACCAGCCGGAGATCGCCTATTTCGAGTGCCTGCACGAGCTCAAGCTCATTGTGGACTTGATGTATGAAGGCGGCATCTCCTGGATGCGCTATTCAGTCAGTGATACCGCGGAATACGGCGATCTGATCAGCGGCACCAGGATCATCACCGACCAGACCAGAGCAGAGATGAAAAAGATGCTGGCTGAGATCCAAAGCGGTGAATTTGCTAAGAAGTGGATTTTAGAGAATGCTGCGGGCCGGCCGGTCTTCAATGCTTTGCGCAAGCGCCAAGCCAATCACCCCATCGAAAAGGTGGGGAAAAAACTCAGGGCCATGATGCCCTGGATACAAAAGTAACGGTTTAAAGGGAGGTAATCTGCTGATGTACGAAGACGTGGAGCTACGTCTGCCGGGGCCGACCCCGGTGCCGCCCAGGGTTTTTAGGGCAATGACACAGCCGATGATCGGTCACAGGAGCGGGGACTTTTCCGCCCTTTACCGGAGGCTCGTACCCTTCGCCAAAGAACTCTTTGGAACCAGCGGAGAGGTCTTTTTCCTGACCGGGTCGGGTACCTCGGCTATGGAGACCGCTGTGGCCAACTTGGTTTCTCCAAAGGACAGGGTGCTGCTCTTAACCTGTGGTAACTTCGGGGACCGCTTCGGCCAGATTCTTTCTGCCTACCAGGCTGATGTAGACAGGTTGGAGGCGCCTTGGGGTCAGGCCATCGACCCGGAGGCGGTCATCAAGAAACTCCGGTCTGCAGGGCCGTATAAGGCGGTATTCGTCACCCATAACGAAACCTCCACCGGAGTAGTCAACGACCTAGCCAGAATCGGTGCGGCCGTCAAGGAGTACGGACGGGGAGCCCTCTTGGTGGCGGACTCTGTCAGCGGTTTAGGCGGCCTTGAACTGCGGATGGATGACTGGTCTGTGGATGTAGCTGTCACCGGGTCCCAGAAAGCGCTCATGCTCCCGCCGGGTTTAGCCCTGATTGGGGTAAGCGAGCGGGCCTGGCGTGCCATTGAGAACAATTCCTCCCCGCGGTACTACTTCAATCTGCTGAAGTACAAGGCCTCGGCGGCTAAAGCCCAGACTCCGTACACACCCAACATCGCTCACCTCTTTGGCCTGGCGGAGGCCTTCCAGATGCTGCAGGAAGAAGGCTTGGAAAACGTGTACCAGCGTCACTTCCTGATGCGGGACATGACCAGGGCGGCCATGCGGGCTTTGGGCCTGGAGCTCTTGGCCCCGGATGAGTGTGCTTCCAGCACCGTGACTGCGGTTAAAGGGCCTGAGGGCTTGGATGTGGAGGAGATGCGCAAGGTCATCAAAGAGCGGTTCCGGGTGCAACTGGCCGGGGGCCAGGGCTCTCTCAAGGGCAAGATTTTCCGGATCGGTCACATGGGCTACGCCGGGCCGAAGGATGTTTTGACCACAGTA
Source organism: Bacillota bacterium (assembly GCA_017656135.1). Taxonomy (GTDB): domain Bacteria; phylum Bacillota; class UBA5301; order UBA5301; family UBA5301; genus JACDOJ01. The sequence goes on along the minus strand of JACDOJ010000027.1, from coordinate 10,012 downwards.
GCTTCCCTGGAGTGTGCTTTGAGTGTTCTGGGATACGATTTCCAACTGGGCAGCGGGGTCCGAGCGGCTCAGGAGGTCTGGCTTGAGGAGGTGCGGGGCTAGTGTACAAGGTCCTGATCGCCGATAATGTCTCTGATGAAGGAATTCGGCTGCTTTTGGATGCTCCTGAGTTTGAGGTCAGCGTCCGGAAAGGCATCTCAGCCGAAGAGCTCCTTGAGGAAATCCCCGCCTACCACGCTTTGATTGTGCGCAGCCGGACCCAGGTCACCAAGGAGGTCTTGGAGGCCGGAGAAAAGCTGAAGGTCATCGGTAGGGCGGGAGTCGGTGTGGACAACATCGACTTGGAGGCAGCTACCTCCCGGGGGGTAGTGGTCGTGAATGCCCCGGAAGGGAACACCATCTCCACAGCCGAGCACACGGTTGCCTTGATGATGGCCCTCTCCCGGCACATCCCCCAAGCCAATCAGAGTTTGAAAGAAGGCCGGTGGGACCGGAAGAAGTTTTTAGGTACAGAGTTGACCGGCAAAGTCCTGGGAATCATTGGCTTCGGCCGGGTAGGTAGCACTGTGGCCAGAATCGCCCAGGGTTTGAATATGCAGGTCCTGGCCTACGACCCCTACATTACTGAAGAGAGGGCCCGGGACATGGGTGTGACCGCCGCCAGCCTCGAAGAGATTTTTGCTCAGGCCGACTACATCACCGTCCACACCCCGAAAACACCGGAGACCGAAAACCTGATTAACAAAGAAACTCTGGCTAAGATGAAAGATGGGGTCAGGATAATCAACTGTGCCCGAGGTGGCATCGTCAACCAAGAGGACCTGGTGGAGGCGTTGAGGTCCGGAAAGGTGGCCGGGGCGGCTCTCGATGTCTTCCCAGAAGAGCCTCCGAAAGATTACGGTATTTTTGCCACCCCGAATCTTATCGCCACTCCCCACCTTGGGGCCTCTACAGTAGAGGCGCAGGTCAATGTGGCGGTGGATGTAATTAAAGAGGTTATGTCGGCCCTCAGGGGCGAGCCCATCACCAATGCGGTGAATATGCCGGTGCTCCGTCCGGAGGCCTTTGCTAAGGTGAAACCCTTCTTGAGCCTGGCCGAACGTCTGGGTAAGTTCACCGCCCAACTCCTGCCGGGTGCCATCGAGAGTGTCTCTGTCGCCTACAGCGGCCAGCTGACCGAGTTCAACGTCAGCCCCTTGACTACCGCGGTGCTCAAAGGCCTCTTCCGTCCGGCTTTCGGCAGCGAGGTCAACTCGGTCAATGCTCCTTACCTCGCCCGCAAACGGGGGATCAAGGTTACCGAATCTAAGCAGAGCAACGGGAACTACAGCAACTTGATCCAGCTGGAGGTCCAGACCGACAAGGGCACCCGGAAGATGGCTGCTACCCTTTTTGCGGAGAACCAGCCTCGCATTGTCCAAATCGGCGACTACCACATCGATGCTATTCCGGAAGGATACCTCCTGGTGACGCGGCATAAGGACCGGCCGGGCATCATTGGTGCAGTCGGCACAATCTTAGGTGATGCCGAGATCAACATTGCCTCGATGCAGCTGGGCCGCTCTGATGCCGGCGGGGAAGCGGTGATGGTTCTCGGTGTGGACCAGCCTATCCCACCTAAAGTTCTTAAGAAGCTGGTGCGATATCCGGATATCGATGATGTGTATTTCGTACGACTTTAGGTATTTGCACAAAACTTTATGCAGAGGCCAGATTAAACAGGTTTTACTAGTTAGAACGCTGAATCACTAATAATTAGACCATTTGGATAATAAGCTCGCAAGGGCTTATTATCTTTTTAAGGAGCCAAGAAGATGAATCAAGAGAGAGAACAGATGCTCGGCAGAGCGTTAACCGACCGGTACGCTTACGAAATCCTCACTCACCTCTGTGACGGCATCGGTCCCCGCATGGCCGGAACTCCTCAGGAGAAAGAAGCCCGGGACTACTTGATCTCCCAGTTTGAAGCCCTCGGGTATGAACCGATTGTGGAGGAGTTCACCTACCCCCTTTGGGAGTCCAGCGGCGGTGGAGCGGCCGTCACCGCTCCCTTCCAGCGGGAGCTGGCCGCTGCGGTTTTAGGCTGGAGCGGAAATGGTCTAGCTGAAGCCGAAGTGGTGTACGTGGGCTATGGCCGGGAGAGCGATTTTGATCAGGTGGATGTGGCCGGTAAAGTGGCGTTGCTCCTCAACGGCGACCCGCCGGGCGAGCCTGAACTGCACCGGACAGAGAAGTACCTCCGGGCGATGCAGCGGGGAGCCGTGGGTTTTCTCCTGATGCGGGAGGTGCCCTGCGGGATTTTGGGCATCGGCTCCTGCGGTATGAAGGGTGGTGAGATCTCCCAGGTGCCGGCTCTGGCCATTACCTACGAAGACGGGATGCTGCTCCGGCGGTTTCTGGAGAAAGGACCGGTGACCGTCAAACTTTGGGCCGATTCCAGAACCCGCCAGGAGATCTCCTGGAACATCCGGGCGATTCTCCCCGGCAGGGAAAAGCCCGAGGAGAGGGTGCTCATCGGGGCCCACTATGACTGCTGGTACAATTCACCCTGTGCTCATGACGATGCCAGCGGGGTGGCGGTGATGATGGGCTTGGCCAAGCTCTTCAAAGAGCTGGATCCTTTCCGGCGAAGCGTCGAGTTTGTCGCCTTTGGCGTGGAGGAGATCGGCCTTTTCGGGGCCTACGCCTATGCCCAGCAGCACGCCGAGGATCTCCGGAAGGTGGCTGCCATTTTCAACCTGGACGGAATCACGGTGGATGGGGCTTCGCAGCAGGTTTTCTGCACCGGCCACCGTGAGCTGAGGGAGTACATTGCCGGGCTCCTCAAGGAAAACTGGCCGGAGATCAAGGCCACCCTTGAGGTCAACCTCTACTCTGACCACTGGCCTCTGGCTGAACGGGGTGTTCCCGGAATGCACACCATCGCCTGGAACAGTTTCGTCCAGACCATCAATCATACCCCCTATGACACTCTGGATAAGGTCAGTCAGGTCTCAATCCAGCGCTCTCTGGCCTGGATGTCTGTGCTGGCCAGCGAGGTAGCTTCCGAGCCTGTCCTGCCTTTTGGCCACAAGAGCCCGGAGGAGCTGAAACAAATTGCAGCGGAGCACGGTGTAGACAGAGTACTAAAGTTAGAGAACCGCTATCATTTTGAATAACTCACGAGGTGATGAGAGAATGAGCACACGGATCAAAGAGATGAGGGTGCGGGAGTTCAATATACCATTAACCGAACCCTTCACGATTACTTTAGGCACCACCTACAAGGCTGAAAACGTCCTGGTCAGTGTGGAACTGGAGAACGGGGTAGTAGGGTACGGCGAAGGAGCCCCCTTCGTCTACGTCACCGGCGAAACCCAGCAGACTGCCATCAAAACCATCGAAGCCGCCAAAAGCATCGTCGAGGGCAAAGATGTCACTCAGTACCGGGCCATTGCCGAGGAACTGGCCAGGACCTTCCGGGTTCAAACCGCTGCCAGGATGGCGATGGAGATGGCCATTTTAGATGCCCTTACCAAGAGCTGGGGTATTCCCATGTACCAGTTCTTCGGTGGGGTCAGCGATCAGGTGGAGACGGATATGACCATCCCGATCGTACCGGCCAAAGAGGCCTACGAGAAGGCGAAACACTGGGCGGAGCAGGGTTTCAACCACTTGAAAATCAAGGTGGGGACCGACCTCGAGGCCGATGTGGAAAGGGTGGAAGCCATCGCTGAGGCCGCCCCTAGCTGTCACTTGAAGGTCGACGCCAACCAGGGGTATTCTCCCAAACAGGCCCTGGAATTCCTTTCGGAGCTGGAGAAACGGGACATCGCCATCGAGCTCCTGGAGCAGCCGGTACCCCACTGGGACCTGAAAGGCATGAAGTTTGTAACCCAGAACTCTGGGGTGCCCATCGCTGCTGACGAATCGGTTTTCTCGTCCCGGGATGCCCTGCGGGTGGCCCTGGAGGGCGCTGCTGACATCATCAATATCAAGCTGGCCAAAGCCTCGATTCTGGATGTAGTTAATATCCACGCCATCTGCCAGAGTTACGGTCTGGGCCTGATGGTGGGCTGCATGATCGAGTCCAGGTTGGCCCTGAGTATGGCTGTCCACATGACAGCAGGCTTAGGGGGCTTTAGCTATTTCGATCTCGACGGTTTCCTCTCCTTGGCCGAGGAGCCGATCATCGGTGGTTTCAAGGAACAGGCCGGCGTGCTGTCGGTGGCCCACGTGAAAGCCGGTATCGGTGCTGAGCCGAAGAAGGAGTAGATAATGCCAGGATTTACTTGGAGGAGGTGGTCTCTAAAATAAGGAAATCCTGAAAAAATCTGGCACAGCAGCCAGTGAAAATGATGAGTAGAATGAGGAGGTAACAGTAGATGTCCAAAAGATTTGCAGGAGTATTGTTAGTAGTCTTTGCTTTGATCTTTTCAGCGACCAGTCTTGTGCTGGCAGCAGATGATGACACGTTGACTGTCGCCATTGTCCGGGACCCTGATACCCTGGATATCCAGAGAACCACTTGGGTGGATGCCGCCAATGATGTCCTTTACGACTCGTTAGTCCGGCAGGGTCCAGACGGCAAGCTCTATCCCGGTCTGGCCACTTCCTGGGAACTCTCGGAAGACGGTAAAACCTGGACCTTCAAGCTGCGCAAAGGGGTCAAATTTCATAACGGTGAACCCTTCAATGCCTATGCGGTCAAGGCCACTTTTGATCGGATGCTGGCCCCAGAGACCGCCTCACCGGTCACCTACATGCTTGGAGACTTCATCAAAAGCATTGAAGTTGTCGATGAGTACACAGTGCAACTCCATTATGAGAAACCCTTCCCGTCCCTGGTGAACTCCGGTGCCACCACAGGCTTTTTGGCCATTTATCCCCCGAAGTATCTTGAGGAGAAGGGGAATGATTTTGGCCAGTTCCCTATCGGCACCGGTCCGGTTAAGTTCGTCGAACACGTCCGGGGTTCCCACATCCTCTTCGAGCGTAACGACGACTACAACTGGGGTCCTGCCTACGCTGAGAACCAAGGCCCCCTGAAGTTCAAATACCTCAAGATGAGGATCATTCCTGATGACTCCACCCGGGTCATGGAGCTGGAGCGGGGCAATGTGGACATCCTCTACGGCACCCCCCCTCAGGACGTCGAGAGGCTCAAGAACGAAGGTTTCAAGATTTACAAGGCTCCGGAGAACGGCATCACCTACTGGGGCTTCAACGTCAAGAAGTGGCCCTTCACTGATCCGAGGGTACGCAAAGCCCTGGCCAAGGCCATCGACCGGCAGCCCATGATCGACTTTGCTTTAGAGGGCTTGGCCGAACCGATTTACGGTCCCTTGCCGAGAAACATTTGGAGCTACAGCGAAGAAATCGAAAACAGGGCTAAAGAGCTTTACGGGTACAATCCCGAGGAGTCCAGAAGGATGCTGAATGAGGCTGGCTGGAAGGATACCAATGGCGACGGCATCCTGGAGAAAGACGGCAAAAACCTGGAGTTCGAGCTGTGGGTCAGAAACATTCCTGATGAGCAACGGGTAGGCCAGATCATCCAGGCCATGGTGGCCGAGGTCGGTGCTAAGGTTAACCTCAAAGTCGTAGAAGATGCCGCTTACCGTGAAGGTATGGCCAACGGCGCTCAGGACACCATTCTTTGGGCCTACGGTTGGTTCGATCCGGAGATCTTGGGTAATATGTTCAAGACCGGTTTTTCCAACCGGACCTGGTACTCCAGCCCAGAGTTGGATGCCCTGATCGATGCCGGGGCCACCGAGGTTGACCGGGAGAAACGCAAAGAGATCTACCACGAAATTCAGAATCACCTAGTCGATGCCTGCCCCTGGGTACCGCTCTACCTGAAACAGCAGGTCTTCGCAGTTAACCCCAAGATCAAGGGCTTCACCATGAACCCCTTCCGGTGGGAACAGCTGGAACTGGCCGATGTTGAATTTTAAGCAGTTGCCATGGACTTGAGGTATAGCGGGAAGCGAGGTACTGAGCCTGTTCGGTGCCTCGCTTTCCCGGCATACAGGAGTGAAGTAGATGTTCAAATACCTGATTCGTCGTATACTCTCGATCATACCAGTGCTCCTAGGGGTTTCGGTTGTCGTCTTTCTGATGGTGCACCTGATCCCCGGTGACCCGGCTATGCACATCCTGGGCGAGTTCGCTTCTCCGGAACGGGTGGAGCAGCTCCGGGAGCAGTTGGGGCTAAATGACCCCTTGCCCATACAGTACCTGAAATTCTTAAGCAGAGCAGTCCAGGGGGACTTAGGCAACTCCCTGATTTCCAACAAACCGGTGGTCCAGGAGATTCTCAGGGCCTTTCCGGTTACTATTCAGCTAGCCTTCTATAGCATCATTTTGAGCAGCCTGATAGGCCTGGTGGCCGGAGTAATCGCCTCGGTGAAACACAATACAGTCTGGGACCAGGTGGCGATGATAACAGCCATGTTTGGGATCTCCACTCCCAGCTTCTGGTTGGCCCTGATTCTGATGTGGGTTTTCGCCTACACCTTGGGCTGGTTCCCCATTTCAGGATACTCCGGTCTGCGCTCTCTGGTCTTGCCTACTGTGGTGCTGGCCGCCCTTACCGCGGGCAGTATTGCCAGATTCACCCGGTCCAGCATGCTGGAGGTCTTGGGACAGGACTACATCAGGACCGCCAGGGCTAAGGGCTTAAGCTCCCGGTCAGTGGTACTGAAACACGCCCTGCGCAATGCGATGATTCCGGTGGTCACCTTAGTGGGCCTGGAATTCGGTAGCATGCTCGCTGGGGCGATCATCACTGAAACGGTCTTTGCTCTGCCGGGGATCGGCCGGTTGGCGGTCACCGCCATCACCACTCGCGACTTCCCGATGATCCAGGGAATCGTCCTTTTTGTGGCCACACTCTTCGTGATAACTAACCTGGTAGTGGATATGGTGTACGGTTACATCGATCCCCGAATCAGGTTGCAGTAGAGGGGGGAGAAAGATGCAGGTACAAGCAAGAGCGGAAGATGTTAAAACCAAATGGTGGCAGAACCTTCCCTTAGCAAAGAGCCTCTCTAACCGCGACAGTTACTTGCGGATGACCTTAAGGCGCCTGGTCCGCAACAAGTCGGCCATGGCCGGCCTGGTGATCCTGGTGCTGCTCTTACTTTCAGCGATCTTTGCGCCCCAACTCGCCCCCTATGATCCTCTGAAGATGGATTTTAGGGCCCGGCTGTCCCCGCCTTCAGCCGACCACTGGTTTGGGACCAATGAGTTCGGTCGGGATATCTTCAGTATGATTCTCTACGGCAGCCGGATCTCCATCATGGTTGGTTTTATTTCGGTCAGCTTTGCCCTGGTGATCGGAGTCATTTTGGGAGTGATCGCCGGGTATTTCGACAAACTGGACAACCTGATCATGCGCATCACCGACGTTTGGTTGGCCTTCCCCACCTTTCTCTTGGCCATCGCCATTGTGGCGGTGCTGGGGCCGGGTTTAACCAATGCCATGATCGCAGTGGGTATAGCCTCAACTCCTCAGTACATCAGGGTGGTCCGGGGGGCGGTGCTCTCTGTCAAAGAGCAGGAGTACATCGCGGCCGCCAAAGCCCTGGGGGCCACCAACCGGCGTATTGTTTTAAACCACGTCTTGCCTAATGTGGTGGCACCCATCATCGTCCTCTCGACTTTGCGTTTCGCCACGGCCATTCTCTCAGCAGCAGGCCTGAGCTTTCTGGGACTTGGTGTGCAGCCGCCGACTCCGGAGTGGGGCGCCATGGCCTACGCCAGCCGCTCCTACATCCGGCAGGCTTGGTGGCTAGGGCTCTTCCCTGGACTGGCCATCCTACTCATGGTCTTAGGGTTTAATCTCTTAGGAGACGGGCTTCGCGACGTACTAGATCCACGGATGAAACAATAAATTAGAACTCAAGGAGATGACTCACGTGTTATCAAGAGACATTTTCATTGAAGAGATGACCTGGCCGGAAGTGAAAGAGAAGCTGGAGGCCGGGTATGACACCGTCATCGTCATGGCGGGCTCCATTGAACAGCACGGCCCCCACCTGCCGACCAAAATGGATGCCCACAGCGGTGAAGTTTTGGCCAAACTCTTTGCCGAGCGGCTGGGGAATACCTTGGTTGCCCCCATCATTCGGCCGGGCTGTTCCGAGCATCACATGTACTTTCCGGGCAGCATGACCCTGCGCAAAGAGGTCTTTCAGGATGTGGTCCGGGACTATGTGGACAACATGTACCGTCACGGTTTCAAGAAGATCATCCTGGCCACCACCCACGGCGGCAACTTCGAGCCCATGTACGAGCTGGTTCCGGAGCTGAAAGAGAAGTATGAGCCAAAGGGCGTTAAGATCATCGACATCTTGGATTTTGACGACTTCGTGGTGGCTCAGAACTCCATCTTGGAGGAGTTCGACCTGACCGAAGAGGAAGCCGGCGTCCACTCCGGCGGCAGCGAGACCAGCTTCTTGATGGCCAGCGAGCCGGAATCGGTCCGCACCGACAAGCTGGCCCGGGGCTATGTGGGCAAGTTCGATGCCGAGTTCGATCACAAGCTGCACACTGAAGGGATGCAGTCAGTCACAGATATCGGCGTCTTAGGCGACGCCACCAAGGCCTCCAAGGAGTTCGGTGAAAAGCTCATCGATGCTCTGGCCGACTACTACGTCCGCAAAGCCAAGGAGGCGCTTTAAGGATGTGGTTTGACCTGGTCAAGCAGTTGACTGAGTTGCCTGGCCCTGTCGGATATGAGGACAGGGTCAACCAGTTTTTGCTGGAACGGTGGAAACCCCATGTCCAGGAAATCAAAATCGACGGCGTCGGCAATCTGATCGCCCATAAAGGAGGAAGGGGGCCGCGGCTCCTTCTCACTGCCCATGCCGATGAGATCTGCTTTGTGGTGAAAAGCGTTTCTGAAGACGGTTTCCTCTGGATCACCTACGGGCAAGCCGATATGGCCTCCCGGCCTACCCGAAGCATCGCCATGAACATGGCCGGCCAGCCCTGCTTGGTCTTGGGGGACGATGAGCCGGTAGAAGGGATCATCGCCACTGTCTCCGGCCACGTGATGACTCCGGCGCAGCGGGAGAAGGCCGGTTTCGATTGGAATGACTTCTTCATCGACATCGGGGCCAAGAGCAGGGAAGAGGTGCTGGCCAAAGGGATTCACCCCGGGGCTAAGGTCATCTGGAACCCGAAAACCCGCCGGATCGGCGAATACATCACCGGCAAGGCCATGGACGACCGGGCCGGCCTCGCCGTACTGGACCGACTGATCCGGGAAGGGAATCCGGAGGACTTCAAGTATGATGTCTACGTCATCTCCACCGTTCAGGAGGAGATCGGGCTGGTCGGTGCCGGTTCCTTCACCAAGGACGACTTCGACCTGGCCATTTCACTGGAGATCGGCCTGGCTGGGGATATTCCGCCGGTGGATGAGCGGGACATGCCGGCAAAATTGGGTCAGGGTCCGACGCTAGTCCACAAGGACTTTGGGGTCTCCTACGACCAAAAACTCACCCGCAAGCTGCAGGAGCTGGCGGGTGAGGCGGGGATACCCATTCAGCATGCGGTGATGAGCTCTTTCGGAACCGATGGTATTGCCCTCACCCAGCACGGAATCCCCACTGCGGTGGTGGCCTTCCCGACCAGATACACCCACAGCCCCTTCGAAACCTTGGCCGAGAGTGACCTGGAGGATACATATAGGCTGATTAGCAAGTTTGTGACGAGTGAGTGAATAATATTAGAAACAACGGGAAACCCTACGAAAAAATTCTCAGGTTTGCAGGAATAATAGGAAGGGGAGAGAAATTACTCCAAAGAATGGCTAAAATGCCAGTCGTCTTTCCAGAAGGAAAGGAGGTGCTCCGACTTGGTGCTGGAAGGCGACAACCCCGGAGGAAACATGGAAACTCCGAGGTGCACTTGCTAATAATCAACAAAAACCAAGGAGGAAAAAGCTGAATGAAAAAGTTAGCTGTTTTGTTAAGCTTGGTTATGGTTCTTGGTCTGGCAGCTTCTGCTATGGCTGCTG
>JACDOJ010000026.1 GCA_017656135.1 Bacillota bacterium | reverse complement strand
AAGTTTCTAAGTATCATAGCAGAAATACGTACCTAAGTCAACGGGATTCCAACAACCGGCTGAGCCAACTCGTTTTCAGTTCGATGGCTCCCTGCGGGCACAGCTCTTGGCAGCAGTAACACCGAATACAATTAGTATAGTTAAAACTGGCTTTCTTCCCGATGATTTCAATGGTCTTCGGCGGACAGCTCTCGACACAGATTCCGCAGCCAATGCAAAGTTCGGGAATCAGCACCGGTTTAGCGGTTAAAAGATTCTGCAGCCGGTCCAGTATAAAGCCGGGCAGGTTTACTGAAGTGCCGCGGCTGTCCGGTGGTAGCTTGACCTTCCCGGCCAGTCCATAGCCGGCCGGATCCTCCCCGAGGATCTTCAGTTTGGCTGGATCCAAGAGGCCATATGCCATGGCTTCCCGCAGGGTGGAAACCCCTTCCGGCTTAAGCCCAATTAGGGCACAGGCAGCTGCATCTAGGTAGTGGCCGTTGGTGGAGAGCAAGAGGGCCTCCATTTTACGAGGGTTTCCATTGCGAGGCCCGGCGCCCTCCATCCCGATGATACCGTCGATTATTGACAAATCCGGTTTGACCGCGGCATAGATATCCAACAACAGAGTGGCAAAGTCTTTTAGCTGAGACATCCGCATGTGAAACTGGGCTTTGCGCTTGCCGGGGATAACACCAAAGAGGTTCTTGACCGCCCCAGTGTACCGGGTCAAGCCGTGGGTTTTAAGCTTAGCCACATTGACGGTGAAATCGACCTGGGTCAAGGGCGCCGCAATTTGCAGCTTCTTGACAATGAGTCCAGGGGTAACCGCCACCTCTGTGGCCTTAGAGAAGTCCACCAATCTGGCCCTGGTCTTCTCCACAACCTCAGCGATGCCGGAACGCCGAGCGGCTTTAGCAAGGGTGTCAAAGGCCGGGGAGTCTCCTACCCAAACCTGGGCACCCCGTTCCTGGAGCAGGCGAATCACCGCCTCGACCACAGCTGGGTGAGTGCAAACCGCTGCCTCCGGCGGAGCTGCCGCCAGTATATTCGGTTTGACCAGGGCGATCTTGCCGGTGAGGTCAGGGAGCCGATAGTCCAGGAGCCAAAGCGCCTCGGTTATTCTCGAATAAATCTGGTTGGTCTGGTACTTTGGGCACCGCATAACGGCTACTTTTGCCATGTTCAATCTGCACCTCTTGACTTGACAATTGGCCGCAAAGATGGTATCGTATATTTTGCTCGCAAAGTGAATAACTATTTATGTGTCATGTGCGCCTATAGCTCAGTGGATAGAGCGCCGGCCTCCGGAGCCGGGTGCCCAGGTTCGAGTCCTGGTAGGCGCACCATTTTTTACCCGCAAACAGCAGATAAAGATTCGTGTCTGCCTGTCTCGAATCCTCTTAAAGCCAAAAAGAAACCAAACTGCCGGATTCAAACCAACAGCTTGGTTTCAAAAGTCTTCTCAAAAAATAATATTCTTTTAGAAAGCGGGAACTACTGAGCCGTTATACTCGTTAAGGATGAACTCTTTCACCTCAGGGCTGGTCAAAACCTCAGCCAGTTTCTTCAGAGCCGGGTTATCATCTCCCGCTCTCACAGCCAGAACATTGACATAAGGGGAGTCGGCGTTCTCGATGAAGAGAGCATCATCCAGTACCGATAATCCGGCTTCCAAAGCGTAGTTACCGTTGATGACTGCGGCATCCACATCCTCCAAGGAACGGGGCAGCTGGGCAGCCTCCAGCTCAACGATCCGAAGATCCTTAGGGTTTTCCACAATGTCAAAAGGAGTTGCTGTCAGGCCGACATCTTCAGCCAACTTAATCAGACCTGCGCTCTGAAGCAGAAGGAGCGCCCGGCCACCGTTAGTGGGATCGTTGGGAATGGCAACTTGGGCTCCTTTGCCCAGTTCGGACAGATCTTTAATCTTGTTGGAGAAGATAGCCATGGGTTCAATGTGAACCTTAGCGGTGTAGGTCAGGTTAAGATTGTGGTCGGCGCTGAACTGCTTCAGGTAAGGGATGTGCTGGAAGTAGTTAGCATCCAAATCCCCGGAATCCAGTGCCAAGTTAGGTTGGACATAATCGGTGAACTCAACAATCTCCAGCTTAATGCCTTCTTTAGCCAGCAGGGGCTTCACAAACTCCAGGATCTCAGCGTGGGGAACCGGAGTTGCCCCGACTTTCAAAACTTCAGCTGCTCTACTACTCGGCTGCGCAGACACCACCAGGGCTGATGCCAGTAGCACGACGATTACTAAACCCAATACTTTCTTACTCATTTCTCATCCTCCTAGTTTTCTGTGTTTACTACTTTTTGTTTAAGGTCTCGGCAGCCCAGTCACCTAAGGACTGAACAACCTCAACCAAAAGGACTAACACCACTACCGTCATCAACATCACATCACCACGAAACCTCTGGTAACCGTAGCGAATCGCCAAGTCCCCCAAACCTCCGCCTCCTACGGCACCGGCCATGGCCGAATACCCGATCAGGTTCACGGCGGTGATAGTCACCCCAAGCACCAGGGTGGGCAGGGCCTCAGGCAGCAGGACTTTGATGATGATCTGCCAGGGGGAGGCCCCCATGGCCTGGGCCGCCTCCACTACCCCTTTATCCACGTCTTTGAGAGCAGATTCCACGATTCTGGCCACAAAGGGAATGGCTGCTACCGTCAGCGGAACGATAGCTGCCGTGGTCCCGATGGAGGTGCCCACTACCAGCCTGGTAAAGGGTATAATGGCCACCAACAAAATGATGAAAGGGATGGACCGGCCGATATTCACCACGGTGGTCAGGACCTTGTAGACCAGAGGGCTTTCTGTGACGTTTCCCGGGGTCGTTGTCACCAAGAGCACCCCTAAAGGCAGGCCGCCAATGACCGCCAGGGTCACAGAAACCCCTACCATCCAAAGGGTTTCTTTAGTGGACTGAAGAAGCAACCGCCAGAGCATTGGGCTAGTTAGCTTCCCTAAAAACCCGGGGAGCTCAAGATTCATGCCTGCCCAGTAAAGAACAGATAAAGCTGCTATGCCCACAAGCCCCGGGAGAAACCTATTCAGTGCTGCTTTGCTCCGGTTAGGCTGAAGTTGGCTCATCGTTAAACACCTCGATTTCTATGCCTCGCTCTGCTAAGTACTTGAGGGCCTTATCCAGGCCGCCGTTTTTCGCCCGGAGCTCAACCACCAGGGTCCCAAAGGGAACATCTTTCAAGTGATCGATGTTTCCGGCAAGAATGTTGGCATCGACGTCAAAGTGCCGCACCAGTGAAGAAACCACCGGCTCTCCGGCGGAAGTCCCGATGAAAGACAACCGGGCGATTACCGCGCTTTTGCTGTCATCCACCTGCCTAAGGTGGTACTCTTTGACCTCCTCGGGCAGATCAATTTGGATGACCCCTTTGATGAACCGCCGAGCGGCCTCAGTGCGCGGGTGGGCAAAGACATTGACCAGAGGCCCGTTCTCCACGATTTTTCCATTATCGATGACCGCCACTGAGTCGCAGATCTCCTTGACTACCTCCATTTCGTGGGTGATGAGAACTATAGTCAGACCCAGCCGTTTGTTGATATCTTGGAGGAGAGCCAAGATGCTCTTGGTAGTCTGGGGATCCAAAGCGGAAGTGGCCTCATCGCAGAGGAGGACCTCAGGGTTGTTGGCCAGGGCTCGGGCAATACCGACCCGTTGTTTCTGCCCCCCACTGAGTTGGGCCGGATACATATTGGCTTTGTCGGCCAGGCCCACCAGGTACAAAAGCTCATTGACCCTCTCTTTGATCTGAGCTTTAGGTGTTCCGGCGATCTCCAGGGGAAAGGCTACATTGCCGGCTACCGTCCGGGAGGAGAGGAGGTTGAAGTGCTGAAAGATCATACCGATCTTGCTCCGTTCCTTCCGTAGCTGGCGTCCGCTGAGGGCGGTGATCTCCTTTCCGCCGATGAAGATCTGGCCCTGGTCGGGTTTCTCTAGCATGTTAATGCACCGAATCAGAGTGCTCTTTCCAGCTCCACTTAGACCAATGATACCGTAGATTTCGCCTTTCTTGATGGTCAAACTGACATCATCTAAAGCCACGATTTTATTTCCGTTGGATGTAAAGACTTTGGTTAGATTCTTAATTTCAATCACATTATCAGCTCCTAAAAAAAGGCCTCCATAACGGAGGCCTATACACACAATCTGCTAGACGCTCCCTTATCTTTCAGGATAAGAATCCTGCTGGAATTGGCACCATTTCCATTGCTGGCGGTTGCCGGGTTTCATTGGGCCAGTCCCTCCACCTCTCTGGATAAGGTTCCACGCGCAACTATTAATTTGTTGATTTATATTCTAAACCGCTGTGATTATGCTGTCAACACTAATTATTTTTTTCCCAACGAATTACTAATTCATCTCCATCCTTGATGGCGGTGGAATACTCTGCCGGCTGACCGTTCAAGAGGGTCACCAGAGTTGCCCCTTCTGGACGTTCACCGGGGTCCAGAGGAATGTAGTTAAAGACTTCGGCAAAGTAGTGGGCCTCTTTGCGGCCAGGGATAACTTGGATATCATCTCCGTCGTAGACCTCAGCCTCCAGGGAGACGGGCTTGCCGTTTCGCAGTATTTTGACGCCGCTTCCCGGCAACTCGACCCGCTCTCCGTTGATCAAGACCGAAATTCCACCTACACTTTGTTCCAACTCCTCTCGTTCCTTCTCTGTCAGCAGGTCTTTGATAGTTAAAACCTCTTCTCTTTGACTGAATTCGACTCTTTCTCCGCCGTGGAGTTTGAAGTCTAAATCTCTCTTGATGCCGTCAACCTTCAAAGTATAGGTGGCCCGGCGCACCTGACGGGTCCGTCGATTGACGGTCACCACCAGATCTCCTCCGGCCTTCCAGCGGGTTCCTTGACAGCGCAAAAGATCCCGCAGGGTCATATTTTCCGAGTAGACGATATCGGCCCCGTCAGGAACTTCTTCCTCCAGGCCTACCTCTTTGCCGTTCAAGTAGATCTGGGGACGGAGCACCACTTCTTTCCCGTTGAAAATGACTCTGATCTCCTTAAGCTGTGGAATTAAATCAGCCACCCTGGCCTTGGCATCCTGGCCATGGATAGCTGGGATCACCTCTAACTCGTCGCCGTCCGCCACCGGAGAGTCCAGGCTGGCCGGCTCACCATTTAGCAAGAAAGCGCCGGGTTTGCCGGGAGTGCCTTTGACCACCTGGAAGGTTCCGTTAACCTTGGCCGTCAAAGCCAGTCCTAAGCGGTTCCTGGTGATGGCCGGATCCACGTCGGCAGCGATCAGAGCGTCCGCCACTGAAGGGGAGATGAGATTGAAAAGGCGCACCGGTGTACCGTCGACTTTTACCTCCACAGATTGGAAGGAGAGTACCGACCGATTTCGAGCACTCAAAGCAATACCTAAAGGGGTTACCCCATCCGGCCCGGCCAAGACTGAAAGATCCCCTCTGATGTTTTCCGCAGTATCTTTCCCCTCTTTGATCGCCACCCTATTGACCGGCAGAGAGAGGGCTTCGGCTAAAAAATCTCTGATCTTTGGGGTCTGGCTGGCACCACCGATGCAGATCACGGCCTTCGGCGACACCCCCCCATTGAGCCTCAGGATTTCCGCTCCGATCTTGCCTGCGATCTCCTGAATGGTCGGCTTAATCACCTGAAAAACCTCGGAGCTGGGCAAGTCGTACTGTTGGCCTAGCACATTGCGAAAGGAAAGCTCAGAAACTGCGGCCAGCTGGCGCTTCACCTGCTCAGCGGTGGCAAAATCCAAGATGAAGTTCTCTTCCAAGACCTCACTAACCTCATCTCCGGCCAGGGGAACCATCCCGTAAGCGGTGATCATACCCCCTTTAGAAATGGCAATATCGCTGGTTCCGGCTCCCATGTCCACCAACGCCAGATTCAGCAGGCGTAAGTCCCGTGGGATGACCACCCCGGCGGCGGCGATGGGCTCCAAGGTCATGCTCCTAACCTCTAGGCCGGCATTTTTGAGGACCGCGTATAAAGCATCAACCACAATTTCAGGGAGGAAAGTGGCGGTCAACCGACAGGTAGCCTCAGATCCCCGGTGTCCCACTAAACTCTTGATGGGACTGCCGTCCAGAAGGTATTCATTGACACTGTAACCTACGCAGTGATAACGGGTGTTGACGGTACCGCGGGGACTTTGAGCCCTGATCTCCCGCTGGGCTTTTTGAACGGTCTCCAGCTCCAGAGCGTTCACGTCTTCCCGGCTGATTTCTCCCCAAGCTCGGATCTCTTTGGTTACCTCAGTGGTAGTGGTCAACAGACTACGGCCAGCAGCAGCTATTGCCGCTGAATTCAGGGGAAAGCCCACTTTCTCCGAGAGCTCTTCTTTTATCTGGGCAACCACCTTGGCCACCGCTTCCACATCGTGGACCTGGCCATCTTCCATGGCCCGGCTGGAGTGTTCCACCATGGTGGCCGTCAGGACCTCAGGTGTTTCCTCATCAGTAACAACCAGTCCCATCACTGTGCGAGTGCCAATATCCAGCGCAAAAATGGTATTGTCCTGGTCGTACATCTGACCTTACCTCCCTGATATCCGACAGTACGAGTCGTAAATTGCCCCTTGATTTCCAGCACTGGTAATTTTTTCGGGAATCAAAGCGTTTAGTCCTTCTTGAACCCTCTTGGGCCAAACTCCGTTGTAAGTGAGGATAACCTGAGGGTGGACCTTCTCATCTACCTGTACCCGCCCTGGAACCTGAGCAGTGGCTGATTCAACCATAACCCTTTGACCTGGAGCAAGCCCCTCCCGGGCGCAGGTCTGGGGGTGAAGGTAAAAAATCAGGTCCTGATCGGCCTCTAGCACTCCTCCCTGGGAGTGGGTCCGCCCTTCCGGTTGGATGGAAAGGAGCGTATACGGATATTCAGGATCTCGATGTGCCACTTTGCTGTACTCAAACCCGGCTTCAGTTCCATCCCAGAACTGAAATTTACCACTGGTCGTGGAAAACCGACGCCCGGCCCAAGCAACCTCAGGAGCCGGGTAGCGCCAAGGGCCTTTCTTCAGCTTCTCCAAGGTTACACCATATTCTGTAAGCGGGGCGATAACCCGCTCCAAGAGGCTCCTTTTCGTCTCCCTGAAACAGCCTAACCTCTCAGCTAAATCCAAGAATATGTCGGTATCGGACCGGCTTTCTCCCACCGGTTCAATCACCGGTTGGGCATAGGTCAGGTAGTGATGCCAGCTGTTGGTGATAAGATCCTCATCCTCTAAAAAGCTGGTCACCGGCAGGACCAGATCTGCGGCCTCTGCCGTAGGAGTGAGGAAAAGATCGAAGACAGCCACAAATGGTATCCGGTCCAAAGCCTGAGCCACCTTGTGAACAGCAGGACTCTGCACCAAAGGATTGGATTTGGTGATGACCGCGACTTGAATCGGGGGATCAGCCGAAAGTAAGGCTGAACCTACTTTACCCCTGGGGAAGAGGCGCTCTTGGTAGTCAAACTCGCTCTCGCCGCTGATATCCCCTAAGGCCCTCCAGGCGCCGTGAGCGTATTGAAGTCCGCCGCCTGCCTCTCCGATGCTTCCCGTCAAGGCCACTAAATTGCTGAGGGCTCTGATCATCAGGGGACCGTTATGGTGGCGCTGTAAGCCCCAGCCGGCGATAATGGTCAGCGGGAACCGGTCCGCCAGGTCACCCGCCAGCTTTTCTATGGTAGCCCAGGCCAGACCGGTGGTAGCTTCCACCTGGACAGGGTCTGTCTCCGAAACCAGGCGCATGAAGCTGTCAAAACCTTCACTGTACCGGCAGGCAAATTCATAATCATAAGCTCCGCGCCGGATGAGGCACTTGGCCAACCCCAGGGCAAGCTCCACATCTGAGCCAGGTACAGGCTGGATACAGGCATCAGCAATACAGGCGCTCTCCGTCCGGATGGGATCGATAAGATAGACTTTGGCCCCTTTCTTCCGGGCGGCACGCAAGTAGGGCAGCAAAGGCACATTAGTGACTTTTGGGTTAGATCCCCACAAAATGATGAGCCCGGCCTTTTCCAGTTGCCCGTGGTCGGAGACGGCCCGACCTCCGAAAGCGGTGTCTAAGGCTGCCAGACCCCCTGAAAGGCAGAGACTGCCGCTGGCCCGGCTGGAGCCACCGAAAGCATTGAAGAACCGTAGATCGACATTGTTATGGAGAATACCGCTGTGAGCATAGTCTGTATGGTGGTAGATAGAGAGAGGGCCGTACCGTTCTTTGGTCTCGCTGAGTTTATCAGCCAGGATATCCAATGCTTTATCCCAGCTCACCCTGGTAAACCGCCCTTTTTCCTTGAGCAGGGGCCTCTTCAGCCGCCGGTCGCTATAAACCAGCTCTAAAAAGCGCCGGCTCTTAGGACATACTACCCCCTGGTTATAAGGGTGATCCGGATCCCCTTTGAGAGATACCGCCTTTCCGTCCTGGACAGTCACTATCAGACCACAGTTAGAGTAACAATCCCGAACACAGATTGTTTTGTGATTGGTAGTTGCCATGTTCTCACCTGGCAGCTTAGTTCGGCACTTCAAAAATCAACTCCTTCATAGGCTCAGTGGTGCCGTTTACTATTCCCAAAAAAAGAAGGTGCCCGAAAAACTCGGACACCATCGTGTTTTTCTCTTGGGTTGGACTTAGCCTAAGAGACTGAAGTTGATTACCAGAGCGGCAAAGACCAGGGAAACCATGGAGAGCAGCTTAATCAAGATGTTCAAAGACGGACCGGAAGTATCCTTAAAGGGATCACCGACTGTATCCCCAACCACAGTGGCCTTGTGAGTCTCGGAACCTTTACCGCCGTAGTTGCCCTCCTCAACGTATTTCTTAGCGTTATCCCAAGCACCACCGGCGTTGGACATCATGACCGCCAAGAGGAATCCGCTGACTGTAGCACCGGCTAAGAGCCCCTGAACCGCGTTAACTCCCAGAATCAGGCCAACAACCACCGGTGCGACGACCGCGAGTAAAGACGGGGCAACCATCTCACCCAAGGCGGATTTGGTGCAGATGTCAACGCAGTTGGCGTAGTCCGGTTTAGCCTTGCCTTCCATGAGACCGGCAATCTCCCTGAACTGTCTCCGAACCTCAACCACGATGGACTGGGCTGCCCTGCCCACTGCCTTCATAGTCATGGAACCGAAGACATAGGGAAGCACCGCACCAATGAACAAGCCGATCAAAACCGGCGGATTCATGATACTGTAGTCGATCTTCAAGGTAATACCGGCTTTGGCCGCAATGGCCTGCACCTGGTCGGAGTAGGCAGCCAGCAAAGCCAGGGCAGTCAGAGCCGCTGAACCGATAGCGAAACCTTTGCCGGTAGCTGCAGTGGTGTTCCCTAAAGCGTCTAAGGCATCAGTACGCCTACGGACCTCTTCACCAAGGTGGGCCATTTCAGCGATACCACCGGCGTTGTCAGCAACTGGGCCGTAAGCATCGGTGGCCAAGGTGATACCAAGAGTGCTGAGCATACCTACAGCAGCCAGGCCGATACCAAAGAGGCCCAAGGTGAAGTGGGCGGTACCACCGGAGAGAAAGAAACTCAGCAAAATGGTGGCGCTGACAACCAGCACCGGATATAGGGTGGACATCATGCCTACAGAGAGACCGCTGATGATGACCGTGGCAGGTCCGGTCTCACCGGCGGCAGAGATGGACTTAGTCGGACTGTACATAGAGGAGGTATAGTACTCGGTGATCAGCCCAATGACGATACCGGCACCCAGTCCGGCCAGAATAGAGAGGTAGATGCCCCAAGCGTTGATGGGCAGAGTCTTACCGTTAACCATCACCGAATCCGGCAGGAGGCCGAGAGTCAGAGCCAAGGATCCGACCACGATGATAACTGCGGCAACCATGACGCCCCGCCTGAGAGCAGCCAAGAGCGCTGCTTGGCTGGCGTTCTCCTCAGTCTTGATGAAGAAGGTACCGATGATGGCGGCAAAAACCCCAATGGCAGCCAGCCCAAAGGGTAAAGCCACGCCAGAGAGACCGAGCCCGGCCCCGACCGCTAAGGATGCGGTAGCGACGATGGCACCGATATAGGACTCGTAGAGGTCAGCTCCCATGCCGGCTACGTCGCCTACGTTATCACCTACGTTATCAGCGATCACCGCCGGGTTCCGGGGGTCGTCCTCAGGAATGCCTGCTTCAACCTTACCTACCAGGTCAGCACCGACATCGGCGGCTTTGGTGAAAATGCCTCCACCAACCCTAGCAAAGAGCGCCATGAAGCTGGCACCCATTCCGGAAGTGACTAGCGTGCTGGTAATGATTCCGATTCGCTCAGCTTGGGGAACCGAGGCGTAAATTGCGTTGAGCAGGTAGTACCAGAGGCTGATGTGCAACAGACCTAAACCGACCACAGTCAGGCCCATGACCGCACCACTGGAAAAGGCGACCCTCAAGCCCTGGTTCAAACTGTCTTTGGCAGCCATGGCGGTACGGCTACTGGATCTGGTGGCGATGGTCATTCCCACATAACCAGCTAGGGCCGAGAAAAATCCACCGGTCAAGAAGGCGTAAGGCACATAAGTACCTAAGAGACCTACCTGGCTCAGGATGATCAGAATCACAAACATGATAGCGAAGAATATGGCCACAGCTTTGTACTGCCGTCTCAGGTAAGCACGGGCACCTTCCCGTACTGCTTTAGCTATCTCCACTACCTCTGTGGGTCCTTCGTCATACCTTTGGATTTGAGCCACCAAATACCTGGTGAACAGCAAAGCCGCAATTGCCCCCAAAGGCGCCAGGAATAATATGGTTTGCTCCATGGGACCTACAACACTCCTTTTTTTCAAGATTAATGACTTCAATAGATTTCGCCCTTGTCTAGGCACTTCCTTCAAAATCAGGAAAATTAACCTAACGGTCATGGCAGCCTAAATCTGCCAATATCCTCAAGTAGAGAAGTCTTTTTCCGGGGGGTGTTCTCCTTTACCAGCTCCTTCCGTAAACGCTTGTTACCTGTAGCCCTGGGGCCTGTCACGATTCTGGCTTGTTTCTGCTGGTTTTTAAGTACAGCAGGCGGCTGGCTGCTGCAGCCCGACTACACCACCCGGCCGGCGCTTTTTCTTAGCCACCAAAATAAACTCCGCCCCTTTGAGCCTATAACTTTCACCGCCACAGAGGAGTTGGTTTCGGGAAAAATCCAGGTTCAGGGGGTGCCGGGCCAAACGGTGAGAGACCACCATCGCCTAATTTTTCACCCCGACCGCCTCTACCCTTTTGCCGATGAACTGCAAGTCAAGGTGGAGGGATGGTTTCGCTCCGGAGAGAATTTCACCGAGATCTATGTTCTGGAAACCGCCGACTATTCCGAGAGGATGTGGGTTGAAGCAGTAGAAGGGGAAAGGCCGCAGCTAGTCCGGGTCTGGCGGGGAGAAGAGGTCCAGGCGGCCTTTCCGGCATCCTTCGGCAAGGCTGGTTCCCCGACACCGGGAGGGGTCTTCTACATTAAAGACCGAGGCCGGGAGTTCTGGTCTGAGAAGTATCAGGAGGGCGCCTATTACTGGGTGCGTTTCCAGGGCAACTATCTCTTCCACTCAGTGCCCTTTGACCGCAACAAAGTACTCAAAAAGTCGGAAGAAGCCAAATTGGGGAGCCCTGCCAGCCACGGCTGTATCCGGTTGAGCGTGAAGGATGCCAAGTGGTTCTACGAAAACGTCCCCGACGGCACTTACGTTATCATTCGCAAAGCACTGCCCAAACCGGAAGCCGCCAAAACCTTCTCCACCGGCCGGGATAAGCTGGTCATCGCCATGGCCACTGATGTGGTCAAACTGGATCCCCATGACACCAGCGACAACCCGTCGGCCATTGTGAACATGCACCTCTTCGACACCCTTTTAGAGCTGGGAGAAGATGGTAATCTCCGACCGGCCTTAGCCCTTTCTGTGGAGCCTCGCAAAAACGCCCAGGAGTGGGTGGTAAAGCTGCGGCCAGGGGTGTTCTTTCAGGATGGAACGCCGCTGACCGCCGAGGAAGTCAAAGCCAGCTTTCAGCGCCTCTTAGACCCCACTTTGAAACTGGCCCGCCGGGGTCTCTTTGCCGAGTACCTCCAAAAGGTCGTGGCAACCGGCCCCTTTACCCTCCGCTTTTACCTCAATCAGCCACTGGTAATTCTACCCTTCTTTTTGGCCCACACCTCGGCGGCCATTGTCAAACCCACTGCAGACGGAGGTCTGGTCGGCACCGGCCCGTACATTCTCAAGAAGTGGGAGCCCGGCTACGAGCTGGTCCTAACCAAAGGCCACTACCACTGGAGGAAGGAGCCCTACTTTGAAAAGCTCGTCTTCAAGACCGTCCCGGAGGCCTCCGCCCGGTCCGTACTTTTAGAAACCGGCACATGTGACGTGGCTTTCCCCCTTTCCCCCCTGGAGGTTCAGCGGTTGGCGAAAAAGGATGGGATCAAAGTGCTGACCGAGCCCAGCCACCGGGTGATCTACATCGGAATGAACCTCACAAAGCCCCTTTTTCGCCGGCCTGAAGTCCGCCAGGCTCTAAACTACGCGATAGATAAGAAAGCCCTCATTTCCCGACTCCTAGGTGGGCTGGCGGAGGAGTCAACCTCGCCCCTGGCCCCAACAGCCGTGGGATATCACCGGTGCGCCAGCTTCCCGTATGACCCGCAAAAAGCCCGAGAACTGCTGAAATCAGCCGGTGCACTGGGAGCAAAGGTGACTCTCTGGGCGCCGAAAGGCAGGTACCTCCAGGACCACAAGGTGGCCGAAGCGGTGGCCGGGTACCTTACGGAAGTTGGCTTAGCAGTAGAACTGAAGCTCTGGGAATGGAGCAGCTACATGTCTATGTTGAACAGAAATAGTCCTCAGTGGGACCTATTCTTGTTAGGCTGGGTACCGGCGACAGGAGAGGCCTATATGGGACTGGCACCACTGTTTGGGGCCGAATCCCGGTCGAACTTGACCTTTTACCGAAACCCACAGGTCGAGAAGATACTGAACGAAGCCCTGAAGACGGAGGATCCAGGAGAACGAAACGCCCTTTTTGCGCAGGTTCAAGAGCTGGTCACCGACTTTGCCCCCTGGATATTCTTGTACGTCCAGGATCAGACTGTGGGGCTGGCCCGCGAGATTAACGGTGTGGAGGTCTTGCCCACCGAAGTTTTGGCCTTCCACCGAGCTTGGAGGAACCAGTGATGGTCCGGAAAACGCTCTCCAAAGTCCTCATGACCATCCCGGTTCTCATCGGGGTATCTTTGCTGGTCTTCCTACTTTTGCGCAGCCTCCCAGGAGACCCGGCCCTGATCTACCTGGGTCCGGATGCCACTGAGGCAGAAGTAATCCAGCTGCGAGCCAGAATGGGCCTGGATAACCCCCTGGCCCTGCAGTACCTCTCGTTTTTAGGGGACCTGCTCCGTGGAAATCTGGGAACCTCCCTGCGCACAGGTAGGCCGGTTCTGACCGAACTCTGGGCGCGGGTTAACCTCACCGCCCAGTTGGCCACGGCCACTGTCACCATCTCCTCTCTCTTCGGCGTGTTCCTGGGGATCTTCGCGGCCATAAAACCCCGCCTGACACCGGTCCTCTTACTCCTATCCACAGTAGGAATCTCCACCCCGGTATATTGGTCCGGCCTTCTTTTGATTCTGGTGTTTTCGGTCCACCTGGGATGGCTGCCGCCGGCGGGTGGGGCTGGCTGGCGGAGCCTGGTTTTACCGGTTATAGCCCTCAGTGCAGCCACTTTCTCCGCCCTGTTTCGGCTGACTTTAAACAGTTACCAGGAGATCCTGCACGAGGACTATATGCGCACCGCTCGAGCCAAGGGGGTTTCAGGCCTGAGACTCCATGGGAAGCACGGTTTGCGAAATGCCCTGGTGCCCATCTCCACCTTCTTGGCTCTGGAGTTCGGCAACCTCTTAGGCGGCGCCGTCCTCACCGAATCGGTGTTTTCCCTGAACGGAATCGGACGCTACCTGGTCACCGCCATTGCCCAGCGGGACTACCCGGTGGTTCAGGGAGCCGTACTTTTGCTCTGTTTCCTTTTTGTCCTGATCAACCTAATTGTTGATCTGGTATACATTCTGATAGACCCTAGGGTGAGATCATGAGCTCTTTGTCCTGGGAAGCCTGGATTGGCGTAGTTCTGGTGACCCTGCTGCTTTTAGCAGGCCTCTTGGGCCCAATCGTCTACCCGGTGGATCCTCTAGAACAGGATTTGTACAGAGCATTGGAAGAGCCCAGCCCGGCCCACCCCTGCGGCACTGATGAGCTGGGCCGAGACCTTTTAGCCCGGCTTCTCTATGGTTTAAACTCCACTCTCTTCATTGCCCTGGCGGGAGTTTTAGCAGGTGGCTGGGCCGGCAGCCTCCTGGGTTTAAGCACCGGTTTCACGGGAGGCTGGTGGGATTATTTTTGCATGCGTTTCACTGATATCCTCCTGGCTTTCCCCGGCTTCCTACTGGCCCTATCCGTAGCAGCCATTTTAAAAAACAACCACTTGAATCTGATTGTCGCCATAGCCATTTTCACTATTCCTGGTTTTGCCAGGCTCACCCGGGCCAGGGCGCTGGAGCTGAGAACTCGCGAGTACGTTACCGCAGCCAAAGCATTAGGGAACGGGAGCCTTGCGACCCTCTACAGGCACATCCTCCCCAACTCTCTCCCTTTGATTTATACCCTGACCTCGCAGCGGCTTTCGGCGGCGCTTCTCACCACCAGCGGCCTCAGTTTTCTCGGGCTGGGGCCCCAGCCACCCCTGCCGGAGCTGGGCGCAATGTTAAATACCGGGCGAGAATACATGTGGGTGGCTCCCCATTTAAGCATTCTGCCCGGTATTGTACTAAGTCTGTGCGTACTGGCTTTCAATCTCCTGGGCTATGGTCTAAAGAAAAGTCTGAAAGATAACCGGCACTAAGCTAGCGAGCACACTCCCCTTCTGAACCGGTGAGAATCCCGATGGCATGGGGCAAGACCGGCAAAATGACCTCTAGATTCTCCCTGACCCCTTTGGGACTACCGGGGAGGTTTACAATCAGGGTTTTGCCGCGGATTCCGGCGGTCGCCCGAGAGAGCATGGCCCGGTTGGTCTTCTCTAAACCCTTGGCCCGCATGGCTTCAGGCAGCCCAGGAACCCGGCGCTGGATGACGGCCTCAGTGGCGTCCGGGGTGACGTCCCGAGGGCCAAAGCCCGTCCCTCCGGTGGTCAAGATGAGGTCGCACTCTCCGGAATCGGTCCAGGCGGTCAAGGTTTCTATAATCTGGTCATACTCATCGGGGATGATCTCGTACTTGGTAACTTCAGCGATGTCAGCCAAGGTCTCTTGGATGACCTTTCCGCTCAAATCTTCCCGCTCACCTTTGGAACCTTTATCGCTCAAGGTTAACACTCCCACTCGGATGGAGGGAATGATTTCAATTAGGTCGCCCGGCCTGATCTTACCTTCCTTGAGCACCTTGACGAAGATGCCTTCTCTGGGGAAGACGCAATCTCCCACCTGCCGGTAAATGGCGCACTTGGCGTGACAGGTCTTGCCGATCTGGGTAACTTTCGTTAAGGTTTCTCCGATCTTCAGTTTGGTGCCCACTGGCAGCTTGGCCAAGTCCAGGTTTTCAGTAGTCAGGTTCTCGGCAAAGGCTCCAGGGCCGACATCAAGCCCCTTTTCCTGCATCTTTTTGATGCTCTCCATGGCCAGCAAACTGATTTGCCGGTGCCAATCCCGGGCATGGGCATCTCCGACCAGGCCGTGATTCACCTTAGCTTCAGCCTCAGGGACCGGATGTTTTTGTTCTCCCACTTTTTCACTTATATTGACCGAAATAACTCTCGGTGCTCCTGCCACCGTTTTCCCCCCTTTAACTCTCGGTGTAACCTTCTCTCAGGTAAGTTCCGGATTTGCCTCCGCTCTTTTTAAGCAGGCAGATATCGGTAATCTCCATTCCTCGGTCCACGGCTTTACACATGTCGTAGATGGTTAGCGCCGCGGTGGAAACAGCAGTCAGCGCCTCCATCTCCACCCCGGTTTGGCCTTGGGTCCTGACCTCTGCCTGGATATGAACGGCCGAAGCCTCCTCATCGATTTCAAAGGAGAGGTCAACACCGGTGATGAAGATCGGGTGGCACATGGGAATAATCTCAGGGGTCCGCTTGGCACCCATAATCCCGGCAACCTGGGCCACCGCCAGGACATCCCCTTTCTTGTGACCCCCTTCCTTAATTAACCGCAATGTTTCCGGCTGCATCTTAACCGTGCCCCGGGCGACCGCTACCCGCTTGGTGACGTCTTTGCCTCCGACATCCACCATCCTGGCCTTACCGGAACGGTTGAAATGCGTCAACTCAGGCATTTGCATCCTCCTCACGTTATCCACCGATCTGGGACATGAAAGCGGTATCCGGTCCAATCTCGTCCTCGGGCTTGGTCTGGTCGATTTCTTTCTCCTCCGGTTTGCTGAAGATGGTCTTCTTAATCAAATCCTGGAGGGTCTTCTGGCTGCCTCCGGACCTGAGCGCTGTTTTAATATCGACATAACGGTCGCTCAAAAGACACGGTCTGAGCTTTCCGTCGGCAGTAAGCCGCAGCCGGTTACAGCGAGAACAGAAGTGATTGGAGACCGGACTGATGAAACCGATGGTGCCTAACCCGCCCTGGACCCTATAGTACTCGGCAGGACCGTTCCCCAATACTGAAACCTCTTCTGCGGAAAGGGCGGTGAGGGTTTGGTCTTTGAGAGAGATCCTCTCCCTAAGCTGAGCGTTCTCCACATAACCCCGGTTCTTCCAGGTCCGGCTTTCACCGATGGACATAAACTCGATGAAGCGAACGTGAACTTCTTTCTCCCGGACGAAGGCCACAAAATCCAGGACCTCATCATCGTTGAAACCCTTTACTACCACAACATTCAGCTTGACCGGTTTTAGACCCAAATCCAAGGCCAGGTTGATACCGCGCAGGACTTTAGAAAGGTCGCCGCCTCTGGTCATCTCCTTGTACCGTTCGGGCTTCAGGGAATCCAGACTGATATTAACCCGGTCAAGGCCCGCCTCTTTCAGGGCATAAGCATACTTGGGTAGGAAAGTACCGTTCGTGGTAAGAGCAATCTCCTCAATACCGGGGATGGAGCGAATCTTCTTGATGAAGTCGGGTAGGTCTTTGCGAACCAGCGGCTCACCTCCGGTCAGCCTGATTTTAGTAATGCCCAAAGGCACCGCGGCTCTGATCACCCGTTCAATCTCCTCGTAAGTCAGAATCTCCGGGTGAGGCTTAAACTCCACGCCCTCTTCAGGCATGCAGTACAAACAGCGCAGGTTGCACCGGTCTGTGACTGCAACACGAAGATAGCCGATTTCTCTGCCAAATTTGTCTTTCATTTAACTCACCCTTCCTCTCAGGGGCTATTCTGCCATCTCAGCTTCCCGCAGACGTTTCCGCCAGACAATCTTAATGACCAGGATGCTTACCTCAAAGAGGAGCAGCATGGGGAGGGCCATACTAATCTGTGCGATTGCATCAGGAGTCGGTGTCAAGATCGCAGCCAAGATGAAGATTATCAGTACAGCAAACTTTCTGTTCTTGACCAGGACCTCCGGTTTCACCAACCCAACCTTGGCCAAAAAGAGCATGAGGACCGGCATCTCAAACATGAAGCCAAAGGGGATAACCAGTCCGATTACAAAGTTAATGAGAGCATCGACTGATATTAAAGCCTCCAGGTCAGTTGAGGCGAAACTCAGGAAAAACCTAAGGGCCAGCGGTGCCACCACGAAGAAAGCGAAGGAAGCCCCTGCAGAAAACAGGGCAAAGGAAATCGGGATCAGCCAGAAGGAAGACCGCCGCTGTTTCCTTTTTAGTCCCGGACTGGCAAACCGCCAGATGTGCCAAAGGACGTACGGGGCAGTAATGATCACCGCCATCACAAAAGCCAGCTTGAGCCGGGAAAAGAAGGCCTCAGCCGGGGACAAGAAGATGAGCTGCTTAAGCTTTTCGGAAATTTGCTGGAGTATGAAGGGTGTATAAAGGTAGCTCAAAGCAAATGTTGCAACCAAGACTACGGCAGACCAGATTAACCGCCGTCTAATCTCACCCAACCTGTTCCAGATCTCCAAATTTGCCAGTCCTTGAAATTCTGCCATTACTCATGGTCACCACCGGATACCGTCGCTCTAACTTCTTCATCCCCAACGGGGTTGACTCTGCGTGCCAAGAACAGGCTTAACTCGAACAGTAAAATCATCGGTCCACCCATGAGAACCTGTGAAACAGGATCAGGCGGAGTTAACATAGCCCCAAGGACAAAGGCGCCTAAATACGCCATCTTCCGCTGCTTAAGCAAAAACTCTACCCGTATGAGGCCGGCACGAACCAGGGCTAAAATCACCACCGGCAGCTCAAACATGACCCCAAAGGGCAGGTGCATAGTCAAAAAGAAGCTCAGAAACCGGCCAATGGCCAGCCTGGCCTGCAGCTTCTCCGTGCCAAAACCCAAGAAGAACCGGAGGGCTATAGGATAGACTGCAAAATGGGCAAAAACCAGACCGACGATAAATAGGGCGATAACAAAGGGCACATAGCGTTTAAAGAAGAAAATCTCCCTCGGCAATAGCCCCGGCATGATGAACAACCAGAGCTGAGACAAGATAATCGGGGAACTTAACACCAGGCCAATGCTCATAGCGATCTTTAGCAGGCTGATGAAAGCCTCTGCCGGAGCCACAAAGACAAAGGCCCCCACTTGACCGCTAATGTACCGCAGGAAAAGGGTGGAGTAGAACCACCCGACTATTGATCCTGCAGCAAAAGAAAGAAGAGAAATGATGAGCCTGGTTCGGAGTTCAGTCAAGTGACCTACCAGGTCCATGACTTTGGCTTTCTCTTCTTCTCTGGTGTTTTGCTCAAGTTCGTTGTCTTCCTCAAGGGAGCCGGATGCGGAATCTACTGTTACATCTTGTGCTGTATTTAGTTCCTCGCTATTTGCCCGTTCATTCGTGGTCATTACCGCAAACCGCCCCTACCTCAAATCAAGCCTTCTTTAAAAATTAAGCCTTCTTTTCGTCATCCTTCTTCACTTCATCATCGTCACCGGAAACACTCTCGGTGATGTCTCTGGATGCCTGTTTAAACTCGCGGATGCTCTTACCGATAGCCTTGCCGACCTCTGGAAGTTTACCAGGACCAAAGATGATGAGAGCTAAGATTAGGATAATGACTAGCTCCTGCATTCCAATACCGAACATTGTATTCCCCCCTTTAGATGGTTGTATCTAATTGGATACAAAGATGATAATTCTCTTCCCAGGCGTACATTCCTGCCATAATATATCCCCCATTAACAGGAGGTTGGCCCAGGTATTCCCTGGCAGAAAATGTTTCATTCGTTCACCGACCTGCCCAGCATCTTGGCGAGTAAGGGTTTTAAAAAAAGCTTGGCCGAGCGCAGTGCCGCCTTAGGCGAACCGCTAAAACAGAGCACCGGTTTGGAGCCGATAAATCCGCCGGCAAAGGGACCACCTGCCGTCTTTGGTGCAATCCGCACCAGCTCCATGCAGCCTAAAGCCTCCAACACCCTGGTGGCCAAGTCATAATCCCCGTAGGAGGCTCCTCCGGTGGTTACTACCACCGCCCCTTCAGCGAGCCCTTTTTGAACTGCCGCCAGAATCGCCGGCAGCTCATCCCTGACTTGCGCCATCCGCTTAGGATGACCACCCCAGACCCTGGTCCAGGCTGCTAGGAGATAGCCGTTGCTGGCATAAATCTTCCCTTCTTTCAGAGGAGAGCCGGGCTCCACCAGTTCGGAGCCGACCGGGATGATGCTGACCACAGGTTCCTGGGAAACCCTGATGCTGGCAAGCCCTACTGACGCAGCCACCTCAACCTCTCGGGGCGAAACCACAGTACCGGCAGGAATCAAGAGATCTCCTTCGACGGCCACCGTTCCCCGCCGGCGCACATGCTGCCAAGGCTGAAGGGGTTTCCGGATAAGGACGACATCCCCTCGCACTTCCACCTCTTCGAAAGGAGCCACAGCATTTGCCCCTGCCGGAATGGCCGCACCGGTCAACACCTTGATGGCCTGGCCGCCCTCTACAGGGACCTGAGCTACTGAACCCGCCGGAACCACGCCGACGACTTCAAACTCCACCGGGCTTTCGGGAGTGGCCTTCAGAGCAGCCCGGTAGTCGAGAGCATACCCATCCATCATCGCCCGATCAAAAGGCGGCCAATCAGAAATTGCTCTGATCTCCTGGGCCAAAGTCCGGCCTAACCCGTCATCAAGTCTCACTACCTCTTCGGACGTGACTTGGGCCCGTAGAAGAAAGTACCCAATCTTTTCTGCCAGTTCATCCACGGCCTAGTCCCCTTGCTTCAGCGCGAAGTAGTCCACTACAAACCGGGCGACCCCCCGGTAATCGTCGAGAGCGAAGACCGGCACTTCCTGCTCTGACCTGCGGTTAGTAACCAAGGCAATTAAGAACGGGTCACCGGCACAGGCAGGTTCTTTCTGGTCGGCGTGGCGCCAGATCTCAATCTTGGGGTTAGCTGCCCTCTTGAAACCCTCGGTGATCACCAGGTCAACTCCGGAGACCAGCGCCGCCAGATCCTGGGGGGTGGCTGTCTCGTTTAGCCTATAGTGGAGAGTGACCGAGTTGCCTTGAACCAGTCCCACCGGTTCAGCCCCGGCCTGGCTCAACCGCCAGGTATCCTTGCCTACTGCATCCACGCCCAGGCTATCCTCATGTCCGTGGTGTTTGAAGACCGCTACTTTGATTCCCAAGCGTCCGAGCTCGGGGAGGAGCCCTTCTAAAAAGGTGGTTTTACCGCTGTTCGCAAAGCCCACTACCGAAAGCACAGGTACCTGCATATCAATCTCCTTGCTACTGCTACTCTGACACCTTCTTGGCTGCTTCAAACTCCGCCCAGGTGTTTACATTGGAAAACACTTTCTCTAGCTGCACGCCATTGGCCTCTGCCCACTCATCGAGATCGATAAAGTAGGCCTGCCAATTGCGAACCAAAAAGCCCATCTTCCGCTCTCCGGCTGCCAGCGCCTCACTGATTTTCGGGCGCAGGGACCGGTGGTAGATGGCGTGAAGAGGCTCTATGCCCTTATACCACCGAGGAACCACGCACTGCACAGGGTCCTCTGACTTCTCTACCCGCTCTTTTAGATAGTCCACCAGTTGGCCGCTTAAAAAGGGCATATCACAGGCGACCACGAAGTTGTAGTCGCTGCCGGTCACGCCCAACCCGGCGTGAATACCGCCCAAAGGGCCGGCCTCTTTGATCTCATCGGCAACCATCTCCAAACCGAACCGGGCATAAAGCTCAGGTTCGTTGGTGACCAAGTAAACCCGGTCAAATCGGGGTTTCAATAGGTCGATGGTCCGCTGGATGATTGGTCTTCCCTCGATCTCCAAAAAGGCCTTTCGGGTGCCTATCCGTGAATTTTTGCCGCCTGCCAAGATAATAGCGTTCATAGCCTGCCAACCCCCGCCCTCTCATTGTAAACGGGCCGCAAGAGCTTGTCAACGCGGTAGGTTGGTATATATTCCCTGTATTGCTTGTGTTCCTTCAGTATGGTATTATTGAATAAATAAATAATTAGGAATTATTATTAATAAATAATTGGTGGTGAGGGAATGAAAAAACGGGAAAAGACGCAGAAAAGGATGACCACCCAGCGGCGCGTTATCTTGAAAGTTCTCAAAAATACCGATATCCATCCCACCGCCGATTGGGTGTATCAAGAGGTTCGCAAGGAGCTTCCCAAAGTCAGCCTGGGCACCATCTACCGGAACCTGGGAACCTTGGCCGAGGCCGGTGAAATCTTAGAACTGAATTACTCCAACAGTCAAAGCAGGTATGACGGCAATCCCAACCCGCATTACCACTTCCGCTGCCAGAGCTGCGGCCGAGTCTATGATTTGCCCCTTCCCTACCGGCCTGAAATGGATAAAGAGGCATCCTCCACCTGCCAGCACAAAATCACCGGTCACAGGCTGGAATTTTACGGAATCTGCCACTACTGCCGAAGGGCTAATTCCGAGAAAAGCCAGTGACTACCTGGGAGACCATCTCCCCTACCTGCCCCAAGACCCGTTTCTGTAGAGAGTAGTAGACATAATTGTCTTTCTTCCAGGTTTCCACCAGCCCTGCTCCCTTGAGCAGTTTCATGTGCCTGGAGATCGTGGGTTCGCTGAAACCCAGTTTCTCTGCAATCTGTCCGGTGAAAAGGTCCTCCTCAGCCAGCATTTGCAGGATCTTTAACCGGGTCCCATCGGCCAAGGCCTTCAAGACAGCCAAAACCTCTTCGGTTTCCCAGACCTCTTCCTTTTGAGCGGGATAATCCAGGGGAAAACGCAAAACCAGCTTCCTATCTTTGTATACCGGCAGAAGGTGCGGAGTGGCGAAGACAGTAGGGGTAACAATGATTCGCTCCACATCTTGGACCGAAAGCATAAGGTGCGCCACTTCCTCACCTATCAGTGCCTCTCCCTCGATTCTCTTCTCAACCAGGTGAAACCCTAACCCCAAAGAATCCAGGAGTCTGTCTGGGCCGCTTTCCTGGAGAAGGCGGACCTTCTCCTGAAGCTTTGCGAAGTAGTGGTCTTTAAGCCTAGCCATTTCTTTAGAAAACACCTGATCCCAGTAGGCCTCAAACACTCTGAGCATCCTTGTTCTGATCCCTTCCGGATCTAAAAGGAGCAGCCGCACCACCTCTCTGTTCTCCTCCGGGACAGGGTTTGTTTTCAGGAAACCGTCGATTAAAGCCGGCTGTCTGATAACCTTCAGAAGGTCTCCGACTTTCACAGCCCGGCCCAGGGCAAAGTAGACGAAGAGCGCCTGCCCCATCTGAGAAAGTTCAGTCTTTGCTTGTTCCCAGGTGTAGACCTTTTCCCCTTCAACCGCTTCTATGAGTTCAATAAAAACTCCCCACTGGTCGAAGTGTTCGGAAAAAAAGCGGATTTCCTCGGCCAGCTCACCGGCTAACCTCGAGTTCACCTGCAAAGCCCAGTCTAAGAGCTCCTGATGGTGAGAGGGGTCACCCAACACATGCAAGGACCAGACCATCTCCTGAGCCGGTGAGTATTTGAAGAAAAACTTCTCTGACCACTTGGCGCCCAGCGGCAATACTGGTGGCAAGACAGCTCCTCCTCTGCACGGCATTAGCATGTTAGCTAATTAGCTACTTATATTCTTGCCCCGATTTTCCCTGCAAACAGTTAAGGGGCCACCGAAAGCCGGTAACCCCTGCGATAAGCAGGCAAAGAGGCCAAGCACTGGCGTGCTAGCGGTCTTGGTTTACCTCTTCGCCCAATATATCGCTTTCATTGTACCACTCTACTCTGTCGAAAAACGTCGATAGACGTCGAATCCGAGTTTATTTTTAGAAACTAAATGAGGCGTTCAGCATAGCGCCAGCAGGTGTGCTGGAATCGCTGCTGAACCCGACCCCCAAGTCCAAGTGGACCCAGAGGAGATTCAACCCCAGACCTGCCCGGTATTCCTGCACTCCGTCAAAAGAGGCCAGGCCAGCTCTGACACTGAGCCCATTCCAGAACAGGTTTTTCTCTGCGCCTAGGTGCAGGCTACCTTTGTTGGTAATGTCACCACTGAAAGTAAAGCCAAGCCCAGGCCTTAAAGCAACACCAGCCCGGATAGTCGGATCAAGATTATCTTCGTAGGTAGTAACTTCATCTTCAGAGCCCTCAGTCTTCAAAGTCTTTTCGTATTCCAAAGATGAGTAGATGTCCTGAAGCACTACGCCAAATTGGGCTATCTTGCCCAGACCGGTGGAGAAGGCAAGGTCAGTAGAAAAACCATCGCCGATAATCTCAGCACTTTTAGATTTTGATCCGAAGAGATCTACATCCTCCGTCTGCTCAAATCGGTAATCAACCACTTTTTTGATTGCCAGACCCAAGTTGAACTTGGAAAACTCTTTAGCGAGCGCTACCGCCCCGTTGGCCCGGGCACTAGCTGTGGCCACGGCACTAGCCTCAGAAGGTTTCATTTCATCGATCACGGCTTCGCCGGAGGCATCCAAGGCCAGATTGCCGTAAACACCGACACCGACCCAGCGGGTAGAAAGGGCAGCGAGCATGGCCCCCTGAGCATTAATTTCTACCTTATCTAATTCTTCTTGATTCGTTATTTTCTCTAAGGCATTTAGAGTCTCTTCCACGTTTTCGCTGCCCAGCCCGGCAGAGAATACTAGACTGGTGATGCGGATATCGGGTATCTTAGCCGGGTTCCAGTATACAGCGGAAGCGTCTTCGACGACAGCGGTGTAGGCACCGCCCATGGCATAAGAACGAGCGTCAAGTTCCATGGCCAAAGCAGCCCCACTGACCCCCAACACCAGCAGAAGGGACAATACAAAGATAGCGCGTTTCGTCATTCCTGACCTCTCCTCTCCATAGGAAAACACGGAATTGTTATGGTATCATTTTTTTGCCTCCTAAAAACCAATCCCTTCTAGTTCTAGGAGATACTTTTTATACTCCAGCCCGCCGGTGTAGCCTCCGAGGCTCCCCTTGGCCAGTACCCGATGGCAAGGGACTACGATGGGAATAGGATTAGCCCCGCAGGCCTGGCCCACTGCCCGCACCGCGCCGGGATTATTTAAGGCAGTGGCTAGATCGGCGTAGGTTACCGTCTTACCGTAAGGAATGAGCGTCATGAGGTCCCAGACCCGAAGTTGAAAGGGGGTTCCGTGAAAAGTCAGTGGCAGCTCGAAGGCCCTGCGCTCACCGGCGAAGTACTGAAGTAACTGAGTCCTGGCTTTCTCTAAGATAGGGGTATTCTGATCCAGGAGGAATGAACCCGGTAAATACCGTTTAGCCCAGGCAGCGAGCTTATCCCCAGCAGCAGGGCCTAACCCAATGAAGCAGATTCCTTCTTGGTGCTGGGCTATAGTCAAAGAGTCGAACCCCGGTTGTTCGAAACGAAGTGCGTAGAGCATATGGAACCGCCCTTAAAAAGTATATTGAAGTCCCAACCGACGATAGTCAATCACGGCCAGCCGGTCCTGGCTCACCGGTTCCCAGACCCGCCAGCCTCCCAAAACAGCCGCAATTGACCACTCCGAAGACAGGTCATAGGCAAGACCGAAGTAGTACTCGGAGATGTTTCCGGTGAACAGGGTATCAATGTCGGCATCAGGCAGGGTAACTGTGAAGCCTTCTAGGAGCGGAGAGAAGTAAAAGCCGCCCTCTAGGTGCAGCGAATCAGTGAAGTCGATTTTCCCGCTGCCGCCGAGCTCGATCCCCTCCAGCCGGGTTCGCTGGCCAAAGTCAACCGGTTGGTAGCCGGTCCAAGTTGGTCCGGCGAAAAAACGAACATTCTCCCACCGATAGACAAGGCCGGCCTTGGTCCTCATAATTCCTGGGGTGAAGGAGCCGTCTTGACCGGCCCCGGAAAGCTGGATCGCCAAGCCCACGGCATCGTCCTTAAAAAGCCACTCTGCCCCTGCGTTCAGAAAAAAAAGCTTGCTCCGCACCCCGGTGCTGCTATCAAGGTCATTGGTCAAAGAGGCGGATCCGTATCCGGCCTCCACCGAGAAGCCAGCTGAAGCTGAAGGGGCCAAGGCCAGCACCAGGCTAAAGATTATCGCAAAGAACAGCTCCGCGCGCACAGTTTTCCCCTCCCTACTCAATTCTTCTGGATGCACGATCCCAGAACCTGCCTCAACCGAAGCTGCTCATTCAAGGTCAAGTGCACCCCATACAGGTTCAGTTTTTCTCCGTACATGCAAAAAAATAA
>JACDOJ010000025.1 GCA_017656135.1 Bacillota bacterium | reverse complement strand
CCCTTGACCTCCGTCCCAACCTACAGTATAGTATTGAGCTAAGAAACTGATTACCAGAGTTTAGTTAAGACGAGTTTAGTTTAGCCGAGCAATAGAGTAGATGAGCTGAGTAACTGGGTATGTTCTTACCCCAGGCTCTGCCTGGGTTTTAGTTTACCTCACCCTGCAAACAGCCCTATCTTGGCCGACGGTCTCGTCTGACCGTCGCTTTTTTGTTTCAGCTCTGCTCTAGCGCTCTCCGAAAGGAGAATGCTGAAAATGCAAGTTCTTCCTGACCGCCGGGAGTTTCACTATTTGGCCCGAGAGGCCAACGTCATTCCAGTTTCCTGTGAAATCCTGGCCGACCTCGAAACCCCTGTTTCCATCTTCCAAAAAACAGCTGACACATCCCCTTCCTTTATCCTAGAGAGTGTTGAAAGAGGTGAGCGCTTAGGCCGGTACTCCTTCATCGGCAATGAACCTTTCCTGATCATTAAGGCCACTGATGAACAGATGGAAATCTCAGAAACCACACCTGACGGGAGGAAGTATCACCGTTCCTTTACTTCGCCGGATCCCCTCGCTGAAGTCCAAAAACAGCTGGATCGTTTCCGGCCGGCCTATTTCCCGGGTCTGCCTCCCTTCACCGGTGGCGCTGTCGGATATATCGGCTATGACAGCGTGCGTTTCTGTGAACCTATTTTGAAGCACAACTTCGCACCAGCACAGGGTCTGGACGTCCCTGACATCTATCTCATGTTCACCGAACACCTATTTGTTTTCGACCATGTCCGCCACACAGTCCGAGTGATCATTAGCGCCAGGGTCGACGGGGATCCCGACGCGGCCTACAACGCAGCCCTGCACAAACTGAACCAACTCGTTCAAAAGATAGATTTTGGGGCAAAGGCACCTCTAAAGACCAGCGGCCATACCAAAACACATGAAACCCAAATAACCTCCAACTTTACTCAAGCCGCTTTTGAAGCCAGTGTCCTTC
This sequence comes from Bacillota bacterium, assembly GCA_017656135.1. Taxonomy (GTDB): domain Bacteria; phylum Bacillota; class UBA5301; order UBA5301; family UBA5301; genus JACDOJ01. The sequence continues at coordinate 24,731 of JACDOJ010000025.1, read as the reverse complement.
GGGCCAAGGAGTGCATCCGCTCCGGAGATATCTTTCAGGTGGTGCTCTCCCAACGCTTAGCCAGAAAACTACACTGCCACCCCTTTGATCTTTACCGTGCTTTACGGACCGTCAATCCCTCCCCCTACCTTTTCTACCTGGACTGCGGCGACCTCCAGTTGGTCGGCTCCTCACCTGAGAGCCATGTCAAGGTGGAAGATAACGTGGCCGAACTCCGTCCCATTGCCGGCACCCGGAGGCGCGGCCAAACCAAGGAAGAGGACGAAGCGCTGGCCAAAGAACTCCTGGCCGACGAGAAAGAGCGCGCCGAACACATTATGCTGGTGGACCTGGCCCGCAACGACCTGGGCCGGATCTCAGAATACGGGAGCGTCCAGGTGACAGACTTTCTCACCATCGAACGCTATTCTCACGTTATTCACATTGTCAGCAGCGTCCAGGGAAAACTGCGGCCCGGCGTCAAGCCAGTAGAGGTATTGAAAGCCACCTTTCCGGCTGGGACAGTCAGTGGAGCGCCGAAAATTCGAGCTATTCAGATCATCTCCGAACTGGAACCCACGAGGCGCGGGCCCTACTCTGGTGTAGTCGGCTATATCGATTTTACCGGCAATCTGGATCTCTGCATCACCATCCGGACCATCACCGTCAAGGACGGATACGCCTACGTCCAGGCTGGTGCAGGAATCGTGGCCGACTCCGACCCCACCCGGGAATACGAAGAAACCCTGAACAAGGCCAAGGGCATGCTGGTAGCCTGTGATCAGGCTGAAAGGAGGATGCGGACATGATTCTCGTCATCGACAATTACGACTCCTTCACCTACAACCTGGTTCAACTTGTGGGAAACCTGGCCGGCAGCCGCGAGATCCGGGTCTGCCGCAACGACGCTTTGACCCTTTTCGACTTAGAAGAGCTACAGCCCGAAAGAATCATCATCTCCCCCGGTCCCGGCAGGCCCAAAGATGCCGGAATCTCCCGCGATGTGGTCAAACACTTTGCCGGCAAGGTGCCAATCCTCGGAGTCTGCCTCGGCCATCAAGCCATCGGTGAGGTCTTTGGAGCGAAATTAGTTGCGGCCCCCAGCTTATTTCACGGCAAAGCATCGGAGATACGGCATAACAAAAGCGGCGTTTTTGCCGGCTTACCCAACCCATTTATTGCCGGCCGCTACCACTCCTTGGTCCTCTCCCCCAACAATTTCCCGGAGTGCCTGGAGATTACCGCCTGGACCTGTGCCGGTGAAGTGATGGGCATTAGGCACCGAGAGTTTCCGGTAGAGGGAGTTCAGTTTCACCCGGAATCGGTTTTGACAGAGAACGGCTACCGGTTGATTGAGAATTTTTTGAGATGAGAAAAGCAGAGGAGGATGAGCATGAGTTTACAGGAAGCACTCAACCAGTTAGCAGCGAGGAAAGACCTGAGCCTCTCCCTTGCGGAAGAAGCCATGCGCCAGATCATGGGAGGTGAAGCAACTCCAGCTCAGATTGCGGCCTTCATGATGGGGCTGCGCATCAAAGGAGAGACCGTACCAGAAATCGCCGGGTGCGCCCAGGCCATGCGTTCCTGCGCCGAACGAATTAGCCTCCAAACCTCAAATGTCGTCGATACCTGTGGAACCGGCGGAGATAGGAGCGGAACCTTCAATATCTCCACCACCACCGCCTTCGTCGTCGCCGGCACCGGTTTAACTGTGGCTAAACACGGCAACCGTTCCGTCTCCAGCAACAGTGGAAGTGCTGATGTCTTAGAGGCCCTGGGAGTTAACCTCTCCCTCACTCCCGCCCAGGTAGAAACCTGCATAAACGAGGTGGGAATAGGTTTTCTCTTCGCCCCCACCTTCCACCGGGCTATGAAATACGCCGCTGGCCCCCGCCGGGAGCTGGGCCTGAGGACCATCTTCAACCTGCTCGGCCCGTTGACCAACCCGGCCAACACCAAGTACCAGGTCCTTGGGGTCTACGCTAAGGAACTGACCGAAACCATCGCCTGCACCCTGGCCGAGATCGGTGTGGAAGGAGCCTTGGTGGTGCACGGCCATGACGGTTTAGATGAGGTTACCTTGACAGCGCCCACCCGTGTTTCCGCCCTTAAAAATGGCAAGGTTGAAACCTTTGATATCACCCCTGAGGAACTGGGATTCCAGCGCTGCCAGCCTGAAGACCTGAAGGGAGCTGACCCCAAAGAAAATGCTAGGATCACCCTGGATATCCTCACCAGCCGTGAGCAGGGTCCCAAGCGCCACGTAGTCCTGGCCAATGCGGCTGCAGCCTTAGTGGCTGCCGGTTGGGCGCAAGACCTGCCGGAAGGGGTCATGCTGGCCCAAGAAGCCATCGACAGCGGCTCAGCCTACAGCAAACTTCAGGACCTGATCACTTTCTCCCAGCAAGCCCCACAGACAGGCGGGGAAAGCCAGTGATTCTCGACCGGATCATTGCTGTCAAACGCCGTGATCTCGCCAGAGAGCGCCGCAGGAAGCCCCTTTCCGCCTTCGAAGATGAGATTTGCGCCGCCCCTCCGGTCAGGGATTTTAAAGCCGCTTTGACCGGCGGAGAAAATCTGGCCGTCATCGCCGAGCATAAACGCTCTTCCCCGTCCAAAGGGGTTATCCGGGCCGACCTGCCCCTGCCTGAAGTAATTAAGAGCTACGAACGGGGAGGTGCCGCCGCCCTTTCGATCCTGACAGAGCAGCACTTTTTCCAAGGAAGTAGTGTCGATCTCAAAACTGCCAGAAACCTGACCGACCTGCCCATACTCCGCAAAGATTTCATCATTGACCCTTATCAGGTTTACGAAGCCCGGGCTCTCGGGGCAGACGCGGTCCTGCTCATTGTCGCAGCCCTCTCCGATACCCAGCTGGCTGAGCTCTTAGAGCTGACCCAGCAGTTAGGTATGCAGGCTCTGGTGGAAACCCACACCCCAGAGGAATTGGCCCGGGCCTTAAGCGCCGGAGCTGAAATCATCGGCATCAACAACCGAAACTTGCGCACCTTCAAAACCACTTTGGAAACTACTCTGCGCTTAGCCCAGGCCGTCCCCGGTGAACGGATTCTGGTTGCCGAAAGCGGAATTCAGAGTCCAGCGGATGTCGGCACCCTGACAGGTGTAGGAGTAGATGCCGTCCTGGTCGGAGAGAGACTGATGAGGGCTGAAAACCTTGCCCAGGCCACCCGCGCGTTAGCCTCAGTCCCGCGACGTCCGTCAGCAAGAAAGAAAAAAACTCAGGTGAAAATCTGCGGCATCACCAGTGTTGAGCAAGGCCTGACTGCTGCAGCTGCCGGTGCCGATATTCTGGGAGTAGTCTTCGCCCCAAGTCCCAAGCAGGTCAGTTTGGACTTGGCGGCCAAACTGCGGGCGAAACTGTCTCAAGAGTACCCTCAGGTGAAACTGGCTGGTGTCTTTGTCAACACTGCCCCGGAACGAGTTTTCAGTATGGCCCAGGCTGCGGGTTTGGACCTGGTACAACTGCATGGAGACGAAACCCTGGCAGACATAAATACTCTGGCAGCTCTCCGCACCGGCGCAAACCGGTTTGAGATCATTAAAGCTGTCCCGGTACATGGTGAAACAGCTATAGGCAATGTATGCGATTACCAGGACAAAGTCGACGGAATCTTACTGGATACACCCTCCGACTCGGCTGTAAGAGGCGGTACCGGAAGGGCCTTTGACTGGCGCTGGGCCGCCCTGATCCGCTGCCAGTTCCCCCATTTGAAACTGGGGCTCGCCGGCGGCCTGCACCCAGGCAACGTGCGCAAAGCCTTAGCCATCGTCAATCCTGACTTGGTAGACGTCAGCAGCGGTGTAGAAGCCGAGGACCAAAAAGGAGTCAAAGATCTACAGCTGGTCCAAAAGTTCATCCAGCAAGTACGGCAGGGACAAACCAGACCACACAGGAAGGAGCAAGTTGTATGAACATACCCGAGGTTTTACACGTTCCGGATGAGTCAGGTCATTTTGGAGAATTCGGCGGCAAATTTGTCCCAGAAACACTCATGCCTGCCCTGGAAGAGCTGGAAGAAAACTACCAGCGCTACCGGTTAGACCGAGAGTTTCAACAAGAACTTGCCTACTACCTTCGGGAGTATTCCGGCCGGCCTACTCCTCTCTACTATGCCGAGAGGTTGAGTGCGGAAATTGCCAAAAAAGCCGGTGCCGATAAGAGACGCCTCAAAATCTACCTAAAGCGGGAAGATCTCAACCACACCGGAGCCCACAAGATCAATAATGCCTTGGGTCAGGTCCTTTTGGCACTGCGCATGAGAAAAAGGCGCATTATCGCCGAAACCGGCGCCGGACAGCACGGAGTAGCCACCGCCACCGTCTGCGCCAAATTCGGCCTGGACTGCGTGGTTTACATGGGTGCTGAAGACATTAAGCGACAGGCCTTGAATGTGTTTCGGATGAAACTCTTAGGCGCTGAAGTCCGCCCGGTGTATTCCGGTAGCCGCACCTTGAAAGACGCCACCAACGAGGCCATCCGAGATTGGGTTACCAATGTCGATGATACCCACTACATCATCGGTTCTGTGGTCGGACCTCACCCCTACCCTGCCATGGTTCGGGACTTTCAGGCGGTGATCGGCAGAGAAGCCAGAGAGCAGTGTCTGAAGCAGGTGGGCCGGCTCCCCGACTATGTAGTCGCTTGTGTTGGCGGGGGCAGTAATGCCATGGGGATCTTTCATCCCTTCATCCCCGACAGCTCCGTTAAGCTAATCGGTGTTGAGGCCTCTGGCAAGGGGCTAGAAACCCAAGAAAACGCCGCTTCCCTTACCCTGGGCCGTCCCGGAGTCTTACACGGCTCTCGCAGCTATGTCCTGCAGACTGAGGACGGACAGATCAGAGAGGCCTACTCCATCTCCGCCGGCCTGGACTATCCAGGAGTAGGTCCGGAACACGCCTACCTTCGGAAAACCGGCCGGGCGCAATATCTGGCCGTAACTGATGAACAGGCTGTTGAGGCCTTTTGCCTGCTGTCGGAGGTAGAAGGCATCATTCCGGCGCTGGAGAGCTCCCACGCCCTGGCTGTATTGCCACAGTTGGTGCAAAATGCTGCTGAAACAAACAATGATGAGCTGGTGATCATAGTGAACCTTTCTGGACGCGGGGACAAAGACGTACAGCAGGTGGCTGAATACTTGCAGGGAAAACCGGAACTGGTGAAGGAGGGAACCAAAGTTGGCTAAGGAGAGGTTAGAGAAAACCTTTGCGGCCCTGGCGGCAAAGAACGAAACCGCCCTGATAACCTACATCACCGCAGGAGACCCCAGCCTGGAGCAGACCAAATTGTTAGTGGAAACCCTGGTGGCAGGCGGTGCAGACATCATCGAACTAGGTGTTCCCTTCTCGGACCCACTGGCCGACGGGCCCACCATTCAGAAAGCGGCCCTTAGATCCCTGAAAATCGGAACAACCTTAAAAAAGGTACTTGATCTGGTCACAGAGCTGCGAGCAGACAGAAACTCGCTGGCGTCCCAAATCCCCATAGTCCTCCTGCTCTACTGCAACACTATCTTTTCCCATGGGGAGGACCGTTTCCCAGCCGACGCTGTAGCAGCCGGAGTTGATGGCATCGTAGTGCCGGACCTTCCTCCGGAAGAAGGTACTGCCTTGCGCCGGGAAGCTAGACGGAACGGCCTCGCTGTCATTCCGCTAGTAGCACCGACTACTCCCCCGGCCCGCCTGAAAACTTTGGTGGCGGAAGGCTCCGGGTTTATCTACTATGTCTCGGTTCGAGGCGTCACCGGAGCCCGTGAACACCTGGCACCTGATCTAGCAGAAAACATCGCTAGGATCCGGCGTGCCTCCTCACTACCAATTGCAGTAGGTTTCGGAGTTTCCAAACCTGAACATGCCGTCCAAATAGGCCGGCTGGCCGAAGGTATCATCGTCGGCAGCGCCATCGTTCGGATCATTGAGGAGTATTCTGGGGAAGAGATTCTAGGTAAAGTGAGGAAGTTTGCGGGAGAGCTGAAAGCTGGGTTAAAGGAGCGAACAATATGAAAAAAACCACAGCATATTAGCTGCGGTTACATAAAAATGGTGCCCGGGACCGGACTTGAACCGGTACGGGTTGCCCCACACGCCCCTCAAACGTGCGCGTCTGCCTGTTCCGCCACCCGGGCACACAAAAGATATTCTCAATATCGCAACGTTTATTATACCCGCCTAGCTGGGTGATGTCAAGACGAATGGCACTCAAAATGCGGTATGCTCAAATTGTACCTCTCCAGGACCCTCATGAGGGCTTCGGGGTCAGGCACTTTCACCTCGATGTTGAACCGCCCGCTGAGGGCATTGAGCCTCTGGATGAAGGTCTTGATCACCTCTTCAGAGGCGAAACCCAATTTGGCTGCATTCACAGTCAGTTTTTGATTGTATGCAGGGAGATTCCTCTTGAGAGTCCTAATCATTTCCGTCAAGGCGAAGTTATTCAGATAACCCTGCAGGTCTACCAAGATACCACCGTCTTTCTCTGAGATCTGCATCTCAACCAGTTTCTCAGTGGAGAGGTACCTGAAGCGCCGGATCTTGAAGGACTCAATCGTTTTACGCAGGGAAACCATTGGCCCGGCCATGCTTTGATCTTCCTTGGAAACCTTCTTGAGAAACTCTTGGTACCAGCTGCTCTCCTTGAGCCATTTCCGGACCAGGTAATGCCCTACAGACCTGAAAGCCACAGACCTGAAACCTGTCACCGGCAGATTTTTGAAGGTGTTTCTGACTGAATAAAACCTCTTAAACGCCTTCTCCGTCTCCATCTGCAGCTCGTACGGGGACATTTTGGCCGGCCTAAAGACCACGTGGTGCCCGTCATAGAGATTCCAGTCCCGAGTCAGCAGCCGGTTTTCCTCCTCCATCTGCCGGTAAACCGGAGTCCCCGGCAGCGGCACCAGGATCAAAAACTGCACTGTGTCGATGCGGTTTTGTAAGGCAAAATCCACTGTCTCTCGAATGGTACTGACTGTATCATCATCGCTTCCAAAGACGAACATGCCGTGAACCATGATACCGTACTCGTGGAACTTGCGCACGCAGAGCTCGATATCGGCCAAATCCTGTCGTTTGTTGTACACCTCCAAAGTCTTGGAGTTAACAGACTCCATCCCCACGTAAACTGTCCCGCAGTTGGCCCGGCGCATCAGGTCAAGCAGCTCATCATCTCTGGCTGCATCGGTCCTGACCTGGGTACCCCACCACTTCGGCAGGATATCTCTTTCAATCATTCCCTGGAGTAGCTCCTTAGCCCGTTTGGGATTGGCAGTGAAGTTGTCGTCACTGATGAAGACATTTTTACCCTTGTACTGGGCGAGTTCTGAAAGGACCAGGTCAGTATTACGATAGCGGTAGCGGTGGCCGAACATCTGAGTCACACTGCAGAAGGTACAGTCAAAGGGACAGCCCCGGGAGGTTGAAACAGGATAGGTGCTGATCCTGACATTTTTGAACAAAAAGAGGTCCGGAACCGGAGATTCATTGATGTCGACCCACTCTGGCAGCGGATTATGCCTGTACTTCCCCTCATACCTGAAGGAAACCCCCGGAACATTCAAAGGTGCTTCTCCCCTGTTCAAGCACTCCAAAAGCTCAGCAAAAGTGTAATCAGCCTCGCCCCGGCAGACATAGTCGCAGTGCTCGAGAGCCTCTTCTGGCCGGAAAGTGGCGTGCACTCCGCCTAGGACCACTGGAATCCTCCTGCTCCGGGCAAAACGGGCTATCCTGTAGGCCTCCTGGCAGGTGGAAGTCGTAGTCGAGATTCCCACTAAGTCAACGCCTCGCAGGTCGGCGACTCTGATCTCGTTGCCCATCCCGTAAATCAAACTGACTTCATAGCCTAGTTCCTTCAGTTTGGTACCTAAAAGGGGCAGTCCCAGTCTGGGCATCCTGACCAAACTGTAGACGTGGCTGGCGGGAGCCTTCGGTTCGATTAACAGCACTCGTTTGATAGGCAAAATACTCAACTCCTTCCTGCAAGGCCGATAGTTATAATGATTCCCTTTCTTGCCAATTTGCAAACGACCTACCCAAAAGACTTATGGACCATTTTTTAAAATAAGAAACTAAAATAAAAAGCTATAGCCGGTTTTGAGCTATAGCTTTGAGATCTGAATACCTAGTTTAAATGACAGGCTGCCCAGTGGTTTGGCCCAACCTCCCTGTACTCCGGCTCCTTCACTTTGCAGATGTCTTTAGCCACCGGACATCTGGTATGGAAACGGCAACCTGACGGTGGATTGATTGGGCTCGGGACATCGCCCTGCAAGATAATCCGCTCCCGCTTGAAGGTGGGATCCGGAACCGGGATCGCAGATAACAGGGCTTTGGTGTACGGGTGTTTCGGGTTGTCAAAGAGCTCGTTCTTCTCAGCAAGCTCCACAATTTTACCGAGATACATAACCGCCACCCGGTCGCTGATGTGTTTGACGACTGAGAGGTCGTGGGCAATAAAGAGATAGGTCAGGCCGAACTCCTTCTGCAGGTCCTGGAGGAGGTTGATAACCTGAGCCTGAATGGAAACGTCCAGGGCGGAAACAGGCTCGTCACAGATGATGAGCTTTGGCTTGACCGCCAAGGCCCTAGCGATACCGATCCTCTGCCGCTGGCCGCCGCTGAACTCGTGGGGGTAGCGGCGGGCATGATAAGACGCCAGGCCTACAACCTCTAAGAGCTCATTGACTCTTTTTTGCCTCTCCTTGCCCTTGGCCAAACCGTGAATCTTCAGTGGCTCAGCGATGATGTCCCCCACAGTCATCCTGGGGTTCAGTGAAGCGTAGGGATCCTGAAAGATGATCTGCATGTCTTTGCGCAGTTCCCGCATCTCTCTGGGAGAGAGATCCAGGATGTTTCGGCCCTCAAACCTGACCTCACCTGAAGTGGCCTCCAAAAGCCGTAAGATCACCCGGCCGGTAGTAGACTTGCCGCAGCCGGATTCACCTACCAGGCCGAGGGTTTCACCTTTGTTCACTGTGAAGCTGATGTTGTCAACAGCTCGGACGGCGCCCACCTGCTTGGAGAAGATGATGCCCCTAGTTATCGGAAAGTGTTTGACCAGATTCTTGACTTCCAGTAAAGCTTCTGCTCCCACTTCTCTTCCTCCTTAAGCAGTTTCTTTCTCGGACGACTGATAGTTCAAAAGCTTCCAGCAGGCCGCCGAGTGGCCATCTGCGTACTCTTCCAGGACCGGGTCTTTGACCTTGCAGATCTCCTTGGCGTATTCGCACCTGGGATTGAAGCGGCACCCCTTGGGCATGTGGTACGGGTTGGGGACGGTGCCCGGAATAGCCTCTAACCGGTCTACCTGCTCGTTCAGTTTGGGAATGGAACCCAACAGGCCGTGAGTGTAGGGATGCAGAGGATTATCGAAGAGCTCAGTAACGGGAGCCTTCTCCACAACCTTACCGGCGTACATGACCACCACTTCATCAGCCATCTCGGCGATAACGCCCATATCGTGAGTGATCAACATGATGCCCATGCCGATCTCTTCTTTTAAATCTCGCATGAGGTCCAAGATCTGTGCCTGAATGGTGACGTCGAGAGCTGTAGTAGGTTCGTCGGCGATTAAGAGACTGGGGTTACAGGAGAGGGCCATAGCGATCATCACCCTCTGGCGCATACCACCGGAGAGCTGGTGGGGGTACTCATCCAGGCGTTTCTCCGGTGAGGGGATGCCAACTAGCCTGAGCATCTCAGCGGCCTTCTTCCGAGCTTCCTGTTTCGAGACCTTCTGGTGGAGGATGATGGCCTCCATGATCTGATCCCCGATGGTGAAAACCGGGTTCAAAGAAGTCATGGGCTCCTGGAAGATCATTGAGATCTCGTTGCCCCGGATGTGCCGCATCTCCTTATCGCTCTTCTTCAACAGGTCCTCACCTTTGAAGATGATCTCTCCCTCTGGGATCCTACCCGGGGGCATCGGGATGAGGCCCATGATGGCCAGCGAAGTCTGACTCTTGCCACACCCGGATTCACCGACGATACCTAGAGTCTTGCCGGCATCCAGATCAAAGCTGACCCCATCCACCGCCGGGACCAAACCCTCCTCGGTGTAGAAATGTACTTTCAGATTCCGTACTTCTAACAGCTTCTCAGACACGAAGGCTTCCTCCTTACACTTCAATACTGCTGGAAAGACCTATTCAACCTCTATCAACTGCAGTTTGTAATCAGCGTCATCACGAAACACAAATTTGACCCGGAAAGCCTCGAAAATGTTGTACTCCAAACCCACTACCACACCGTCGGTCTCGATCACGTTTCCGGCTCTGATTACCGGACTTCCAGGCTCGATCCCTAAAATTGCTGCTACCATCGGGTCGGCTTTAGTAACCTGAAAACTACGTTCTCTAAAAACGGTACTCTCCTTCTCCAATCCTAAAATAATCCGCAAGGGAGCTTCTCCCTGCAATGCCGCCTCATTTACAACCAGGTTCAAGTGAGTTATTACTTCAGTAACATAGAAGGGCTTGCCATTGACGACCCGCCCCCGGACTATCTTGAGAAGGGGCTCCTTAGGGCTAACCCCCAACAGCTTAGCCGCCTCGGCGTCCACCACTTTGTAGACGGCTATTCCAGCACCGTTGACCCTGTTGCCGGCCTGAATCAGAACATCGGTGAGGCCTTCCCGGTGTTTAGGAACAGTAACATTAATCCCCAACCTCTTCTCCATCTTCCTGGCGTAAGAGCGGCGCAGGTCAGTTAAGGAGATCCCCGCTTCCGAGAGAATGGTCCGGACATAGCGGGGAGTGGTTTCTACCATTTTAGCAATTTCCTCTACTTTTAGAAAGGGGTCACTTTGCGCCGTATGCAGAATTTGTTCTTTTTTGGTCAATTCCGCACTCAAATGATTCGTCACCGCCACGATCACTTACATCCTAATAACATATGTTAGTACCGCAGGAAATAAAAAACGACTGAACTATAAAAAATTAGCCGTTAAAGTGTTATTTTCTCTCTTTAACGGCTGGTTCCCTCCTATTTGGGAAATATTTTTGCATTTTGACTACAATTTTCCAAGGTAGCGCAGGCGAGGGTTGAGTCTGAGTCCTGGCAGGCGCCCTCTTTTGGCTACAGGCTTACCGTCTACTTCCTTGATATCCATAGTCATGTCGATGGGTTTGGCTCCGGATATATAACTTCCCACTCCGAAAGCATCAACACCGGCGGTGGAGAGCTCTCGGATCTTCTCAGGATACAGCCCACCGGAGGCGAAGATCTTGACGTGGTTAAAGCCGGCAGCATCCAACCGAAACCGGACTTCTTTAACCAGGTCCGCTGTGACTCCTCCCCGTTCACTCGGGGTATCCAGCCTGATCCCTTCCAGGCGTTCACCCAGGGCTTCTGCCACTCTCAGGGCCTCTTCGGCCTCATCTTTAAAGGTATCGATTAGAATCGTACGGGGAGAATCCGGAGGCATAATCTCATCGTAGGCCCGAGCCGCTTCCACACTGTCCCCGATGATTAGAAAGAGGGCGTGGGGCACAGTCCCGGAGGGCTCTTTTCCAGCCAGTTTAGCGCCTAAAACGCAGCTGGCCGCTGTGGCTCCCGCCTTGATGGCAATCCGCTCCATAGCCGGCGCCACCGCCGGGTGCACGTGTCGGGCTCCGAAGCAGAGGACCGGTTTTCCCCCCGCCGCCTCCACACACTCTCTTGTGGCCGTGGCCCAGCCGGAGCTAGAGGCAAGTATTCCCAAGAGAGGTGTTTCGTAAAGACCAAAGGCGTTGTATTTCCCTTTGATGTGAAGGACCGGTTCGTTGGCCTCAAACTCTTCTCCCTCCGCCAGGGCCCAGAGCTCCACTCCGGTTCCCTCTAAGAGGAGTTGCAGCTCGTCCAGGCCGGCAAAAACGCCCCCGCGCCTAGCGAACACTTCCGCCGCCACCACCGTGCGGCCCTTGCCGACCTCTTCCAAGATCCGCTTGGTCTTGAGAAAGTAGATGTCGGTCGTCAAACCCTGGACGATCTCCTCACCAGTGGCTGAAAAAAAGCGTTTCTTTTGAGGTTTGTACTCTTTGACCTCCTCAAAGCTGATTGTCTTTTTCATCTTACATGCTCCTCTCCATCCCTGGAAACAGATCCGGGTAGATCCATTGGTACATGCTCTTGATCATCAGAACCTTGCGTACGAAAAAACGGGTTTCACCGAAGGGAATGGCGTTGATGGTTTCCGGCCTGCCATCCCACTCTTCATCTGCCAACCACTGCTTGACCCGGCCCAACCCTGCATTGTAGGCGGCCAAGGTCAGGTGAATGTCGTTATCGAACATCTCCAAGAGGTAGTTCAAGTACCAGCAGCCGTAGTCGATGTTCACTTCCGGCAGGTACAGGTGCTCAGGAGAAAAATCGCTCTCTGACCGCATCTGGGCAATCCAGTCGGCGGTCTCCGGTAAAATCTGCATCAGACCCCTAGCCCCGGGCTTGGACTGGGCCCTGGGATCGAAGTTACTCTCCACCCGCATCACCGCCAGGGCAAGATAGGGATCGATTCCGTGTTGGCAGGCGATGGCGTCAATTTCCGGAATGTAACCCACCGGAAAAAGGCTGCGCAAAAACTCCCGGCTGGTCAAGACAAAACCCAAGCCGATGAGAAATAAGAGCAGGATAGCTGCTGACAGCCGCAAGCTCTTGGTCATTCAGGATACCGCTCCAAACCGTGAATGAGAATCTCCGCCGTGGCCAAGTTGGTGGCCAAGGGAACATTATGTACATCACAGACCCTGAGGAGAGCGGTGACATCCGGTTCGTGGGGCTGGGCAGTTAAGGGATCCCGTAAGAAGATCACCGCATCAATCTCACCTGATGCCACTCTGCCGCCGATCTGCTGATCGCCCCCTAAGGGACCGGAGTTCATCCGTTCGATGTTAAGTCCAGTGGCTTCTGCGATCACCTTACCGGTGGTGCCGGTGGCGATCAGTTTAAAGCGGGCCAACAGCTCCTTGTGGGTCTTGGCAAATGCCACAATGTCGTCTTTCTTCTGGTCATGTGCTATCAGGGCGACTTTCCTGGTCACGCTTGATCTCCTCCCACACCTTTTCAGCCTGGGCTACCACTTGGGGAAAGGGGCAGTCGGTGCGGATAATATAATCCGCCCAGCGTTCCCTCTCCTTGGCCGGCATCTGGCTGTGAATCCTGGCGAGCGCCTCCTTGCGGCTGAGCCCGTCCCGCTGGCGTAGCCTTTTGATCTGGACCTCTTCCGGCGCCGAGACCACCACGACCTTGTCCACCAGCTTCTGGAGACCGGTTTCAATGAGAAGGGGCGCATCGATGACAATGATCTGGGCACCTGCTTTCCGGTACTCCACCACCCGCCGGCGGATGACCCGCAGAATCCTGGGGTGGGTTATCCGGTTCAATCGACGCAGAGCCGCCTGGTTGCCAAAGACCTTCTCGGCCAGTGCCCTTCTATTTAATTCGCCACTTTCCGTCAAAACCTCCTGGCCAAAGGTGGCAGCAATCTCCTCCAGTGCAGGTTCTCCAGGCTCCACGATCTCCCGGGCGATCTGGTCGGCATCGATGAGTTTAGCCCCTTTCTGCCGGAAGATCTGAGCCACCACACTCTTGCCGCTGGCAATCCCCCCGGTGAGGCCAACAGTCAAAGACAAGCTACTTCCCTCCCTAGATCACCATGCACAAGCCGACAATAATCAGGATGAGGCCGGGACAGTACTCCAAGAACCCCGGATAGGTCCACCTTTGAAACCAGCGTCCTAGGAGCTGTCCCCCGACAATGAAAGCCAAGTTCACCCCGGCCACCAGCACCGGAAACCACCAGCTGGAAAGCCCGGAAAAACCCAGGCCCAAACCGACCCCGGCGGCATCCAAGCCCAGCGCCAAACCTAGGACCAAGGCCTCCCCAGGCGAGATGTTGCCTGATTGATCAATGTCGGCCCGCTGGGGATCCCGTAAAATCTGAATAACCAAACCCAGTTTTTCCAGGCGCAACTGCCAGACCGCTGCCGGTGGACTCCCTAACTCCAGGTCGTGTTTTTCATCGAGCCTGCGGGAGAAGACCTCCCAGAGCCCTAAAAGACCCAGGATCATCAAAAGCAGAGCCCCCAACCACTGGCCTGCCTCAGGTGGCACCCAGGTGCTCACCGCATAGCCGGCCGCAAGAAAGAGGGTTAAGAGCAGCCCGCTGGATGCCGCCACGATCACCAAGGACCAGCGGCCCAGGCGCAGCTTCTTCAGTCCGTAGGAGAAACCCGCCGCCAATCCATCCAAGCTCACTGCCACCGTCAGGGCCAGCAAAGCCGACGTACTCTGCACGTTATCCCCTCCTTTGCCATCAGCGAGTACATTTTATGCAAAGGAGAAAACCCACGTGCCTTAGTCCCTATACCGCTGGCAGGCCGGGCAGAGGTGGGAGGAGCGCCCGCCTACCTTGATCCGCTCGATCTCCCGGCCGCAGCGCGGACAGGGCTCTCCTTTCCTTCTATAGACCGCCAAGAGGTTCTGAAACTCCCCCCGCTGGCCCAAGCCATCCAGGTAGTCGCTGACCGAGGTGCCCCGGTGCTCCACCCCCTGAGCGATGGTCTCCCGGATCGCCTTATACAGACGCTTGGCCTCTGTTTTGCTCAAGGAGGCTGCGGACCGTTCCGGGTGAATGCCGGCCCGAAAGAGGCTTTCGTCAACGTAGATATTGCCCAGTCCGGCGATGAAGGTCTGGTCCAAAAGCAGGGGCTTTATCTTAGTCTTACGCTGCAGGCCCTGATAAAAGTAATCAAAAGTGAAGTCGTAGCCTAAGGGCTCCGGGCCGATGCCCTTGAGAGAGGAAACCCTCTGCCACTCCCCGGCCGGTACCAGGTGTATGGTACCGAACTTACGAACATCCCCAAGGATCAGCTTTTTACCTCCATCAAGGTAAAAGACGGCAGTGGTGTGTTTCGGTAATTTCTCCTCGGCGCCCATGTACAGAAGACGGCCGGTCATCCGCAGGTGAAAGATGAGGTCAAAACCCTGCTTGAACCTGAGGATGAAGTGTTTCCCCCGACGAGTTACCTCTTCGATCACAGCCCCTCTTAGCCTCTCCTCAAACTCGGCCGGTGTCGCAAGTTTCAGAGCCTTCTCAAGATGAAGCTCGGCCCGCTCCACCACCCGGCCGGTGAGATATGGCTTCAAGGTTCGTTTGATGGTTTCCACTTCAGGAAGTTCCGGCATTGCTATCTACGTCTCCTGGTTGACTTTGGCATCGACCACCAGGGGCACATCCAGGTCCATGGCTGTCTCCATGAGCCGTTTGAGCTCGGGGACCACCTCATCCAGCTCTTCTTTGGGAACCTCAAAAACCAGCTCGTCGTGGATCTGTAAGAGCATCTTAGTCTTATGTCCTGAGGTCTCAAGGTAGTCGGCCACCTTCAACATGGCCAGTTTAATGATGTCGGCTGCGCTGCCCTGGATCGGCGTATTCATCGCGGCCCGCTCGGCAAAGGCCCGGACCATGCGGTTTCTGGCCTTGATCTCCGGCAGGTAGCGGCGGCGATGCATAATAGTTTCCACATACCCTTCTTCATGCGCCTTGGCCACCTGGGCATCCAGAAACTCTTTGACCTTAGGGTAGCGGTGGAAGTAGTTGTTAATATACTCCCCGGCCTCGCTCACGGAAATCCCTGTATCCCTGGAAAGACCGAAGGGGCTGATGCCGTAGACAATGCCAAAGTTAATGGCTTTGGCCCGCCTACGTAGCTCGGGGGTGACCTCCTCCACCCCGAAGACCTCCCGGGCCGACCTGGTGTGGATGTCTTCGCCCTTGCGGAAGGCATCCAGCATGGTCTTGTCCCCGGAAAGGTGGGCTAAAACCCGCAGCTCGATCTGGGAATAGTCTAAGCTGACCAATTCACTGCCGGGGGGAGCGACAAAGATCTCCCTGATCTTCCGGCCCTCCTCGGTGCGGATGGGAATGTTCTGCAAGTTGGGGTTGGTGCTGCTCAACCTGCCGGTGGCGGTCACCGCCTGGTTAAAGGTAGTGTGAATCCGGCCGTCTGCAGCGATGAACCCGGCCAAGGCATCCACATAAGTGGTTTTCAGCTTGACGTACTGCCGGTAGTCCAGGATCTTCTGGACGAAGGGATACTCCAAGGCCAGCTCCTCTAGGACCTCAGCGCTGGTGGAGTAGCCGGTTTTGGTTTTTTTCTTCGGAGGCAGGCCCATCTTCTCGAAAAGAATCTGCCCCAACTGCTTGGGAGAGTTCAGGTTGAACTCCTCGCCGCACTCAGCGTAAATCTCGCACTCCAACTGAACGATTTTTTCCCCCAGCTCCTGGGAGAGTCCTTTTAAGCGCTCCTTATCAACTAAGATGCCGTGCTCCTCCATGGTCCCCAGCACTCCGGCCAGGGGCATCTCTAAATCTTTAAAGAGCCTCCAGAGCCCATCTTGCTCTAATTTCCGCGTGAGCACGGGAACCAGCTGCCAAGAAGCCCCGGCGGCTGCCGAGAGCCATTGGGCATAATCTGCAAGATCCGCCTTTTTATCAGGCTCCGCCGGCAAGGGACGCCCTAGGTGGTTTCCTACCACCTCCCGCATAGAGTGGTGGCCTTGGCTGGGGTTCAGAAGGTAGGCAGCGATCAATAGGTCAAAATCAGTGGATTTCACCTTGCGGAGGTTTCCGGGGAGTAACGCGGATAAGGTGCGCAGGCTGCCTTTGAGGTCGTGTCCCACCAGTCTCTTCCCATTTAAAATCTTGGTGGTGAGCTCGGAAAGCTCAGGCAGAACCTGTTCAGTGAGGACGTAGACCTTCTCGGAAGATGCGGAGACCGCCATGAGCAGCTCTCCTCCCTTGGTCCGGTGGGTCAAGAGAACCAACTCTTCTCCCTTTTCTAGCTCGGAAAGGGCCTCCTCAGCAGAGGGTTTCTCACTGATCAAGACCGTCTCAGCCTCGGTGAAGTCCTTGGCTTCGCCCTTCTGGTCCGGCCCGGCTGCCGGTACGGCGATCTCCGGGTACTTCTTGATCATTTTCTCCAAAAGCGAGTGAAACTCCAGTTCGCTAAAGAGGTCCCGAAGGGCCGCCGGATCCGGCCCTGAGTACTTCAAGGCCTCCCAATCCACCTCTACCGGCACCTGACGGTCGATGGTGGCCAGCTCCTTGCTGAGCCTGGCGATCTCCTCCGAGCCTTCCAGCAGTTTCTGTTGTCTGGGGGGAAGGTCATCCAGGTGGGCCAGGATCCCTTCCAACCCGCCGTAGGTGGCCACCAGTTTGATGGCGGTTTTCTCCCCGATGCCCCGAACCCCTGGGATGTTGTCTGAACTGTCCCCCATTAAGCCCTTGACATCAATGAACTGGCTGGGGGTTACCAAATACTTGGCCTTGACGGCGGCGGCATCGTACTTTTCCACATTAGTGATGCCCCGTTTAGTGAGAATGACCACCGTCTTCTCAGAGGCCAGCTGGAGAGCATCCCGGTCACCGGTGTAGATCCGGGGTTCAAGACCCTGCTCCTCCCCGAGGCGCGCCAGAGTCCCGATGACATCGTCGGCCTCATAGCCTGGCACCCCGAAAACCGGAATTCGAAAGGCCTTTAGAAACTCTTTGGCCCGCTCAACCTGGGGCCTGAGCTCATCAGGCATCTCCTTGCGGTTGGCCTTGTACTCCAGAAACCGCTCGTGTCGAAAGGTCTTGGCCGGCATGTCAATGGCCGCCCCGATGTAGGCCGGACGGTCCTCCTCGAAGATCCGCCAGAGCATCATCGCCAACCCGTAGACGGCGTTGGTTACCTCACCGCTGACCGTGTTCAGCCTGGGGATGGCGTAAAAAGCCCGGTGTAGGAGGGAAAAAACGTCAATGATAGCAAATTCACGGCTCAACTTAAATCACCTCAACTTTGTTAGTATTGCACACACGCCCGTAAATACCTGCTCTCACTGGCAGGGTGTGGTATTCAAAACAGAAAGTAGGCTAAATTGGCGCAATATGCCCGTATAGCCCGTATTTACTTAAAGGTTACGCCTCCTCAGGCTCGAATTCACCATCTGGAAGGGACATTATCTTTAATTACGATTTGGCGAAAGGAGAAATGAAACGTGAAACTACGCAGTCGTCTTGTGCTGCTGGTTCTGACCTTATCTTTGGTGCTGACCACCTTCGGCACTCAAGCAGTGGCAGCCACCCTTCTTTCTGACTTAGACGGACACTGGGCTGAAAACGCTGTCTTATCCTTGGTTGACCAAGGAGTCATCAACGGTTACCCGGACGGCACTTTCCGGCCTGAAAAGGAGGTCACCAGGGCTGAATACGCCAAAATACTGGCCCTGGCTTTTGACATCAGCCCCAAACCAGGGACTGACTTCTCCGATGTCAAGACCGACCACTGGGCAGCCAACTACATCAACGCCTTGGCCGAAGACGGGATCATCACAGGTTATCCTGACGGCACTTTCCGGCCCAACAACCACATTACTCGGGCGGAAGCCGTGACCATGGTGGCCAGAGTCTTGGATCTCTTGAACAACGACGAAACCATCCCCCAGTGGTCGCAGAGTTTCATGGATGTGGGGCCTGATCACTGGGCCTTCATTCCGGTGGAACTCACCAGCCGCCTCCAGGTCCTGCCTCCCCAGTGGAGTGACCGCTTCCAGCCCAAGCGGAACATCACCCGGGCTGAGGTGGCCTACATGGTCTTCAAGGCCACTGACTTTGAGGTGACTAAGGGCACCGTCAGCAGCATTGATACTGAAACCAACACTATAATTGTCCGTCCGGTGGTCGGCAACAGGCAGCTCTTCATGTTGCCCTCTAAGACCATCATCTTGCGGAACGGCTCTGTCACCGACCTCTCTAAGTTCATGGAGGGTGACCAGGTGCACATCCTCTCCCATAAGGACGGTGACACCGTTTACGTTAAGGCCATGGGTATCTTAAATCAGGATGACATCTCCAACAAAGTGAGCTCCCTGGTCAAAGGCCTCTTAGGACCGGAGCAGGTCAAAGCGATCATGAAGGGTGACTGGGAGGCCCTAGGCAGCTCCATGAAACCAAGGCTCTACAACGAGCTGATTGAGCTAGGGGCCACTCCTGAAGAGGCTGAATCTCTCCTGGCCCAGGACTGGCAGAACATGACCCAGCTGGGTAAGGAGCGGATCTCCGCCGCCCTCTCCAATGCCTTGAACGTCTCTCCGGAGATGATCGCCGCAGTGATGAGCGGTAACTGGAGGGAAGCTAGTGACCTGGCTCAGCTGGAGATCACCGAAAAAATCATTGATGCTCTGATGTTCTAAAGCGAAACAAGTCTGATTTCAAAAGAGGTTGCAGGCGCCAAAAGCTTGCAACCTTTTCTCGCACCTCATCCTTTTTGACCAAAAGCCGGCCATCATCGGCCCGGCACTCATAGGTCAAGCCGATGCCTGCCTGGAAAGCTTTGATGAGGTCGACCCAGACCGTCTCACCTATTCTGTAGGCCGCTCCGTGTAAGATGCGCCCACCGATGACCACCGGAACCTGGGAATAAGGGATTTCACCAACGGAGAAAACGGCAGTGAAGGGAAGAGAACTGGCCTTGACCCGACCGGTAGAATCCACCCTGGCTACATCTTTCCTCCCATCGGGATACTCTATGATGGGAGCGGCGAACTTCAACCGCCCTGTGGCCAGATCCAGGCTCACAGCCAGGTCAAAAAGCTCGGCGGCTACCTCCGGCTTAAGCTTCCACCCGTGCTCCAGCAGCCAGGCGAAAACCCCGAAGCCAACCCGCTGGACTCCTAACAACCTGGCCAAGGCTCTGGCATTCACCTGCAGCCGCCCTTTCTTCACCTCCAGCCGGTGGTCGAAGACAATGCCGTTGAACTCTGCCTTGTAGGTTTCAGGAAGGGTCAGAACAGCGTCCTTCTCCCCGTTCAAAAGCTCCTGCAAGGTGCGGCTGGGCAGCTCACCTGGATAGCCGGCCCGGCGCACCAGCTCCCTGAGTTCAGCTAGGGTCGGAGGTTTAAGATTGTAGAGATCAGGGTGGATCCTGACCACCACCGGGGCCAACCCCCCCGGTTCCCGGGTAACCTCCACAGGCTCGTAGGTCAAATGCACCGGGGTACCCTTGGGGACCAAGTCGTACAGTTCTTCAATATCCCAGTTGTACATCCTGAAACAGCCGCCGGAAACCGCTCTGCCAATAGAAGAAGGGTTGTTGGTGCCGTGGATCCCGTAACCAGGTAGGTTCAGCCCTAACCAACGGGTTCCAACTGGGTTATCGGGACCGGGTTCGACCGGAACGCGGCCTTCTGGGTACCAAGTCGGGTTGACGACCTTATTGACGATTTTAAAGTATCCGGTCTGGGAAGGGGTGGCCGGCTTTCCGACAGCCACTGGGTACTCCTTGATCAGCTTCCCGTCCATGAAGACGTCCAGCCGCCTGGCCGGAATGTTGATCCTGATGAAAAAGGGATTGTCCTGCCCTTCAGCGAGAGCCTGATCGGCAACGAGTGCTGTGGTTAATATGGCTATAACCAGAGTCAACAAAGACCCTTTAAAGAACAAAGCAGCCACCTACTCGCATACAATAAACGGGTACATACGAGTATATGCAGCTGCTTTATGCTTTAGCATCCGCTAGACCGTTATCAGCCACATCCTAACCGACTTTTTGGCCTCATTGGCACGTTTTATCTTGGCCATTGATGTAAACCCTCTCCGGTACCTCGGTGTCCAGAAACGGCTCCCCTCGCCAGAGGACTATATCCGCGTCCTTACCCGGCAAAAGACTCCCCACCCGGTCTTCGATTCCCAACAGCCGAGCAGGGGTCAGAGTAACAGCTTTAAGAGCGATTTCAAAGGCCAAACCTTCTTTAATCGCCAGTCGCACACAAACCGGCAGGTACTGGATGGGAATGACAGGATGATCGGTCATGATGGCAAAGTCCACTCCGGCTTCTGCCAGAACCTTCGGGGTCTTGAAGGTTCGCTTTCTCAGCTCCACCTTGGCCCTGGAGGTAAGGCTCGGTCCCACCACCACTGGAATGCCCTCAGAGGCCAGAATCTCTGCCACCAGGTGAGCCTCGGTCCCGTGTTGAATGACGAGTCTCAGGCCGAACTCCTTGGCTATCCTGAGGGCGGTCATAATGTCATCTGCCCGGTGGGCGTGAGCAAAAAACGGAATCTCCCCTGCCAACAGAGGCAGCAGGGCCTCATGGACCAAGTCGGTTTCCCCATCCCCTTTGGCTTTTTTGGCCCGGTAGTTTTGAGCTTTAACCAGAGCCTGGCGTAAGAGAGCGGCGGTGGCCATGCGTGTGCTAGGGGATTTCTTCTGTTGAGAATAGACCCGCTTCGGGTTCTCCCCAAAAGCCCCTTTGATGGCCACCGGCGCTTTGAGAGCCATCTCCTCCACCGTGCGGCCATAGGTCTTAAGAGCAGCCCCTTGGCCTCCCAAGACATTGGCGCTGCCGGGGTGGATTCCAACTGCTGTCACCCCGCCCCGCCGGGCATCGACAAAACCCTCATCCACAGGGTAAATCCCATCGATGGTTCGGAGATGAGGGGTTATCGGATCGGTGGTTTCATTGTAATCCTCCCCCTCCCAGCCAATACCTTCCTCACTAATTCCTACATGGGTGTGAGCGTCGATTAAGCCGGGAGTAGCCACCAGACCTTCTGCTTCTTCCACCTGGTAGTCTGAGGGAACACTCCGTCCCGGCTCCACCGCCACAATCTTTCCGTCCTCGATCAAAATCGTGCCTTCTGCTATCGCCTCTCCTGCAACAGGATAGATTTTGGCTCCGACAATGGCCCTCTTCACTCTTTGATCTCCCCCTTGATGAAGTCAAAGGCGGCTTTGACCTTTTCCTCTTCCCCGCTGAAGGAGATCACCACAGAACCCTGGGAATCTCCTAACCCGCCGGAGGCCACATGGACCGCGTCCACATCGAAGAGGATATCCAAGGCCTCCAGTTCGGTGATGATCAGCCCGCCAGTCACCGGAGCCAGACCGCAGGTTCTACCGGTGGAATAGGCAAAGCGGTCCTGGCCGCAGTAACTTGCTGCCAGAGTCACCGAGGGGACCAGTTTCTCCAGGCCAACCGGAATGATGAGGTTGACACCTGCCGCCACCAGCCTGCCCCAGGCCTGGCCGATGGTACCGCCTGTAGGACTGGAGACCAGGATGCCGGCAACGCCGTCGGTGTCGATGGCGTTGGCTCCCTTGATGAAGACATCCCGGGCGCCCAGTTTGGGCAGGACTTCAGGAAAAGTGGCCTTAATGGGCTGGCCGTCTTTGAGGACGATGGGCTTCACCGCTGTCTCGACGGAGTTATTCGTCAGCTCCCCACCGTCGATTTTGCCAATAGTGTAGTTGGCCTTATCGATCTTTCTGCCGGTCAGTTCCTCGGCCACAAAACCATTGGTGGTTCCCCCGGCGATCAGGATGTACCCTTGCTCCATAGCCTTTTTCACCTGTGGAAGTTGAGCAACGGCCTTGCCAATAAGCCTCTTAGATTCCCAGGGTCTGAGAACCACCAGTGCTGAAGTTGTCATGTCAATTCGCCTCCCTGCAATTTATACTCCCCACGTAGTTGTTCTATCCGATTACACGTTTTTGCTCTCCTTGTTCACCACTTGTAAGAGCTCTTGGGCCTGGTAGAAGTCCCAGTCCTCACCAGGATGGTTTCCGTAGAAGTCCAGGGGGTGAGCCAGGCGTTCTCCCCGGACATAAACCCTATCCCAGCTGGGATCCCGTTTCAGCTGCAGGCGCATTCTCCGAGCCCAGCGAAGGTTCAGCCGGTAGACAGCATCAAAATCCTCCCGGCGGTCCCAGAAAGATTCGGAACTGGCGGTGGCTTTAAGATAGAGATAGTTGGCGTTGATTCTTTCCAAGGATTCTTTGATGAAATCCACGGTAGCAGTGCCAATGCCCTGCCGGCGCTTGTCATCCGGAATCCAGAGCCGATCCAGGTAGACGGCGCCGGTAAGTTCATGGTAGTGAAGGTCACAGTGGTAGTCCGCATCCAGCGGGCCCTCAGCGCTCTTCTCAGTAAGCTGCACCGAGTAGATATAGGGCAAATCACTAGCCACCTCATAAACCTGGATATCTTCCCCGAGGTAAGGCGCTATCCGCTCGGCGGCCTCCTCCAAAGAATCATTGATTTTATCAACCAGCATCTCCTGGGGGCTCCCGGAGAGAATGCTCTGATAATGTTTGGTGAAACCCTGATTCTTCCAGAGAGGAAACCGGCATTGTTCGGACTGGACCAGGACCGTGTCGCTGTCCAGGTTCAGAGAAACCCTGTTCAAATCCAAGAGGGTTTCCTTCAAGCGATCCTCAGGGCAATTCAGGTCATTGATGACAATCAGATTCATTTCTTTGTCCACGGCCAGCTTCACCTGAAGGTCGTCATCTTTGGCTGCTGCCACTTGGTAGATGGTGTCCACATCCTCCGGGCCCTCGGCGCCCAAAAAAATCTCTTCAACCTCTTCCAGAGCATAATTGTGTTTCTGCAGTACACGCAAGATTTCTTCCACGTTATCCCTCCCCACACAAAGTTTAATTATACCACCTGTGAGGGAAGGGCGCAAAAACACCGTTGTTTTGGGTAACTGTAAAGGTTTAGTAGGCGAAAAAAAGACCTCGCAGCTATCTAAACACTAACTAGCCTACTCATAGTTATGGGACAGGCTTACCAGTCTATATATCTTTGCTGCTACGTCTTATGTGTTATGTGGAGCCTATCTAGCTGAACATTTGAATCCAGGATGACATGGTCGAGGGGAATATCGGGGAGCTCTGCAAAAAGCTCCTCTGTATACCGTTCCCGGGTTGCAATGTAGATACGGTCATCGGGAACCAGGGCACGGGCCTGCTCAACTGACTGGAGCTGCAGGCTCTTTCCGGCGGGGAACTTCAGAAACTGCTTGGGCCTGTCATTCCAGCACAACAGCCACAGCCGGATTTCAGGCCCACCTGCAAGGATCAGGATATATAACACTGGCTATGCCTCCGTATCTAAAAACAATCTATGCACCGGAGACGTGAAGGTATTCTACAAATTCTCTGGTAAGAGCGGGGAAATGACTTTGGCGACCCAGACGGCGATCAGCATGTCAATACCGTGGTGGAGGGCCGTACCCAGCCCAACCACAACCACCGCCTGGTAGAGGTTGTATCCAAAAGGGAGGACAACCAAGGATTCCAGCAAAGCATGAAGGGGTAGGGTGACAAGGAGGGCCTTGCGGAAAGTCATACCCTGGGTGATAAGGATTGATCCTGTAGCTGCAACCACAGCGTGCATGGCTGCTCTGGCAGCAACTACCTGCCCCAAGATGAGCAGGAAACCCAGAGCAGAGCCAAGCCCGACAACAAAAGCAAAACCGGGGGTGAGCAGCATTGAAATCATTACCGGGACATGTGAAGCTAAGGTCGCAGTAAATGGCCCTAAAATTATTACCAGGCCAATATTGGCAAAGGTCATGGGGATCACGATCGCCAGGGCAGTCAGCAGAGCAGCCCAAACCATCATCTTGGTACTCATGATTTCCCTCCTTAGACAACTTGTCCTTACTTTTTTCTAGCCCAACGTATTTTACCTCTTTACCAAGTTACCGGCACGCTTCCTGATGGCCCACCCCATTGACATTGGCAGTTCCTCTTCCTCCACGGTAATCCCGACAATCAAGGCCAGGGACCACTACGACCTCCTGGTACAATTTGAACAGCACCGCCTCCTTAAAGGCCCAGAGTTTATCCTGGATAGCTTTTCGCACTTGACAGAGATAAAAGGTAGGGAGATGATAAAAAGGACCCGTCTGGTGGAGGTAAAACTGGACGACACGC
>JACDOJ010000024.1 GCA_017656135.1 Bacillota bacterium | reverse complement strand
AGCCGTTCCCCTTTGGGCACAGACAACTGCCAGATCTCTGGTGTCGATATCCAAGCGGTAACCGGGGTGAGTGACCGCCAACACCGGGTAACGCTGGACCGCCTTCACCAAGGCCCGGGTATTGTAGTAGCGGTTTTTTACGTTCCAACCGGGGAAGACTTTGCCGGCGAAATTGGACAAGGTGAGGTGCCAGAGGTCTGGGAGCCTGGCCGGTTTGACCATGGGATGCAGCCCCACCAGCAGGTAGTCCAGGTGTTCCAGTATTTCCTCGGGAATATCGATGTCCCCTTCGGTGCTAATGACGTTGGCTTCGGCCCCCACCAGGATTCTGATCCCGGGGTTTTGCCGCCGGGCCACAAAGACGTCGGCTTTGATCTGCAGAAAATCGGAGAGCTTTTTGACGCCGACCCCAAAGAGGTTGGCCGGCCCATGATCGGCTATCCCCACCACCGTCAGTTTTCGCCTCTTGGCGGCTCGAACGTTCTCCTCCACTGTGCCGGTGCCGTGGGAATAGGAGGTGTGGGTGTGATAGTCTGCAATGAGTTTCATAAGGAACCCCCTTAGAGAAAATAGCCCTACCGAGACACCTGCTATTCTACCCCAAGGAGGGAACGAGTTTACACCGCCTTTAAAAACCGGACGGAAGCCCTAACTGGAGCTGTGAGAAAACCGCGTGTTCAGCCATGGTTTGATACTCAAAAAAAACCAATCGGGAGAAACCCAGCTCCTCCACTAACTGCATCTGCCGGGCCAACACCCTGGGCTGGTCGGCAATCTTGTAAACCCCTATTCCAGGGGCAATGCCCTCTGTACCCACCCAGTGCCTGATGTTATCCAGCGCCCGGGCGAACTCAGCCAGATCGTCCAAATAAACCATGGGAACAACGTAGTCCACCAGGCCCTTAGCCAGCCACTCTTGCCAGTCCTGCAGGTACTCGCTTCTGGCCTCAAGGGGATCGGAAACGACGGCTGCGGACAACTGAACTCCGCTGTGGAGAGCCACTACTTCTTTAACAGCCGCCACCGTCTCGGTAACCTGCCTGCGGCGCCAGTTGTCCCATTCCAAGGGGTCCACCAGCCCATCTGACAAGGGCTGCCAACCCTTCTCAGCCGCAAAAGCCGAAAGGCTCGAAGGAGTGTAACCATACTCGGGACCGGGGTAGCGAATGTAGTCTAAGTGGATTCCGTCCACAGGATAGTTTTCCACAATTTCCTTAACCACTGAAACCACGTGCTCCCGCACACCTAGGGCGCCAGGATCCAAGAAAAGAGCGGGAACTTCCGAAGTGGGTCCAGAGTATTCCCAGAGGGAGCGTCCCAGAGAGTCCACCTGAACCCACTCAGGATGGCGGTTGAGGATGTGTTGGGGTGATAGGTCAGGGAGCCGGCTCCAGCTGGCAACAGTATAAGCGTTGACCCAGGCGTGTACCTTAATCCCTTTGCTCTGGGCCCGTTCCAGCAGGTAACCTAAAGGGTCGAAACCCTGTTCTATACCTGGAGCCGAGGGCAACAACTGGGAGCGGTAGTAGGCCTCTGCCCTCCCACAGACCTGGGCGTAAATATCTTTTATGCTACCGGCTTGGGCTGCGTCGACCACCGCATCGATTTCCTGTGGACTCTCCAGGTTATACCTGACCACCCAAAGTCCCCGGCTAGGAGCGGCCAGAGCCGGCAGAGCGAGAAAGAGAGCCAGGACCGCTGCCAGGCAACCGGTTAAGCTGCGAAGCTTCACTGGAACCATCCTTAAATTGGTTTTAGTGACAGTAATTCGGTCACCTGAAAATAAAGACCTGCTGGAAAAGAAATCAAACTGCAGGTGTGGTACTATCTACCCTGGGCTTTTTGCCCCGGGAGACCAGAAACTCCTCGATTCCCCGTACCGTCAGGTTCACAATCTGCTCATCGGCTATGCCGCAGCTAGTCGCCAGTTCGTAGGCGGCATCCAGTTTGCCTACGTCATCTGCATAGTGGGCGTCACTGGAGAGGATCACCTTCACCTTGTACCGAGCGGCCAAGGTGGCGATGCGGGTGCAGTTCGGCCTGCTGCCGGTGCGAACCACGGTCAAGGAGGCGTTATTGATCTCTATGGCCTTCCCGTGCTCAGCACAGGCTTTGACCACGGCCTCGTAGTCCACAGGGAAGATGGGATTTCCGGGATGGACCAGTGCATCAACATAGGGGTTGGTCACGGCTTTAATCATGGCCTGGGTATTGGTCTCGACACTTCCACCGCCGAATCCGGCGTCAGGGTGATAGCCCACCAGGACCCAGTCCAGGTTTTCTAAGAGACTGTTCGGCAGGTCCAACTCACCGGCTGGGCTGATGATGTTGGCCTCCACCCCTTTGAGGATGTTGACCCCTTGGATCTGGGGCGGAATTACCTTCAGGTTTCCGAAGTAGTAGATGTGCGGGGCAGAAGGAAGGTTGGGCCCGTGTTCGGTCAGTCCCAGGTAGGCCAGGCCCTTTTTTGCCGCCGCGCCGGCCATCTCGGAGATGGTGGAATAGGCATGGCCGCTGGCAAGGGAATGGGTGTGCAAATCCCCGGCAAATTTTGGCATACTCTCACTCCTTTCCCCTAATATTTCCCACCAAACTCCGGGCTTTCCTGCCCTCTCACGAGCGCCTTGTGCTTGGCCAAATAGCGGTGGACGGCTAGGACGTAGGTGCTGTGGGACCAGGTCAGGGGTGCCACCGAGAGCCCCTCACCGGTGTAGGGGTGAACTTGCTCTGCCATCAAACCGGGCGGAGTGGAGCGAGCCGCACTCCAGGCCAAGAGGTCTGTAACCTGCTCCAGTTCCCTTAGAGACCTAGCGGAATCAGCCAGCCAGCAGGCCACCCAAAGAGTGCAGATGAACCAGGGGTTGCCGGGAACAGTGGGGATGTCCTGGGAGACCTGGTGATAGTAGTCATTGGTGTACCGGGCCACACCGCCGATCGCCGTTTTAACCCACAGGCCCTCCTTTATCGCCCGCATAGTGGAAACCACTTTGGGATCTGTGGGGGGCAGGACGCCAAACTCAGCTACCCCCATCAGAGAGCTCTCCAAGGTGTAATCTTTGATAAGCTTAGAACCGTTTTGGTAGACGCCCCGGAGAAAGCGGCCTTTCTCTTCATCGTAGAGGTAGGTCAAGATGGCTTCCCTGACCTCCTTGGCCGCCCTCTCATACCGCAGGGCCCGCCGGTAGTGGCCGAAAAGCCGGGAGAGCTGTCCTGCCGCCTCTAAGGCTGCTGAAACCGCCGCCGAGGTGAAGGTGAAGATGCCCCGGCGCTCCTCCCAGAGGTCGTAAGATTCCCTGGGAAGGTAGGTGACCGGATCTTGGTAGGCAACCAAAAAGTCGGCCGCCCGGCGAACCAAGGGGTCGTATAACTCCTGGATGAACTCCAGGTCCCGGGTGCACCGGTAGTGGTGCCCCAGCGCCCAGAGGACCAGGGCGGTTTCATCCTCCTGAATCGGCAGCTGTTTTTCCCCGTCCTTCACCCACGGATGCCAGCTGGAGCCCACAGAACCATCTGGGTTGTACTTGTGCCAGAAGAACCCCCCTGGGCTTAAGAGGTGAGCGCAGAACCGGAAAAAGGCCTTGCTGATACCGTGGTAACCGGCGGTATCCAAGGCGTAGGCCACCAAAGCACCGTCCCGGGGCCACATGTAGCTATAGTGGTCCCGGTTGGTCATGATGATATCCGAATCATTGGCGGCAATGATGGCACCGCCCGCATCCACCTGAGTCCGGATCGTCAAGAGGCTGCGCTTATACAGGTCCACCAGGTCCTTGGGAAGGTCGGCAAAGTCGGTTTCGTTTTTGTTCACCCAGGTCTGCCAATAAACCTGGGTTTCGTGGAGCAAGGCATCGAGGCCGGTCTGCCTCACCTCTGTATCCAGAAACCGCACCTCATCCCAGCTCTCGCCGGCAGCAATCCAGTACCAGAGCTCCGCCTCAGCCAAGGGCCCCAACTGAAAGCTGAAAGAGACTACACTGTCCACTGAACCTTGGGCAATAGGGTTTCCCTCTAAAACGCCGTCCTCAGCATCCCGCCAGGTTCCCTCGGCCCCGCCGAAACGTTTGGTTCCGGTGGCATACTGGTAAAATGGGGATTCCTCATCTTGGTTCTGGTGGAAGGCACTGATCAGAAAGACCCTGCCCAACTTGTAATGGATGATCACCCCGGCCTCTGGGTCATAGAGAGCGGTATCCCCGACATCCGTCTGGTTGATGCTGAAATCGTGGCTGAAAAAAAGCCTGATCTCCCGAGAGCGCTCAGCCTGGTTTTTCACCACCGCCCGGCGCAGGAAAAGATTGTGCCGATAGTGCACGGCGTCATTAAAAAAGACCCGGATCCCTAGAGCCTTGTTCACCGAGGTTACCGCTGTAACTAGAGACTCAGGGACATAGCCCAAGTGAGTGGTCCAGGAATCATCCTCCAACCACTGAAAGCGGCCCTCGGTCCAGAGGCCGATCCGGTTTTTGTGCCCCATGATGTGGTTCAACTGGCCGACATAAGGGAAGTAGAAATCGCGCATGTTAAGATGGGAATCAAAAGTGACCAGCATCTGGCCGTTTCCCACCACTAACTCTCTGGGCATAAGACATCACCGTATCTTAATTTGCCGCTCAGGCGGCGAATAAATCCGACCCTTGGCGCTGATATTAATATAGTATTTGTTACTCTTGAGGTGTAGGTAGTGACGGTTCCCCGAGAACGAAGACCAAGAAATGTGACGATGACCTGGCCGCCCCTGGACTCTTCTCGGACCGAGCCCAGCCTCCCGGCCGACTACGACCGAACAGCCCTCTACCTCCTACCCAGGGATCCGGTAACCCTGTACGCTTTCTGGAGTCTCTCCAATGATACCCGCAGAAACTGGGAGCAAGACCGGCTACGACTCAGGGTCTACCAAATAGGCCAGAGTCAGGCTTTTTTTGACACTGCCGTGGGCAGCGCCCGCAGTTGGTATATTACCGGCGTCAATCCGGATGCATCTTACCAGGCAGAGTTGGGGTACCTGAAAACCTCCGGCGAGTTTACCTCGATAGCAACCTCGAATCCGGTGCACACTCCCCGGGATCGCTTTTCAGACCTCACCGACGCCAACTGGCTCAACATCACCGAACTCTACACCGGCAGCAGGATCCTTCGTCTCCAGCGGGGCTCTGAGGAACTGCTGACCACAACTGCGACCAGCATCTCCAGCCCCTGGAATCCTAAATAACGAGGTGAAGACGATGACCCAAGGCTATTTGGCCTTAGTTTTACATGCCCACCTGCCCTTTGTTCGTCATTCCAAGCACCCCTGTTGCTTGGAAGAAAAGTGGCTTTTTGAAGCGATTAACGAAACCTACCTGCCCCTTTTGCGGGTCTTTGAAGGCTGGAAGCGTGACGGTATCCCGGCTCGAGTCACCGTCTCCCTCACCCCGCCTCTCTTAGAGATGCTCAGAGATGAGCTGCTTGTGGAAAGGTACAGCCAATCTTTGAACAAGACCCTGGAACTCACCTATAAGGAGCTGGCCAGAACCGCCACCAATCCCGCCGAACACCGGGTTGTCCGAATGTACCAGGAGCTTTACGAAACCAACAGATACGAGTTTCACCACCGCTACAACCGAGACCTGGTGGCAGCCTTCGCCAGGCTCCAGGAGGCCGGAATCCTGGAGATTATCGCCTCCGCCGCCACTCACGGCTACCTACCCCTCTTAGCGGAAACCCCCTCAGCGGTGAAAGCCCAGATCCAAGTGGGTGTGGAAACTTACCGCCGCCATTTGGCTAAGGAGCCGGTGGGGTTCTGGCTGCCGGAGTGCGGTTTCAGCCCTGGCCTGGATGAGCTGCTCTTTGCAGGCGGCCTCAGGTATGTCATCTTGGATACCCACGGAATCCTCTACGCCTCACCGAGGCCGCGCTACGGAACCTATGCCCCAATTTACTGCCAGAGCGGCTTGGCGGCCTTCGGCCGGGATGTGGAATCCTCCAAACAAGTCTGGTCCCAGCAGGAAGGCTATCCTGGAGACTACGACTACCGGGATTTTTACCGGGATATCGGCTTTGATCTTGATCTGGACTACATCGCCCCCTATATCCTGCCGGAGGGGAAGCGAATCCACACCGGGTTGAAGTACTACCGGATCACCGGCCCCACTCAATACAAAGAGTACTACGATCCTGAGCGGGCCAGAGAAAAAGCCGCCGTGCACGCCGGCAACTTCGTCTTTAACCGAGAGCACCAGATCTCCTACCTAGCCGGGCTCATGGACCGCAAACCCATTGTGGTCGCCCCTTATGACATGGAACTCTTTGGGCACTGGTGGTTTGAGGGGCCTAAGTGGTTAGACTATGTAGTCCGCAAGACCGCCTGCGATCAAAAGGTTTTCACCCTCATAACTCCCGGGGACTACCTGAAGATTTACCCCCGCAACCAGGTCAGCACCCCCTGCATGTCCAGTTGGGGCTGGAAAGGCTACCACGAGGTTTGGTTAAACAGCACCAATGACTGGCTCTACCCCCACCTTTATGAAGCCGCCCTGCGCATGGAGGAGCTGGCCAGGACTTACCCCAGGGCCAGCGGGCTCCTAGCGCGAGCCTTGAACCAGATGGCCAGAGAGCTCCTCTTGGCCCAGAGCTCGGACTGGGCCTTCATCATGAAGACCGGAACAGTGGTGGAATACGCCAAAAAGCGTTTTAACAACCACATCAACCGGTTCAACGGCCTCTACCAGCAAATAAAAGAAGATCGCCTCGAAGAAGACTGGCTCAGCGAACTCGAGGCGACCGATAATATCTTCGGCACCTTGAACTACCAGTTCTATGGATGAGTGAGATAGCTGGCAGTATACTCGTATCTGCTGGGCAGGGCCTGGTCTCGCCAAGTCCGCAAACTATAGCCTGAACGCTGAGCCGCCTGGATCACCTGACGGTAAACCCGGGTTGTCTTTCGGGCAATCTCCGCCCAGCTGTATAAATCAGTCACATCCCGGGAGGCTTCCCCGGCCAGGTCCCGAGCCAGATCAGGCCTGTACAGCAAAGTCAGGACATTATCAGCCAAAGAGTTGGCGTTGCCGGGGTAGGCTTTGAGGCCGTTCACCCCGTGAACGATGATCTCAGACAACCCTCCGGTATCAGAAGCCACCACCGGGGTTCCGGTGGCCATCGCCTCTAAGGCCACAATCCCGAAAGGCTCGTAAAGGCTGGGGAAAACAGCCACATCCGAAATGGCGTAGAGCCGGTTGCGCTCCTGGTCATTGACGAAACCGGTGAAACTGACAATATCGGCCACCTGCAGCTCGTGGGCCTTGGCCCGCAGTTCAGCCAGCATAGGGCCATCTCCGGCGATGATACACTTGACATCCGGCCAGTACCGGCGGATCTTCGGCAGCGCCTCAAGCAAGACCTGGGCGCCCTTTTCCCGCACCAACCGGCCGATGAAAAAGAGGATCTTTTCCTGATCCCTGGCGTACCTTCGCCGGTAGGCCACAGGATCATCCTCAGGAAGGAGGGCGAACCGGGATGGGTCCACCCCGTTGGAGATGACCTCCAGCTTATCTTGGGGCAGGTGGAAAACCATGGAGAGCTCTCCGGACATGTATTTGCTGCAACAGATGACCCGCCAGCTCTCATAGGTCAACCACCACTCGGCATCACTGATCTGCCTCTGCAGGTCGGTGTAGAGGCCGCTGTTGCGCCCGTACTCAGTGGCGTGAATCGTCGTGATCAAGGGAAGGCCACAGGCGTGTTTCAGCACCTTGGCCGCATACGCCCCGAGCCAGTCGTGGCAGTGAACCAGATCGAAGTTCTCCTCTCTCAAGAGGGGGATGGCCCGTTCCAAAAAAGCAAAGTTCAGATTGAGGACGGATTGGTAGAAGCCCCTGGGCTCCGGATAACCTAAGCGGGCCCTGTGAACATGGACGCCGCCCACTCGAGAATCAGCCGGCTCGTTACCAAAAGGTCCAGTCAGGACATGAACCTGGTGACCTTGAGAAGCAAGGGCTTCCGAGAGCTCCTGGACGTGCCGAGCCAATCCGCCCACGACCTGGGGCGGATACTCCCAGGACACCATCAGTATCTTCATCGAATCACCTCTCCTAGTTTGTGTCAGGAGAGGGCTTTTATTCCTGAAAAAACTTCACGACCGCAGAAGAGATGGCTTCGGCCAGTTTCTCCTGATAGGATTCGGTTACAAGGAGCTCCTTTTCCTCTGGGTTGGTGAGAAAACCCACTTCGATGAGAACCGTAGTCACCGGGGAGTTTCTGAGAATGTAGTAGACCCTGCCGGCCAAAGGAGGATTGTCGTGCCAAGAAGAGAGCTTACTCAGTTCCTCTTGGATGAGGATTGCCAGGCGCCGGCTCTCCTCGTTTTCCGGCTGGTAGAAAACCATGCTTCCCCGAACATAGCTCCCGCTGGAGGAGTTGACGTGGAGGCTCAGCATCAGGTCGGCCCGGGACTTCTCGGCAATCAGGACCCGGGAGTTCAGATCCCGTTTATGCCGGGACCGGTAGTTGTTGCTCAGATAGCTCAATTCATGATCGCCTTCCCTGGTCATGACCACGAAGGCGCCTTTTTCCCGGAGGTGTTTGCGGAGCCTGTGAGCGATCTCCAGATTCAGCTCTTTTTCCAAGAGGCCCTGGTGGTCATGGGCTCCCCCGTCGATCCCCCCATGCCCAGGATCCACCACAATCACCCGGCCAAAGAGAGGGAGGACGGCTGGGATCCCCGCTTTCCAGAAAAATCCTGTGGAACCCACAAAGGTACAGAGGGTTACCCAGAGCAGCCACCTTGTGGCACGTTCCCCGGCCGGTCTGGCCATGCGCCATCTCCTCCTTCCGGTTCAATCTCATGTATATTGGTCCCCGGTGCCAAATATATTCAGAATGTAGCTTTTCGGTGGTGATAAAAAGTGAGGCAGTTCAAAATAGTCTACGCCCTGTTTCTCATGGTCGTTATAATGGCCGGAACCTGGAAACGAATCACCCTGGACAAAACTGTAACCGGTGAAATTGACCGGCCCATCTACCTGGTCCCAACTTCAGAAAAGGCGGTGGCCTTAACTTTTGACATCTCCTGGGGCGAAAGGAGCGCCGGCCCAATCCTGGACATCTTGAAAGAACACCAAGTCCAAGCCACCTTCTTCCTATCCGGACCCTGGGCCCAAAAACACCCGGAACTGGTGACCAGAATTGTGGAGGACGGCCATGAACTTGCCAGCCACGGCCACCGGCACATCAACTACAGCACCTTAACGAAAAAGGAAATCAAGGCCGAGGTTGAAAAAGCCCAGCAGGCCATCTACTCCGTCTCCGGAATCAAGACCAAGTACATTCGCACCCCCAACGGGGATTACAATGCCGAGGCCATCAGGGCCATCCGAGAGGCCGGGCACACCGCCATCCAGTGGAGCCTGGATTCCAAAGACTGGCTCAACCCCGGGGTCAAGGCCATCATCGACCAGGTATTTTCCAATTGCCAGCGCGGAGCCATTATCCTCATGCACGCCAGCGACAGCTGCAACCAAACCCACCTAGCCCTGCCTGAGATATTAAAGGGACTGAAAGAAAAGGGTTACGCCATCAAGACCGTAGGTGCCCTGCTGGAGAGTTACCAAAACCGGAAACCGCCTCTGGCTCGTTAAGTCCGGCAGAGCGGCGGCAGGACATCCTCGATGTAAGCCCTCAGCACCTCAGCCTCGCTCCAGGCCTGAGCAGGACAGCCTCTGGGTTCATGCGGATACTCCGGCTCCAAGATCTCGCTGAGGTGACCGACACCCGCCTCCCTTAAGTTGGCCAGAACCGGATCCAAAAGCAGCTTCCCTCGCCAGACCGCCTCTTTGCTCCAATCATTCACCTTTAAATAAGCTCTGATGAAGGGGCCTAAAAGCCAAACCCAAGCTGTTCCCTGATGGTAAGCGGCATCACGCTCGGCCGGGGTGCCCTGATAGCGGTGATGGTAATTGGGATCCCCCGGGGCCAGGCTCCGGAGACCACCAGGCAGGTAGAGGTGGCGCCAGACCTGCTCCACCACCGACTTGGCCTTTTCCTTGCTAATCAAGGGATGCGGCAGGCTTACCGCTAGTAATTGGTTGGGCCGGATGGCAGGGTCCTTTTCTCCGCTGGGAGTGATCAGATCGTATAGGCAGCCCTCAGCGTGATTCCAAAATTCACGGCTGAAGGTCTGCTGGAGGAGATCTGCGGTCTCACCCCACCGAAAGGCCAAATCAGAGCGGCCCATCTGAGACGCCAGCTTGGCTCCGATCTGCAGAGCATTGTACCAGAGAGCATTGACCTCCACGGGGAAACCCATTCGCGGGGTGACTACCTCGGCGCCGATTTTGGCATCCATCCAAGTCAACTGGAACCCCGGCTCGCCGGCGAAGAGCAGTCCGGTGCCGTCAGCGTGAATGTTGTAGCGGGTTCCTCGGAAGTAGGAAGTGATGATCTCAACTACCCTGGGCCAGACCTGCTTCATAAATTCACGGTCCTGGGTCTGGACCAGGTATTCAAAGAGGGAGATGATGAACCACAGCCCGGCATCCACGGTGTTGTAGGCTGCGCCTCCCTCTTCCTGAAACCGGTTGGGCACGAGACCGGCTTGAATGTGCTCGGCATACGACAGGAGGATCTTCCTGGCGGCTTGGTAATTGCCGGTGACCAGGCAGATTCCGGGCAGGCTGATCATGCTGTCCCGACCCCACTGGGTGAACCAGGGATAGCCGGCGACAATATCCTGGTGACCCTCGATCTCCACCAAAAAGGAACGGCAGCCATCGGCCAGCTGCAGCAGCCGGGGCCAAAGAATGGGGTCTATAGCCTCCACTTGCCGGTAGGAGACACCCTTCTCCTCCCAGTGCTTTTGGAGATGCTGGAAGTAGGTCTCCTGATTGCGGCGCTTTTGGCTCAAGACCTGGAAATAATCAGCTTCTTCAATCAACTTCAGGTCCTGCTCGGTCCTGACCAAGCCCCCGGCCAGTTGGGTTTCTTCGCCGGGTTCCAGCTTAATCCGGAAGTGGCCGGGACAAAAGTGGTTTTCCCAGTCTTCCAGACCTCTGGCGTTCTCCAGAGAATAATAGAAATTGCGGTACCAGTCCTCTTCCTGAAAAAATTCGCCCCCGGCCAGTATCAAAAGGAGCTTTTCTTCCCGCTCAGGCAAGCTCACCAAGCAGTGGTTTTGACCGCCGCGCACCACCAAGGGCAATTCCCCTTGGGTTACGTGGTGATAACTTCTCTGGTTCACCAAAGGGTCGATCACCAGCTCCACTTCACAAGGTGCATCGATCAAATGATAGTTAATTATGGTCAAATTGGCGCCGGGGGCCATGGTGATGCTCTCACTGAAGAGAATTTTGCCCACTTGGTAGTATCTTTTGACTCTCACCGGATCCACTTCAGCGGAAAGCAGATAGCGGTAGCCCCTAGGATGTATGGTCTCCTCCAGGTATTCATTGGCCCCTAAAAAGAAAGAGGCCCCGGCCAAGTAGAGGCTGACCTCCGC
Organism: Bacillota bacterium; assembly: GCA_017656135.1. Lineage (GTDB taxonomy): Bacteria > Bacillota > UBA5301 > UBA5301 > UBA5301 > JACDOJ01. The sequence goes on along the minus strand of JACDOJ010000024.1, from coordinate 14,896 downwards.
CTTGGCCCAGACGAGCCTACGGTCATGGCCTGTTGCTGCCACCAGTAGTCCGTGGTAGCGCCGGGTATTGCACCCTGCCAGGGTGGAAGAAGCGTAGCCCCCTTTCCCGTTAGTCAACAACCACTCTACGCTTTTGGCTTCCTCATAATCCAACCGAGAGAACTTTTGCATACAGACACCTCAGAGTTACCTTGGCAAAAGTTCACGCAAATGATTCATTCCTGCCCGCGATTCTTGCGCGCAAACTGCCAGCCGAAAGCGCCTGCACCTGCCAACAACACCAGCAGGGAAACCGCCACTGGTGACGGGCCGCTCTCCTTTACATTGCCCACCGGCATCAGTACCGCCCCCTGCTTCTCCTCGACATTGTACGCCAGCTGAATACTTTGAGAGTGCTTGCCGCTCTTCGGAGCCAACAGATCGATGACATTCGGATCCAGATTGTTATCGGTGCCGCCGCCGAAGATCCAATCCCCACCTCTGGCTGTGACCACCCGGTACCCATCGGGGCCGAAGCCGTCATAGCCCCCAACTAAGACGTAATAGCGCCAGGTGGGTTTGGGCAGAGGCAAGACCTCTTGAGGTACGATGACCCGGATGGTGCGGTCGCCGACTACTCCGACCTCTACCCCCCGCCGTTCAATGAGTTTGTCGTCTTTCTCCAGAAAGTAGGCTTTGCTGCCTCCCCAGGGAGCGATCCTGATCCACATATCCCAGGGATACTCTCGGGCGAAGGTGACGTTGGCGCCCGGGTTGGCCGGCAGAAGCCGGCCGTAACCGTCCCGGGAATCGATATAGATGTCGACCCGCTGGTGGAAGAAACCCTCCGGAGCCTGCCAGGGGTTTTTAATCAAACCGAAATCCAGCTCGTACCAGGCCACCTCACCCTTATGGATCACCCGGAAAGCCAACAGGTCCAAGAGGTCTTTGTGCGGTTCAAAACTGAGGTGCTGGGGGTAGATGTAGTTGCCCGGTCCAAAGTCGTCCCCCACCGGATCAGTCATGGTGAAAATGAGGTTATCCGAACTTGGGTCCGCTGTAGTCAGGGCCGCCTCCTGTTGACCCCGGAAGTAGCCGAACATTAAGAGACCTAAAACAAAGACCACGGCTAGATGGGCCATGATCCGCAGGTTAAATAATTCTGATCCTTTTTTCATGCTCTCCCCCCCATGTTGGTACAAGATATGAGGGGAAATGAGGGAATATTACCTCCAGGTTTAAAAGGCACCGACACTTTATATATCCGGAGGAAATTACTGTTAACTGAAGAATTATGAATTTTATATCAGTGCCGTCGTTCTAGGAGGAGCTGATCAGGATGAAAGTTGCCCTAATCTCAGATATCCACGCCAACCTGATTGCCTTAGACGCTGTCCTGGCCGATATAGCCAGGGAAAAAGCAGATCGCATTATCTGCCTGGGAGATGTAGCCTTCAAAGGCCCTCAGCCCCATGAAGTGATCGAACGCCTGAAGTCGATCGAGTGCACCTTTGTGATGGGCAACACCGACCGGATTATTCTGGACCCTGAGCTTGAAAGCAAGGTTCAGGAACTGCCTGAAATGCAGCGTATGGTCGGAGATCTCTGGCTCTGGGGGGCCAGCCAACTCACCCCTTCTGACCGAGACTTCATGGGCACCTTCTTCCCGCTGGCGAGGGTAGCTTTGGATAACGGAGAAACTCTCCTGTGTTTCCACGGTTCCCCCCGCTCGGCAGAGGAAAGGATCTTCCCCTCCACCTCTGAGGAAGAGCTTTCTGCAGCCTTATCTAACCACACGGCCAACATCTTCGCCGGGGGCCATACCCACCAGCAGATCCTTCGCCGGTGGAATGACTCCCTCTTCATCAATCCGGGGACTGTAGGTCTCCCTCAGACCCCACCGGAGGCAGAAAAAGCCACGGCAGAATATGCTCTGGTGACAATCGAGAGTAGAGCCTCATCCGTAGAATTCCGAAAAGTCCCCTTTGATCGCGGAGAACTGATCAAAATTGCCCGGGAGAAAAAAATGCCCCAAATCAAGTGGTGGCTGGAGACCTGGCAAGCCAGCCGCTAAAAGAGTAATAACCGAGGAGCATGTCAGTCACTCAATAGAAGGTGAAAGATTATGAGCAGTGAATACCGAATCGACCTACGCAGCGATACGGTAACCAAACCCACTCCCCAAATGCGGCAGGCCATGGCCAGCGCCGAAGTGGGAGATGACGTTTACGGCGAAGATCCGACCGTCAACCGCTTAGAAGAGAAAGCCGCCGAGCTCATGGGCAAAGAGGCAGGCCTCTTCGTTCCCAGCGGCAGCATGGGCAATCAGGCGGCCATCCTCGCCCACACCCAGCGGGGAGATGAGGTCATTTGCGACTCTGAGGCCCACGTCTTTTACTACGAACTGGCTACCCCTGCCGTAGCCGGCGGTGTCCAGTTGTTCCCGGTGCCCAACCTCCATTCCGAAGCGGGCCCGGCCGAACTGGAGAAGGCCGTCAGGCCCGAGAGCTACCTCTTCCCTAAAAGCCGGCTGCTCTGCCTGGAAAACACCCACAACCGAGGGGGAGGCACCGTCACCTCGCTCGAGCTCATGAAAACCCTTTACGACAAGGCCAAAGAGCATAACTTAGCCGTCCATCTCGACGGAGCCAGGATCTTCAACGCCGCCACCTACTTAGGAGTGCCGGCAGCAGAAATCGCCCGGTACGCCGACAGTGTCATGTTTTGTCTCTCCAAAGGGCTGGCGGCTCCCGTCGGCTCCGTTTTGACGGGTAGCAAGGAGTTCATCACCAAGGCCCGAAAATACCGTAAGCTTTTAGGAGGCGGCATGCGCCAAGCCGGAATCCTGGCTGCCGCCGGTCTGGTCGCCCTGGATACCATGGTGGAGAGGCTGGCCGAAGACCATGCCAACGCCCGCCTGTTGGCGGAAGGCCTAGCTGAACTGCCTGGAGTTGAGCTCGACCTCTCCAAAGTCCAGACCAACATCGTGATCTGCGATATCAAAAAGACCGGCATAGAGCCGGGGCAGTTCCTGGCTGCTCTGGAAGAAAAGGGTGTTCTGGCCACCAGTTTTGGCGCTCACCTGATCAGATTTACCACCCACAAAGACGTCTCCAGAAACGATATCCTGCGGGCCCTGGCGGTCTGCCGTGAGGTTCTGGCCTAGCCGTGCACAGGCGTCCCAAAGACAGCTTCCAGAGCCTCTAAGGTGGTCTCTGCCAAGGTGGGGTGGGCTCTGATGACCTCGGCCCACTCCTTGACGCTCAGACCCTTTTGCACGGCCAGAACGGCTTCGGGAAGCAAATCCGAAGCATGCGGCCCTAGGATGTGGACACCCACCGTCTTCCCTTCCGGGGTCGCCACTATTTTCACCAACCCCCGGTTGTCGTTGATGGACAGGGCCTTGCCGTTGGCGGTGAACATGAAGCTGCCGGTAACCGGATTAAGCCCATCCTCTGCCGCTTGCTCCTCGGTGAGGCCCACCGTGGCCACTTCCGGACTGGTGAAGATGGCGCTGGGGACCGCCGAATAGTCCATGGTCTTGTTCTCGCCAAGGATGTTGGCAAGAGCGACCTCCGCCTGTTTGGAGGCGACGTGGGCCAGCTTGTACGGGCTGGTGGTTACATCTCCGATGGCGTAGACATGGGGCAGGTTGGTTCGCATTGCGCTATCCACCACAATTTCTCCCCCCTCGGTGACCTCGACCCCGGCCTCCTCTAAACCTATCCCTTTGGAGTTGGGAACCCGGCCTACGGAAATCAGGACCTTGGAGCCAGCGTAGTCCTCCTCTTTAGTCTTGACCAGGCCCTGGCCGTCCTGGGCCCAGACCCGCTCCACCATGACCCCGGTTTTGATGGTGATTCCCTGGCGTTTGAGATAGCTCTTAAGCCTATTGGTGAGGTCTTTGTCCACCATGGGCAAGATCTCAGGCATCCCCTCCAAGATGGTGACCTTAGAGCCTAGAGCAGCGAAGATGCTGGCAAACTCACAGCCAATGTACCCTCCGCCGATGATCACCAGGTCTTTGGGGATTGAACGCAAACCTAAGACTTCATCACTGGTGACGACGGTCTGGCCATCCACCTCCCAGCCGGGAAAGACCCGGGGCAAAGAGCCGGTGGCAATTATCACATCGGAGGCAGTATACTCTACAACCTCTCCTTCCGGGCCGGTCACCGAAACCGATAGGGGACCGGTCAGCCTGCCGCGGCCGCTGATCAGGTCAACCCCGTGTTTCCGGAAGAGGCTCTCCACGCCTTTGCGCAGCCTGGCGGTGACTCCTTCCTGAAAAGCCCAAACCGCCTCGGGATCAAGAGAGTAGTTTTCCACCCTGATTCCCATGGTGCCGGCATCTTCCAGCCCCCGGTAGCGCTCAGCCACCGCCACCAAGGCTTTAGTGGGGATGCAGCCCCGGTTGAGACAGGTGCCCCCTAATTTATCCGCCTCAATGACGCCAACCTTGAGTCCCTTTTTAGAAGCTAAAAGGGCGGCCACATAACCACCTGGGCCCGCCCCCAGAATTAGCAGATCGTACTCTGGTTTACTCTGAGTCACGCCTGTTATCTCCTTTCCGGCACCGGTGGCAGTACCCGTAAAACTTGACCTGATGGTCTAGGATGTCAAACTCGTACTCTTCACCAATGGCCCGTTCCAAACGCTCTAGTAGGTCTTCATTAACTTCTGCAACATCACCGCATTTGATGCAAATGAGGTGATGGTGGGCGTGTTTGCCGTGCTGGCTCAGTTCATACCGGTTTTTCCCATCGCCAAAATGGACCCGCTCCACCAAACCCATCTTGGCAAAGAGCTCCAGCGTCCGATAGACTGTCGCCAATCCGATATCAGGGAACTTGGCTTTCACGTGGTTGTAGATGTCCTCGGCGCTTAGGTGCTCCCCTTCATGGTCACAGAAGATCTGCATGATCAAAAGACGCTGAGGCGTCACCCGGTAGTTTTTTGCTGTCAATTTTTCCTGGAGGAACTGTAATCTTTCCTGCACATCACTCACCCTTCCCTGGATGTAGCATCCTACTCAACTACTTGCTCGACCAGTGTTTCCAGGAGGGAAGCGCTAATGGCCCCCACCCGCTTGGTTATAATCTTTCCGTCGGGCCCGATGATCAGAGTCATCGGGATCCCCTGGACGAGATACTTGGCGGCTACAGCCCCGCTGACATCAGTCAAGGTCTTCATGGTGTAACCGTTCTGCTCCATGAAACTCTTAACCGTCTCAGGGCTCTCTCTCACATTTACCAAAAGGAAGGTGGCATTCATGCCCTCCCGCTGCATCCGGAGGTTCATCCGGTTGAAATCAGGAAGCTCGGATTTACACGGGTTGCACCAGGTAGCAAAGAAGTTGAGAAAGACGTACTTGCCCCGGTAATCGCTGAGGGCAACCATTTCCCCATCGAGGTCCGGCAGGGTGAAATCCGGCGCAATTTCACCGGCAAAGGGTCCGGTTGTCACTTGACCGTCAGAATAGCTCACCGATTTTTGCCTAAACCCGTAATAGTACAGGCCGCTTCCTATTAATAAAACCAGGAGAGCCAGCACACCTACTTTTGGTAAAATTTGGCCACGTGTTCTCTTTTCGGCAGACATAGGGCCTCATCCTTTCTCGGGTGACATTTTTTGAGAATAAGGTTCGAATTAAAAGCTTATCGCTGACAGGAAAGAGAACCAATTGAAATAAACCAGGATACCCAAAAGGATCAGAAAGATCCCAGTGAATATCTTTATTTTATTGAAATTCCGCTGTAGGAAAGGCAAGTAGTACTTACCAAACTTGTCCAGGGTAAGAGCAATGGCCAAAAACGGGATGGCCAAGCCCAGTGAATACCAAACCAGAAGCCAGATCCCGGAGGCAACTGTAGCCGCTGTACTGGCATAAGCCAAAATAGAACCTAAGACTGGACCGACACAGGGAGTCCAACCAAAACCAAAGGCCAACCCCAAGAAGAAGGATTTGACGAGATCCCTCTTTCCGCCGAACCCGCCTCTTTTCTGCAGGCCCGGGCGCCACTCCCTCTGAAAGAGGCTGATCTGAAAAAGTCCCAGAGTCTGCAAGCCAAAGAAGATGATGATAATCCCTGCTATTTTCCGGAACAGAACCTGGTTAACCAGGAGAAAACGCCCTATGACGGTAGCGGACGCCCCCAATAGAATGAAGATGAAAGAGAAACCAAGGATAAACCCGATGGCATTCTTGAAGAGCCGCCAGTTGAAACCAGTCTCCCTCTCAGCCTTGACCCCGCCGGTCAGGTAGGTTATGTAGACCGGAATGAGCGGCAGTACACAAGGTGAAAGAAAAGAAACTAATCCGGCTGCCAAAGCCACAACTACTGAAAGATCCGATCCCACTTGAAACACTCTCCCAACCCAGTGAGAACCTAAATGTCATAATAAGGTACTTGTACCACCTTCTCTACAGCAATAACCTTGCCGCCTTTGACATACACCCTCGGCACCCGGGGACCTACCATGCAGACAATCTCGTAGTTGATGGTTCCCATGTGCTCAGCCACTTCTTCCACCGGAATGATTTCATCTCCCTGGCTACCAAAGAGCACGACTTCATCGCCTATCCGGGCTTCCAGACCAGCGGGGATCTTGATCATAAACTGGTCCATGCAGATCCGGCCGATGATCGGTACCCGCCTTCCTTTGAAAAGCACCTCGGCCTTACCGCTGAGAACCCGAGACCATCCGTCAGCGTAACCTATGGGCACTCCGGCTATTGTCGTCTCCGTACTGGTAACGTAGGTTCGCCCGTAACTGATGGAGCTGCCGGCGGAGACGGTCTTCACAAAAGCCAGCCGGGCCTTGAGAGACATCACCGGCTTCAATACCAAGTCACGCTGGACCTCTTCTGATGGGTAGAGCCCGTAAAGGATGATCCCGGGACGAACCAAATTCTCTCCATATTCCGGTGTATCCAAGACAGCGGCGCTGTTGGCGGCGTGAACCCACGAAAAGTTGTACCCATGTTCATTCAATTTTTCTAATATCCTTTTAAAGGTTGAATATTGGGCACGGGTATACCTTTTATCCTTCTCGTCAGCACTGGCAAAATGAGTATAAATCCCGATGACCTCCAGGTTGTTCATCTGCTTAAGTCGCTCCAGAAAAGGAAGCACCTCGTCCGGAAGAAGCCCAAGGCGACCCATGCCGGTGTCCACCTTGACTTGGACTCTGGCGGCCCGGCCGTACCTCCGGCCGGCGGTGGCCAAAGCTTCGGCCACCTCCAGGTCAGCCAAACCGCAGCTAAATCCCCCTTTTACCACCGCCTCAGCTTGATCGGGAGAGGGCATGCTCATGATATGGATGGGAGCAGCGATTCCAGCCCGCCGGAGTTCTTGGGCCTCTTCCACCAGACCCACTCCCAACCAGCGAGCTCCATTTTCCAGAGCGACTTTGGCCACCTGAACGGCTCCGTGGCCGTAAGCGTTGGCTTTCACCACCGCCATGACCTCGGCCGGTGCTGCCCGCCCGACCACCGCTCGGACATTGGCGGCCAGGTTATCCAAGTTGATTTCGGCCCACGCTGGGCGCATATCCAGAGGCAGTTCGATCATATTAATTCACTTCCTAGTAGGCCGGGTAGGCCGGTAATATTCGTTTAAAACCGCCGGCAGGAACTTCAGCAAATCGCCGGCGATGAGACCTGCGCCGTAGCCGGCTGCCCGGGCTCTCTCCCCGGCCAAACCGTGGAAAAAGGTCCCACAGAGGGCAGCCTCCAAGGGCCCTGCTCCTTGCGCCAAAAAACCGGCGATCATTCCCGCTAGTACATCACCGGTGCCGGCGGTAGCCAGACCCGAGTCTCCGGTGGTGTTGATGTAAACCACTCCCGCCGGGGTGGCGATTACCGTGTTGGCCCCTTTGAGGACCACCACCGAACCCCACTGGACTGCGGCTTCTTTAGCCACGGCCACCCGCCGCTTTTGTGCCTCACCGGTGGTGATTCCCAGGAGTCGGGCCATCTCACCGGGATGAGGAGTGATGATAGGGACCCGGGGCAGCTCTTTTAACAGGCTCTGAAACCGCTCCTTCTTAATGGCCATGATGTTTAACGCATCGGCATCCAGCACCAACTGCCCTTCTACGGCTTGGAGAAAATCAGAGAGGAAAACTGCCGTCTCTGGGTGGAGAGAGAGGCCCGGCCCTACTAAAATGACATCGTACTCCTGCAAGCGGGGTGCCAGAGTATACTGGGCCTCGACAGCAATTGAGTGATCGGCCGTCTCCGGCAGAGGAAGGGTCATCACTTCCGTCAGTTTGGTCTCAAAGATGTGATTTAACCCGCTGGGTCCGGCCAGGGTGGATTTGCCACAGCCTGCACGCAGAGCGGCCTCCGCAGCCAGACAGGGAGCACCGGTCAAACCCAAACTGCCCCCAACGGTAAGGACATGGCCAAAGGTGCCCTTATGACCGGAGTTGGGCCTCGTAGGCAAAGCCCGTTTGACCATCTCCGGCCGGAGCCAGAAGTGTTTAAGGCCTGTCTTAGCCACCAGAGAGTCGGGGATCCCGATGCTGCTTACCCGCAGCTCACCGACAAAATCCGGGGCCGGATAGCAAAAAAGGCCTACTTTAGGTCGGCCAAAGGTGATGGTGTAATCGGCGCATACCGCAAAACAGCCTAATTCCTCTTCACCGGCGGTTTCGATCTGTCCGGTGTCGGCCAGGATTCCGGTGGGGATATCCAAAGCCAGGCACGGGCAGGCCAGCTCGTTGATGAACTGAACCAGCTCTTTGATGGTCCCGGAGATGGCCCCTTTGAGGCCGGTGCCCAACAGTCCGTCTACCGCCAAATCCACCGGTCGAACCGCGGCCAGATCCCTTTTCCAGTCTGGACCGGCGCACTCCAGTATCCGGAGGGTTTCCACCTCTTCGGCCATTTTAGCCGCGGCTTTGAAGGCCTCCAGGGCAGGCCCTTGGAGAGAATCGCGGGAAGAAGCCAAGGCCACAACCACCTGCGCCCCGGCGTTAACCAAGTATCTGGCCAGAACCAGCGCATCTCCCCCGTTATTCCCTTTGCCGGCACAAATCAAGACCCGTTTCCCGGCTGGAGAGCCGGCCAGAATCTCCTGAGCCAGGTCAAAAGCAGCTCTGCCGGCGTTTTCCATGAGGACTCGTGGGGAGAGCCCATATTCCTCTTCGGCCCGCTTTTCTAAAAGCCGCATCTCTTCTGTAGTTACCAGTTCCACCGGTCAGTCCCCCTTGCCGTCCTCGGTCAGCGCCAAAACTACCGCTGCCGCATAGTCCCGGCTGTGGGTGATGCTCACCTGCCACTCATTTATGCCCAGCTTTCTGGCAAGGGCCTGGGCCTTTCCCTGTAAAAAGATGACTGGGCGAGGGCCTTCCTTGCCGATTTCAATTTCCCGAAAGGAGAGCCTCCTCCGGCCTCCAAAGACCTTAATGACCGCTTCCTTGGCCGCAAACCGGGCTGCCAAGTGAGGCCAGGGATCTCTTTTCGTCTGACAGTAAGCAAGCTCAGCCGGGGTAAATAAGCGCTCCTTCAGCTTGGGATGCTTGGTCCCGGCATGCTTAAAGCGCTGGATTTCGATGATATCCATGCCCGTCCCGTACAGCATTGCCTACTCCTTTGGCTTACGATAGAAAGAGGTCTCCAGAGACTCGAAACCGTACTCCCGGTATCTTAGGAGGGGCTCTGTCCCCCCAACCATTAGCATTCCCCCAGGGCGCAAGGCCGCGAAGAACTTCTGATAAAGTGTATGCTTGGCTTCCTCGGTAAAGTAGATGACTACATTGCGGCAGAGAATCAGGTCGATGTCTTGTTCAAAGGGGTCAGTTAAAAGATTATGCCGCTTAAAGGTAATCATATTCTTGACTTCCGGCTTGACCCGGTACTTCTCGTCCCCCAGGGGTTCGAAATAGCGTTTCAGCCTAGCCGGTGAGACATGGCGGAGCTGCTGAATGGTGTAGACCCCCTCTATGGCCTGTCCTAAGACCACCTTGTCCACATCGGTAGCCAGAATCCGGTGCTTCTTGTCAGGTGCCAGATCCAACATCATGATGGCCAGGGAATAAGGCTCTGGGCCGTTGGAACAGCCGGCACTCCAGAGCTTCAAACCCTGGGAGCGTTCCTCCAAAAGCTGGGGAATAAAGCGCCTCTCCAGATCCTCCCAGCGCTCTGGGTTTCGGAAAAACTCAGAGACATTTATGGTTAACCTCTTAACAAACTGGTCATACTTCTCGGGGTCCCGCCTCAAAAGTGCGATGTACTCAGCATACGACTCCACCCCTAAAAGATCCATGAGGCCATTGATGCGACGGCGCATCTGCCGTTCTTTGTAGTTGTGCAGGTCCAGACCGGTGAGGCGGTAAATGGCATTCATGAACTCCTCGTATTCCCGGTCACTCCTGCCTGGAACTGAACTCAAGACCATGCCACCCCTTTCGGTTTAACCTATCTTGTATTCTCTCGCCCTCCCGGCTTTCCCTGCCGAAAGCCTTGTATAAAGCCAGCTTCTGGAGGTCATCCTGTAATGAGTAGAGGAGTGGTTTCAGCATGAAGCCTAAGAAACTCGGTAGCTGGGGGCGCAATTCCAAGCAAAAATCCGATCAGAAAAAGGAGCAGTCCAACTCCCAGGACAAGGCCCCCGCTCTGAGAGAACAGGTTCACAAACCTGGCCAGCACGTCGAGAGCGAAAAACTCTCCACCAACCTCAAAGAGAACATCAAAGCCATCAAGGAAACCATGGGCCCTGATAATGTGGACGTGGTCATCCGGGAGTTTGTAATTGCCACCAAGCCCAAACCCACTCCGGCTGCCATCGTCTATGTTGAGGGGATCAGCAACACCGTAACCCAGCAGTTCGCCATCATCCAACCCTTGATGTTCCTGAGCACCCTACGCCCTGACAACGAGCAGGCGATTACTCAGGACGAACTCTTTAACTACCTGCGATACTGTCTGATTCCCACTGCCCACTCTGATGAAACCGATACCAAGCAGGGGGTCATGAATCACATCGTCACCGGGGAAACCGTAATTCTCATCGACGGTGTGGCCAAAGGGATCGTCGTTGAAACCAAGAGCTGGGAGCACCGGGGTGTGAGCGAACCTAAGACTGAGGCCTCAGTGCGGGGGCCTCACGAGGCCTTCACCGAAACTCTCCGGGTCAACACCGCACTCCTCAGGCGCCGGATCCGTTCACCTCACCTGAGAATTGACATGATGCGGATCGGCCGCCGTACCCACACCGATATCGGCATCTGCTGGCTGGATGGGATCACCGATCCCAAACTGGTTGAAGAGGTCAAAAAACGGCTTGGCGCCATTGATGTGGATATTTTGCCTTATGAAGGGATTCTCGAGGAATACCTGGAGGATCAGCCCTACTCCATATTTCCCCAGGTCCAGATCACCGAAAGGCCGGACCGCGTGGCAGCCTTCTTGTCCGAGGGCCGGGTGGCCATTATCGTCGACGGAAACCCGATGGTTCTGGTGATGCCGACCAACTTCTCCACCTACTTTCAAACCAATGAAGATTACACTGAGCGCTGGATGTATGCCACTCTCCTCAGGATTCTGCGGCTCTTTTCCATAGTAAACTCGGCGCTTTTACCTGCCTTTTATATCGCCATCACCAACTACCATCAGGAGATGCTCCCAACCCAACTGGCCCTGGCTTTTGCCCAGGCCCGGGAAAATGTGCCTTTACCGGCCTTTTTGGAGGCGTTGTTCATGATCATCTCCTTAGAGTTGGTGCGGGAAGCCGGACTCCGCATGCCTTCTCCCGTCGGCTCCACAGTGGGCATCGTCGGAGCCCTCCTTCTGGGCGAAGCTGCCGTCTCGGCCAACCTGGCCAGCCCCATCTTAATCATTATCATCGCCTTAGCGGGGCTCTCCAGTTTCATCCTACCCCAATACTCTCAGGGACTGGTCTTGCGTTTTATAGTCTACCCCTTCGTCATTTTGGCCACTGGCTGGGGTCTCTTTGGGGTGGTGGCCGGAGTCATGGTCATAGTAATTCACCTCTCCAACCTGACCTCGCTGGGAATTCCGTATCTAGAGCCGCTCTGGCGGCCGGTGGAAGCCTTCAGGGATACCTTCATCCGGATACCCATGTGGCTGATGATTAAACGTCCCCGGTTTTTGCGGCCGCAAGACTCAGTGCGCCAGACCATGACCATTCGCAAGTGGGCCCCGGAGAAACACACCTTCGTCGCCTCAGATACCATGGATAAAACCGACCAGGTCGTCCAGGATGCTCAAAGCAAACAGGCCCAACCCCATCAGAGCCCAGACGCCAAAGACCAAAAAGGAGGCGGCAAAGAGCGATGATGCCGGGCGGACACATAGACAAGCGGCAACTGGCGGTGCTGATCACCCTGGACATTACTGGCTCCTACTTTCTGGTGGCCCCCAGAGTCATGGCGAAATACGCCGGACCGGCCGGTTGGATCGGGATCCTGGTGGGCTCCCTCTCTGGAGTTGGGTTAGGGGCGCTCTTGATCGCCCTCCACCGTCACTTTCCCACCAGGGACTTCATAGGCATGTCCGAGTTGATTCTCGGTCGTCATCTAGGCAAACTCTGGTCTCTGGTTTTTTTCGGCTACGCCATGTCTGTCTTCTTAATTATCAGGGAGTTTTCCACCACCATTCTGACCCCTTTCCTCCCGGAGTCCCCGATTGGCCCGGTAATAGCGATCATGACTGTCATCATCGCGTATCTGGCTTACAGCGGTATCGAAAGCATTGCCCGTACCGCCCAGGTCTTCCTGCCCTTTATCGCCATCAGCCTGTTATTGATCTTGGCCACGGCATTGGCCGGCGGAGACCTGGGACGAATTCAACCCTGGCTGGGCAAGGGCCTGGCTGGCATCGGTTTGGCAGGTCTTAATGCCGGTGCCGTCTTTGGAGAGTTGGTGCTCTTCTTGGCCATCTTCTCCCACCTCCGCCGGACTAAGGATGATGTTTCCGGATTTGGCTGGGGCCTGATACTTGGCACAATTCCCCTCACTCTAGTCACCATCAGCGGCATCAGCCTCTACGGCCACCAGGGAGTCACCAGGTTAACTTTTCCGGCCATTAGCATCGCCCAGTTAATTAGATTGGGAAGGTACTTCGAGCGCATGGAAGCAGTCTTCATCATCATCTGGTTCATCCTCTCTATGTTAAAGATAGGCCTGATCATCTACACGGCCACTGTGACCCTAGCCGGCATCTTGGAACTGAAACGCTACCAACCTCTGGTCCTGCCCACCGCCGTTCTGGCCGTATTGCTATCGCTGCAGCCTAAGACCGACTATTCGGTGCTTCAAATGATCGACTTCTTTACCAACTACACTTTGCCGGTAACCCTACTTCTCCCCGGCCTTTTGCTGGTCGTGGCGAGCATCCGCAAGGTTAGAGAACCGGGACCCACCTCCCAAAAGCAGCAGGAGGCAGCCAAGTGATGAATGGGAAACGCCTGTTAGCCGCAGTACTGCTCCTTCTTCTGGCTTTTACACTCTCTGGCTGCTACAGCCAAAACGAAATTGAAGAAACCGCTTTTGTCTTGCTTTGGGGCCTGGAAAGAGGGCAGAACAGAGAATATAAGATCACTCTGCAGGTGGCCGCTCCGTCAAAAGCAGGAGGCAGCGGCGGGAAAGGTGGCGGAGGCGGAGGCGGAGGCAGTGAGGAAGAGCCATATTGGCTGACCTCGGTTGAGGCCGACACTATCTACGGCGGGATTCAGGAACTAACTAAACGAGCCAGCCGGGTCTTTCACTTCTCCCACGCCGAGGCCTTGGTCATCCACGAAGACGTAGCCAGACAGGGCATTGGTGCCATAGTAGACAGCGTCACCCGGAACCCGGATATGCGGCCGGATATGGCCATCCTGATTACTTCCGACAAGATTGAGGACCTCTTCAAGGTTACGTACGCCCTGGAAAACCTGCCTTCCACCTACATTCGCCGCATGCTGTATCAGAGCGATAGCCACCAGGAGGCTCCCCTCTATGAAAGCCAGCACTTCTATACCCGGATGCAAGCTGGGGATGAAGCTGTGATGCCTAAGATCAAGATCTGGCAGAAACCTGAGAACCAGGCAGGGGAAGGCGGTGGGATCAATGGCGGCTCAGCAGCCGTACCCACAGCTGCCCAAGGCGGCTCCGATTCCGGCGGAGGCGGCCCAAAAGAAAAAGAACCCCCGAAAGAACTGATCTTAGAGGGAGCAGCGGCCTTCAAAGGCCAGAAGATGGTCGACTGGCTTACCGGCCCTGAGGTGCGCTCATTAACAATCCTCAGAGGAGACGCCAAAAGATGCCCCCTTGAAGTTGAAGTGGAAGGTACTAAGTGTTCACTTCAGGTGCGGGAGATTTACCGGCATGTCAAAGTGAAGCCGAATCTCGCCTCCTTGGGAAGCAGCACCATCCAGGTGAAGATTGATATGGAAGCGGACCTGTTTGAAGTGACGAGCTCCGGTTTGGTGATAAATAACCCCCGGTTGGACCAAGTCAGCCGCGCCGCCTCTGAAAAGGTAAACAACCAGTTAAAGGAGCTAATCCGGAAGAGCAAGTATGAGTTAAAGAGCGACATCTTAGGCTTCGGTGAACTCATCCGCCGTAATATCCCCTATGCCCGCTGGGAAAAGGAGAAGGAAAAGTGGAACGACGACTTCCGCAACCTGATCGTCAAAACCGATGTAGAAGTCATAATCCGGCGGATCGGGATGACCACCAGAAGCAGTTACGTCTACTAGCGAATAAAGATCTGGTAAACGGCAAGAGCGATGATGATGCCCAAGTAAAGTGAGATTCCCACCGCTCCAAAGATGTTCTTGTTCTTGAATTCGGTCAGAGCGGTACCGGCGGTAGGAGATAACACCAAAAGGACAACAATAAATGCTAGCCAAGCCATCAGCGGGTCACCTCCCTCTTAGGTTGCCCGCTTTATAAATTTTCATGA
>JACDOJ010000023.1 GCA_017656135.1 Bacillota bacterium | reverse complement strand
CCCGGTGGCCGAGTCTCCTTGACTTACCGGGGGTATAGGACTATAGTAAGAAAAGGAACATATGACCAAAATGATGGAGGGTTGTCCAATGTCCGATTCCTGCAATGTAAGTTCCAGTTGCTCCACGTGTCCTTCCGCTGCTTCGTGTGAAACAGCCCAGAAACCTCCAGTCGACGAGGGGAACCAGTATTCAAATGTGAAAAATGTGATCGCTGTTATGAGCGGCAAAGGCGGAGTGGGCAAGTCTTCAGTGGCCGCGCTTTTAGCCTCGCACCTCAGAAAAGCCGGGTATAAGGTGGGAGTGCTGGATGCGGATATCACCGGACCCAGCATACCCAAGATGTTTGGTACCGAGAAGAAGCTGGCCGGAAATCCGGATGGCATCATCCCGCCGAAGACCAAAAGCGGTATCAAGGTGATGTCCATCAACCTGTTTTTAGAGAACGAAAATGATCCGGTGGTTTGGAGGGGCCCGATCATCGGCAACGCCATCCAACAGTTCTGGACCGATGTTCTCTGGGGGGAGCTGGACTATTTGATTGTGGACCTGCCCCCTGGTACCGGAGACGCTCCTCTCACCGTGATGCAGTCTTTGCCTTTGAAAGGTGTTGTCATCGTCTCGTCCCCGCAAGATCTGGCGATGATGGTGGTAAAGAAAGCCATCAAAATGGTCCAGATCATGGATAAACCCATCCTAGGCTTGATCGAGAATATGGCCTATGTGGAGTGTCCCGACTGCGGCAAAAAGATTTACATTTTCGGGGAAAGTAAAGCCCAGGAGCTTGCCGACGAGCTAAATGTTTCCTTCTTGGGTTCCTTGCCGATCAATCCGGACATCTCCGAGCTCTGTGATGCCGGTAAGATCGAAGATTACGAGTCCGACCTGTTCAAAAGGGCCGTGGAAACCATCACCAAAAAAGGGTAAACCTCCTTTGGGAGGTTTACCCTTTAATTTTTTTGCCCTTATTCAAGGCTTACCGGAAGGCTGGGCCAAAACCGGCGCCGAAACCTGCTCCGAAACCGAAGCCAGGGTTGACCGTCCCCCGGCCAAAACTACCCATTATGCCACCTCGGTGACCGCGGCCCATACCCATGCCCATACCGTACCCAGCGGCTGGACTGCAGATGCCGGGAATGTAGCTATCAGGGTTGGTCTCGATGAATTCTTGACGGGCATTCAGGTTCTCCTTCCAGAGTTCGGCTGCATTTTCCGTGAGCAGACCGGCTTCCACCCTGGCATCGATTAGTTTTTTGATGTTCTCAATCCGGTCTTTGTGCCACTCGACCCAGTCGGTGACGGTGGTGGTAGTCTCATTGGCAAAAGCGGGCACTGCCAGACCTAACAGCAGAACTCCAACCAACAACAGCGACATTTTCCTCATCATTTTTACTCCTCCTCGTTTTGGCACCCCGTTTAGGTACCGGTTTGATTTGTTGTCTTCACTCTACCGGCCAAATGTGAAGAGGAGGTTAATGAATAGTGAAGGAGCTCTGAAGAATACCTGAAGACTTTATGAATCTCTCTCCAGAACAGAAGCAGTCCAGTTGTCGGCGTACTGCAAGAGCAGGGTAAGAGGGCACTCCCGGTGGGCTACGTCGGAGTTGGCGTCGAGGTACTGTCCGTCGTGGTAGCGGATGGCCTGCGCCTCTTCCGGGGTTAGGTCCAGGAACTTCGCTGCCAGGAACAGACTGCGGGTGGCGATGTCCATGTGGACCACCGCCGGATTGACAGCATAGGGGATGCCCCGTTTCTGCCGCTGCCAATCATTGGGATTGGGGATGTAGTAGGGCTGGCCGGGTAAGCCCACTTTACCTACATCGTGGTAGAGCCCGACGATGACGCAGGATTCTTCGGAAATCTGGGGTGCCAGGACAGCCCTCAGCTTAAGCAGGGTTTCGGCCACGCCGATGGAGTGAATCAAAAGTCCTCCTGGCCTGCAGAGGTGAAACCTGGTGGAGGCCGGTGCGCTCAGCCAGCAGGTTTCAGTGGCCAAAAACTTCTCAAACTTCTGCACCTCTTGGCGGCGCTGCCTGACCTTGCTGAGCAGGGTGGCATGTCTTTTTAACACGCTGGCCTCCGGGGTATAGTCCGCGTGGACCTCTTCAATCTCAGGAAAAAGGGAGTTACTCATCACAAATCACCTCATCATTCATTTAGCGGTGCAGCGGCCAATAACCTTTTCCGGCATGCGGGGAGCAGAAGACAGAATTTTCTTGCGTACGTGAAAAATAGAACGATTGCGAGAAAAAGTGCTCCGACGACAAGGATTTACAGATGTGGCATGTAATATATTACATGCGTTATACTTCTGGAGCCGGTGAAAATATCCTACGGTGGGGGCGAATTAAGTGCAAGAAATTGTACAAAGCGACAGCTTTGTCCAACAGGTCTACGAAATCATCCGCCGTCAGATCGTTACTATGAACCTGCGTCCAGGAGAGAAACTTGGCGTTGAGCAGTTGGCTTCATCACTGGGAGTAAGCAGGACCCCTGTCCGAGAGGCTTTGAACCTCTTGGTCCGGGAGGGCCTAGTCACCGTCAAGCCTCGGGTTGGCTACTATGTGGTGCGGCTGACCCCGACTGATGTAGAGGAGATCTGTGATGTCCGCAAGATGATCGAACTCTATTCCTTGGAACACGCCCTCAAAACAGTGCCGGCTGCCAAATGGCAAGAGCTTTTGACTGCGAGTCGAGTCTTTTTAACCGATCCACAGGCAACAGAGAAGCGCAGTGACTTCTTTGATCTCGACCGGGACCTGCACGGTACGATTTTATCGGGGGTCAACAACCGGCGTTTGCACGAGGTAGCGTATCAGATTTGGGCTTTCGTGGACCTGATGTTCAATATGAACCAGCGGATCTTGGAAGCTACCAAGGAACACATAGGGATTTTGGAAGCCATTCTCGAAAGTGACCTATCTGCAGCTAAAAAGCGTTTGGCGCTTCACATAGATGATGTCTGCCAGGCGATAATCCGCAATTTGTAGCTCCTCTAATTTTCAGGAGGTGGTCTCTGGGGGGATAGGACAGTGTTGTTAGTTTTAGTGGCTCGCTCAGTCGAAAAATCACTTTAGGAGGGATCTGCTTCAATGAGTAAAAAACTGTTGGTTATGGCGTTGGCTCTGACAATGGTACTCGGCCTGACCTCCATGGCTATGGCCTTTGATGGTTGGGATCAGTTTAAAGGAACCAGAATCCGCTTTTTGATGAATAACCATCCGTTTACCGATTACATTAAAACTCAACTACCCAAATTTGAAGAAATGACTGGTATCGACGTTGTCTTAGAGACTTTCCCGGAGGACCAGTTCCGTACTAAGAGATTGATCGAGCTCACCGGTGGTTCCGGTAGTGTCGACGGTTTCATGATTATGCCTGGTAACTCCGGCCTCCAGTACAATCAGGCCGGTTGGTTGACTCCCCTGGAGGAGCTGGCCAATAACCCCAAGATTACGTCACCTGATTTCTCTTTCGATGATTTCTTCGCCGGTACTCTCAAAGCAGGTCAGTTCGATGGCCACCAGATGACTGTACCGATTCTTTCCGAGACTTCTCTCCTCGCTTACCGGAAAGATCTTTTTGAGAAATACGGCGTGAAAGTTCCCACCACCATGGAGGAACTTGAAGCTGCAGCTAAGAAATTAACCAAGGATTTAGATGGCGATGGCAAAATTGACCTCTACGGTATCACCATGCGTGGTAAGAGGGCAGCTGCTACCTCTCAGTGGGTAGACTTCCTGCACTCTTTTGGCGGTGAGTGGCTCGATGCCAACGGCAAAGCCGCTGTGAATAGCAAAGAAGCCGTGGCAGCCACCAAGTTCTACGGTGACCTGATTCGGAAGTACGCACCTCCCGGAGGTACCAATGTCCACTTCCAGGAGAGCATTGCCTACTTCACTCAGGGTAAAGCGGCAATGATCTATGATGCCAACGTTTTCAAGAAGAACTACGAGGATCCGAAAGGGTCAAAGGTTGCCGGTAAAGTCGGTTATGTGTTGATTCCTAAAGGCCCCGCCGGGCAGGTACCACATGTTTCCGGTTGGCACCTTTCTATCGCCAGCAACTCCCGGAACAAAGAGGCTGCTTGGCTCTTCATCCAGTGGGCCACCAACTACGAGAACTCTCTCGGTGCTCTCTTGGCCGGTGTTCCCACCGCCCGCAAGGCTGCCTGGGAAGATCCTAAGTTCAAGAACAACGATACCACTCCGGACTGGACCGCCGAGTCTCTCAGAGGTTTCGAAATTGGCAGCCCGGTTTGGAACCCACCGGTAATTGCCATCGGTGAGGTTAGGGATGCTGTTGGCCTGGCTATCGTGGCAGCAATCAATGGTGAAGATGTCCAGGCCGCTTGTGACAAAGCCGCCAAAGAAATGGATGCCATTATCAAAGCAACTCAGAAATAAACATAACACAGCTGAAAACTAACACGGATGGAATAAGGGTTCGGTCAGGCAGGGATGCCTGATTGGGCCCTTATTCCCTGGAAGGTGGTAAGTAGCTTCATGAGAGCAGGAGCAGTGGCCAACAAAGCAGAGGTCAAAACGGGAATCTGGCACAAGCTATTCACCCATTTTGATCAGCATCTGAACTGGTACTTTCCATTGCCTGCTATACTGGCCTTGGCAGCTATTGTGGCTTTTCCCATGGTTTATAACATCTGGTTGAGTCTCCACGATTGGTTTTTGGTAAGCCCCATAGGGCCCCAGTGGGTTGGTTTACAGAACTACGTCCAGATGTTTCAGGACCCTAAGTTTTGGACTACTTTTTGGCGCATGCTCTATTTTATCGTTGGAGCCCTGGCTGTTCAGGTCCCCTTGGGTCTGTTGTTGGCCCTCTTTTTGAACCAAGAGTTCAGAGCGCGTAATCTCATCCGGACTATCTATCTCTTTCCCTTTGCGGCCACCCCGGTTGCTATCGCTTTGGTCTGGGGCATGATGTTCAACCCGGAATTAGGTGTACTCAACTACTTTTTGGAACTTTTCGGGCTTCCGCGAAGCCTCTGGATTGCCAGTGAAAAATGGGTTATTCCTTCTTTGATTTTGGTGGATTCTTGGGAGTGGACTCCCTTAATCATGATTATCACCCTGGCCGGACTCCAGTCCTTGCCTAAACAGCCCTATGAAGCTGCCGTTATCGATGGGGCCAGCTCCTGGCAGATTTTCCGGTACATAACTTTGCCGCTGATCAGGCCCACCCTGGTCGTGGCCACGATGCTGAGAAGCATCGACCTCATTAAAACCTTTGACATCATTTATGTTATGACCCAAGGCGGTCCGGGAGAGGCTTCGGAGACCCTCTATCTATACACATATAAGACTGGGTTCCAGTTCTTCCATATGGGTTACGGTGCTGCCCTAGTCGTCTTTGTCTTTGCGTTGGTATTAGTTTTCAACTTAGTTCTGGCCCGGGTAAGGAGGTAGTCTCATGGTAGTTGGATCCAAGAAACACAAAATATGCAGAAATATATTCATCACCCTTGGCGTAATCATCGTACTGATCCCCCCGCTGTTCGTCTTTTGGTGGATGTTCACCTCGGCCTTGAAGACACCAGTGGATATTCTCTCCCCGGTGCCTAAGCTGATTTTCACCCCAACTTGGGATAACTTCAAGGAAGTCCTGCAGCAGGAGAACTTTTTGCGCTACATGTGGAACAGCCTGGTAATTGCCACCTTTGCCACCGCGATTGCTCTGGTCCTGGGGCTCCCTGCTGCCTACTCTATTGCCAAGTACCGCCAGCAAAAATTGGCCCTTGGGATACTGGTAGCTAGGATGATTCCTTTCGTGAGTTATCTCCTGCCCTGGTTCATCTTCTTCCGTAAGTTAAACCTGATAGATACCTACTTGGCCTTGATTACCACCCACCTGATCATCACCCTGCCCATGACGATTTGGTTGATGATCGGCTATTTTGAAGACGTTCCCGACGACTTGGAGGAGGCGGCCATGGTGGATGGCTGTTCTCGGGTACGTTCCTTCCTGACCATCACCTTGCCGTTGGTAAGGAACGGTGTGGTGGCCTCGGCGATTCTCTCCTTCATATTCTCTTGGAACCAGTTCCTGTTCTCGCTGATTCTCTCAGGTCCGCGAACCAAAACCGTGCCGGTGGCTGTCTTCAACTTCATTTCCTTTGAACAGATCAACTGGGGCGGCCTCTCAGCCGCTGCCACCCTCATCGTACTGCCGGCACTGATTCTGACCCTCATTATCCAAAAACAGATCGTCCGCGGTCTGACTATGGGGGCTGTCAAGGGTTAAGGCACAGGGTAGTCACAAGGAGTTGGTTCTAGTGACGGCTAAAGCCATTGGCGTTGTCGGCCTGGGCCGGATGGGAAAAGGAATTGCCCTGCGCCTGGCTGGGGCCGGGTTTCAAGTAGTTGCTTATGACCTGGATTACGAGGGGGCCAAACCCCTTAGCGAGCAGGGTATCAAGGTTGTCCCTTCTCTTTTGGACTTGGTGCAGTCTTTGCCGCGGCCGAGAGTGATTTGGCTCATGGTCCCTGCCGGCAAACCGGTAGATGAAACTCTTTTTGGCCCAGAGGGTCTGCTGGCATCCGCTTCGTCGGGAGATATTATTATTGACGGAGGAAACTCCTTCTGGGAGGACTCGGTGCGCCGGGCAGAGGAGCTTGCGGCGAGCGGCCTTTACTTTCTGGATTGCGGCACCAGCGGTGGTGTTCACGGCCTGAAGGATGGTTTCTGCCTGATGGTCGGGGGCGAGAAAGCTGCCTATGACCAGGTGCAAGAATACCTGGCCGCCATCGCTTGTCCTGGCGGTTATGACTACGTGGGCCCCAGCGGAGCAGGGCACTACGTCAAGATGGTCCATAACTCTATTGAATATGCGATGATCGAGGCGATTTCAGAGGGTTTCGAACTTTTACACGAGGCCCCCTACGAATTTGACCTGGCTCGGGTCAGCCGGCTGTGGCAAAATGGCAGTGTGATCAGGAGCTGGCTGGTGGAACTGGCCGGCGAGGCCTTCGCTGATGACCCAAAACTCGCAAGAATCAAAGGTGTTGTCGGCGGCGGCACCACCGGAGGTTGGGGCATCCAAGAGGCTTGGAAAAGAGGGGTGCCCTTTCCGGTGATTGCCTTGACTCACGCCCTGAGGATACGGTCACGCCAGGAGGATAGTTTTGCCGGAAAGGTTTCAGCGGTGTTGCGGTACGGATTTGGCAGACACCCAGTAGTCTACGCAGACGAACAGTACGAGGAGAATTAGCATGTCAAAATCTCCTTATATCGTCACCCTAGATATCGGTACTTCTTCGGTTCGGGCCATGCTTTATGACTCGGCCGGGGAGCCGGTGCCCGGTTTCAGCGAGGTGGAGCAGCACCGGGTTATTGCCACCCCCGATGGGGGCAATGAGTTGGAGGCCGATGGCATCCTAGAGCGGTCAGTCCGGTGCCTTGAGCGCCTTTGCCGGCGGGAAGATTTCCCGGCCGGAGAGGTGGCAGGGGTTGCCGGCTGCACTTTTTGGCACAGCTTGGTGGTGGTTGACGGGGATTCAGGTGAACCACTGACCCCGGTCTACCTCTGGGGAGACACCCGCAGCCGGGAGGCGATTCCCCTCCTTCGGGCCAAGCTTGACCAGGATTCCTTTCATGCCCGGACCGGGTGTTTCTTTCATACCAGTTACCTGCCGGCCAAGATTGCCTGGTTGTTTGAAAACAACCCTGAATATAAAAGAAGCTCAGTTAAACTGATGTCCATGGCTGAGTACCTCTTCTTCAAACTCTTTGGCCAGCGGGTGGCCAGCTACTCGATGGCCAGCGGCTCAGGGTTGATGGATCAGGGCAGGTTGGCTTGGGACCGGGAGGTTTTAGAGGCCCTTTCAGTCGACGTTGACCAGCTCTCCCTCTTGGTGGACAAGGATGAGCCTATTACCGGCCTTTTGCCTGATTATGCGGCCCGCCTGCCTGAGCTGGCCAATGTTCCCTGGTTTCCTCCGGTTGGGGATGGAGCGGCGGACAACATCGGTTCCGGCTGCAACTCCCCCCGGGATGTGGCTTTGATGATCGGCACCAGCGGGGCTACCAGGGTTGTGGCTACCGACCCACTGCCAGATGCCCCCGACGGCATCTGGTTTTACCGGGTGGACGGAAAACGCTATGTGGTTGGAGGATCCTTAAGCAACGGGGGCAATGTCCTTCAGTGGCTGGCCCAACTGGTGGGTAAGACCAGCTTAGAGGAGTACATTCCTAGGCTTCAGGAACTGGCCCCAGACAGCCACGGGCTTACAGTCCTCCCGTTCTTGGCCGGGGAACGCTGTCCAGGGTGGAACCCCTATGCCACCGGAGCGGTTATAGGACTCAGGATGCACACCAGTGATGTCCAAATCATGCGGGCTGCCTGCGAGGCGGTGGCCTACCGGTTCGCCCTGATTCATGAGTTGATGAAAGAGTTTTTACCCGCCGATTACCGGGTGATTTCCACTGGTGGCGGTTTGCATAGGTATCCCTTCTGGAACCAGATTATCGCTGATGTCCTAAACCGGCCGGTGGCGCTTTCAGATACCCGGGAAGCCTCCAGCCGGGGGGCGGCCTTACTGGCCCTGGAATCTTTGGGCTTTTTAAATGATGTCAGCGTAGTTCGACCCAAGGTAAAAGAGGTTTACGAACCGGGCGCCGATAATTACCGGGTCTACCAAGCCGGTTTAGAGAGGCATCGGCGGTTTTACGACTTGGTTAAATCTTTCGTCTAAAAGAGGGTTGGTCATGGCAAATACCTTTTCTTTCCTTACGAATAAAGAAGCAGCCACACTGGTTCCCGGCGGCCTAAAGGTGCAGTTCCCTCTGGGCCTTCGGATTCGCCAGAAGTTTGACAGATCTCACCTTAGCGATGTCCAAGCGGCGGTCCGCCGTGAGCTCAGCCGGCCTGAGATCAAGGCCAGCCTGCCGAAAGAAGGTAGAATTGCGGTGGCTGTAGGCAGCCGGGGGATAGCTGACCTGGATAAGGTGGTGCAGTCTGTGATCAGCAGCCTCAAAGAAGCCGGTTACACCCCTTTCATCGTCCCCAGCATGGGCAGTCACGGTGGAGCCAATCCAGTGCGCCAGGCCTGGATTTTGGCCGAGTACGGTATCAGCCAGGAGCGGCTGGGGGTAGAGGTGGTCTCTTCCCTAGACGTGGTCAAATTGGGGGAAGTGGCCGACGGGGTGCCGGTCTATTTTTCCAGAGACGCTCTGGAGGCCGACGGCATCGTGGTTATCAACCGTATTAAGCTGCACACCTGCTTCCGGGGACCCATTGAGAGCGGGCTGGTCAAGATGCTCACTATTGGGTTAGGCAAACATGAGGGTGCCAGGGCCTTGCACCACCAGGGTTTTCCCAGTTTCCCCAAACTGCTGCCGGAGGCCGCCAAGGTCATCCTGGATAAAGCGCCTGTTTCTTTCGGTGTGGCTTTGGTGGAAAACGCCTACGAACAGCTCTGCCATGTGGAAGCTGTGCCGGCCGGGGAGATTCTCGATCGCGAGCCGGAGCTTTTGAAACTGGCCATCTCCCGCATGGGACGGATCTTGACCGATAAGATTGACCTCTTGATCGTCGACGAGATCGGGAAGAACATCAGCGGGGACGGGATGGATCCCAACATCACCGGGCGTTACTGTGAGCCTTCCATGCGCGGGCGAGGCGGCCCTGAGGTTCAGAAGATCGTGGTTTTGGGGTTGACCAAAGAGACCGAGGGCAATGGCATCGGAATCGGGATGGCCGACATCACCACCGAGGAGGTCCTGAACCGGCTGGACTTTCAGCAGATGTACACCAACTCTGCAACCAGCAGGGCCCTGAATGCCTCGGCGGTACCTGTCGTTATGCCCACCGCCCGGGATGCCTTGGCTTTGGGGCTTTTGACCTTGCACCGGACCACACCGGAAAAAGCCAGAGTGGTTAGAATCAAAAACACTCTGGAGTTAGGGGAAATCTGGGTTTCCCAGGCGGTCTGGGAAGAGTTGAAAGAACGGGATGATGTGGAAGCTCTCGGTGAACTGGAACCTTTAAGCGAGATTTGGTAGGCGAGGGGGGCCTGGTATGCGCAAAAGCGTGGTTTTTTTGATTTGCTTTGGATTGCTTTTTGCTTTGCCTTTGGCGGTGGCGGCCAAAGGACCCAAAAAGGCTCCACCGGGACAGGTCAAAAATCAGACTGAGGTCGAAGCTGACATCGGCCTATACCTGAGTAACGCCGGTTTCGACGCTAAGGAGCAGGAGGCTCTCTTCTTCCTATTGAGCATGTCCGGGTTCCAGACTGAGGTGGACGAGGTTATAGCCTTTTGGCGTTCTGAGCCATCGGGGCTGGAAATTACTTTTAGGTTGGGGTTTCCCCCGGTGTTGTTAGACGGGGAGCTCCTGGTCTGGCAGCATCCTCCGGTATTGCACTCACCTCTGCCCCTGGTCAGAGAGAGGTACCGCCACCGGTTTGAGCACTCTTGGGGGTGGGAGCACATCGACCGCAGCCCCGGTAAATACGAGTATACCTACGAGAACAAGCTCAGGGGGATTACAGAGCGGATCGAAGTTAAGCCCCAGAAATACAGTTATCTCTACGAGAGCAGAGTGATCATAGAAAAACTGGAGATTCAGTTTGCGGCCGGCCGGTACGAGTACACTTACCGGAACCGGTTGACCGGTGAGAAGATTCACCGCACCGGGAAGGCGGAGTGGATTGGGTGGCGGGATATACCGCAGTATCTGCCAAAACTAGACGCAACTGTTTCCAGCAGCGAGGAGAGCAGTCCAGTGGAGGTTAACTTCAAGCTGGAGTTTCACTTCGACTTTTAGATGTGTATAACCCAGCATAAAGCGGGTACAATAATAATGCTCACGGGACGGATCACAAAGTTCCAAATGTTCACGTAAATCCTTCGGAACGGCAACGTAGTCCCGTGAGCTCTATTTTTCTTTCAGGGCCAGGGAGAATTCCAGCCTGTCCGTGATCCGGATCGAGCGGATCTCCACCTCCCACTGGGTTTGTTCCACCGTGAATACCTGACCATCTAAAGCCTGCTCCAAAAGAAGTGGGTCCAGTTTGGCCAGATCTTTACCGATATGAGGGCTGAGCCTATCTCGCATGCCCCGTTCTACAACGTTTTTGACGTAATCGGGAACCTTATTACGGTAAATGAACACAATCCGGTCTGCTTGGACGGTGTCCCGACGCCCTAACAACTCCTCGTACTTTTTTAGCTGGTCCTTTAGGGAAGCAGCTTCGGTTTCCAAGCGGTGGACCTCCTGGGTGAGTCGGTGAATCCGCTGACAACTCCAGGGATAAGCCAGGCCGGCTCCAACGAGGACGCCCAAGAACAGCAGGGCGGCTTTGTGTTGTAATGCTCGCAGGGAGACAGAAAAAAAGCGTTTCATCGTCATAGCTTCAGCAGGGCGTTTAGTACCCACCACCCACACCAGGCTCCCAGGGCGGCGCTGGTGAATATGCCCAGGTGTCTGAGGAGAGTGTAGACATCACCGGAGAAAGTGCTCTCTAAGGCTTCTAAAAGGGGAAAGGTGCCGCCCATGGCAGCTGCCATGGCCCAGATCCTGAGGGACCTAGCCACTTCCAGCATGCTGACGATGGGGCTGCCGGTGGTCAGAAAGGTGATTAGACCGGTAAGCCAGGCTGCACCGATGATCATCCCGAAGGCTGTGCCGAAAGGAAGGAGTATCGCTCTTAAGGTCTCGGGCCCGATCATAGTTATCACCTGCAAGATTATATGTGGCCCGAGGGCGGGTTCATGTCAGACTAATTAAACTGATATTTCACTATCAATGAGGCAGTGAATCCGATGGAGAAATCCAGCCGATCTACACCATGCCTTTAAGCGAACCGGTCGTAGGCGACCACTTCTTCCAATCGCTTTCTGATCTTGGTCCTAGGTTTATCTGCCGGGTAGCCTAAGGGCATCAGCTCCACAACTTTGTATTCAGCGGGAATCCCCAAGAGCTCTTTTACTTTGGCCTGGTCGAAAGCACCGATCCAGCAAGTCCCTAAGCCCTCCTCCACGGCGGCCAGGGTGATTTGGGTCATGGCGATGGCCAGATCCACTGCATAGGCCGGAACCTCGCAGGACATAAGCTTCTCCGGATTTAAAGCCACTCCGGCGATGATAACAGAGGCTTCACCCACGAAAGACTGGCCTCTGGCTGCTTCGGCCACCTTCTTTTTAAGCTCCGGGTCCTTGACCACAATGAACTTCCAGTCTTGCCGGTTGTTGGCCGAAGGTGCCAGACGGGCTGCATTTAAGATTCGGGTCAGCACCTCCATGGGAATATCTTTCTGTTCATATTTGCGTACGCTGCGCCTGTTTTCTATGGCTTCGTAGACATTCATAAAATCCACCTCCCTGTACTAATATGTTCAAATAATCCGGGAACAAGTCCTGCCTGAGATTGGTCCTGCTCCCATGTATCCAGAGAGGTTATGGGTTTGCAAAGCAGATCGCGGGCCATATAAAATGAGAGCCCTCCGTCTGGTGAGGGCTCTCTCTGTTTTACAGCAATGCCGGTTAACCAATGACTTTCTTTTGCAGGGTGGATTTGGCTGAGCCGTCGGCTTTGATCAGGTGGACCGAACAACTGATACAGGGATCATAGGCCCGGACTGTGACCTCAAACAGCTCTTTCAGCCTATCCTCCCCACTGGAGAAGTGGCTTTTACCCACCAAGGCGATTTCCTTCTCGGCACTGGCCTGGTTCAAGGCGGTGGGCGTGATTACATCAGCAGCTGTCACCCTGCCTTCTTCGTCAAGGCTGAAGGAGTGGTACAGGGTCCCCCGGGGCGCCTCGGTGGCTACAGTACCGGTTCCAGGACGCACTTCGAACCCCACCGGGTCCTCAGGTTGAATACCTTCGGTTAGCAACCGGTCACAGATGGCGCTGGCCCTCTCCAGGGCGTATACCAATTCCACCACTTGAGCCAGGTTGTTGTAGATAGCGTTGGTGCTGGGAACCGGGATGGAGAGTGTCCTTAGAACCTCGGCCGCCTTACCGGTCAAGAGGTGGCCGAAGAGGTTTATCCGGGCCAAGGCGCCGACCATAAAAGGCTCTCCACCTCTCGTGCTCTGTTTGGCGTGGGAGTGCTCGATTCTAGTTTCGTGGAAGGAAGTTTTGTAAGCCTCCACAGGAAATTCAGTACCATCTGAAAAAGCGACAGTATCTCCAAAGAAACCAAAGCCTTCAGCGGGTTTTACAGCTTTAAACAGTATCGGTTCCCCTTGATAAGTCGGGATGGATAACCCAGAGAGCAGATCAACCACTCCATCCACCGCTTCTAGGGCTTCACTCAGTTTTTCGCGGAGGTTTGCCACTGCTTCTTTAGAAGGTAGTACCCCAAAACCGCCGATGGTCATGTTCACATTGTGGACGGCTCTGCCGCCGACTACTTCCTGGACCAGGTTGCCGGTTTTTTTGACCTCCAAGGCCAGCCGGACGGTTTCCGGGTGATCCACGGACATATCTGTAATTCCGGCGTACCCCAAGAAATCCGGGAGGGCCAGGGCAAAAATGTGCAGGGCGTGGCTCTCGATGGTCATACCCATGAAGGCCAGTTCCCGCAGGAGTTTGGTCTGCTGGGTCACCTGGATGCCCATGGCCTTTTCCACCGCCATGTGGGCGGTGACAGCGTGGCCCGCCGAACAGATGGCGCAGATCCTCTCAATTATTGCTGGGACCTCAGCGTAGGAACGTCCCAGGACTACTGATTCAAAGCCCCGCATCCCTTCAAAGAGGTTTAATTTCACATCTTGAATCCGGTCTTCGGCCAGGGTGACCGTGAGAGCGCCGTGCCCCTCTACCCGGGAAATGTGATCGAGGTGTATCTTAGCCAACTTGTCGACCCTCCTTTGAACTGTTTGTGCCGCTAAACAGCGCTAGTTTTCGATGGACGTCTTCTACATCATAACCGTGTTTGGCCAGAATTTTAGTGGCTGCTTGATAGTTAGGATCCAGGGACGGACCTCGGCAGCCCAGGCAAGGCCGATTATGGCTGGGGCAGCGGGCTCCACAACCGCCAGCGGTCAACGGCCCGCAACAGATCTCACCTGCTTGGAGCAAACAGCTGTTCTCCCTGATGGTACATTCCAGGCAGACCGGGTAGGGTAGTTTCAAGGGCAGGTCACCATGAATCAGAGAAGAGAGAGCCGAAAGCAGCTGCTTCTTTTCAATGGGGCAGCCGGGCAAGGAGTAATCCACCTTGACATGCTGGGAGATAGGTACTCCTCTGCCGGAAAGGTAGGGAATGCCGCCCCAAACGGCACAAGTGCCGATGGCAATCAAGAGTTTGCTCCGGGTGCGCACATCTCGGAGGAGCTCCAGGTCTGAGTCCTGGGTCACTGCCCCTTCCACAAAGGCCACATCCAACTCGCCCTCTGGGTTCTGACTTGTGGCCATGACAAAAGACCGCAGGTCTACAGCGCTAAGGACATCTAAAAGCTCATCTTCGCAGTTGAGCAGGACTAACTGGTCTCCGGCACAGGAAGTGAGACCATATATGCCAATCCTCGGTTTACTCATCAGTCTCCTCCTTCATCAGATCATATCCGGCAGGTTTAAAGCATCCCAGTACGTGAAGACCGGCCCGTCTTGGCAGCAGTACTTGGAACCTACGGCACAGCAGCCGCACTTACCGATGCCGCAGTGCATTTTGCGCTCCAGCGACATGAAGATATCCTCGCCGGAGATGCCTTTGTCCAGGAGCCCTTTGGTGACGAACTTGTAGGCCACCGGCGGCACACAGACAGCCGCAACTGTCTTAGGAGCAACGGTTATCTCCTCGAAGAGGGAGGTGACCAGCCCGGTTCGGAAAGGCCAGAGTCTGGTATCACCGGAATCCAAAGTCAAAAGGATGTTGAGGTCAGGATGTCGCTCGAGGGTTTTCAGCTCCTCCCTGAACAACATGTCCTCCAGGGAACGGGCCCCGTAGAGCAAGGTGACCGAGCGGAATTGATCCCGGTTGTCCAGAATGTAGAGGAGGAGGGAACGCACCGGGGCTAAACCGACGCCGCCGGCGACGATCAGTACGTCTTTGCCCTCCATGTAGTCCACAGGGAAACCGTTTCCGTAGGGCCCTCTGATCCCGACCTCATCGTTGGGGTTTAACCGGTGTAGGGCGGATGTGGTCCGCCCCACCCGGCGGATGCAAAACTCCAAGAGCCCTGGTCGGGTCGGAGAGGAACTGATGGAGATCGGGGCCTCACCGGTACCTAAGGCACTGATCTGGCAGAACTGGCCTGGGCGGTAGTCAAAATCCCTGGCCGCTTTGGGATCCACTAATTTGACCTGAAAGAGCCTGGTTTCTGGGGTCAGATCCCGGAGGTCAACGATTTTTGCCCTCACCGGCCGGTAGGGATTTTCGGTTTTAGCCAACAGCTGACTCACTGATATCACCTCGCAAGGATGTAAGTACCTGGCAGAAATCGATGCCCGCTGGGCAGTTGGCTTGGCAACGGCCACACCCAACACAGGCGGAAACCCCTTGTTGTTCAAAGAAGTCCTTGTGCTTGTGCATCAGACGTTGACGCAACCTGGCCCCTCGCGAGGGACGGAAGTTGTGCCCCCCAGCCACCAGAGCGTAGTCTTTGTATAGACAGCTCGTCCAACTACGACTGCGTTCACCGGAGATGGAGTCTAGGTTCACCTGGTCATAGATGCTGAAACAGTAGCAGGTAGGACAGGACATGGAGCACCGGCCGCAGGCCAGACAGTCCTGGGCCACTTTCTCCCAGAAAGGACTCTCCCACTCTAAAGTCAGAATTTTGGAAAGCCCGGAAGTATCCAAGGTTTGCACGAACAAGTCGCTCCGGGTGCTGATGAAGGTCTTGTACTCTTTGAGAATGGCCTCATCCACCACTTCGGAGACTAGGTCCCGGTGAGTTAGAACCAGGTCATTACCGCTGGTGGAGCCGACTTCGACCAGATAAACTTCGCCAAGGTCGGTGAAGAAGAGGTCAAAACCATCGCTGACCAGATCAGTACCCATGGAGTGGCAGAAACACTTGTCATCCGGCAGGCAGCTAAGGCCGATGATCAGGGTACGTTCGCGGCGCCTGCGGTAGTAGGTGTCCACGTATCCTTCCAGAAAGACATAATCCAGGCGTTTTAAGGCGTGAATATCGCAGGGATGGAGGCCAAAGAAGACTCTGCGGCCCACCTCCGGTTCAGGCTCAGTGAATCCCTGGCCTTTTTTGTACCTGAATAGCACTTCTTCAGGCGGCAGGAAAAACTTCTTTGGCGGCAGCAGTGTGCGCCGGTACTCCAGGGCAATTTGACAGCCTTCTTGGTAGTAGTCGAAAACGACATCATTGCCGGTCTTCTTGGGCACAATCAGGTCGTGCCCCCGGGCGATTCTGCCCAGAAAAGGTTCTAAGTTTTCTCTGGGCAAAACAACGGTCTTCACAGTCACCCCTCCGCTCATAATCGGCTAAATTGCCAGAAAATTGTAATGAACTATGGAAATTATCATACCATGGGGCGACTGTGAGGTCAAAATAATGTTCTTAAGCTCACAAATGCTTAAAAAATTAGCATAAAGGTGCGCTTTTGGAATGCGGAGTTTACTTTTGGGCTCACTCGGCTATCATCTCTACAATTCAGGCTGGACTATACAATTATATTAATGAAGGCACTCAAGGCCAAAAGGTCGGCAATTCCCGTGAATACTTCCACGATCTTACATTTCTATTTGCTGTGCTTTTATCAGTCTTGGAGTAATGACAGTGTGGTTGATTCTAAGGCGAAGACATCTTTTCTCAGCTACAGTGTCTCCGGCAAGGAAGAAGACAGTCGCGGCCATGGAGCGTGACATCTCAGACGGCGGACTGACCATCGGGGGCGGAATCGCCCGCTACCAGCAGGCAGCCATACCCTTGCTGGATTTAGGCTTAGAATGTAATTCGACGAACTCAGGGAGATTATAAGCATGGACAAATTATGAGTATATGCTTACAATCTATCTGAGGGATGATTATCTATGGTAAACATTTCACGCGAACTTCAACCAGAACCGTGCATACTGGTGATCTTCGGCGGCACCGGGGATCTAGCCAGGCGTAAGCTCTTTCCAGCTCTCTTCAACCTTTACCTGGAGAAGCAGCTACCGGAGCAATTTGCCGTGGTCGGCATCGGACGCCGGTTGAAGGACCGGGGAGAGTATTTGGAGAGCATAGTCGCGAGCATCAGAGAGTTCTCCCGGAAAACCGACCCTGGGCACTGTGCTGATTTCCTCTCCCATGTCCACTTCTTTCAGATGGACATCACCGCTACCGAAAGTTGGGACCGGCTTCAAGAATACCTCTTGGACCTGGATTCCAAATACCATACCCAGGGCAACCAGCTCTACTACCTCTCAGTGGCTCCCCAGCAATTCATCCCCATTGTGGACCAACTTAAGGCCCACGGGATGAACAGAGCGGCAGGTTCTTGGCGCCGGCTTATCATTGAGAAACCCTTCGGCAAAGATCTGACCTCCGCCAGGCAGTTGAACCGGAAAATCACCGGAGCTTTCTCTGAATCCGATATCTTTCGCATCGACCACTACTTGGGCAAAGGGATGCTACAGAACATCCTGGTCATCCGCTTTGCCAACTCAGTCTTCGAGGATGTCTGGAACTACAAGTACATCGATCATGTGCAGATCCGAGCCAGTGAGATGGTAGGGGTTGAGGACCGGGGCGCTTACTACGACCAGACCGGCGCTTTGCGGGACATGGTTCAGAGCCACCTGCTCCAGTCGTTGACCCTGATCGCCATGGAGCCGCCGGTAAACTTAAGTGCCGAGGCCATTCGAGATGAAAAGGTCAAGGTCATCCGTTCCCTGGCCCCCCTTACCCCGGAGCTCGTCCGGAAACAGGTGGTGCGGGGACAGTACGCCGGATATCGGCAAGAGAAGGATGTGAATCCCAATTCGAAGACCGAGACCTTCGTGGCCATGAAGCTCTACATCAACAATTTCCGCTGGGCCGGAGTGCCTTTTTATCTCAAGACCGGCAAAAAGCTGGCCGAACGGTCTATGGAAGTAGTGGTTCAGTTCAAGAAGCCTCCCGGTGTCCACTATTTTGGCCCCGAAACCCAGTTGGATCCCAACCTCCTCGTCATCAAGGTGCAGCCGGAGGAGGGAGTCTTCTTCAGATTCAATCTGAAGAACCTGGATTCTCCGGAGCAGATTCAGCCGGTGGAGATGGATTTCTGCCACAACTGCGGAGGAAAAACTAGTCCTGAAGCCTATGAGCGGCTGCTCCACGATGCCATCAGCGGGGATTCGACCCTCTTTACCCGTTGGGATGAGGTCGAGTACAGCTGGCGGTTCGTGGATACCATTGCCGAGGCTTGGCAGAACTCCGGGGAGGAACCGGTGATCTACCCTGCCGGAAGCTGGGGCCCTGCTGAGGCCTCTGAGCTCATCAAACGGGACGGCAGGAAGTGGGTGCGGCTCTAAATGGGTAAGATTTACGATGTCTCTATGTCGATAGAACCTCAGATGCCGGTCTACAAGAACAAGGCTGAGAAACGCCCGGTCTTCGAGGCCATTTCCACTCATGAGGAAAAAGGAGTTCAGGAAACCCGGCTCTGTTTGGACTTGCACACCGGAACTCATATCGATGCCCCCTGGCACATGCTGGCAGACGGGGAGACCGTGGACTCCTACGCTTTAGAGGATCTTATGGGCCCTTGTAAGGTCGTTGACCTCACTGGGGTTAGAGGAGTCATCACTCCCCAGGACCTAGCCGGCCAGGCTGAGCACGGTGGTTTTCTGCTCATCAAGACCAAGAACTCCTTCAGTGAAGAATTTCAGCCTGATTTTGTTTACCTCGGAGCTGATGCCGCCCGCTATTTAGCTGAGATAGGGGTTCGGGGAGTAGGTACTGACGCTCTAGGAATTGAACGTGCTCAACCGGGCCATGAAACACATAAGATACTATTCCAGCACCGGATTGTGGTGATTGAAGGACTGCGGCTTGCGGAGGTGCCGGCGGGCAGTTACCGCCTGGTGGTGGCGCCTCTTAAAATCAAAGGGGTGGAGGCGGCGCCGGCCAGGGTGTTCTTGATCGAGTAGGGGGAAGGATGAGTCCATTGCAGTGGCAGATTTTTGCTCGGTTGCTGGCGGCTTTTTTCTTCGGCGGTCTCATCGGATT
This sequence comes from Bacillota bacterium, assembly GCA_017656135.1. Taxonomy (GTDB): domain Bacteria; phylum Bacillota; class UBA5301; order UBA5301; family UBA5301; genus JACDOJ01. Next base: position 8,365 of record JACDOJ010000023.1, on the reverse strand, counting down.
GGAACGGGAAACCCACGGCCGGCCGGCGGGGCTACGTACCCATATTCTGGTTGGTCTCGGGTCAGCTTTGATCATGGTGGTCTCGATTTACGGTTTGCAGGGTTTAGGAGCCGCCTATGATCCCGGGCGGATTGCGGCGCAGGTTGTAAGCGGCATCGGATTTTTAGGGGCCGGGACTATCCTGCGGGAAGGTCTCAGCATCCGGGGGCTGACTACAGCGGCCTCTCTGTGGATGGTTGCCGGCATTGGCTTGGCTGCCGGTTCCGGACTAATCGTGGTAGCGGGGATAGCCACCCTTATCGCTCTGGTCGTTCTTTATTTTTTGCACCCTCTGGAAAACCGCTTTGAGATGGGCGGCCACCTCTACGAGTTTGAGGTCAATGTCCGAACCTCGGTGGCCCAGGTCCCTGAAGTCATGAAACTCGTCCGCAAGTACCACGGCAAGTTGACCCTGGTTGAGGTGGGAAAAGAAGGCTCACTCCTGCGTCTGAGCTTAAAAGTGCCCACCTACAAGATGGTGGAACAGGTTTTCAAAGATATAGCCGGTTTGAACGTTGAAGCGGAATAGACGAAGCCCCGGGCTCTTTAAGAGCACCGGGGCTCTGCTTTATTCAGAAGAGGCTATCCCCTGAAAATTCCCAGACAGTCAAAGCGTACCGTGGCTAGAATGTTGAGTGGTATGGAGACGTTAACAACGCCTAGGAGCGGTCCGGACGTAAACTGGGGATCCTTTCCTGCCAGCCGGCACTCGACGCTTTGGATCCGGATATCGGTTGGACTTGTCCGGCAACGGGTCCGGACAGGAACCTCGACCGTGAATGGCACGATGCGCTGTCCACCCAAGACGGTGTTGAAAGTCACCTGGACCAGCACAGATAAGAAGATGGTGTTACCACTTACTCGGCTGACTATGGCGTTGATAAAGGAGCAGCCCCTGGCGGTGGTGATCTGGTCCAATATCACTGGTTGCGGCTGAGTCGAGGTTGCCAGGACTGTCCTCTGGGCAAAAGATTCAAAAGGCCCTAAACCCCCACCTGTGGGGATTGTCGGTTCCAGTATGGCCAAAGGTCGTACCATCTGAGGGATGCGTCCCTGGACCCTAGTGCTGTAGGAGTTAGGATTTGTCAGGGTACTGGTAACTTTGATGCTGAAGAAATTGCCAGAAGTCTTCCTGATGGTGAAGGTCTGTATTCCGTTGAAGAGTGCGGTATCAAAGCGGGGCATGACTGAACACCTCCTTCTGAGGCGGGCTTGTCCCCTCGACTACAATATATGAGCCGCAAACTGGGTTAGGACCGGGCTGAGAGCATCAATTAAGGTGCACCGGGGAGCAATCGGTACCCTTTGGTACGCCGTTCGATTGTATACAGAATGCAACCGAACAGGGTACCAAAGTGTGTGGGCAAGGGGGCAGGTAGGCAGATTTGACCAACAGTGGCTTCAAAGATTATACTTATAAATATAGATAAGCGAAGCTATGAGGTGAGTTAGGTGTCGAGACCTCCAAAACAACGGCGGGTGGAGTACATCCCGGAGGTCACCCTCTTTAAACCGGCAGGGATTCCCGCTCATGAGCTGGACAGTGTAACTTTGACGGTGGAAGAAGTGGAAGCCATCAGACTAAAGGACATGGAAGGTCTGGAGCAAGAACAGTGTGCCGAAAAAATGCACGTCTCCAGGCCCACCTTTTACCGTATTCTCAAAAGTGCTCGGGAAAAACTGGCCACAGCTTTGATTTGCGGAAAGGCCATCTACATCGAAGGTGGAGTCTACAAACTGGCTCAGCGCCAATTCCGCTGCAAATCCTGTGATTATGAGTTCTCTTTGCCTTTTGGCCACGGTCAAACCTGTGCTGAAGTCACCTGTCCAGAGTGTGGTGCTCCCAACTCTGAGGTGGTTCGCCTGGATAAAAGCGGGCACCCCTGCCCACGGCAGAACGGTTTCTGTTCCCGGCGGACCTAACAAAAGGAAAAGCAGGGTTTGAAGATGCACATCGTCCTCACCGGTGAAAAAGGGGTAGGTAAGACCGCTTTGGTCAGAGACCTCGTTGTCGAGCTTAAGGCCTGGGGACATAGGCCTTTTGGATTTTACACCGAGAAGTTTTCCTGTGGACTCAGGTTGCAGAATGTTGGTGGCGGCCCTCCCCTGGTTTTGGCGTTGACCGAACCTCCGAAAGAGTCTGCTTACTGTACCCTGGTGGGTAAGTACTACTTTGTCAACGAGTCGGTGCGCCTGGGTCTGCACATGCTGCGTTGGCCAGGAGATTTGCTGGTAGTGGATGAGGTTGGCCACTGGGAGGCTTTGGGCGGCGGCTTTGCCCGGGCGATTGACTTCATCAACAGTAGCGAAGTCCGGCATTCTCTGATCGTGGTTAGGCGAAATATTCTGCCCAGCATTATTGAGCGTTATAGGCGAGAGCCGATGGTTATCGAGGTCACCGGCAAAAACCACAAAGTGCTGGTAGATGCCATCGCTCGGCGTTTTCACGACCTTCTAGTCAACGAAGCCCTGGAAGAGCATCTTACCCAATAGAGACTCCCCGGTAGTCGAGGGAGGCAATTAAGGTGGAGCAGTCTTACTGGAAGATCTGTCTGCGTTTCAGCCGGTACCTAAGGCCCTACACTTGGCTGCTTTTGGCCGCAGTGGCCACGGTTGTCGTCATATCCCTCTTAGAGGTTTGGGTACCTTGGTTTTCCAAATACGTGGTGGATGAAGCCATCCCCCGTAAAGACTTGGGTCTGGTCATCAAGGCGATAGCCGGCATCAGCCTGGCTTCCCTTGCTATCGCCGGACTTTCTTATCTACGGACTTATCTCATGTCCGTGGTCAGCCAATCAGTTGTCTACGATCTCCGCAAGCAGGTTTACTCCCATCTCCAGCGTATGGACATGGCTTTTTTCGATCGGCAACGTACAGGGGATTTGATGTCCAGGATCATTGAGGATGTCAATGCCCTGCAGCGCCTATTGACCTACAGCGCTATGGAGTTGGTAACTGATTTTGTCACCTTCGCTGCCGTTCTGATCGTGGTTTTTTGGTATGACTGGCGCCTGGCCACTTTCATGTTCCTGGCCTTCCCTGGAATGGCGGCAACCGTCCGGGTCCTCGGTCAAAAGCTGCGTCGGGCTTACCGCCAGGTTCAGCGGGAACTGGGGGCCATGAGCAGCCACCTTCAGGAGACTATCTCCAACATCAGAGGGGTTAAGGCCACGGGCAGTGAGGAATGGGAGCTGGAGCGTTTCAGCACCTTTAACCAGAAAGTCAAGAGGACCAACGTGGTGGCGGCCGCTCTCTGGTCCCTGTTTTTTTCGGTCATCTCTGTACTCAATCAACTCGGGTTTGCTGTGGTCTTGGGCTATGGCGCCTATAGGGTCATAAGAGGTGACCTGACTGTCGGTGTCCTGGTGGCTTTCCTCGGCTACCTCCAGTTGATGCGGAAACCCATTCAGCGGATTGGGCGGCTGGTAAACGCTTTGCAGCAGGCAGTGGCCTCTGCTGAACGCCTCTTTGAACTGTTGGATCAGGAGCCTGGGGTCACCGACCTACCTGGAGCCATAGACCTTCCTCAGGTTGAGGGTGAGATCCGTTTCGAGAATGTGAGTTTTGCCTATCGGCCTGGAGAGCCGGTAATCGCCGGTTTCAGCGAAACCATCGAACCCGGGACCATGCTGGCCGTAGTGGGTCCGTCTGGAGCGGGCAAGACTACCTTGGCCAGTTTGGTCTACCGCCTATACGATCCAGATGAGGGAGCAATTTATATTGACGGAATTGATATTAGAAGGGTTAAACTGGCTTCCTTACGGGCCCAGATCGGCGTGGTCACCCAGGATATCATGCTTCTTGCCGGCAGCATTCGGGATAACATCGCCTATGGGTGCCCGGATGCCACTCAGGAGGAGGTTGAGGCCGCAGCGCGGGCTGCCAATGCTCACGATTTCATCTGTGAGTTGCCTCAAGGTTACGATACCCAAGTGGGTGAACGGGGAGTCCAGCTCTCCGGAGGGCAGCGTCAACGGATCGCCATCGCCCGGGCGATCTTGAAGAACCCCCGGATCCTCATTCTCGATGAGGCCACTTCCCAGCTGGACAATGAGTCAGAGTACCAGATCAAATTGGCCCTGGAAAAGGTCTTGGCCGGCCGGACCAGCTTAGTCATCGCCCACCGGCTTTCCACGATTCAGCGGGCTGACCGGATCATCGTCTTGGACCGGGGACGGGTAGTGGAGAAAGGTACGCACCAGGAACTCCTGGCTAAAGGAGGGGAGTATGCTAAGCTGTACACCAGAGAGTGGCAGACCCGTGATACTGCTCCTAGGACCGGTGTTTCCACCGAAAAGTATGTCTCGGCATCTCTAGGTGTGGAAGACTTCGAGGCGGAACTGGCTTAGGATTTGGGTTTATCCGTGGTGTCGTGGTGTCCAGCCCGAACACGGAACCCACCGGTCAGTAGCCGATGGCCCCTTCCACCAGTAAGGAAGCTCTTAACAGACCGATTACAGCGGCAACCCACCCAGGAGGCAGTGGCCGGCTTCGGTCACTGCCTCTCGATTTTTGCCAATGATGTACAAGGTGTCATAGGCTTGGAGCACGGTGTCCCCGGCGGGCACGATGTGCTGATGTCCATCCCGGACAATGGTCAAAATCAAACACTCTTCCGGCATATCCAGTTCTTTGACCGCCTTTCCAACCGCCGGGCTGTCCGGCGGCAGGTGTACCTCAGTGACCGAAGAGTGGGTTTCGTCATAGAGCAAATTGAAGGCTCCGGGGTGGTTTATCAGGTGATTGACTAGCATAATCAGGGCAGAGGTCGGTGTCACTGAGCGTACCCCTAACTTCTCCAGGTTTCTGGTGTTAGCGGAGTCCCTGCCGATGACCAGTATTTCCGCAGGGGAGTAGTGCTGACTGACTATTTTGGCCAGGTGGTAATTCTCCTCTTCGCTGTCGGTGGTGATGATAACCTTAGCCACCTCATCAAGTTTGAGCTCGGCCAGCTCTTCCGGGGTGGGTTTGTGGTCTTCCGGCACTTCGTAGGTGACGACCTCCATCTCCCCGGTCTCCAAGCTCTGACTGATGGCGTTGATCCGCCTTTGGGTGCCGATGATGACGATCTTAGGTTCCGACCCTTCTTTCTTTGCCGGCAGGATGCTGTTGAAGAGGAGCGGGCTGAGGAACGAGGTGAAGAGAGCCACCAGGATCAAAGCGGCGTGGAGGGCTTCGTTGATAATCCCGATCTGCAGGCCGATGGCTGCTGCGGCGATAGTGAAACTCAGCTGAGCTGATAGCAGAGCCCCGGTGGCCAGGGTCTCCCGCCAACTAAAGGCCATCCTGTACCAAAGGGCGGGGACCAACTTGACCAGAAAAGCTATTAAAAGGAGAATCGGTACCAGCTTCAAGGCCTGCCACGAACCTAACAGCGCAAAGAGGTCAAAATCCACGCCTACCATGATGAAAAAGGCGGGGATGAAAAAGCCGTAGCCGATGGCTTCTAGCTTGTGCTGGAGCTCTTTCCGCTCGTCCCGGATCAAAATGGAAATCAAAGCACCGGCCAAAAAGGAGCCGAGGATGGCTTCGATCCCCATAGACTCGGCGATGGCCATGAAGATTAAAATCGAGGCCAGGCTGAACCGGACGCCCATTTGGGAGGTGGCTTCCGGAAGGTCCTTGTGGACCTCGTGCTCCCGAAGCTTTTGGCCGATGGTGTACATTACGATCACGGCGGCAACCAATAAGAGCCCCAAAAGAAGCTGGTAGATACTGCCGCCGGTGTAGAGGGCCGCTAATATGGTGACCAGGATAATGGAGCCGAAATCGGCCAGGGAGGAAACCACTATCATGTTCTGGCCAAAAGCTGTTTTGGCGTAGTTCTGGTCCTTGAGCGCGGGAACCACAATCCCCAAAGATATGGTGGCCATGATCAAAGTGATTAGGAAGGGCTCATCCAGGTATCCCCAGCGCACCAAGAGAGAAGAAATCAAATAGCCCAGCGCCAGGCTGGTCAAAAAGAACAAAGCCCCTAAGAGTAAAGGCCTACTGGCCCAGGGGCTGGTATTCTCGCCTTTTTCCGGCTTCTTCCGGCCTAAGACCACATCGAAATTCAGCTCCAGGCCGGAGAGGAACATCAGGTAACCGAAACCAAAGGTGGAGAGGAAGTTAACCCAGGAATCCGGAGTAATCAGATCCAGCCCGCTTTTGCCGATGACGATGCCGGCAGCAATTTCCCCGATCATGGTCGGGATGCGAATGTTTTTGATCCTCGCCAACCTGCCTGTCAACAGGGGGACTACAAAAGCCAGTACACTGATGGTCAAAAGCGGTATGTAATTGGTTCCGTGCTCCATCATTGTCACCCCACCTTTACATTTTTTACAATCAAGGTGATTTTACTATCGCCGACGAAGGACTGTAAAGGATTATTTGCTAATGGGAGCAGAAAGTATGGTTAATGGAGTCGTCATTGTTACCCACGGGTCGGCGGAAAAGACCTGGGAAGATGGGCTGGGTCAGGTGCTGGAAAAAGCGGGCCTGCCTGGACCGGGAGAGGTAACTCTTTTTCAAGGTGGCTATGTGGCTACAACCTATCTGAAAGATGGTGCTCCCAACCTGGATCCTTGGGTGGAGCTGCTTCTGGCTCGCGGGTGCACTAAAATCAAACTGATTCCTCTTTTTGTTTCCAGTCTCAGCAGTCACGTGGCCGAGTTGGCTGAGTACGCCAGGAATCGACAAGAGCTCGTCATGGGCCGGGCCCTCGATGATCACCCACTGATAGTGCAGTTACTCTCCCAGGAGTACAGCCGCCTGGTCCAAGAAAATCAGTTAACTGAGACCGCCGTGATTTTGGCAGGGCACGGAGCCAGAGGTCGGGAGAGGGAGTGGCAGAGGTGGGCAGGAGCTCTGGCGGAACAGGTCTTCCTGAGCTTGAATATGCGTCCCGAGCTCAGGCGGGTGACTTACGCCTCTGTTTATTCACCGGACCTCAGAACCAAAGCCGAAGTCTTCTGGAGAGAAGGGTGGTCTTCACTGGTTTTGCCGCTCTTTTTGAGCGCCGGTATTTTTACTACCAAAGTTATCCCAGACAAGCTGAAGGGGCTCCCCTTTTACTTGGGAGCCCCATATCTACCCAATCCTTTGATTGGCCGCTGGCTCGTGGAACAGGTTACCGGTTTTCTCCTCGATCACTCTCGCCGCTGACGGTTTTGAGGTCTGGTGATGACCTTTTTTGCCTTCTTTGTACCTTGACAGTTTCCACTGGTCTGCGCTCTTAGAGACCCCTCGTTTTATCTCTTTTAGCCAGCCGGGAAAGCTCCCGGTCTTTTTGTTTTTGGGCTCTTTCCAAAAAGCGGTGGCTCAGAGCGGCAAAAGGCTGTTGGAAGAGCATAGTCAGGACAATCGGCACCGAAGCCACCGGGTGAAAATAGTTCAGGGCCAGGACGGTCCCGAGGACGGTGTTTCGCATCCCCCCGGTGAAGACCAGGGTTCGCTGGATAGGTGGGGGCCAGCCACCGCTGCGGCCTGCCAAGTATCCAAAGACATAACCTGCACCGGATATCAGGGCCATCAGTGCCAAAAGCAACGGGTAATTTGCCGGCGTAGCCTGGAGGGTGGGCCAGGCCTTGGCCACACTGATGGCAACCACCAGGCAGAGTCCAAATTTGGTGATGATGCTTCTGGCCAGGACCGTCCGAGCAGCTATGCGCTGGCGGGAGAAGTGGTTGGCGGTGATGGCCAAAAGGGAGGGGATAAGCAAAATCTGACTGAGTCCGGTGAACAGGCTCCAAGGATCGACGGAGACGCTCTTGCCCATGACCACCAAGGCGGTGGCAGGCAAGATAACTGGGGTCACCACTGTATCCACGGCGGCAGTGCTGAGGGCCAGGGGGACATCACCTTTGGCAATTCCAGCCCAGACTACTGCGGTGACGCCCATGGGAACCAGGTTTTGCAGGACCATGCCGTGCCCCAAGTGACCCGTAAGACCTATGCTGAGGGTTGCCACCAGCCAGGCAAATACAGGGCCAACCAGGTGAATCACGGCAAGAGCGGTGAGAACCGGCCCGGGTTTTTTCAGGAAGCGGGGGAAGTCGCTATAGGTGCACTGGAGAGAAGTGAAGAAGGTCATTAGGCCGAAGAGCCAAGGGACCGCCGGGTTCAGCGGCGCCAGGACCTTCCAGTTCAAGGCTCCTATTAGGATGAATACAGGTATTAATAAGCTAAAGTATTTGCTCAGGAATCTTTCTACAGCGACTAGCATGTCACGCATCTCCTGATATGATAATAATTTACTCCTCTGGCAGGTTTTTGCCGCCTAAATAACCAAACTCTATTTGAGGTGATACAAGATGAGTTTTCTTAAGCTGGCGGCGGAGCA
>JACDOJ010000022.1 GCA_017656135.1 Bacillota bacterium | reverse complement strand
TGAGAACAGCATGCGTTGGAGCAACTTCTTGGGCTTCGAGTGGAACCAGGGGATGCTTTCTTTGGCATCCGGCTACGAGGTGGTCAGTAACAAACTGACCAGATATAAATCCCATCGCTTAACCTTCAAGGCCAGCAGAAGGTTTTAGGGAACGCACATATTTTCCTCCTCAAACCCCTATGTCGGCCGTATATTCCCGGCACAGGTGGTCTTTGTCCCTGGAAGGAACCTCTACGGGAGTATGTCAAATACTACATAGAGCAAAAACTCCAAGGAGGATCCTAGTGGCCAAAACCAAAAAATTTTTAGTCTTTGCCACTTCCATCGGTGCAGGCCATATCCGGGCGGCTCAGGCCATTCAAGAGGCCGGAGCGGAAGCACCTGGCTGTGAGGTCAAAGTCGTGGACTTTCTGCGCTACCTGAGCCCGGCTTTGGCCAAGGCTACGGAAGAGGCATATTACGCAGCAACAAAACATATCCCCCGTGCCTACAAGTTCCTGTACGATTTGGAAGACCGTCCGGCCAGCCGGATCAAGAGCCTTCAGAGCAAGTTGGGCTCCGGAAAGATGGCCAAACTCTTAGAAAAAGAGCAGCCGGCGGCGGTCATTTCCACTCACTTCATGCCGGCCGGGGCAGTGGACCAATTGCCTTTCAAGGGCCCTAAAACGGTCGTTCTCACCGATTACGTAGCCCATCCGATCTGGCTCTACCACCACACCGACCTTTTTTTCGTCGCCCATGAGGGCATGCGGGACTACCTGCGAAAGTCAGGGATTCCAGACTCCAAGATCAGAGTCACCGGTATCCCCATCAAAAAAGAGTTTTCTCAGCGCCAGGATAAACAGCAGCTCAAAAAGGAGCTGGGGCTGGATGTCGAGCTTCCCACCATCATTATTGCCAGCGGGGGACACGGGATCGGGCCCTTAAAAGAAATGGTTCTAGGAGTGAAAAACTTAGGAGTCCCGGCCCAGGTTGTGGCCATCACAGGCAACAACGAGAGCCTCAGACTCCAGTTGACGGAGCTGGTTTCCAAGGAAAGCTTTCCTTATCCAGTGCGGGTCCTGGGTTTTGTTTCCGATATTCATCGCTGGATGGCAGCGGCGGACCTGCTGGTATCTAAGGCCGGCGGACTCACCGTCTCAGAGGCTTTAGCGGCAGGCCTGCCAATGCTGGTGGTGAAACCCACGCCGGGCCAGGAGGACGGCAACACCGATTATCTTCTGGAGCAAGGGGCCGGGATCTACGTCCAGGATGAGACCAGGCTGCCCTTGGTAATCACCGGTCTCCTCAAGGCCCCCTTGCGAATCCAGGGTATGTCCGAGGCTGCTCGGCGGGCCGCCAAACCGAAAGCTGCCGCTGAGATCATCGCCGCGGTGAGCGCGTTGTGTGGTGAGTAGGGGTGCAGGCTCTCAAGGGTCAGATACGGGTCAAGCTGGGCATAGGCCTCATGGCTGGGAGCCTGGCTTGGGTCCTTATGCTTTTAGGCCTGACCGCGACCCTGGAATATGCCACCTTGGACGCCAGGTTTACTCTGGCCGCCCTCTTTCAAAACCAGAGTAGAGAATCAGGCCAAAAAGCCCAGGTAGTAGTGGTCGGCATCGATACCCCCTCCCTGAGTGAGTTGGGTTCCTGGCCGTGGCCCCGCTCCTACCATGCCCAGCTCTTGGAGCGTTTGGAAGCGGCTGGGGCCAGGGCTGTGGGTTTTGACGTTATTTTCGCCGAACCAGCGCCGGAGCCGGCTGAGGACCGAACTCTCGCCTCCCAGTTAACCGGTGAGCTTCCGGTGGTTCTGCCGGTGATAGTGGAAGCGGCGGAAAGACGCCGGGTTCTCTGGCCCGGGGAATACGCCAACCCGGACAGCCGGCTGACCGTGAAAGAGCTGACCTATCCTATAAAGCTCCTGCAGGGCAAGGCTTCTTTAGGCCACATCGGGCTGGTGCCCGACCGCGATGGCATTGTCCGCAGGGTGAAGACTGACGTTGCTGGTTTGCCCAGTTTTGCTGTTCAGCTGGCTCGGGCTGCCGGATACTCCCTTTCCGACGAGGGTTTGCCAAAAGAGTTTCTGGTCAATTGGAGCGCGGCCGGTGGAATTAAAGATAGCGCCTACACCCTCTTTCCGGTCCTCTCGTACAGAGATGTCCTCTCCGGCAATTTCCGGCCTGAGCTGGTCAGAGATAAAATCGTCATCGTTGGTTCTGTGGCCCCAGGCCTCAAAGCCGATTTCTTCCCAACGCCCCTGCGTCTCTTCGGTTACCTACCCGGTGTGCTCTTTCAGGCGGCGGCGGTGCAAACTGTTTGTGATGCTGCCTTCATCAGCCAGTTTCCTGCCACCCCCTGGGGCGCTCTGGCCTTGGCCCTTTTGGCTGGGATTATCTCAGCCCAGCTCTACTCCGGCCGGAAACCACAGGTAGCTACTTTGCTCTTTCTGGCCTTAGTTGCAATCATGACAGGATTGGCCCTTGTCCTATTCCGGCATAAGGTTTGGCTGGTTATGGTAGGGCCGGTTCTCCTGCCTTCCACTTTTGCCTACACTTTGGCTCTCGTTCAGGGGCAGCTGGCGGCGGAACGCTCCAAAACAGCCATCAGGGAAACTTTCGGCCGCTATGTCCCTACCTCTGTCCTGAACCAGCTCTTGGCCAACCCTGATTCAGCGAAGCTAGGGGGCAGTGAAAAACACGTAGCCGTCTTTTTTGCCGACATCCGGGGTTTCACCAGTTACACCGAGTCCACCGCACCCCAAGAGGTGGTCCAGGAGTTAAACAAAGTCTATGACTCCCTTGTCCCCATTGTTGAAAAGCACGGCGGGATCGTGGATAAGTTCCTGGGTGACGCCTTAATGGCAGTCTTTGGAGCCCCGGTGGAGCTGGCCTACCCTGAGGAAGCGGCCGTCCGGGCGGCCCTGGAGGTTTTGGAGCAGAACCTCGGGAGCACTCACCCTTTTCGTTTAGGTATAGGCCTGGCCAGCGGTTCCGTAGTCGCCGGAAACATCGGCACAAAAGACCGGCTGAGTTATACAGTTATTGGGACTGCCGTCAATACCGCAGCCAGGTTAGAGGAGCTGGCAAAAGCAGGAGAACTGCTTGTCACCGGTGAAGTACAGGCCAATCTCCCTCCAGATTTGCGAGCTCGGCTAACCCCACTTGGCCTCATTAACCTCAAAGGGCTGGCCGGCTCGGTAGAGGTATACTCCTATCAGGAGGCACAACAATGGTCCTTAACCAAGCAGAGCTGAAGAAACACCTCAAGGAAGTGGACCTCTTCACCTTCTTGACCGAAGACCAGTTCAATCAGCTCGTGGCCGCTGCCGCTCAGAAAAAACTGGCCAAAAACGAGGTCCTCTTTTTAGAGGGCGATCCAGGAGAGGCCATGTTCATCATTTTGGAGGGCGCGGTCCAGGTCTACACCCTCTCTCCTGAGGGCAAAGAAAAGATCCTGGCTATCCTGGGCCAAGGCGATCTTTTAGGCGAGTTATCTCTTCTGGACGGTGAGCCAAGGTCCGCCACTGCTCAAGCCCTGGAGCCAACCAGGCTGGCAGTTATCGACCGGGCTCAGTTCGAACGCTTTATCCGGGAGAACAGTGAGGTTGCCCTCATCCTCCTGAGAGACCTCGCCCACCGGCTGCGCCAGACCGATGCGCACCTGCAGGATCTGGTTTTCAAAGACATTCAGAGCCGGCTGGCTAAGGTTCTCCTGGATCTTGCCGAGGATTACGGCGAAAACACCAGTCAAGGGGTAAAAATCAAGCTCAAGCTCACCCACCAGCAGCTGGCCAACTACGTCGGAAGCACCAGGGAGACGGTAACCAGGACCCTCTTAGCCTTTCAGGATGCCGGGTATGTAGGTTTTGATCAGCGTTTCCTCGTTATCACCGACCCTGAAACCCTGCAGCAGATAGCTGATGGGGAGCCTAAATAGTACTTTTTGTCTACAGCTCCTAAGCAGGGTGAACCAAGGTTTTGCTAGAATAGGAAAAGTATGAAATGGGAGAGCCAGCCTGTGCCAACCGAATCACCGGTAACCGCCATGGAGCAGATTATGGCGGAAACCGTCGCCGCTCTGGACCGCAGCAAGGCCCAGATGTTCGAGGTGGCCAACAATGTCCGGGATGAGTACCTCCGGGTCCGCACTGAGCTAGAGGAGATCAAGCGGCGCACCGCCGAAGTCGTCGATCAGGTGGACAAGGCCGAGAAGCGCTACAAGGCCTTGCGTTTGAAACTCATCGAAGTCAGCAGCGATTTTTCCCGGTACTCAGAGGAGGATATCCGCTCCGCCTACGAACAGGCCCAGAACGCCCAGATGGAATTAGTGCTGGCCAGGGAACGGGAAGAGGAGCTGAAAAAACTCCGGGCCGACACCGAGAGAAGGTTGGTCAGACTTAACAACCTGGTCTCACAGGCCGAAGATATGATTGGGTCCCTTTCCACCGCTTTGGACCTGGTGGCCGGCAAACTCAACGGGATGGCCGCCAAAATTGAAGGCTACAAGACCTGGAACCAGATGGGCAACCAGATCATTCAGGCCCAGGAGGAGGAGCGGCGGCGCATTGCCAGGGAGATCCATGACGGTCCTGCCCAGGCCATGTCCAACATTGTTCTCCGGGCTGAGATCTGTGAGAAGATTTACGAGACCGGCAAGGGTTCACTCCGGGAGGAACTGGCTGAGCTCAAGGAGCTGGTCAAAGAATCTCTCAAAGAGGTACGCCAGATCATCTTCAACCTGCGCCCGATGACCTTGGATGACCTTGGCTTGGTCCCGGCCCTCTCTCAGTACATTGAGGAGTACAAAAAGAGCGTAGACTTTGCGGTCAAACTGGAGGTCTTCGGTAAGGACCGCCGGCTCCCCAAAGCCATCGAAGTGGCCTTTTTCCGGCTGATTCAAGAGGCCCTGCACAACGTCAAGAAACATGCTAAGGCCAGCGAAGTCGAGGTGAATTTGCGTTTCCAAGATAAATGGGTAGTCGCTACGGTCTCTGATGACGGTATCGGTTTTGACCTGGAGAAAGTGGAAGAGGAGAAAGAGAGCAAGGACCACTTTGGTTTGATGACCATGCGGGAAAGAGCGGAACTTCTCTCCGGCCAGTTCGAAATCGAAACCGCCCCAGGGAAGGGCACTCGTATATCGGCCAGAATACCGGTTCCAGAAGGTGACGCTGCTGGTGAAAGGTAAAGAAAGGGAAGAAATCAAGATCCTCATAGCTGATGACCACCCTCTCTTTAGGGAAGGATTGCGGCGAGTCATCTCTCTGGAGGATGACATCACTCTGGTGGCCGAGGCAAAAGACGGGGAAGAGGCGGTGAAACTGGCCCTCGCTCTTCGGCCGGATGTCATCGTCTTGGATATAACCATGCCTAAGCTGAACGGCATCGAGGCCACCCGGGCGATTTTAAAAGAATGGCCGGAAGCCCTCATAGTCGTCCTGACATTTCACTCCAGCGAGGAATACATCATGCAGGTTCTGCAGGCCGGGGCCAAAGGCTATCTGGTCAAAGACTCTGACCCGGCAAGCCTTGCTGAAACCATCAGGCTCGTTTATAACGGCGGCTCAATTTATCCTCCGTCTATTTTAGCCAAAGCTCTGAGCCAGGCTCAAAAGGCCAAGGCGGAAACAGCTGCCCACAAAGAACCAGGAGCTAAGCTGACCCCTCGGGAACTGGAGATACTACAGTGCCTGGCGGAGGGTAAGAGCAACCGGGAGATCGCAGACGATCTCTGCATTAGTGAAAAGACGGTCAAAAACCACCTCAGCAATCTCTTTCGGAAACTCGATGTCAGCGATCGGACCCAGGCCGTCCTCTACGGTTTGAAGCACAAACTGGTTGATCTTTCCTAGGCCCTGCTTTTATTGAGACTAAAGTCCTATCTAAAATAGGTCCTCTGACTGATTGGATCCCCACCGGTGATTTGGTACACTGAATTCAGAAGAAAGGCCCACGTCCCCAAGTAAATAGCATCTTTGCACGAAAAGGCAAACCTTTCGAAAGAAAGGGACGCAAAGCCGCGAGTCTACAGCCGTTAGGCCATGACAGTCGGGCTACCGAAGCAAAGGGTCACCAAACCCATTTGCCGGCTTTGCGGAAAGTGGGTTTTTCCAATTTTTAGGAGGTGACAGAGATGTTGAGAAGCATCAAGGGTCTGTGGAGGGACGAGGAAGGACAGGGTCTGGTCGAGTATGGCCTGATCATCGCCTTGGTTGCCATCGTGGTCATCACTGTACTAACTACCATGGGAGATAAATTGACTAACACCTTCACTAAGATTTCCAACGAACTGCCGGACGCTCAGTAAGGATAAGCCGTCTTAACGCTCTTGGCCCTGCTTTCTTGGAAGGTGGGGCCTTTTTTTAAAGGAGGGAGGAGCAGGATGACGCTGAGAGATTGCCTGTTAGGTGTGTTGGTGGTAGGAGCTGTGTACACGGACTTGCGGTTGCGGCGCATTCCCAATCGGCTGCTCTTACCTTTCCTGCTCCTAGGCGTCTTCGTCAACACCTGGGTTGCCGGCTGGTCCGGACTTTTGGACAGCCTGGCCGGTTCTGGACTGGGCCTTCTGCTTTTGCTCCTGCCGTATCTTGCCGGCGGCATAGGCGGCGGAGATGTAAAGTTTCTGGCTACCGTCGGGGCGCTGACCGGGCCCGTCTTCATCTGGAGGGCTTTTCTGGCCGGTGCCATTGCCGGCGGGGTCTTATCCCTGGTTCAGCTGGCCTTCCAGGGACGCCTGCTCCAGGTTTTGAAGAGAGTGGGTTTTTGGCTTTGGCAAGTAGTTACCCCTGGGATGGAGCCTGCTACTCTGGAAAACCTGGAGTCCGACCGGAAGTGGGGCAAGCTTCCTTACGCCGTGCCTTTAAGTATCGGCGTGCTTGTCAGCCGGCTGTGGTTGTGAGGTGAGGCAGGGTTGAGAAGCGAAAAGGGACAAGCCATCGTCGAGCTGGCCTTGGCTCTCTCCCTGCTCCTGGTTTTGGGCCTAGGGATGGTCGATGTCGGCCGGGTTCTTCATGCCTACCTGGCTGCTACCAACGCCTCCAGAGAAGGCTGTCGGGTGGCAGCCCTGGGATACAACGACAGCCAGGTCCTGGCCGCTGTCAATGCCAGCCTTGGCTCCCTTTACCGTGAGGCGAACCTGGTGGTCACGGTCTCACCGGAAAAAGAGCAAAGGGTTCAGGGCTCTCCGGTTAAAGTTGAGGTCAAACTGGAGATACCGATTCTCTTCCCAGGCTTTGGCGCCTTCGCTGAAGACCCTCTGCCTGTTGTCGGAGAGACCACCATGCGGCTGGAGTAAAGGGGTGAGGGATGTGCTCAAAGACCTTTACCAGGGTGAAAAAGGCTCGGTGACCCTTCTTTTTCTGGTGATCCTTTTGGCGCTCACTTTCTTCGGTGCCCTGGTGATGGACATCGGTCTTTACTACTTCACCCGGGCCCGGCTCTCCCGGGCCGCTGATGCAGCTGTTTTGGCGGGGGTGCAGCAGCTACCCGGCGATGCCTACGGTGCCAGAGTCCTGGCCCTGGATTATGTTGAGCTCAACGGTTTCCCCCGAGAGGCGGCCCAGGTCAGTATCACCGAAGCCAACAAACGGATCGAGGTCCAGATAGAGCAGGAAGTCCCGTTTTCCTTGGGTCAGATTTTTGGGGTAGGCTCCAAAGTGGCACAAGCCAGAGCCGCAGCGGTGGTGGGCTCAGTCAAATCTATCACTGGGGCCGTTCCCTTTGGAGTGGAACAGCACAACTTCGAGTACGGCAAACAGTACATCCTCAAGCAGGGAGCTGGGCAAGCCGGCAGCTACAAAGGCAATTTCGGTGCCCTGGCCTTGGGCGGCAAAGGGGCGGCCAACTACCTGGCCAATCTCATTAATGGCTTCCCGGGAGAGATCGAGATCGGCGATGTCATCGAAACCGAGCCGGGGAATATGTCCGGCCCCACCACCCAAGGGGTATCTTACCGGATCAATCAAGACCCTCAGGCCACCTGGGAAAACCACTCCAAAGACAGCCCCAGGATCATCAAGGTACCGGTGGTTCAGTACATCGATAAACAGGGACGGTCCACCGTTAAGGTGGTGGGCTTTGCCGCCTTCTTCTTGGAAGGGGTTGGCGGCTCAGGGCACAACAACTACGTGGTGGGTCGGTTTCTGAAGATGATGGTCAGCAACAACGATGGAAGCATCGATGAGTCAGGCGGCGCCGGAACTGATTTTGGCGTCTACTCCTACAAGCTCGTCATTTAAAGAGAGGTGAGACCTGTGTTCTCCAGCCGAGGTCAGAAGCCAATAGCTCTTTTGGGGCTGATCCTCTTGGCCAGCGCCTTGCTGCTCACCGGCTGTGGCGGTGGGGTGAGGGGCCCGCACACCGGGACCGTCCAGCTGACCTTGGTAGATGCCTCCAACCCCACCGGCTCCGGTTCAAGGTTCACTGGCAAGATCACCTTGGGCGGGAGAACCGCGGAAGTCTCCGGTACCACTCAGCTCACCTTCTCTAACTTAGATTACGGCTCTTACCCTGTACAAGCAGCTGTCCAGGGCTATATAGCCAGGCCTCTTGAGGTCATCCTGGACGCTCCAGAGGTTTCCGCCGAACTCGTCTTGGTGCCGACTGACGATACCACGGCCCCTTTACTCCTGGAAACCAACCTCCTTCACGCAAGCGGGGAGACCGAACCCTTCTTGGGTCAGGAGGTCTATCGTTTAAGCGGTTTAGAACTGGTTTTTTCTGAGTACGTCGAGCCCATACCAGGGACAGAGACGGTGATTTCGATTTCTTCAGGAAGTGAAACCATAGACTTGGGCCCCAGAGACTTTCAGTTATCCCGCGCAAAACTTACTTTTTCCCCTTCTCGAAGCTGGAATTCAGGGGCCCAAGCTTTTCCATACAATTGGGAGCCAGGCCAGTCCTATACCCTCACCATCAACGGGCTGCAGGACTACGCCGGCAATCCTTTCACTGGCCAGCAGCAAATCACCTTCACCGGCTCGCCAGACGCTACGCCTCCGCCTGCCCCCACCGGCCTTTCCGGGCAAAGCACCGAGGCAGGGGAGGAGGTCTTGCTCCAGTGGGGGCCGGTGAGCTCCAGCGACCTTTGGGGCTACCTGGTCTTTCGCAAACGGCAGGACGAAACCGTCTACCAGTTGGTCAACCAGGTTCCCCTCCTGGAGACCAGCCTATTGGATACGGAGCTCACCAACGGAATCATCTATGAATACCAGGTGAAGGCGGTGGACTTAAACGGAAATGTCAGCACCGGGTCTGAGGTGGTTTCTGCCACTCCCGCCTCACCGAACCGGGGTATCATCGCCTTCGCCTCTGACCGGCAGAGCCTTGCTGACAGAGTTCCCGACTTCAACCTTTACGTGAAATTTTATGATGCCGGCGCTTTTCAGGAGGAGGTGGCCATCGAGGGTCTGGTGCCCTTCGGGAGCGACAGCAATGAAGACTGCCCAGCCTGGTCCCCAGATGGGCGGCGCCTGGCCTACACCTCCACCTGGAACGCTGAAAACCCGGAGCTGTACGTAGCTGACCTGGTTATCGACCACAATGGCAGAGACACCATTTACTCTGCGGTGGTCAGAGATTATAGGCAGCTCACCATGAACGGAGATACGGAAGCCTCACCGGCCTGGTCCCCTGATGGGAGAAGTCTGGTCTATGTGTCCTACAGTGGTTCTGCTGATACAGCCACCGAGAGCCAGTTGAAACTGATTGATCTCTCAACCGGTGCCCAAGAGGTGCTGGTGGATAACGGCAGACGCAATGAAGAGCCTGCCTTCCGGCCCCAAGGGGACAAGATTGTATACTGCACTGAGGGAGACGGGTTCGAAAGCTTTTGGGAGATTCACCTTTTGGATTTAAAGACCGGGGCCACCAACCGGGTTGAGCCCCAGGTTTCCTCCGAGTTCCTTTTGGGGGATGACCGGGATCCGGCCTTCAGCCCCGACGGCACTAAAATTGCTTTTTCCTCAAGCAGAGGTCACGCCGGAAGCTATTACCGCTACGCCAACATCTGGGTGATGGACTTAGACGGGGGCAACGCCTTTCAGGTGACCTCCGGCAATTATGCCGACAGCGCTCCGGTCTGGTCTCCGGATGGGAAGGAGATCATCTTCACCAGAGAGTGCGACGATGCTCCGGCAGCCATCTACCGGGTGGCGGCTCAAGAAGGGGCCGTTCCCCAGTTGGTAGTCGAGAGCTCAGGCAGCGAAGTACCCTACCTGCCTGCCGCCCGGAACTGGCTGCCGACTTGCGCCAAGTAGTTGGAGGGAAGAACGATGAAGCTCAAAAAACGATCCCTGGCACTTCTGGTCTCTTTATCCTTAGGTTTAGCCAGCGCCATTGTCACCTACCTGTACCTGCAGGATCTATCCAAACAAGCAGTGCCAGCCACTGCCGTGCCTAAGCTGGTTCGGGTGGTCGTGGCCCGAGAGGATATTCCCTCCAAGACCTCTCTAACGGCAGAGATGGTGGCCTATGCCGAGATTCCAGAGGAGGCGGTGCTACCGGGGAGCATCAGAAACATGGAGGATGTAATCGGCGCCGTCACCAAAAGCCCGCTGCTGGCCGGGGAGGTTTTGAATCAGAACCGGCTCTGGGAGAAAGGGGTCACCCCCGGACTCACCTTCCAGATTCCTCCCGGTAAGCGAGCCATCACCATCGGTGTCAACGAAGTCATCGGGGTGGCAGGTTTCGTCAAACCCGGCGATTACGTGGATGTTTTAGCAACCATGGAAAATGAACGGGGACAAGATGTTACCAACACCATCCTCCAACACGTCCAAGTCCTAGCTATTGCCCAGGAAACCGAGGATAAGGAAGGCGGCAAGCCCAAGGTAGCCACTACCCTCACTCTGGCGGTGACGCTGGATGAAGCAGCCCGGCTCACCCTGGCGGAGGAGCGAGGGGTGCTGCGGATTGTCCTACGCCCTGCAGAGCAGCACGACCGGCTGAGGACAGCTCCGGTAACCATTGAAGATGTCCTCAACGCGTACAACCCGGCACCGGTCAGGCAGGTTGTCGACCCCGAACCTGTCGCTCCTAAGGTAATCATCAGGCGCCTTCCTCAAGAGCCGCCGGCCCCTGTGATCAGACAGGTGGAAGTAATCCGGGGGACCGTAAAAGAAATTGTTCAGGTTGTGAAATAGGGAGGAAACAACGATGTTCACTAAAAAAACCAACTGCCGTATACTAGGTCTTTTGCTCTTAATCGAGATTCTCTTTTCCCTCCCTACTTCAGCTGTCCAGACCACCCCAGCCACCTTGCCGGTGGTCGTGGGGGAATCCCGGGTCCTGACTGTCAACGAAGTTTCCCGGGTGGCCATCGCCGATGACAAGGTGGCCGATGTAGTCGTAGTCAGCCCTTCTGAGATCATCTTGAACGGCAAGGAACCGGGGGTCACCACCCTACACATTTGGGAGAAGGGCGGGCGCAAGGAGTTCATCGTCAAGGTCTATGTGGACAATTCTACCTTAGCCGCCGAAATTGCTGAAGCCATCAACGACCCGGCTATCTCGGTGCGGGTCTTACGCCAGACCGTTTTCCTGGAAGGTCAGGTGGATAGTGAGTTTAAAAGCGCCAGAGCCGAGAAAATCGCTCAGGCCTACTCAGACCAGGTAGTTAACCTCCTCCGTCTGCCTTTGACCCCAACCAAGCCTGAAGCTGCACCGGCTATCGCCGAGAAGCAACCAGAGCCGGCCGGGCCCGACCTGGCGGAAGTGGCCCAGGAACTCGTGGCTTACTTGGGCGAGGAGGACTTTCAGGCCAAGGTTTATGGAAACGGCATTCTACTGGAAGGCACCGTCCCCTCGGAGGAGCAACGGAAACGCATCGAGGCAGTGGCCAATTTCTTCGCTGATCAGACCGGCGCCGACATCACCGTGGTGGCTAACGTGAATTCACCACAAGGGCCCAAGGTGGCCCTGCAGGTCAAGGTCGTGGAGCTCTCCACCGAGGTTATGGATTCCGTCGGGCTGAGTTGGGGGAGCCTCTACAACGGCGGAGTGATCCCCTTCGAACTGATGTTCAGCGAGGTGAAGATAGGCGGCCCCATCCAGCGGATCACTCCCATTGCCGCCAAACTGGAGATGCTGGTCCAAGATGGTGATGCCCGGGTCCTGGCAGCGCCTTCTCTGGTTACCAACAGCGGAGAAGAAGCTACTTTCCTGGCCGGCGGAGAGATCCCGGTGCCGGTTCCGTCGGGGGAGAACCTCTCGATCATCTGGAAGGAGTACGGGGTAAAACTCTCCATGCTCCCCAGGGTTTACGACGGAGACATGATTAATCTGGAAGTCTACCCGGAAGTCAGCTCTCTGGATATGACCAATGCCGTTAAGCTGGACAGCTGGGTTATCCCGGCTTTGAAAACTCGCCGGACCAAGACCAAGGTGGATCTGAGAGCCGGAGAAACCCTGGTCATTGGTGGTCTGATCAGCAACGAACAGGCTAAGATGGTGCAGAAGGTGCCGATTCTCGGCGATATTCCCATTCTTGGCCAGCTCTTTAGGAGCACGGAATTCAAGGACGGTCAGACGCAGTTGGTCATCATGGTCACTCCGCAGATTTTAAATGATGAGGAGCCCATGGACATCCAGGATCTTTTAAGCAGTGAGCTGCACGGCGAGGTGGCCGATGTCTTCCCGGAACTTTCCTATTCACTTTTGCCCCCAGTCAAAGAGAAAGGGAGTGCTGATAATGACTCCTCCCAGGATCAAGCTGTTAATAGTAGATGACTCTGACCAGGCTCGGGAGAACGTCCGTAAACTCTGCCGGTTCGATGAAGATATCCAGGTCATAGGGGAAGCTAAAAACGGCAAAGAGGCGGTGCTCTTGGCCAAGAAGCTCGCCCCTGATGTCATCCTGATGGATATAAACATGCCGGAGATCGACGGAATCACAGCCACCGAGCTCATCTCCATGGAGATTCCGGAGACCAGCATCATCATGATGTCGGTTCAGGGAGAACAGGAGTACTTGCGCAAGGCCATGATGGCCGGAGCCAGGGAATACCTGACCAAACCCTTCTCCGGGGATGAGCTGGTCAATACCATCAAACGGGTGCACCAACTGGAGACCAAACGCCGCCAGCAGCTGCAGTCGGCGGGTCCGGAGCGGCTTCGGGAGGGTCGAATCGTCACCATCTTCAGCGCCAAGGGAGGAGTCGGTAAAACCACCATCGCCACCAACTTGGCGGTAGCTCTGGCCACGGTCGGGGCTAGGGTGGCCTTGGTGGATCTGGACCTGCAGTTCGGGGATGTGGCCTTAATGCTGGACTTGGTTCCCAAGCGTACCATCGCCGACCTGGTGGAGGAGGCGGAACTCACCCAGGAAGTGGTCGAGGACTACCTTTTGGGCCATGTTTCCGGGGTACAGGTGCTCGCCGCCCCCCAGCGGCCGGAACAGGCGGAATTGGTTTCAGAGGAACTGGTCCAGACGGTCCTAGCCAAGCTCAAAAAGTCCTTCGATTATGTGATCGTTGATACGGCTCCCTCTTTTCACGGGACCATTTTGGCCGCTTTGGATGCTTCTGAGCGGATTTTGCTTCTGGGGACTCTGGAGCTGCCGTCTTTCAAGAACCTCAAGTTATCCCTGGAAACCATGGCTTCCCTCCAGTACCCGGAAGAGAAGATCGCGGTTGTCGTCAACCGCTATTCCACTGATATCGGCATCAGCCTGGCGGAGTTCGAAGAGAGCCTCGGGACTAAAGTCCAGGGCAAGGTCCCCAGCGACGGCCGGGTGGTGGTAGAGGCGGTCAACAAGGGGGTTCCCTTCGTTCTCAGCTCCCCGAAGAGCGAGATCACCCAGGCCCTCTATGAACTGGTCAAACTGGTGGGCTGGCAGGCACCGGAGCAGCAGACCGTCTCCAAAACCGGCCTATTCTCGAGGCTGATGTCAGGAATGAGGAAGGTGAAGTGAGATGTCTCTCCTGGAGAGGCTAGAGAAAGAGAAACAGGTTGCGGCGAAGCACCGGGATAAGACCGCTGATCCGCGGCCCCTCAGGTCCAGACCTGATCCCCTGCTTAAACTCAAGACCAAGGTCCACGAGCGGCTGGTGGAAACCATTGACCCGGAGCTGTTGAAGGACAGCGAGGATCAGGCTGCTTCCCAGACCATCAAGGAATTGGTGGAGGAGGCCGTCATCTCCGTGGTCCAGGAAGAGGCACCGGACCTTCCCAGAGCCCAGCGTTCCAAGTTGATCGACGAGGTCATCAGCGAGGTACTGGGTTTCGGGCCCATTACCGGTCTTTTAGAAGATGAGAGCGTCTCAGAGGTCATGGTGAACGGGCCGAAACAGGTCTACGTGGAAAGGCGGGGGAGGCTGGAGCTCACTGATGTGACCTTTCGGGATGATAATCATGTCCTGCAGGTCATTGATAAAATTGTCTCACCCCTGGGGCGGCGGATCGATGAGAGCTCTCCGATGGTGGATGCCCGGCTGCCCGACGGCTCCCGGGTCAACGCCATTATTCCGCCCCTGGCCTTGAACGGCCCCACGATCACCATCCGGAAGTTCTCCAAGGATCCCTTGACTGTCGACGACTTGATTCGCTTTGGAACCCTTAACGAGAAGATGGCCGAGTTTCTAGAGGCTTGCGTGAAAGCACGGCTCAATATCGTGGTTTCCGGAGGCACCGGTTCCGGTAAGACCACTACCCTCAATGTGCTTTCCTCCTTCATTCCCCCTGATGAACGGATCATCACCGTGGAGGACGCTGCCGAGCTCCAGCTCCGCCAGGAACACGTGGTTTCTCTGGAAAGCCGGCCGCCAAATATCGAGGGGAAAGGGGAGGTCACCATCAGAGACCTGGTCAGAAACTGCCTGCGCATGCGGCCCGACCGGATTGTAGTCGGTGAGGTCCGGGGCGGCGAGGCCTTGGACATGCTGCAGGCCATGAATACCGGGCACGACGGCTCCCTCACCACCGGGCATGCTAACAGCCCCCGGGATATGCTTTCCCGTCTGGAAACCATGGTCTTGATGGCCGGGATGGACCTGCCGGTCCGGGCTATCCGGGAACAGATCGCCTCGGCGGTGGACCTCATCATCCAGCAGGCCCGGCTTCGCGACGGCAGCCGCCGGATCACCCACATCACCGAGGTGCAGGGCATGGAAGGGGATGTCATCGTCCTCCAGGACCTCTTTGTTTTCGAGCAGAATGGAGTCTCCGAAGACGGCAAGATCATCGGTGAACTGCGGTCTACTGGGATCAGACCTAAGTTCTGGGACAAGATCAAACAGGCAGGCATCGAGCTGCCTCCAGACCTATTCGCTATCTATTAGTGCGGGGAGAGAGGGCTATGCTGCTGGTCATCGCCATCTTAATCTCTTTAACCGTATCCGCATTTCTCTTTTTTCTCCTCGCTTCCGGTGAGGAGACCGACCCTGTGGTGAGCCGGCGGATGGAGAAGTACATCCTGCGCCCGGAAGCTGCTGCCGCAGAACCTGCCCAGGAGAAACCCAAGAGAGCCCCCTTAACCCAGCTGGTAAAGCAGCTCGCCGGCTATCTGGAGAAGAGGGGTTTCGGCAAGACCATCGATGAGCGGCTGGAACGGGCGGACATCCCCCTCAAAGGCTCGGAGTTCTTGCTGCTTTCAGTGGGTGCTGCCGGATTAGGCGGTTGGTTCTTCTGGATTCTACAGCGAGAGGAACTGATTCTGATTGGTGCGGCCTTAGGCTATCTGCTCCCAAGGCTCGTGGTAAGCAGGCGGATCAAAAGGCGCCAGCAGCTCTTGGCAAGTCAGATCGCCGATACCATCACCCTCATTTCCAATTCGTTGAAGGCCGGTTACAGTTTCATCCAGGCCATGGATATGGTCAGTAAAGAGATGCCGCCGCCGATCTCCACCGAGTTCGCCCGGGCGGTGAAGGAAATCAGTCTTGGTGCCGATTTGGATGCGACCCTTACTGCCATGGCCAAAAGGTCAGGCAGTGACGACCTGGATCTGGTGCTCACTGTCGTCCAGATCCAGCGGCAGGTGGGCGGCAACCTGTCAGAGATCCTGGATACCATCGCCCATACTATCAGAGAACGCATCAAGATCAAAGGGGAGATCAGCACTTTAACGGCCCAGGGGCGGATCTCCGGGCTCATCATCTCCTTACTACCGGTGGGTTTAGGGGCCTTTCTCTACATCGTCAACCCTGAATACATTAGCCTTTTGTTCACTACCACCACCGGCTTGTACATGGTGGGAGTGGGAGTGGTCTCCCAATTGATTGGGATCATTTTAATCCGGAAAATCGTCAACATCGAGGTGTAAAGGGTGGGTATTGTCCTTGCCATCTTAATCTTCCTGCTGGTGGTGAGCGTATCTTACCTGGTCTACCTGACCATAGATGAGAAAAACCAAGCGGTCAGGGAGCGGCTTAAGCGCCTGTCTTCTCCTGGCGAGGAGTACTCCCAGTGGGAGCAGGTCTTAAGTGCTCCAGTTTATGTCCGTCTCTTCAAACCGGCTCTGGCCAAAGTGGCCCAGCTGGCTGCCAGGCTCACCCCGAAAGAGCACAAGGAGAAGCTTCGCAGCCGGCTCCTCATGGCTGGAAACCCTGGAAACCTCCAGGTCCAGGACTACCTGGCGGTTAAGACCATCTTGACAGTGGGCCTGCCCCTGGTGACCTATTTTCTCTCAGTAGGAGCTGTCCCGGAGAAGGCCTTGCTGCTTACTGCTTTTGCCGGGGTCTTTGCCTTTGTGGTCCCGGACTTGGTTCTAAAGAGCCGTGTGGAGAAGAGACAGAAAGCCATCCAAAAGAGCCTCCCGGACGTTCTGGATTTGTTGACGGTTTCGGTAGAGGCAGGGCTGGGCTTCGACTCCGCCTTGGCCAAGGTTACGGAAAAGATGCGAGGCCCCTTGGTGGATGAGTTCAGCCGCACCCTGCAGGAGATTCGTTTAGGCAAACCCCGCCGCACTGCTCTCCGGGATCTGGCTGACCGGGTCAGAGTTGATGAACTCTCGACCTTCGTTACCGCCTTAATCCAAGCGGACCAGCTGGGGGTTTCCATCGGCAATGTTTTGCGGGTTCAGTCGGAGCAGATGCGATACAAGCGGAGACAGAAAGCCGAGGAAACGGCGATGAAGGCCCCGGTCAAGATGCTCTTTCCAATGATCATCTTCATCTTCCCAACGATTTTCATCATTCTCTTGGGCCCGGCAGCCATCAGGGTGATGAAAACCTTTAGCAACATGTGAAACGGGTGATGGGCTTGAAGGAAGTTTGCAGAGTGGTCAACGCAACCAGAGGTGTGGAGTTGGCCTCTTCGGCTCAGGTGGCAGCCTCCTTCCTGGAGCGGCTCGTGGGACTCTTGGGCCGGAAAGGACTGCATCCAGGTGAGGGGTTAATTATCCAGCCCTGCAACAGTGTCCATACCTTCCTGATGCGTTTTCCCATTGATGTTCTCTTTTTGGATGCTGAGGGGACCATCGTGCACATGTGGTCCGAGATGCCACCAAACCGGGCCACCTGGGTGGTGTGGGCCGCCAAGCGGGTGGTTGAACTGCCCGCCGGTACCCTCCTGGCCACCGGGACCAGGCCTGGAGAACGGGTGGAGATACAAACCAAAACCGCGGGTTTCAGCAATCCCATCTACATTCAAAGGCAATGAAATTAATGAGAAAATGTAAATTTATGGAAGGAATTGACTGTGAAGACGTCTAACCCATTGATGGGGTGTAGACGTGTATTGGGTTCCGTATCTTTTGGAGCATGGTGGCCAGGTATCAGTCTCCTGTTCCCCTGATCCAGGTTTTGACTTAACTAAATACCGGACGCTGGAACAAGCTGCTAAGGCCTGGACGCTCACTTATCCACTACCGACTGGGTACGCTTGGGCCGTCGTAGAGGAGGCCAAGGCGGCGATTATACCTGGGTTCTCCTGGTTTAAGCTGGTTTGGAGGCTAAAACGGCGGCTCCGGGAGTGGGGCTTGCCGGCGAGAGTCAGACCTCAGCCGGTGGCTGCGACGCCCGCTGGCTTTTTTCTGGACTTGCCTTCTTTGGTTGAGGTGTTTCCGGGGCGCCTGCTCACTGATAAAGAGGTGATCCGGGAGGTCACCGGGAAACCCTTGGCGCCTCCAGGTTTTGAGCTGGCCCTGCAGGAACTGATCCTAGCAGGGGAGATTGAGGCTCAGCCGGGAATAGCTCTGACTCCTGGGGGCCTGCCCCGCTGTCAGCGCTGCGGCAGCTTTAACATTGTAACTGCTCCCTGTACTCGCTGCGGGTATGACCGGTGTTACGCCTGCCAGGACTGTGCTGAGTTAGGAGTTATCCGAGGCTGTACGCCTCTTTTTAACACCCAAAAGAGCAAGCCAGTCAAGGTAACTCCCCTCCCAGCCCTGCCTAATCTAAGTGCCCTCACTTCTGGGCAGGAGAGCCTGCTCAAAGAGATGTTGGAGTTTGTGCAGGGTGCTGAGGAGAGGTGTGTAGTGGATGCGGTCTGCGGAGCCGGAAAAGGATACATCATCCTACATTTTCTTCGGGAGCTCTTGCGACTTGGCTTTGAGGGGCCGATTCTCTTCACCACGCCCCGGAGAAGCGTCTTAGAGGAATGGGCGGACGAGTACGGCCGGGTGCTGGGCAAGGAGAATCTCTCCGTGCTCTACGGCGGCCGGCATGAGTATAATCCGGAGGCGGCGGTGACCATGGCGACACTGCCCCAACTCTACCGGTTTCTCTGTGCCTTTAAAGTCGTCATCATTGATGAGGCCGATGCCTTTCCTCTTGGCGAACATTCCCACCTTTGGGGAGTGATCCGGCGGGCCATGCAAAAGGGGGCTAAGCTGCTGCTTTTCACTGCCACACCCCAGACTTTGTCTAGCCTGACCTCTTCTGCGGTGAATTTGCGCCTGCCGGTGCGCTTTCACGGGGGCGAGCTGCCCCTTCCAGAAGTGGTGGTGGCAAAAAGTGACAAAGGCCTCTACCAAAAGGCAGCCGACCTCGTCGGCAAGTGGCTGGCCGAGAGGAATATGAGAGTTTTCATATTTGTGCCTACAAAAATCATAGGAAGAAAGGTATTTTCTTACATTACAAAGAATGGCTATACAGGAAAGTTCGCCTGTTTTCACGCCGGTGTCTCTGATTTTGATGAGCAGTTAAGAAAATTTCGGGACGGTGAAGTCCGGGTGGCGATTTCCACCACCGTCCTAGAACGGGGAATCACTATCAGTCCCTGTGCTGTACTGGTCTTCTGGGCCGACCACGCCAGTTTCGGGACTGCTTCCTTAGTGCAGATGGCTGGCAGGGCCGGAAGGTCGAAGGCTCATCCCACCGGTGAAGTAGTTTTTTTATGCCGGACGGTAGGATCAAAGTGCATTAAAAGTGCAGTGGACCACATTAGAGGCGAAAATTTGGAAGCAGCAAAGAAGGGGTGTTTTCAGAGTGGCGACGGAGATAAAGTGTGTCCTCACCTTGGATGAGCTGGAGCCGGAGATGATTCTGGCCAAGGACGTGTACACTCCGGAAGGGCAGGTGCTTCTCAGGGCAGGAACCGTTCTCAATCAAAGGTATATCCAAAAAATGCAGCAGTTCGATGTCAGGGTGGTCTGGATTAAGAAGGTCATTCCCGAGGACCTCTCCCCAGAGGAATGCGAACTCCTACAGCAGGAAGAGGAAGCACGGAGGGCCTACATTGAGGCGGTCAACGTCGTTGAGCAAGTGATGAACGATGTCCGCATGGGTGAAGCCCTAGATATGCCAACGATGCGAGAAGCCGTCTCCAATTTGTGCGCCGTCCTGCTCACCAATGAACACCTGCTCAAGCACGTGGATGAGCTGCATTTATATGATGATTATACCTTTGCTCACTCAGTTCAGGTCTGTGTCTTTACCATTATCATCGGCAAAGCTTTGGGCTATGAAGGCTCAAAGTTGGAGGATGTGGGTACCGGGGGCCTGCTGCACGATATCGGTAAGACCCGGCTTCCCATTGAGCTCTTGAATTTGCCCCGCAAGTATACACCGGAAGAGTTCGAACTGGTTAAAAACCATGCCCGTTGGGGGGAAGAGATTCTCAATCAGTCTGGAGATGTCCCAGAGATCGTGGTACGGATGGCCGGTGAGCACCACGAGCGCTACAACGGCACCGGTTACTACAAGGGGCTTAAGGAAGACGAGATCCATCCTTTCAGCCAGATCACGGCCTTAGCTGATGTCTACGATGCGATGACCACCACCCGGGCCTACCGACCGGCCATGCTCCCTCAACAGGCTATAGAGTTCCTCTTAACCAGTTGCGGAACCTTCTTTAACCCTGAGATTTGTGATCTGTTCATCAAACACGTGGCCATCTTCCCTGTAGGCTACATCGTCCAGCTGACCAACGGTCTTTTGGCCAAGATTTTGGAGGTTGATGAGAAGATGCCCAGCCGGCCGGTGGTTGGCGTCATGGAGGCAGAGAAGTCCTTTAAGATAACTGAGGTGTTGGATTTGAGGCGGCGCAATGATATCTTGATTACTCGCTTGGTTCCCCAGTCCGAGATTTTGAAACTCAAAAAAGGGGTGAAGATTTCATCAAGCTAGATCCCCAAGTTTGGAGCGAACTCACTGCTCTTCTCTTTCCACCTGGGTCTACTTGTGCTAACTGCCGGAGGCCTATTTCTGACTTCTGGAAGGCGGGTTTTTGCCACAAGTGTCTGGAGAGGCTGATCTACACCCAGAAACCGCTGTGCCGGCGTTGCGGCCGGCCTACGCTCTCTGCACAAGGGAAAAAGGCATCTCTTTGCACCACCTGTGCCGAGGCTAGGCCAAGGTTCTCAGTCGCCAGGAGCGTGGCTATCTACAACGACGAGCTGCGGGATTTGATTCAGCGGTTCAAGTACGGTGGTGACCTCAGGCTGGGCCAAGCCTTCGGGAGGCTGATGGCCGGGCACCTCCAGCGTTTTCCTGAGCTACGCTCGTATAAACTGATTATTCCTATTCCCTTGCACCCTGAGACTGCAAGTGAACGCAGTTTCAACCAAGCCCTAATCTTAGCCCAGGAAATTGCCGATAAAAGACATATGAAGATAGCAAAAGATGTGCTGCACCGCCTGCCTGGCTCTGCTCTCCAGCACACCTTGACAGCTTGGCAGCGCAAGCAGGGGCTGGCCGGGGAGTTTTACCTTAAGAACCCAGGGCCCGTCAAAGGGAAGAAGGTCCTGCTTATCGATGACATCATGACCACCGGCAGCACTTTAAGTGAAGCCGCCCGGGTATTGCTGCGGGCCGGGGCCAAGGGTGTGGCCGGTTTCACCTTGGCGGTGGGCATTTCTGAGAAGGATGGTTATTAGTTTTTTTGGGGGGGTGTCACATGAACCTGGCGAACTGCGCTCGTTGCGGCAAGGTCTTTATGAAAGTCAGGAGCCCGATCTGCCCTGACTGCCAGCGGGAAGAGGAAGAACTGGCCCAGAAAGTGATTGAGTACATCAAAGAAAACCCGGAGGCCAGCGTGGCTGAGGTGGCTACCAAATTAGAGGTGGATGTGGAGTTCATCCAAGAACTGATCCGGGAGGGGCGGCTAATTAAGGTGAAACCGGCTTGGAAGGCCCATTGCCGGCAATGCGGGGCTCCGATCTCCTCAGGTGACTTGTGCTCTGAATGCAGGAGTAAGCTGGCGGCCGAACTATCCAAAGCGAAAAGCCCCAAAACCCAGGAGAAGTCTGAGAATGATTCCGGAAAGACCTCCATGAAGATCTACCTTTACGATCGGGTCAAGAGGAATGATTAGCTATAGAAAAAAAGCATTAAGCTTACCAGCGCTTTGCCGATACCAATACTAGAGGTGGCGAGAATGTATATTTCCACAAACCAAATCCACAACGCCCTGAAGGTCTACAATCAGCAGAGTAAAGTGAAGCGGTCTGCTAAGACTGAGAAAGCGGCCCCTTCCATGGGTAAGGATAAGATGGTTATTTCCAACGAAAGCAAAACGGTGCAGGCTGTTAAACAACGTTTGGCCAGTGTCCCGGAGATCCGGGAAGATAAAGTCAACCAGCTGCGGGAAGCGGTTAAAACCGGAACCTACAATGTCTCCGGCCGGGAGGTTGCCGAGAAGGTGCTGGGCCGTTCTATTGTGGACCGATTAGGTTAGGGGCGTTTCCAATGGAACAGACGATTACCGATCTATTAGCGGTTTTAGATGAGGAGATCTCCCTGCACCGGGAGCTCCTGAAGCTGGCAGAGGAGAAAAAAGCGATACTGACCGGGAGGCTGCCTGTATATCTGGCGAAGTTGGAACAGATCAACGGCAAGGAAGCCCAACTGGCCCAGTCGGTAGCTGCGGCAGAACGGAAAAGAATTCAAATCACGGATGATTTGGCTTCCCAGGTGGGAAGCCATTTGGCTGCTACCCTGTTGGAGTTGGCTGAAGCAATTGGCCCGCCGGAAAATGAAGGGCTTTTGGAGCGTCGGCATACTTTGGGGCAATTGTTGAGTGAGCTAAAAGCAGTGAACGCTTTGAACAGAAAGCTCTTAGACCGGGAATTGGCCTACGTCAATTTCTGTCTGAACCTTTTGACCGGCACTGATGACAGTAAACAGGGGTATTCTGATGTCGGCAGCAAGCAGAAAACCGCCTGTCGCCGAAATATCCTGGACTGGAAAGCCTGAGGAGTGAATTAGATGCGCAGTACATTTATGGGACTGGAGACGGCCCGTAGGGCTCTAATGGCCCAACAGATAGGTTTGGAAACCACTGCTCACAATATCGCCAATGCCAATACTCCTGGTTATTCCAGGCAGGTAGTGCAGATCCAAGCGGCGACCCCTTTTAGCCCGCCCAGTTGGATCAGTCCGGCCATTCCGGGTCAGATTGGTACCGGTGTGGAGGTTGCTGCGATCCAAAGGATGCGGGATGCTTTCTTGGACGGTCAGATCAGGCAGGAAACCTCCTCACTAGGGAGATGGGAGACGGAAAGCGGCCTCTTAAACCAGATAGAGCTGATTTACAACGAGCCGTCGGATTCCGGTATCCGTAACGCCATTGACGGATTCTGGCAGGCCTTGCAAGATCTTAGCATCAATCCGGAGAGCGGTTCAGCCCGGACCGTTGTCCTGCGGCGCGGCGAAGCCCTGGCGGATATTCTCAACCACACTTATACCCAGCTCGAAGAGCTTAGAGACTCCATCAATGAGGATATAGCGGTGAGAGTTACCGAAATAAATACTTATGCTCACAAAATTGCAGCTTTGAATAAGCAGATTGTGGATGCTACCTCCGTCGGAGATCACCCCAACGATCTCATGGACCAGCGGGACAAGCTAATCTCTGAGCTCTCCAAACTGGTGGATGTCAATGTTATCACTGACAAATACAACGCTACCACAGTGACTGTGGGTGGGGTTCCCATCGTCCAGTGGGATAGTGCTCGGGAGATCGAGACCAGAGACGATGACAATAATGGTCTCTACGAGATCTACTGGAAGGGCTCACCCAATCAGGTGCAGTTTCGAGATGGGGTTTTGAAGGGCCTAGTCGAGATGCGGGATGTCCAACTTTCCAAGCACTTAGATGCCGTGGAGAACATCATTGGCACGCTGATGACTCAGTTCAATGCTGTTCACCAAAACGGCTATGGCCTCAATGGCCAGACCGGGCTGAATTTCTTCGAATACACTGATGAGCCGCTGATGAGGGTGGCAGTAACTGAAGACCAAATTGCGGCCTCCAGTCTGGGAACAGATGCCGACGGGGACGGGGTCATTGATTCAATTGACGGCGAAAATGCCCGCAGTTTAGCAGATATCCTCACCGGAAAAATCGATATTTACGATAAAGACGATCCTTCAGTGATTGTAGCCAGTGGTACCACTTTACGAGACTATTTTAGCAGCACCATTTCTCAGCTTGGTGTTGACGCCCAGCATGCCATGCGGATGACTGAAAACCAGGATGTGCTGGTCAACAACCTGGAGAGCCGGCAAGAGGCGGTGGCCGGGGTTTCCATCGATGAAGAGATGGTCAACATGATGAAATTCCAACACGCTTATAACGCGGCGGCCAGAGTCATGACTGGTCTGGATGAGATGTATGATGTGATCATCAACCGCATGGGTTTGGTAGGAAGGTAGGTGTAGGCGATGCGTATCACTAACCGGATGATGAATGAGCAGGTTCTACAGAATCTGCACGCCGGGATGAAACGCCTGGCTGACTACAACCAGCAGCTCTCCACAGGTAAAAAGGTGTCCCGACCCCATGAAGACCCGGTCATCATCCGGAAGTCCATGGGCTTAAACTCTAACCTTGCGGAGATTCAGCAGTATACCCGCAATCTCGACCAGGGGCTTTCCTGGCTGGAAACCACTGATTCTGCCATCAACCAAGTTATCAACTCCCTACATAGAGCAAAGGAGCTGGCCGTCCAGGGTGCCAATGGTACCTGGGGCCAGGACGATATGGAGAGAATTGCAGAGGAGGTCGACCAGATCTACCAGCATGTTTATACTCTAAGCAAGACCCAGTACGACGGTAAGTATATCTTTTCCGGAACCAAAACCCTGACCGCTCCTTACGACCTGGGTAGCGACGGAAATGTGACCGCATACCAGGGGGATACCAACTCAGTGCAGTACGAGATTGGACATAATGTTTATGTGGCTGTGAACGTCGTGGGAGAGGACCTCTTTGCCGACATCTTCGCCGCCCTAGAAGGCCTCAGATCCAGCCTGCAGAGTGGCGATCAGAGCGGAGTGGATAGTGCAATTGGTTCACTTGATTCAGCTCTGGGGAACGCCTTGACTATTCAATCCAAGGTTGGAGCTGCGGCCAACAGGTTCGAACTCACCAAGATCCGTCTAGCTGGCCAGAACGTGAACATCACCGAGTTGCTTTCGGAAAACGAAGACGTGGATATCGCCGAAGTCATCATGGAACTGAATATGCAGGAAAACGTGTACAAGGCTGCTCTGGGCTCTGCTGCCCGGATCATTCAGCCATCCTTGATAGACTTCTTACGCTAATCACGTTCTTGAAAGGGGAATTTTATTATGAAGCTCAAATCCCGCCGCTTTGGAGAACTGAACATACCTGATGAAAAGGTAATCACCTTTCCCGATGGTTTGCTTGGTTTTCCCGAATTGAAAAAATTTGCCCTCCTGGAGCACAGCGATGATACGCCGCTGCACTGGCTGGTGAGCATTGACGAGCCTGAATTAGCTTTTGTGGTCATTGAGCCTACTACGTTTCTAGGTGAGTATAAGGTTGAATTGACCAAGCTTGATGTGGAAAAGCTAGAGCTTGAAGAGGATACTGAAACAGCGGTGCTGACTATCGTGGTCATTCCCGAAGATCCTAGGGAGATGACGGCGAATACCAAGGGTCCGTTGGTCATAAATGTAGAGAAGATGCTGGGTCGACAGGTGGTCATGGACAATGATGAATATTCAGTGAAGCATAAGATTTTTCAGCACGTAAAGGACAGAAATCCTAAAGAAAGTACAGAAGAAAAGGTAGTAGTCAGTGTAGCCCTTTAATCGACTTATCAAGGGACGGAGAGGCCAAGGAGGGCATTACATATGTTAGTTCTGACCAGAAAAGTTGATGAAAGCATCATCATTGGCGATAACATCAAAATCACGGTGGTGGATGTTCGGAACGATCAGGTCAAATTGGGGATTACCGCACCTCGGGAGATACCTGTGCACAGGGAAGAAGTCTACCAAGAAATTCAAGAGGAAAACCGCCGGGCCGCTACCCGCAAAGAAACCAATCTAGATGAAATTTCCAAAATTTTGTTCAAAGATGAATAGATTATCCAAAAAATGTGCCTCATTCTGAACCAAAGTGTTTAAGTTCCATTAGCAGGCTGTCGATGAAGGAAGTAAGGAAAACTAATTGGACAAGCTTGAAAGGCGGTGGTGCGTGCGAGGTAACGTAGGTGGTTCGGGGTCTAAAGGAAAAGTCGGCTTAAAGTCTGATGCCTGGAACGGATACCAGGCGAAAAACCATAATCATCAAGGAGGAATTTGATTATGAGGATTAACCACAACATTGCTGCTCTCAACACCTATCGTCAGTTGAGTCTTAACAACGTAATGACACAAAAATCGCTTGAGAAGTTATCTTCTGGTCTTCGCATCAACCGTGCCGGCGATGACGCTGCCGGCTTGGCCATCTCCGAAAAAATGCGCGCTCAGATTCGCGGCTTGGAAATGGCCTCCAAAAACGCACAGGACGGCATATCCCTTATTCAGACTGCCGAGGGCGCATTGAATGAAACACATAGTATTCTGCAGAGGATGCGCGAACTGGCGGTTCAAGCGGCCAGTGATACCAATACGGCTGCTGACCGTGCCGAGCTTCAGAAAGAAGTCGACCAGCTAGCTCAGGAAATCGCCCGAATCGGTGATACTACCGAGTTTAACACCCAAAAGCTCCTTAATGGTTTTTACTCGGGCGTTCTTCATATAGGAGCAAACGGAGGTCAGAACCTTACAGTTAATATTGCTGATATGCGCGCTTATAATTTGGGAGTAGTAGGCGATGCAAAAATAACAATAACAGCAAGCGTAAATGATGGTGGTGACTTGAATACCGATATTGCTGATGGGAGTTACACAGTTCAATTAAACAGCAGTAGCGGAAATTATGAATTAATCGATGCAAATGGCAATGTAACTGCAACAAGTGCTGATGGTAAAAGTTGGAACGCAACTTCTGGAGATGATACTATAAACTTTACTGATGCTGTTATTTCTGGTACCGTATCGATTAGTGGCGGAACTGCAACCGCGACAGCAACTGTTACTAATAAAGGATTGCAAGCCGGGGAGTATACTTACGATGCAGCCAGTAGCGCACTAAAAGATATTAATGGAAATGTAGTAGCAACTACTTCAGATGCTGGCGTAACCTTTGTAGATGCCCAAGGGACTACAGTGCTTACTTTTGGTGCGGCAATTGCTGATGGCGATAAAGTTGCTATTGGTGGTGTAGATATTTCCAACCAGAATGCTGCCAATACTGCAATAACAACAATCAATAATGCCATTCAAGCCGTTTCTTCCGAGCGCTCTAAGTTGGGTGCCTACCAAAACCGTCTGGAGCACACTATTAACAACCTGGGGACATCTGCTGAAAACTTAACAGCAGCTGAATCCCGAATCCGTGACGTGGATATGGCCCAGGAAATGATGAAGTTCACCAAGCTGAGCATCCTGCAGCAGGCTGCTCAAGCCATGCTGGCCCAGGCCAACCAGCTGCCCCAGGGCGTGCTACAGCTCCTGCGGTAATCGCTATCAACAACGAGAGGCCCTAGGTTACCTAGGGCCTCAGGCTGTTGACAAAGTACTCTTGAAAGTACTGTCAGCA
The DNA here is from genome assembly GCA_017656135.1 of Bacillota bacterium. GTDB lineage: Bacteria > Bacillota > UBA5301 > UBA5301 > UBA5301 > JACDOJ01. The sequence continues at coordinate 289 of JACDOJ010000022.1, read as the reverse complement.
GCCTTTTTATTTGGAGGACTTAGTTCTCTTTTGGGCCGGCCTAATAATTTTTCTATAGTTTTCTCCTTCTCCTGCCGATTTAATAAATGAAAACCTATCTTCTTATAACTCCACGGAGGGGCGAAGGAAGAAATGAGACTTTCTTTAGATGTCAACAGTGTAAATATTCCTGGTGTCAATCGTCCTGCAAACAGCAATGAAGTGGCGAACCCTCCTTTAGAGCAGTCTGATCCGGCTGCCAACAAGCAGAATTCAAAGGTCAAGTCCCAGGAGGAAGTAGTTACCCCAG